>NZ_JBQFQE010000004.1:0-400399 GCF_056536725.1 Ruegeria sp. CJ3
GCAAACACGCCGCATAATCAAGCCAAACAGATGAGCCAAACTCTCTCTTAGTTCAGGCCGCCTTTAGTTCCACAAACTCTGACGACGGACATCCTCTTCCTAACAACGCAACGATCTCTTCTTCTTCCGCCGAAGCAAACGTGGTCTCCTCACCATCTAATGCAGCCAATGCTTCGAACAATGCTTCGCGCAGTTGGTCAACGGATTGAAATCGTCTTCGTGGCTGTCGGAAAGTGCATTTTTCAACTACGTCTTTCAGTGGACCCACTACACTTAGTTGATCATAAGGCAGTCTGTTTCTGAGGCCCCCAAAGATGTCATGAAGAATGGCTCCAAACGAGTATATGTCTGCTAGATTTGTCGCTCGGCGAAAGTTAGTTGTGCATTCTGGCGCGCAGTATAACGGAGTCCCACCTCCAGCGTTGGTCGCAGTCAGAGTCGTCGTTTGGCCTGCTGCAGGCGTCATGAGACCAAAGTCCGAGATTGCATATCGTTGGCTTCCAGCGGGATCGACAAACTTGAGGATGTTCTGGGGTTTCAGATCACGGTGTTTATAGCCCTTTGCGTGGATCACTTCTAAACCCGCCAATATGTCAAAAAGAACTGGCGAAACGTTACCTCCCAATGTCCTGTCCGCCTCAAGCTCATCCGCCAGGGTGCAGTTGGCAAGATCCATGACAAACCACGGCGGCTCACTGTCGAGACTGTATTCGACTATCCTAGCAACGTTTGGATGCACAATGGCGCTCTGGTATTTGATTTCGCGGCGAAAACGCGCCCCGATGCCGGCTTCAGGGTGCTGAAGCTCCACACCCTCTTTTAAAGTCTTCAGCGCAAATTTTTGACCGTTGTCATCAATGACTTCAAAAACAGCACCAAAACCCCCTTCACCTATTTGTCTAATTGTATGGTAAGGCAAAGCTAATCCTCAATCCTGCGTCCCCGGCGACACTAGTTCCGCGTTTTGTGAATGTCGAACAATACGATGCGAAACGCGAGAATGACCTATAGCGATCAAAGAGGATAGTGGTACCCGCGGCCGGACTCGAACCGGCACGGCCTTCCGGCCCAGAGATTTTAAGTCTCTTGTGTCTACCATTCCACCACGCGGGCATGCTTGTCGGGCCTATTTCGGGCCTGAAAAAACCAGTAAGGCCACAAGGCCATGAATACAATGCGCTTTACGGGCGGAAGCGAAGGATTTTAAGTCCGATATGTCTACCATTCCATCACGCCCGCAGACCTGCCCATGCTGCAGCCCAGACTGCACCGAACAAGATCGCGACACACTTACAGCCAACCAAATCGATTGAAAAGACGCGCGTTGCGTTGGATGTGTGTGAACATGCAAAGAAGCCTTTGCTTGACAGCGCCGGACCATTCCGGTCACGTCGGCGCATCATGTAAGGGAGCCTGCGATGAAGACAGTCAGCAACCCGTATCGGAATGGGGCAAAGCTTGCCAATCAAGCGCCCTATCCCTCGGTCGATACGTCCGGGCTGAGACGGCATCGGCTGTTTTCCCCGGACTTCACCGAAACGCCCCTGGTCGATGCCACGGCCCTTGCGCCGGTGGCAAAGCTCTGGGTCAAGGATGAACGGCCTCGGATGGGGCTTGGTTCGTTCAAGGCGCTGGGAGCGGCGTATGTTATTGCCTGCCAGGCTGATGAGGCCCCTGATCAGACCCTCAAGGGGCGCACCTATGTCACCGCCAGCGCGGGCAATCACGGGATGAGCATGGCTGCAGGCGCGCGTGTGTTTGGGGCTGATGCGGTGGTTTACATCGCCGAAACGGTCCCCGAAAGCTTCGCCGACCGCCTGCGGGCGCAGAACGCGCAGGTGGTGCGCGAGGGGGTCGACTATGCCGCCAGCATGGAGGCCGCCGCGCAGGCGGCGCAACAGAACGACTGGACCCTGTTGTCGGACAGTTCCTGGGATGGCTACACCGACCTGCCGCATCTGCTGATGGAAGGCTATTTGCAGATGGCGCTGGAAGCGGTGGAACAATGCACCGAGGCGCCGACTCATATCCTGCTGCAGGCCGGTGTTGGCGGCATGGCCGGCGCGGTCGCTGCCTATGCGCGCAAGGTCTGGGGGGATACTCCCCGGATCGTGGTGGTCGAACCCGATGCGGCCCCGGCGCTACAGGCCAGCATCGAGGCCGGACATTGCGTCTTCGCCGATGGCCCTGACAGTATCATGGGGCGGTTGGATTGTAAGGAACCCTCGCTGATTGCTCTGAACGGGCTGGCGCGCGATGCCGATCTGTTTCTGACGCTGACAGATGAGGAGGTGGCCGCGCAGCTTCCCGTCATGGCCGGGGCCGGGCTGGAAACCAGCGCGTCGGGTGGGGCAGGCATCGCGGCGGTGATGAACGACGCAGCGCGCGCAGCCATAGCGATCGGCCCGCAATCACGCGTCCTGTCCATGTTGACCGAGCAACCCGCATGACCGGTTTCGCGCCCGAGGAGTTTCAGGCGCGACTGGACCGCGCGCAACAACGGATGGCGGACGCAGGCCTCTCGGCGCTGCTGCTGACCACCGAGCCCGAGATACGTTATTTCACCGGCTATCTGACCCGGTTCTGGGAAAGCCCGACGCGACCGTGGTTCCTGATCGTGCCTGCCTCGGGCAAGCCGGCGGCGGTGATCCCCTCGATCGGCGCGGCTTTGATGGCGCAGACTTGGGTCGACGACATTCGTACATGGAGCGCGCCGGACCTTGAGGATGACGGCATTTCCTTGCTGGCGGATACGCTGATTGAACTGACCCCGAACGGTGCCGCAATTGGCTGCCCGGACGGGCATGAGACTCATGTGCGGATGCCACTGGCCGACCTGACGCGCCTGCAGACCGGAATTGAAACCCGCCGCATCACCGGTGATCACGGCATCCTGCGCGCCCTGCGCATGGTGAAATCCGAGACCGAGGTCGCCAAGATACGCACCGCCTGTCAGATTGCTGCCCGCGCCTTTGCCCGCGCGCCCGAAATCGCCTCTGCGGGTACGCCGCTGGATCAGGTGTTCCGCCGCTTCCAGATGCTGTGTCTTGAGGAAGGGGCCGACTGGGTGCCTTATCTGGCAGGTGGAGCCGAACAGGGCGGATACACCGACGTAATCTCACCCGCCACGCAGACGCCGCTGCGGCCGGGGGATGTGCTGATGTTGGATACCGGCCTCGTGAAGGATGGGTATTTCTGCGATTACGACCGCAACTGGTCGGTTGGTCCCGCTAGCGCGCCGGTTCGGGATGCACATGCCAGACTGATCGAGGCGTCGGATGCCGCATTCGAACAGGCGCGCCCCGGTGCCACCGCGTCGCAACTGTTTCATACGATGAACGCGATCCTGACCGATGGTGGCGTGGGCACCGATGCCGGGCGTCTAGGGCATGGGTTGGGGATGTCGCTGACCGAGTGGCCCTCGCTCATCCCCGATGACCATACTGAGTTGCAGGCCGGAATGGTGCTGACGCTGGAACCGGGCATCGCCGTGAATGGTAAGATCATGGTTCATGAGGAAAACATCCTGATCACCGAGGGCGCACCGGAATTCCTCAGCCCCCGCCTTGGACCGGAGATATCCGAGATATGACCACGCTGCGCTACACGCTGGACCCCGATGATCCCGCCGCCGTGCCCATGGGCCTGATCGTGCTGCAAACGGATGAGACCATCGAGCCCGAATTCCGCACGTTGTTCGCCCGTGACAAAAGCCCGCTTTATGTCAGCCGTATCCCAAGCGGGGCCGAGGTCAGCACCGATATGCTGGCCAAGATGGAAACCGCCCTGCCCGCCGCCGCCGACCTGCTGCCCAAGGCGCGGCCCTATCGGGTTGTGGGTTATGGCTGCACGTCGGCCAGTTCGGTGATCGGGTCCGAGCGGGTCGAGCAGATGGTCAAACAGACATGCGATGTCCAGACCGTGACTAACCCCCTGCGCGCGGCCGCCGCTTGTGCGGCAGATCGCGGCGTGTCGAAATTTGCGCTGCTGTCACCCTACGTTGAAGAGGTAAACACGCCGTTGCGGCGGGCCTTCGCCGCGCAGGGCATCTCGATGGATGTGTTCGGCACGTTTGGCGAGGCCGAAGAGGCAAAAGTTGTCCGGATATCAAACGATTCGGTGGTCGAGGCCGCAACCCGGCTGGGCGCGGATACAGCCGTGGATGCGGTATTTCTGAGCTGCACGAACCTGCGCACGCTGGCCGCTATCCCGCAGATCGAGGCGCGGATCGGCAAACCGGTTCTGTCGAGCAATCAAAGCCTCGCCTGGCATATGAATCACCTGAACGTGTCGTAAATTTGGGCAAAAGTGACGTTTTAGATGGCCCCTTCGCTTTACGGGCTTGCGACCTTTTGTTAGCTTCGGCATCAATGCACGAGAAGATCAATGAGATCCGGGTCAACCGGATAATCATTTGACGCAACAGGGGGTCTTGTGACCGACATAAATAACGACGGCGCGTTTGTTGAATTTCAGCGCGTTCAAAAATCTTATGACGGCGAGAATCTCGTCGTTAAAGATCTCAACCTGGCTATGCCAAAGGGCGAATTCCTGACCATGCTCGGGCCGTCCGGATCGGGCAAGACAACCTGCCTGATGATGCTTGCCGGATTCGAAACAGCCACCCATGGCGAGATTCTGTTGGATGGCAAACCCATCAACAACATCCCACCGCATAAACGCGGCATCGGGATGGTGTTCCAGAACTACGCCTTGTTCCCGCACATGACGGTGGCCGAGAACCTCTCGTTTCCGCTTGAGGTCCGCAAGCTGGACAAATCCACCCGCGAAGCCAAGGTCAAACGCGCTCTGGACATGGTGCAGATGGGCGATTTCGGCAACCGCCGCCCAGCGCAGCTTTCGGGCGGTCAGCAACAGCGTATCGCCCTGGCCCGCGCGCTGGTCTTCGAACCAGAACTGGTGCTTATGGACGAGCCGCTGGGCGCGCTCGACAAACAACTGCGCGAGCATATGCAGTTCGAAATCACCCGCCTTGCGCATGAGTTGGGCATTACCACCGTCTACGTGACCCACGACCAGACCGAGGCGTTGACGATGTCCGATCGCGTGGCGGTGTTCGACGATGGCCGCATTCAGCAACTGGCCCCGCCGGATCAGCTGTATGAAGAGCCTGAAAACAGCTTTGTTGCGCAGTTCATTGGCGAAAACAATACGTTGGAAGGCGTTGTTAAATCCATCGATGGCGACACTTGTCTGGTTCAACTGGATGACGGTTCGGAAATCGACGCGGTGCCGATCAACGTTCACAACCCGGGCGAACGCACCAAGGTTTCGATCCGCCCCGAGCGTGTTGAATTCAACAAGGACCGCCTGCATGCCGATGCGCATACGCTGAAGGCGACGGTCAAGGAATTCATCTATATGGGTGACGTGTTCCGCTTCCGCATGTCGGTGGCTGGCAATGACGAGTTCATCGTCAAGACACGGAACGCCCCCGATGCCATCCGCCTGAAACCCGGTCAAGAGATCGAGATCGGCTGGCTGCCACAGGATTGTCGTGCGCTCGACGCATAGACCAAATCGCGCGGTACAAGCGCGGTTTCACTGAGGGACCGGCTGGCGAAAACCCGTGCGCCAGCTGACCATACAACAAACGGGAAGTACTGGGAGTAACACATGAAACCAACAAAAACTCTGCTGACGGCAGCGGCTCTGGCAACTGCAGCTGGTGGCGTTTCCGCCGAAGAGATGACCATCGTCTCGTGGGGCGGCGCCTATTCGAAATCGCAGCTTAAGGCGTATCACGAGCCCTATTCGGAAAAGACCGGCGTCACCATCCTGAACGATGACAGCTCGGCCGAAGCGGTTGCCAAGCTGCGCGCGATGAACGAAGCGGGCAACATCACTTGGGACGTTGTTGACGTTGTTGCGGCGGATGCGATCCGCCTGTGCGACGAAGGTCTGGCGATGGAAATCGACCCTGACACCATGCTGGCCCCTGCACCCGATGGCACGTCGGCTGCGGATGACTTCGGTGACCTGCTGGTCAGCGACTGCTTTATCCCGCAGATCGTCTATTCGACCACTTTCGGGTATCGCACCGATC
Source organism: Ruegeria sp. CJ3 (assembly GCF_056536725.1). Lineage (NCBI taxonomy): Bacteria > Pseudomonadati > Pseudomonadota > Alphaproteobacteria > Rhodobacterales > Roseobacteraceae > Ruegeria > Ruegeria sp. CJ3. The sequence continues at coordinate 6,068 of NZ_JBQFQE010000004.1, forward strand.
TGGTTGGTGACACTGCGCCGACTGACGTCTGTGCGGTTTTCGACACCGAGGCCTATCCGGGCAAGCGTTCGCTGGAAAAGCGCGCGATCAACAATATGGAATGGGCTCTGATCTGTGACGGCGTCGCCAAGGATGACGTTTATGACGTTCTGGCGACGTCCGAGGGGCAGGATCAAGCGCTGGCCAAGCTGGCAACGATCAAAGACGATGTTGTCTGGTGGTCTGCCGGTGCCGACACCCCGCAACTTCTGGCTGACGGCGAAATCGTCATGGGTTCGACCTATAACGGTCGTCTGTTCAGCGTCATCGAAGAGCAGAAGCAGCCTGTCGCCATGCTGTGGGACGCGCAGATCTTTGATCTGGACGGCTGGATCATCCCGGCCGGTCTGAGCGAAGAGCGTCAGCAGCGCGCGCTGGACTACATTATGTTCGCGACCGACACCCAGCGTCTGGCAGATCAGGCCAAGTACATCTCGTACGGTCCGGCCCGCGCCTCGTCGGCTCCGCTGGTGGGTCAGCACGCCGAACTGGGCATCGACATGGCACCGCATATGCCGACTGATCCGGAAAACGCTAAGAACACGTTCCTGTATAACTACGAGTTCTGGGCCGACTACCGCGACGATATCGAAGCCAAGTTCCAGGCATGGCTGGCGCAATAAGCGCTTGAATTCATGATACAGTCGGGGGCGGTGCGCCGCCCCCGGACCAAAGAAAACCCAAGGGGCACCGATGACTGACGCAAGCCAAAACGCCGGACCAATGCTGGCAGCGGATGGAACGCCGCTCAAGCAATCGCTGGCACGTTCGTTGCGGCGGCAAAAGCTGCGCGCGCTGATGCTGGTGGCCCCTCTGCTGCTGTTTGTTCTGTTCTCGTTCATCGTGCCGATTGCATCGATGCTGTTCCGGTCGGTGGAAAACAGCATGGTGCAGGAAACGCTGCCCCTGACGGTCGAGGCGTTGCAAAGCTGGGATGAGACCAGTGGCGAACTGCCGGACGAGGCCGTCTATGACGCGTTTGTCCGTGACATGGTCGTAGCCGTCGACAACAAGACCCATACGCGTCTCGGCTCACGTCTGAACTATGAAGAAACCGGTATGTCCTCTTTGTTCCGCCGGTCAGGACGCAAGCTTGGTAAGCTGGACCCTGAAACAGATGGACCGTTCAAGGAACAACTGATCGAGATTCACGAAGGCTGGGGCGAGCCGCAGACATGGGCGGTGATTAAGACCCACTCGCCCGCCATTACGAATGGTTACTTCCTGAACGCGGTCGATATGCGCCGCACGCCCGAGGGCGCGCAATCACAGCCCGAGGACAAACAGATCCTGATCAAGCTGTTCGGGCGCACGCTGTTCATGTCGCTGGTGATTACCGCGTCCTGTATCCTGCTTGCCTATCCAGTCAGTTATCTGCTGGCGACCCTGCCGATGAGGGTGTCGAACCTGCTGATGATATTGGTCCTGCTCCCGTTCTGGACGTCCCTTCTGGTTCGCACATCCGCGTGGAAGGTGATGTTGCAGCAACAGGGCGTTATCAACGAAACGCTTGTTTGGCTCGGACTGGTGGCGGATGACGCACGATTGGTAATCATCAATAACCAGATCGGCACAATCACTGCGATGACGCATATCTTGCTGCCGTTCATGATCCTGCCGATGTATTCGGTGATGCAGACCATCCCCGCATCCTACACCCGTGCTGCTAAATCCATGGGCGCGACGAACTGGACGACCTTCTGGCGGATCTATTTCCCGCAATCCATTCCGGGCATTGGCGCGGGGTCGATCCTCGTGTTCATTCTGGCCATCGGCTACTACATCACGCCCGAGATCGTCGGCGGCACCAAGGGCGTCTTCATCTCGAACCGGATCGCCTATCACATCTCGTCCTCGCTGAACTGGGGATTGGCGGCGGCACTTGGGACGATCCTGCTTGCGGTCGTGCTGTTGCTCTATTGGGTCTACGACAAGATCGTGGGCATTGATAACGTGAAGTTGGGATAATCGACATGGCCGCACTTACTCCGATATCCCGCAAACCTCTGTCCATGGTTCTGCCCAGCCTTGCGCTGGCAGGTGCCTTCGCCGGTGTCTTCGTCGGCGCGGGCAATGGCTCGGTCTTTCTTGGCATCGCTGGCGGGGCTGCTCTGATCGCAGCGCTAGGCTGGATCTACATCACTGTTCTGAAAAACGAGAGACTGGCCCGGTGGATCAATATCATCGGATTCGGCATCGTCGGGTTTTTGATGTCTGGCCCGATGGGCGGCATTCTTGGCCTGCTGGGCGGCTGGTTCTTCGGCTGGTTCACCTATTGGCTCTATGAGGGCCGCTATCGCCGGAAACTGCTGCCCTATCTGACGCCGAAACAGGTATTCTACCACTACCTGTTCCGGGTGATCTGCGGTGCGATCTTTGTCTTCTTGATCACGCCGATCCTTGTGGTTCTGCCGCTGTCGTTCAACGCGCAGGACTTCTTTACCTTCACGCCCGAGATGCTGCGCCTGGACCCCGAAGGATACTCGCTGAAGCATTACCGCGATTTCTTCACCAACAACGAATGGCAGCGCAGCTTCAAGAACTCGCTGATCATTGCGCCGATTGCGACGATCATCTCGGTCTCGCTAGGTACGCTGGCGGCCATCGGCCTCAGCCAGAGTCACGTTCCCGGTCGCCGTGCCATCATGGGCATCCTGATCTCGCCCATGATTGTGCCGCTGATTATCTCGGCCACCGGCATGTTCTTTTTCTACAGCGATATCGGCCGGTTCCTTGAAGGTACATTGGGCATGAACAAGAACTTCGTCGGCTATCTGAAGGTCATTCTGGCCCATGCCGTTCTTGGTATTCCCTTCGTCATCATCACCGTGACCGCGACACTTGTCAGCTTTGACCGCTCACTGACGCGCGCCGCTGCAAACATGGGGGCCGGACCGGTTCGTACCTTCTTTTCGATCCAGATGCCCCTGATCCTGCCTGGCGTGATCTCGGGTGGCCTGTTCGCCTTTATCACGTCATTTGACGAGGTGGTCGTGGTGCTGTTCGTTGGCTCTACCAGCCAGAAGACGCTGCCGTGGCAGATGTTCACCGGCCTGCGCGAACAGATCAGCCCAACCATTCTGGCAGTTGCAACGATCCTTGTTGTGCTGTCGATCGCACTGCTAACCACGGTTGAACTGCTGCGCCGCCGGTCCGAGCGTCTGCGGGGTCTTTCCCCCGCTTGACGCAGGCGATGGCCTGATTTAACGATTCACCCGTTCACCTCAGCCGCGATGGCGTCGCGGTATCATCGGGGGTGATCGGCTCTCGGACCCCGAGACCGCCTGTCCTGAACGCCGGGACAAGTGGCCGGGTTTGCCGCCCGGCAAAGATGAGAGACCTGAACATGACAAATCGCCCCGAATTCTTCACCTGTCACAATGGCGACAAAGCACCCCTGCCCTTCAGCAAGGGAGAATATGACCGCCGTCTTAGCAAACTGCGCGCCATCATGGCAGCGCGGGATATTCCTGTGGTTCTGCTGACCTCGATGCAGAACATCGCCTATTACTCGGGCTTTCTTTATTGCGCCTTTGGCCGCCCCTATGGCTGCGTCGTCACGCAGGACGCCTGCACCACTGTCTCGGCCAACATCGATGCGGGCCAGCCCTGGCGCCGTTCGGTCGAGGACAACGTGATCTATACCGATTGGAAGCGCGACAATTACTGGCGCGCGGTCGCCAGCCTGATTGGAGGTGCGAAACGGATCGGAATCGAGAGCGACCACATGACACTGGCTGCGCGCGACACTGCGCTGGCCATGCTGGGTCAGCTCGAATTGATCAACATCGCACCCGACACCATGGCCGCGCGCATGGTGAAATCCGCCGAAGAGATCGAACTGATCAAAGGCGGCGCGCGTACTGCTGATGTCGGCGGGGCTGCCATTCACGCGGCTATCCGTGAAGGCGCCACCGAGATCGAGATCGCCATGGCAGGCCGCGACGCGATGGAGGCCGAGATCGCCCGCGCTTACCCGGATGCCGAATACCGCGACACGTGGGTCTGGTTCCAGTCCGGCCTGAACACCGACGGTGCCCATAACCCGGTCACCAAACGCGCGCTGCAAAAGGGCGATATCCTGTCGCTGAACACGTTTCCGATGATCTCGGGCTATTACACCGCGCTGGAACGCACCCTGTTTCTGGGCGAGCCCGACGCCGAAAGCCTGCGTATCTGGAAAGCCAACGTCGCAGCCCACGAACTGGGCCTGAGCCTGATCAAGCCCGGTGCGACCTGCTCGGGCATCACCGCCGAGATCAACCGCTTTTTCGCCGATGAGGGCCTGCTGCAATACCGCTCGTTCGGTTACGGCCACTCCTTTGGTGTCCTCAGCCACTACTACGGGCGCGAGGCGGGCCTGGAACTGCGCGAAGACATCGACACGGCGCTGCAACCCGGCATGGTCGTCTCAATCGAACCGATGCTGTGGATCCCCGAAGGCCAGCCGGGCGCGGGCGGCTACCGCGAACACGATATCCTCGTGGTCGGTGAAGCCGGGGCCGAGAACATCACGGGCTTCCCTTACGGTCCGGGCCACAACATCATCGGTGCGTAAGAGAACACGTAAGGTTCAAGGCCAGTGCTTCACCGTGAGAGGTGCGGCCAAGCGATGATAACGCTCGGAGCGCATTGTCCGCTCCGAGCCCAAACTTACTTCCTGCCACCGAACCACCAGTTCGATAGCCCAACAACGGGTCCCAGCAAATAGAGCATCAAAAACAGCCAGCTCCAGACCAAAACGTTTGAAGCGATAGCAAGGTGATCTGGGAAAAGGGAAACAGCGGTTCTCCATAACAATAAGAAAACGAACTGCGTCGCCAATAATAAGGCAATTGCCCTTACTGGGTGTCGCTTCAGTTCTCCATCGAAATCAAAAAGTAACTTTTTCAATGTTCTGGCTCCAGCCTCTCAACCTACTCTGCACATCCCAGAACAAACGGTAACTTTGTCCGCGTGGCAGTCGCCGAAACCGAGCGGGGTGAATGAGCGTTCCGGTTCCATGGCAGACATCGGCACTACTCTTTATTGATCTCGGTCATTTAACAACCTAACCACAATCGCGGCAAAGTACGAACCGATACTAATCGCCGCAACAAGCAGCAAGCCAATCCTGTCTGAATAGACAAAGAGAAGAATTGCAACCAAAGCTAGCGCGAGCATCCATAAGTTCTTGGTGGCCTCAGATTTCACGGCTCCAACACTCCAGTTTGTAGACTATCTCGACTGTAAAATCAGGCCCGTCTTTGCCGTGAGACTGCCACAGGTTGCCTTATGCGTTTGTCTACATCCTGGACTTGCGACAATCCAGAGCGCACCCTCAGTGATTTCAGCCGCCCAATGTCCGATTTGACCGCCTCGCAGACATTCAGCTCGAAGAAGCTTCGCCCAAACTGTACCACGAGATGCGAAAGGCAGTTGTGGCAAGCCCGCCTTTATCGTTTGGCGCGTTCGTGAAAAATGAACCCCAGAAAGTTCAGCAACAGCTGCGCGGCCAGAATCTGAGTGCTCTCGGTCGGGTCATAGGCCGGGGCCACTTCGACCAGGTCGATACCCGCAACATCCCCGCGTTTCGCCAACCCCTGTAGTATCTCCAGCACATCATAGTACAGAAACCCGCCATGGCTGGGCGTGCCGGTGCCTGCCGCAATCGACGGGCAAAACGCGTCGATATCAATCGTCACATAATACCGTGCGCCCTGCGGGACGCGCGCCAAAACCGCCTCGGTTCCCAGCTTGCGCACCTGCCGCACTGAAAGGATATCCGACCCACGCGCGCGGGCATCCGCGTACCCTTCCTTCGCGGTGGACGAGACATTGCGAATGCCCAGCTGCGTCATGCCCGAGACATAGTCTTTTTCAATCGCCCGCCGCATCGGGTTGCCATGCCCGGCGGTCACGCCGTGGCGTTCATCGACAAAATCCAGATGTGCATCGATCTGAACGACATGGATCGGCCCGTTCTGCGCGCAATCTTCGGCAAAGGCGTTGATGCAGGGGATGTTGATCGAATGATCCCCGCCAATGATCACGGGCAAGGCCTCCGCTTGCAGGATCTTACCCACGCCATAGGCAATATTGGCATGGCTCTCGTCAGTTTTGGTGTGGATGATATCCGCATCCCCCAGATCGACCATCCGCACCGAGCCGTCCAGATAGGTCGCGTCGTCCTCGTGATCATAAGCCCCGGCATGGCCAAAACTGAACAGGGTCGAGGCCTCTCGCACCGCTCGCGGTCCAAACCGCGCGCCGGGCCGCCACTGGGTACCGAAATCGAACGGCGCCCCCAGTACGGCGACATCCGCCTCGATCCGATCCCAATCCGGTACGTATGGCGATTTGGCAAAGGTCGAAATTCCGACAAACGGCAGATTCAACCGCCCCGATTCATAGCCATGATCCTGCATTCATCCTCCTGTCACGTCCTGATCAGCGGGGTTGCGGTGTCGCTTGTCTGTCTCGGGCAAGTTCCAAAATCGCATCCCTCGGCTTTTTTTGAGAAACCAGGCGCCTGACCGGGCCGATTGATCGAACCTCCTAGATTGACCCGATATCCCCGAGAAAGCTCAGAACTCGCTGCTTTGCACAAGATCAATGGTCCGCAAAATCTCATCGGGATTGATATAATAGTCTTCCCCACGCCCCTCGCCAACGACAAAGCCGTATTTCATACCCAGGCCATCGGCGTAGTCTTTCATCATGTTGTTGAGCCGCCATGGCGGAAACAACATGATCAACGAGGTGCCAGGAGCCATAGCAAGCATTCCGTGCGTCATGCCACTGCCTTCAACGCCAACCAACACCTGCGCTCCGCGGGCCCGCGCGACAATCTGATCCACGGTCAAATGGCGCGGGTCGATGATCTCATATCCCTGAGCCGCAAAAAAGTCTTCAAGCGCAGCCTCGTTTGCCGGGGCCCGGTGAGCACCCCATCCACGTCGGCGGATGAAAATGCCATGACCGTCGCGCGTTCCGGGCAGAGCCCGAACACGGGCGCTCAGGTTTTCCAGGCGCGCAATCTTGTGACTGTTCATGCCTCGGTCTTCGAAAATCCAGGCATGGCGAATTCGCACATCCCCGACCGCCTCGTACGACAAGCCGAAAAGGTCCCAGTACCGCGATACATGCCCGGCCATGTCGGCCGCGACTTTGGCGTCAACATAGCTTTGACCAAAATCCGGGGCCATCAGCGCAGTCGCCCCCCCATCAAAAATCATATGGCCGAAATACATCGTCGCAAAACTGGACAGCGGCAAGACGGCTGTATCCAGTTCTCCGGTCACCTTTGCAAAAGGTCTGGTTCTTTGGGCACCACCCTGATCGTGCCGCATCCGACCGGTCAAAAGCCGACCGCTGGAAAACACCGCGCCATCTATCCTGTAGGCGACCGTCGCAACATCCAGGCGATCCCTCCCAGCCAAGCGGAGGTTCTCCAACTCAAAGGACGAGTAGCTGTCAACACCGGTCACACGATCCAGCTGGCCATTCAGGTGAATCGCCGCTGCCACCGGATTACGTTCTTCGGGGCAGATAACCACCTTTTCGGAAGCCACTTCCTCACAGGATCTTGCAAGACCCAGATGCCGCATCACAAATTGAAGCGTCGGCTTGGCGCTAATTCTTCTGCCGAAGACAGTGTTCATTGATCAGCAACCCAAGCGTCCGGAAAGTGTTTCAAGATAGCCTCTAGCACGACGGTTGATCGTAATCCCAGCCTAAGCTTCCGGCAATGACAAAAATCGCCGGTGGCAGATCCAACGGTGTAAACATCCTGCCATCTGGTCGATGAAGCACCGCGCCGGTCTTCGGACCGACCAGCCTTGCCGAGGATCGTGGAACCATGCCGAATCCTGCACCCTTCTTCGCCCTCTGAAGGCGGTGCACGACCGGCTTCGGTCGAACGCATACTTTACATACTTTTGGATAAGTCGGCAGACCTCATCTAAGGTACGTCCCTACTGGTTATCGATTTCTATTTTTAATGAATATGATCAACAAATTGACCTCATGCGTCCGTTCCAGGTCAATTGCGGCAGAAGGTCCGGAAATATCGTCCTCTCAAAGATACTTCTGATCGCAAGGTCTCAATTTCGTCAGCCGAAGTAAGCCCGCTCGCCCAGGCCCTTTTTCTGCCGGGTGAGTTGTACAGAATAAACAGAACTCATTCTATGGCTGCCAGCGTGTCGGATGAGATTGAAAAAGCTCTTGCATCGAATCTGATCAACACCGAAACGCGCGCTAATCTGATCCGAAACGCTGTGATTGCCGATAACCGGGTCAGCACCTGGTCTGGTTTCAAGGACCTCTCGCCTCGCGACGCTCGCACAAGGCCTGTCCACATCTCTGAGGCGCTCGAAACCGCCGCTCTGTGCTCCTCGTGGCCAGGCGACAACCATTTCGCGCATTTTCCAATTGATGGTGCCCCCACACGGACTCGAACCGCGGACCTACTGATTACAAATTTATTGATTTTTGTTTTTCTTCAAGAAGTTAGAATGCGGTTTATAACTGAAGTTTATAACTTCCGGTCGCTTTGCTGTGTCATTTGCCATGCAAATATGTTATTTTTCAATGAACTAGAACGATAAGAGCTCAGAGACACACGAAGGCTAGCCGCTACTATAATGCCCAAACTGCCATCTGCAAAGAAAGTTTCGAAAGGCGTCTCGATCTACCGGGTGAAGAACTCACCGTTTTGGATGGTCAGGGTTTGGGACCGACGCAAGAAGAAATACAAAACGAGATCGACCGGCGAGACTTCAGCCATTGAAGCAAAGGCGATGGCTCAGGAATTGGCGATAAGCATCTTCAGGTCTGAGCCTGTGGTGGACAGCGACTATCGCTTTGAAACTTTTGCCAAAAAGTTCCTTCACAAATCCCGCATTCAGGCTGAAGCAAAGGAACTCAACGCTAACTATGTCAAGACGATGCATTGGGCAGTCACCAACCAAGACTGGGGTCTCTACGAGTATTTCAAGGATGAGGACATTCGAGAGTTGAGGACACATCATTGGCAGCAGTATTTGATGTGGGTTGAGAAACGGAGACCTAACCTCTCGGCCTCCACTAAGAACACTCTCACTGCGACCTTTCGCAATGTCCTGAAGATCGCTCAAGAAGAGGGTGCCATCGGAAACCTTCCGCAAACCAGCCGATCAAAAATGAAAGACAACCCGAGGCCATTCTTTAGATTTTATCCTCTAGTTCCGAAGGAGGAAGATGCCTACCAAAAGCTCTTACGAACAGCCAAGAAGATGGCGGAAGACAAAATCGTAGTACGGGGTACAACCGTAACGGAAGAACTATACGACCTGATTTTGTTTGTGGTTCACTCATTCGTTCGCCCAACGACAACAGAACTGTACGCCTTGAAACATTCAACCGTCATGGTTGGTGATGATGAGCCACGGAGATTGATACTAACTATCAGAAACGGAAAGACTGGTTACCGTTCCTCCAATACGATGGAAGCTGCTGTATCTGTTTACGAGCGGATTTGTGCGAGAAACCCGGAAGCATCACCGGAGGATTTCTTGTTCTTCCCGGAGTACACCAATCGGACAACCGCAAGGGACGTAATAAAACGACAGTTCGCAGAGCTACTTAAAAGAGCCGATCTTATTATAGATCAAAACACCGGAAAGAACTTCTCGCTATACTCACTCAGGCATACGGCAATTTGCATGAGGATCGTCAACAGTAAGGGCAAAGTAAATATCTACAATCTAGCCACAACAGCAGGGACTTCTGTGGACCAGATCGAGCGTTTCTATACCAAGTATCTACCGGCATCGAGAGAGCTTGCTTTGAACTTGCAGAGCTTTGGAGAATGACAGCGTGTGAAAGATGCGATGTCTGCGACACAGAAGGACCCACCTCCGTCGTTTCGAGCGGAATTGCTCCCTATACATACGTCAAATGCAGCAACTGCAATGAAACTGGCGCTGAGGCCATGGAAATTGTTTTGACATGGCTGACCATCGACAATGCCGCCGACATTCATCCTGAGTTTTGTATGGGCTTGGTGTCATACTCTGACGGACAATATCTTCATTGGCCCGACATACTTAAGATATTTGAGCGAAGAAAATCGAGAGGGTAGCTTTTTCTTGTTTAGCTTTCTACATCCCTCATCACCTTCACTTTGCCATTTTAGCGACATCTACGAGTGTGTTGATCCACTCAGCCGGAAGTGGATCAACAGCAATCTCAAGACGAGCGATTGCTTCAGATTTAACTGCATCATAACCTGCGGAGCTATTTTTGCTGATGAGACGATCAACTGAGATCTCAAGAGCGGCAGCTAATGCAACGAGCATCTCGAAGGAGGGTTTGTTAACACCAGTTTCAAATTTACTGAGCGCTACAACCGAACAATCGGCTCGTTCGGCGAGTTGATCTTGGGTCAGACCAGAGTTCTTTCTGGCGGCCTTAAGGCGCTTTGGGAAGTTGGCAGAAGCTTGAAGGGCGTGTTCTTTAGGTGTCATACCCCTCTGATGGTATGAATTTTATCAACCCAACATATCCAACCGTATTAACTTTCACCACGACTAGTATATAAGGATAATATGAGCGAAAAAAGAGATACAACTAGGTGAAATTTGGAGCCCTCCCCGTACCAATCAAGGCAGGATCGCCAAACGTCTTCTTCGCCGAGAGTGGCTGATGCAGGTCCAGATGCAGATGTGTGTGCAGGTCCAGATGCAGATGTATGTGCAAATGCAGATGCAGATGCAGGTCCAGATGCAGATGCAGATGCAGATGCAGATGCAGATGCAGATGACCAAACGACGAAACTCGAAAAATATGTAACCCCGCTAGGGCTACCTTTTTCCCTTGTCCTCAATCAAAACAAATCAGGAAATTAAAAATGACCTCGACATGGAAAACCGCAACGAGACTGTCTCTAATAGCAGCAGCCGTTGCTCTTTCAGGATGCCGAGTAGACAGCGATTTTGATCTATTCACCTCAGACGTTTTCTTAGTTTCTGAGGGAAAGAATGACCTCTTAACAACCACAAGGATCAAAATTGAAACGACATCCCCCTCGGATTGTGAAGCAAACAAGGAACAGGTAAGAACTATCCTTTCCGACTATTATCCCATCACTGATGGCCCTGTTTGCCAAACTGAAGGTTTCGATACCTTCATGGCGTTCGGTGTCAAAGTTCCCGTGATGACGATGCCGAACCAGAGTGGGTTCGAAATACCAAACGACGCCCCCACTGCACTTGGGCTAAAAAATTCCGACAACGGATTAATTGAAGTCTGGGGCCTTGTTTCGCCTTCCCGATTTGACGCTATGGAAGAACAGTTTAAGCAGCTAAACTCTTCGCTAACCTTGGAGGTAGGGAAAGTACAGGTAACTCTTACCAATGATGAGAGGCATCCCTATAAAGTGTTTGGCCCTGCATCTTGGATCGACAACATTCCATATTTCGGGCCGTCAATTCTATTGAATCAAAGGGATAGAGTAGTTTGGCGGGCGTCAGACGTTGCCGTCGGGTTTCTTTCCGCAAACAACTTCGTCTGGCTCATGACGATACAGAAGTAAAGCACTCCTGGTCGATACCGTTCTAACCAAATCGGCTCCCTAGTTTTCAAGCCTATTTTCGTGGGCTTTCAGAAAACAAAGACCGCAAAGCCCAAATCAAATGAGGCAGATCAAGCATATGTTCAAAATCCGAAATAGATATCTCAAAATGACCTCAGTGGCATTATTTTGTTGGGCCACTACACTACCTCTATCAGCGACAGCAAATGTCTGCGATCCGGATCAATCCCTTGAGTTTTCGGTTAGCGGTGTCCGAGCAGACGACACATTGAACGTGCGAAGTGGGCCTACGACGGAATACCCTGTGGTCGCCGAGCTTCTGCCTAACGAAGTTGGCATTCGATATGGCGGAGACAAGTACTTTCTCGATTGGGAGTGCCAGGCGCTATGTCGAAAGGTTTCTAATGGTCGCCCAGAATTATTTGAAACAGCTCAATCGCAATGTTTTCAGAAAAACAAAGTTTGGTTTGAGATTATTACACCGGCCTCAACTATTGGATGGGTCTCGGCCAAATACCTTTCAAGTTCGTCTGGTCAACAAACTAGTAACTCACCCCAAGTACAAGAAGATGAAAATGATCTATCAACAGAAAATGGGATCGGCAGCATCAACGCTCAGGAGTTTTCGAATTTCGTTATAACTCGTTCCATACTCAATGTGTGTGCCAAGTACGGTTACATAACGCCAAGCACGATGGAAAATATTCGTACCACCTATGACGATTATACTTCAGAACTGCCTCTTCCCGACGGTGAGCTCGCAAACTTCGAAAAAATGGCACGAGAAAGCGACTTAGTCCGCTTGTATCAACTATCGTTCGCACAAAGTAACGGTATCTTCAATTACGACTTACAAACGGACTGCAACGATTTCACAGGTGCCTTTCTGGCGAAGCAAATGTTGTGGGGGCAGTAGCAAAAAACTCAAATTTGGCTTTGGGCTGTACGACTAATGCCCCTGCCCAAAGTCCAAAAAAATAACTTAAAAACAGTTAGTAACCGCATCTCAAAGATTCAAAGTGGCTATCAAAAGCAAGCCTGCCACAGCGCAAAAAAGGCATGGTCCCTTGACCATGCCTTACATTTAAAATTGAAGCTGACCGGCTCTAAGCCGCCTGATCCGTACTGTTTCCTCTGATCTTCTGCCGGTATCGAAGCTCAATGTACTCAGAAACCAGTTGCCGCTGCAGATCGACAAGATACGACTCAATTCGCTTTTGCTCGCTTACATTAATCATATGTTGCTTCATGTCGTGCATTTCTTGGCTATCGTCGAGTGTGCAGCCGCTATCCTCGATTTTCCGATTTATCCCGTTTTCAATTTTGGATAGATGCTCATCAAACATTATATCAAATCTCGAGGAGCTACACTGCCAATACAGCGACATGAAGGGATTCTGATTGAAACTTCTGTCGTCATTCACCTCGTTCACTACCGAAAATAACTTTTCAATGACATTTGGATCAAGCTGCATCCCTCGCACCAATTCCAAAAGCTGCCCAAAATTAGTTTCAGGAGGCAATGCCTTAAAGCCCTCGCCGCTACCCTCATAATCCATGTATCCCCAAAGGTGATCTACACATGAGTGATCTTTATCGCCTTCAAGGATGATATTATCAAATTCTACTTTTCTAACTGACAAATTTATCTCCATTAAAATATGAGGAGACCACCCCCTCACTTCAAACGCAGAACTATATAGGCGACAAGAACCTGAAACTGATGACCTTTTGGAAAAAATATAACAAATTCCTCTAAGAGGTTGATTTCAATTATTTTTAAATTCAGAAAGCAATATGTTCGATTTCAATTGGTTATATTATTATTTGATTTAGAAATTTTAACACCAGATCGGACGGATAATGGCACTAAAAAAACAAGCAAAGATACTAAGCCCAAAACAAGCACAGATACTTTTAAATTATGTATCCAGATTGAGGAATGGAACCAGAAATGCCGCTATTGTTCTTCTCTCGACTAAATCTGGCCTTCGAGCAAAAGAGATTGCAGAACTCAAATGGGAGATGCTCTTGAACCCTGACAGAACTCTAGCCGATGCGATCCACCTAACGGACTCTGCCTCCAAGGGGCGATCGGGCCGAACCATTCCTCTAAACAAACATCTCAAACGAGTACTGCAAGAGCTTCTGAAGCAGAGGAAGAAGAACGGCGATTTCGCTGTTACGTCAAAGGTGATCCAGACTGAGCGTTCAAGCCAAACTTCTGCTCAAGCAGTCGTTAATATGTTCAGTCGCTGGTACTCTGATTTGGGTTTCGTTGGTTGTTCGTCCCACAGCGGCCGACGAACCTTCATTACGTCAGCAGCAAAAAAGGCAGCCACGGTCGGCGGAAGTCTTCGTGACGTGCAAATGCTTGCAGGCCATTCCAGTCTTCAAACGACCCAAAGGTACATTGAAGCCGATACAGATGCCCAACGAAAACTCGTCGATTTGGTGTAATCAATAAGTCGAGATGGGGTGATCCTGAGAGACAGTATTAGCCTGTCGTAATTCAAAAACCTAAACATAGACAGGCAAGGCAGACATGGAGTCTGCGGTTACGTCTATTGCCGAGAAGGTTGGTGCACTTTTTTGAGCGGTAAGTCCGCAGGTAGCCTCATACCTTTTGATACTATTAACAACTCCGAGCCAAGTCGCTTAGTTTGTGCAGAATACTGCACACAGAATTCGTATTGTCGCCTCAGTTTGTAGATCTCGGCGATTTCAGGGCAGTTATCGTACGTTGTGATCCAAGGGCTTTTGACTTTCAACATGCTTGCAGCTAGCACGGCATGATCTTCCGGTTTGTAAAAGCTAGTGTAGAGGTTGGCACCTTTTCCGAAGTAAGGTGGATCAGCGCAAACAAGAGATCGTTGCGGAAGTATCTTTTCAAGTTTGGGAAGAAATTTTAGTGCATCTAGTTGTGTGAAATGTATGCGGTGACGGTATTTTGCGATGCGTTTTATTCGCTTGATGAGGTCAGGTTTGTTGAATCTGCAATCTAGCAGATAGTTTCCTGTCTGCCTGAGCCCCCCTATGACACCTGCGCCTTTAATAATACCGGATCGGTTGGTTCGGTTGAGAAACAAGGTTGCGAAGCCCAATTTTAGGTCATCGTTACCTTCCTGCAAATCCGCATACATTGATTTCTGCTCATGCCATTCGTCAATGGTAACGGGCGTTACCTCAATCAGCTCGCAGATATCGTCATTGTGCTCCAAAATTGCTCGCCAAAAGGCAGCAATCGCAGGATCAATGTCATTGAGGTGCACTTCACGCACTACACCCTCAAAAAGCAAAGACAGAGCGAGTCCGCCCCCGCCTGCGAAGGGCTCCGCATAGTGGCCGCCATCCAGTCCATTCGCATACAGAATGTCGCTCACTAGGTTATGGAGAGCAGATTTTCCGCCCGGATATCGCAGAGGTGAAGCTGTTCGTGTCATTGGAGTTGGGTAGCGCTATCCGGGTCAAGGGTAAATGAGTAATTTGGTCTGTTCACGGATCAACATCAGTCGGGTAGATTTCGTAACACAGCCAGCATCAACGGTGTCAAAACGTCGAAGTCATTTGCCACTTGATTGCCGTCAAAGCTGGCAGCGATAGCGCTGTGTTTAGTCGAATTGCCTTTGCTGGTCAGGTGCTTCAACGATGCTATTATGTTCTTCCGTTCTTCTTTGCCAGAAAAACCAAAGTTATTCTGCAACCTTTGGTGATTAAAGTATCCCTCGAAAGTACTTCCTTCGCCTCCGTGCAAGGCAGCGAGGCTTTCCATCAGTGACCAGAAACCAACTGTAACGATTGGGCAGTGTTGCTTCAATGAGAGGGTGGTAATGGAAACATACAGCGACTGTAGTTTCTGGCTTCCAGATTTTGCGAATGCTGTTTCTAGTTCCGAGGTACCGCCGATCTTCAGGCGAGGTCGGATGCCTACTTTTTCATCATCTTCTTGATTTTCGTCGTCACCCCCTTCACCGTCACCATCTTCATCGCCGTCACTATCGTCATCTTCTGGGCTTTCCGAGCCTTCAGAGTCACGCAGTCGAGCAATCTCTTCAAACGCAGCTTCAATCCGCAGCGGAGTAACACGATCATCTCCGACTCCCGTTTGATCCAACAACAGGTCAGAGTAACGAATGACCGCAGCAGCATTTGACCTAGATGATAAATTGCCTTGCCGTACGTCTTCTAGGAAAGCGCCTAACAACAGTGAAAAGTCAGCGATTTCACGGTCCACCCAATACTCTTTGTCATTGTCTCGAACGATGCCAAGGGCGTTTCTCATCGTTCGGTTTCCGAGGTATCTCTGAACCGTGGTCAACTTTGATGCTCTATCCGCTTCATCAATCATGCCCCTGGCCAAAGCTGGGTCCAGCAGTGCAGCTGCGTCTTGGTTTCGGCCTCCACCTATTGCACGGTTTTGTTGATCCGGAGTCCATCGACGGCGAGACCTACCGTCACGAATGTGCATTCGCTCAACCCACGGCTTCGCCGATTTCTTGCTCTTGAAAAGGACTACATTGATCCTCGGTGAGAGGTGCGCAGGTTTGGCAGCCGCTTCAAGGCGTTTTATCATTTTTGCCCTGCCAACGAGACCCGGTGGAATTTTTTCAGGATCATGTAAGAGCATTAACGCACAAACTCTGCGGTTACCTTCGGCAGCTACATAGGTGGCAGTATCGCCAGTACCCTTCTTCTTGAACACGCCCAAGAGGTCCATTGGGTTGGTGCCCTCTTTGGCAATATCAACAGCCAAATCAACCACATATTCCTTAAGCACCAAATACTCGATGGCCTGCGACGGTCGCTTGAATGGTTGGTGCCGTGGGTTTGATAAATCGAGTGCCAGTTGGTCGATATTGATTGATATTATATTGCCTTGATCTGCCATTCGACGCCTCAACTAAAAATTGTGCGTAGAGGCTACCCTGTTCCTAGGCACATGATCTAGTGCCTAAGTCAAAAAAGAACCTCACAAATTGATCCTGATCGGCTGTTTTTTCAGTACCCGAGGACGCACAGGGAGAAAGGCATTGCAATCCTTGAGTGACCATACAGTGCGTCAGCCACTGACACCGTGTGCTCGTAGTCCTTGCTGTGGACAACTTTTCCACCAGAACGGTATTTGTAAGCGAGCGGCACGGCAAGGAACAAGTAATCTAGCTCAACCATTACTAGCGCCTGTATCAGGTCTCGATATATGGCGTTGCCCATTTTGGCACGCCCGGCTTCTACTTCGAGGCCCACACGCCATTCCGGATGCCATGCGTCCACATCGTATTGTAGGAAAGGGACAGCGTTCTCGCCGAAGAACACTGGCCTTTGTATCTTTTGCGACTTTGTCTTCCCAGACTCAACTTGAAACCCTAGCGAAACTAATTCCGGCCGGACGGTTTCCAGAACTTTGTCACTGGTTAGCCCCTTGTCGGTTTCTAGTGTCGAAATCGTCATGGAATGCTGTTGGAAAGCAGAACGGACATCTGAAACGAACTCGGGAGGAGCCTCTGTTCTTGGGAACGTCGAAAACACTATGCCCATGTTTCTCTCGTACATCAGTTTAACACTTGATCGTTAATAAATTGGCTGAGTCCGCATTTTGTATATCCAGTCTCGAAGGGTGTCTCTGTCTGCATCAGAAACTGGATAGCCCCTAGCATTTCGCATCTGAGCTGCCCCCGGCGATAGACTAGACGTCGTAACAATCAATCCAGATTTCGCATTCTCGTGGAGCACATCAGCATAAACAGATTTGACCAAAGCCTTGTCTATCTTGGCTCGCTGCCGTTTGCACTGGACGATAATAAGCGCCGGGTCACCGTCAGTCGGATTTTGAGGATAAATTCGCAAGTCAATCCCATCATCGTTGCGTCCTGGACCTACATCGACCTGAAACCCCTCTCTCTCAAAGTACTCCGCAGCTAACCCCTCGAACTTTCTCCAATGGATATCGCCAATCTGAGAAAAGTTTTGGTGCAAATAGTCAATAAATCGTTGATCAAAAAACTTGCCGTAGCTGGCTTCCAAAGCTTCGCTTTCAAAGAGAGACTTGAGTTCGACGGTATCCGTCCAGTCGACGCTCCTGATTTTTCCCCACGGAGAACGGTGCATATCGCTGTTGGTGCCCAAGATCATTTCAAGCGCCATCTCTCCCCCTGTCGGGCCATGCTTTGCAAATGCCTGTCGGATGAAGCTAGATGGGTCCAGCATGCCTGACTCAGGAGGTGATATCCGAGCCTGCTCGTTTGCGGTGTTCAAGAACTTGATAAACATCTCCGAAACGGACAGGAAGCATTGGAATTTCGCTTCATCGCCCTTGTACTTGTGGTGTAAGGAAATGTGCGAATTTGTCGGGGTCGGATTGTCAGTGTTTCCTAGGCGGTGGAGCAAGAAGGCAGTTATTTCTTCGACTTCATTTGAATGCAACCGAGCCCACTTTTCGCCGTCTGGCTCCAATCGAACCCGATAGTTCCCTAGTTCATCAAGCAAAGAAAGAAGCTGATCTTGGCTGAGAAGTATGCCGGTCTTGTAGCCGACAATCTCAATGAAACTGTCTATGAAGTACTGCCTGTGGCTTGAGATTCCGCCCATCAATTTCTCCTGCTAATTTTTACCGGAAGACAGAAATCATAGCCGGCGGCGATGAAAGGTTGCGACGTTCTCATTAGACAGAATGCGGTGCAGTAACAACATCATTGCATTGCTGCCTATATACGCAAATTTGCTAAAAAAGTGCCCCAGATTTTGGTCAAATCTGTTTGGGGAACTCCTTTGTTGTCATCGGTTTTTTGGAGACCGCTACTGTAGGTGATAGGACAGGCCCGAACTGGGCGAGATTCGGTAAGTTTATTTCAGATCAGTTTACGGCAAGGGTGTCAGTGAAATGTGCTATTGGGCTCCTGCAAACGTCGAGAAAGAGCATCCATTGCTGCGACTGCTTGGCGAACTTCGGGAATTCCATTCTCCAGATCATCAAGTGTCATAAGCTCAATAGATCGAAACTTTGAATCGACCGAACGAAGCACTTCTGCCCCCTGTTTGCGGAGCGCTATTGTTTCCTGCTCTTCCTTCGACGGCGCAAACGGATTGGCGCTCAAAATCGGACCTTGGGCTAGTTGGTGTTGACGCCACTTCTGTAAGTTCAATTCGCAGTCCGAAGCGAGTTTTTGAAAACTACCCCTAGCGTCAGCAAGTGCAGACCTAGCTTGAAGCCTGACATCTCTCTCGTGTGCGCCGTCAGCGGACTGGACCGATTGCCTCGCAACACCCAACGCCAAGATTGCAATTCGTACGGCCAGAATACTCGCAACCACTGCGACCAGAGTGGAAAGAAGCATTGTCGCCTCTAACCAGTTGTTCTGAAACCACGAGATCACATTTGACATTGCAGCACCTGATTTGGAGATTTTTTTCCAGTTACGTCTATATATGGTGCTGTGAACGATCAATCACAAGCCCGCCCCAATCGTGTCAGGGACTTGGAACACCTTTGCTGAAGAAATTATGCCGGACCATTAGTCAAACGAGTTACCCATTGAAGACCATCATGTCGGCCTTGGTCTCATCCGATACGAACGGGATGTAGTTCAAAAAGTAGGACTTAGCCGAGTAACTGATCACGTTTGTCAGGTCATCGTCTGTGTTGGCTATTTCCCGCACGTCAATCTCTTGAATACAACTTGTGTTGCGACACCCATCATTCAGTCTGAACCCATCTTTCCATAGCTCTTGAAATCTATGTTTCACGGCAGGATGAACGATCAATATGGAGTGGGTGTGCGGCAGTTGGGTGAAGTTATGCTGATGAAATCTTGAACCTGAATAGTCCACAAACGTAAGCATATAGGGATGCAGCTTCCGTCTACTTGTATAGTGGTGATGCTTCACGGTCTTGTTGAGGATGTGATTGTAGACCCTTGGTACAGACAAAATCACATACTGCAATTTTTGCTCATTTGACCCGCTGGTGTTGGTGTCGTTGAAGTGCGTTGTCACAAGATAAAGCCCGGCCGCTAGATCGCTTGATCTTGTGTCCGACAGGCGATTGATCCGGTCTTTGAGGCTATCTTTAAGGCTTGATACGATGGGTCCTTTAGAGGACATCTGGTTAGTTGTTTTCATGATGGTAAGGTTCCTTAAATAAAATAAATCAATAGCCTCCCCGATCATCACAGGGACACTTTGAGGCCAAATGGCGGTGAACTTAGAAACGGGACTTTCCGCTGCGACGTTGCGCCTTCCAAGACAAACATGACCTCATCAACGATCACGTCTGATCTATATATGCTTCCAGCCCCACAAATTTGGTCAAAAAACCTAATTTTTTTCTGATTTTCAGCAACTTAATAGAAGATCGAAGGTCGTCCAGATGAGCGCCTAGAAAGCCTCCGCACACAGCGATTCCCAGCACGACTGAGGCTAAATGTGATTTATAAGTGTTTACAACTCGAGCTTATAAACAAACATAAGCCATCTATGCCGCTAAGTTATTGATTTAATGAGATTTAATGGTGCCCCCACACGGACTCGAACCGCGGACCTACTGATTACAAATCAGTTGCTCTACCAGCTGAGCTATAGGGGCACTGGGTTCCGATTAATATCTCGCACCGGCGACTGCAAGCCCGAATTTTTAGTTCGATCTTAACACCGGACGTTTTGCATGGCCAAAGGCTCGGGTCGACGCAAGCGTCGATTTGACTGCACCGGGCGCAGCCTGTAACCCAACAGGCAAGACACCGGATGGAAGGACGAAATTGACATGCAGGTGGCCATCCACGCCGGCGCGCTTTTCACGGACGAAGGTCGGTTGGAGAAGCTTTTGCAAACCAACGCAAGAGCACTTCGGCAGAATGGCGCACGCTATTGGGGGTTTCGGGCATATAAGAACATATTCCGGCCTGCCCTGGGGGCCGTGAGCGACCGACCAGTTGCCGAGGATACGCGGGCCAAGTTCCGGCATCTGATGCCGCCGCGGCGCCCGCTCCGCCGGGCCATCCTGGCCAGTGCCGAATATATCGGGGAACAGGCTGCGGTCATCATGGATGGGCAGTTCTATCCTCAGGCCGGGCGACGCATGGCGCATCTGGATCAAGTGTTCGACGACGCGACAGTCGAACTGTTCGTCGGATTGCGCAATCCGGGCAGTTTCATTCCCAAGGTTCTAATGTCCCTGTCCGCACCGGAACGCCAGCACATCCTCGGATCAACCGATCTGAGCTGCCTGAGCTGGCTAGCGATGATCGAGGACATCCGCGACCTTGCCCCCGACGTGAACATAACGCTTTGGAGCAACGAAGAAATTCCGCTGCTCTGCGGCGATATTGCATGTGCCCTTGCCGGGCTCCCCGCCGACACGCCGCTTGACGGCGAGTTTACGCTGTTGTCGTCGCTGGTATCAAAGGCAGGGCAGGACGAGCTCGACAACCTGACCAAGCAGGACCTGTCGCGCAACGATGCATCCCTCAGGGACGGGCTGGCTGCGATCTTTCGCCAGCACGCGCTTCCGGATGCAATCGAGGAAGAGGTCGAGTTGCCCGGATGGAACGACGATGTGGTCGCCGCATTCACCGAGCTTTATGAGCAGGATCTGGCCCGGTTGCAGACCATGCCGGATATCCGGTTTCTAAAGCCCTGACTGGTCGGGCTACATGCCCAACGCTTCTTTATACATCTCCAGCACCGCCTCTTCTTCGGCAATGTCATCTTTGTCGCGCTTGCGTAACGCGACGACCTTACGCATCACCTTGGTGTCGTAGCCGCGGGCTTTCGCTTCGGCCATGACCTCTTTCTGCTGGTCGGCGATGTCCTTCTTTTCGGCCTCAAGACGCTCGAACCGTTCGACAAACTGGCGCAGCTCGCCTGCGGTCACACGGTAGTTGGCTGCGGCCTGGTCTTCGGTGATGTCTTCCATCTGCATCTCTCCCAAGGGCTGAAAATAAGGCACCGGATCACCGGCCCCGTGCCGGATACAGTGCCGTCCGTCCGACCGCAAGCGCACATTCGGATCAGCGGGCTTGTCTGGCGTGCGACGATCCGCTAAGCGCGGTGACAATTCTTGAGATGAGCGTAGGAAACCATGTTCGACATCATCGTCTGGGGCGGGGCGGCCCTGTCTCTGGCCGGGCTACTCGGCCTTGTCTGGTGTATCCTGCGCGTGATGAAGGCGCGTAAATCCGGCCTGCCGGATGCCGAGTTGCGTGCCGCCGTTCAGGGCGTCCTGCCCTGGAACCTCGCCTCGCTGTTCCTGTCGGTTCTGGGGTTGATGCTGGTCATCCTCGGAATATCCTTTGGATAACCCGGCGGTCAGATCGGCATATTGTCAAACCGCGCTTCAAGCGCATCTTCGCACAGCGCCGCATCCAGCCGCCGCAACCGCGACGGAATCTGAACACCCTGCGCCCGCATTTGGTCCAGCACCTTGCTGACGCTGGGCTGCAACGCCAACCGGGTTTCCAGACCTGCACCGTCCAGTTTCTGTTCAAGCTGCTCCGCTTCGATATAGAGATCCTGAGCCGTCATTTGCATCCTCCCACATATGACCAGTCTGACCGATTTAGGTAACAACATTAAGACCAGCACGAGACCCGGTTAACGCCTCGCGGTTTCTTGCCTATGCTTGGAAAAAGCCGACCATGCGTCGCGGGTTGCACAAGACTTATACGAAAACAGGGCCAATTGCCTTGACGGACATCAACTCGTGATTTGGAACTTGCGTCACATTCCGCTATCACTATATGAAATCACCCGGCGCGGAGGACCCCATGACACCCCTTGTGAAAGCCTTTTTCGACCCTCAGACCTTTACCGTGTCCTACGTCGTGCAAGAACCGGAAGGTCAAAGCTGCGCCATCATCGACAGCGTGCTGGACTTTGATCATGCCTCGGGCCGCACAGATACGGCGTCAGCAGATCAGATCGTGGATTATGTCACGGCGCAGGGGCTGAAGGTCGATTGGATTCTGGAAAGCCATGTGCACGCCGATCACCTATCCGCTGCGCCCTATCTGCAGGAAAAGCTGGGCGGAAAGATCGGGATTGGCGAGAATATCGTGGTGGTCCAGGACACGTTCGGCAAGGTCTTCAACGAAGGGACCGAGTTCCAGCGCGATGGCAGCCAGTTCGATGCGCTGTTTACCGAAGGGGCCAGCTTTCACATCGGACAGATGCGCGGAGATGTTCTGCACACACCCGGCCACACTCCGGCCTGCATGACATATGTCATCGGCGATGCCGCATTCGTAGGCGATACGCTGTTCATGCCGGATTTCGGTACCGCGCGCTGCGACTTTCCGGGCGGGTCGTCGGCGGACCTTTATGCGTCGATCCACAAGATTCTGTCTCTGCCGGATAAGACGCGCATCTTTGTCGGCCATGACTACAAAGCGCCGGGTCGGGACGAATATGCATGGGAAACCACGGTCGGAGAGCAGAAGGCCCTGAACATCCATATCGGTCAGGGCCGCAGCATCGAGGAATTTGTCGAGATGCGCGATGCCCGCGATGCCACGCTTTCGATGCCACGCCTGATCCTGCCGTCGCTGCAGGTCAACATGCGGGCCGGGCAGATGCCGCCTGCGGATGAACAGGGCGATGTGTTCATGAAGCTTCCCGTCAACAAGCTGTGACGCACGGATAGGAGAGGACCGCGATATGATGATCGAGTGGTTTTGGGGCCTGGCCGGAGGGCTTCTGATCGGGCTGGCCGCCGCCGTTTACCTGCTGTGCAATGGCCGCGTCATGGGGGCCAGCGGAATTCTCGGCGGGCTGCTGGAACGCAGCGACCGCGGCATCCTGACCGAGCGTCTGGCTTTCATGGCCGGGTTGATCGGGATGCCGTTTCTGCTGCGCCCCTTGATCGCACCGCAGACGGAAACCCACCTGACCGGCGATCTGGCCATCGTGATCCTGGCCGGGCTTTTGGTCGGCGTCGGCACGCGCATCGCCAATGGCTGCACGTCAGGGCATGGTGTCTGCGGCATCTCGCGATTCTCGCTGCGGGGGATCGTCGCCACGGTATTCTACATTCTGGCGGGCGGGCTGACCGTTGCGCTGTTTCGCCATGCTTTGGGGGTGATCTGATGCGGGGACTCTTTGCATTCATTGCCGGTTCGCTGTTCGGCACCGGGCTTTTGATTTCGGGCATGACCGACACCACAAAGGTGCAGGGCTGGCTGGACGTTTTCGGCAACTGGGACCCGACACTGGCCTTTGTCATGGGCGGAGCAATCCTGCCCATGCTGATCGCGTGGCGCCTGACCCGTCACGGCGTACCGGTGACAGGCGGACACTTCCCGGCCCCACCCCGGGTCGAGCTTGACCGGCGGCTGATCGTAGGTTCGGTCCTGTTCGGGGTCGGTTGGGGGTTGGCGGGGCTTTGCCCCGGCCCCGCGATGGCCTCGCTCAGTTATGGGGGCGCTGGCGGGATTGTGTTCCTGATTGCGATGATTGCAGGCATGTTTGCGGCCCCCAAACTGGGCGCGCAACTGGACAGGATGGCCAACCCGGCCTAAGCAATTGTCATGGAGATTCGACCAATTACCCCCCGCTACGCCGTCTCGCCGCAAATCACGGTCGAGGATGTGCCAGCCATCGTCGAGGCAGGTTTCGTCAAGGTGATCTGCAATCGCCCCAATGCCGAGGTGCCGACGGACCAGCAGTCCGACGCGATCGGTCAGGCCGTGCGCGATGCCGGGCTGGACTATGAAGTTCTGGAGCTGACGCACCAGACCATGACACCCGAAAATGTCGCGCTGCAGCGCGATATGGCCGAGAGCTGCAGCGGGCCCGTGCTGGCCTATTGCGCCTCGGGGACGCGGTGTTCGGTGGTGTGGGCGTTGGGGCAATGCGACCGGCTTAGCACTGATGACATCCTTGATGCGACCAGCAAGGCAGGCTACGCGCTGGACAATCTGCGCCCCGCTTTGGATCAGATGCGCGAGCAGAGCTAAGGCGCTCAGAGGTCCTCATCTGTCTCAGGCAAACCCGCAAGCTGCGAAATCTCGGAAACCATTTGCACCGAGTCAATCGGCAGCAGATTCCCGGCCCCGATTGCATTTTCGGGCAGTGTCGGGTCCTCCATGACCTCGCCCATTGCCTGTAGAGGTGGCGCATCAAGCGTGTCAGGCGACCCCGAGGGAGTGGCGAGGAACGGCTGCGGCTCAGTGTAGGTCAGCGCAGTTGCGGGCTGATGTTCGTTGACCCGAACCGCCCGCATTCCACCGCATTGGCCCAGCCGTCCGATGGCCATCCGCGCCCGGTCGATGCTGACCACCTCAACCTTATCCAGCTTTGATCCGCTCAGCGGCAAGACATCCCCAACCGTCAGATCGGACAGGTTCGTCAGCGGCAGGGACATGCGGCCAAGCACAGCCGTCAGCTCGGCCCGCATCACGCCCGAGGCCTGATCCAGATTTCGGCCCGACCCAGTTTCCGGCCCGGCCTGATCAGGCTCTGTCAGAGGCGGATCGGGCAGCAGAATGCACATCTCTGCCTGCCGCGCGCCCCCGGCCAGTTCCACCGTCAGATCAATAACCCGATAGCTGTCTTCAGCCATCGCCAGCATCAGCGTCCGCACGTCGTCAGCCCGCGAGGCATATTCATATCCCGAAAGGCTGGCTACATCCGCCGGACCTTCGACCAGACCGCGCGCACGGCCCAGCATATCCTCAAGCAACGGCGCGGCCATCGCAGCATCCGTGCCGGTAAAAGCCCGCCCCGACGGCGGCTCGGCAGAGACCATTCCAACGGTCTGCTGCTGCACGATGGCCGAGACACATCCCGGGGCCAAGCAGACTGCCGCAGCACCCGCATGTTCCGACGTAAAAAGCAGCAGCAGCCACCCGTCCTGCACCCGGTCAGCCAGTTCAGGCTGTGGCCGCCGGGCCTGCTTGGCACCGATCACGGACAGCGTCAGCCCGATCCCCTCGCCCGCCGCGCGCGCCAACCCCAACCGCAGGGCCCGCAGAATCGAGCGGGGCGGCTCAGGCAGCCCCTCCTGCCCTGCCGAAAGCTTGCGCGCCAATGCCGTGTTGGCCTGAACTGTCATCGTCCGAATCCACCATTTGCCGATGTTTCGACCCTTGGTGTAGCCCGGCGACCGTTACGAATGTCTTTATGCCCGTGTCATTGCGCGGCCTGCCGATAGGCCAGCGGCATACTGACTCGGAACCCAGCACCGCCCTGCCCCGGCAAATAGGCGATCTCACCGCCAAGGCGCTGCATGATCTCGCGGCAGATCGCCAGCCCCAGACCGGCCCCTCCGGCCTTGTCCGACCCCACCCGGGCGAATTTCTCGAACACCACCGATTGCGCTTCGGGTGGAATGCCACTGCCATTGTCGATGAAGTCGATCACCACCTGCTCGCCCACATCATGGGCCGAGATCGTCAGAACCGGCTCTGCCGCATCGCAATATTTCTGCGCATTCGAGATCAGGTTGATGAACACCTGCCCCAGACGGTCCAGATCGGTGTGCAGCTGAATGCGCTCGGCCGCCCGGACGCGTCTTACGCTCAGGGCGCGATCGCCGCCCGCCAGCGCACTGGACACGGCGCGATCCAGAACCATCCGCAGCGTCCCGTCCCCCATATTCAGGCTGACCTGACCACTTTCCAACACGCTGAGATCCAGCAAATCGTCCAGCAACCGCGTCAGACGCAGCGCCTCATCGTGAATGATCGCGGCATAGCGAGTTTGTTCCGCCCCACTCAGCCCCTCGGTATCGCGCATGATCTCGGAAAAGGCGCGGATCGAGGTCATAGGCGTGCGCAATTCATGGCTGACCTGGCTTAGGAACGCATCCTTCTGCATCGAGACCTGTGTCAGCCTTGCGTTTACGTCCCGTAACTGGCGCGCGGTGCGGCTCAGCTCGGCCGATTTCGCCTCAAGCTGGCCGGAATATTCCAGCAGCTGCGCGGATTCGTCCGCCACCGCCAGCAGGTCCTCGACCGAGACAGACGCCCCGCCCACAATCTGCCCGATCATCGCATGGGCTGTTGCGGCTCCGACCGAGCCGCTCAGCTCTCTTTCCAGCCGCTCCAGAAAACCGGGTGTGGGTTCCGGCAGGCGTCCGGGGCGGCCCTTCTGGCGCTCGACCTCGGCCTGAAAGAACTCCTGCGCAGGTGCGGTTCCCAGAATGCGCTGCGTCATGATCATCAAGTCTTCGCTCTGCGCCACTGACCCGGTCCAGCCGCGCAGGGCTGTGGAATGGTCGAACACATTGACGAACTGCGCCCCCTGCAAACGCTCCAGCGGGCTGGGAAAGCTCAGCATCGAGGCAACGCAGAAGGCGATGGTGTTCAGCGACAGCGACCACATGACCGTGTGGACCATCGGGTCGATCCCCTCGACCCCGAAAAGCGCCTGCGGGCGCAGCCAGCCCCAACCAAATGGGCCGTTTTCGATCACCGAGGCGGGAATGACACCACCGCCCATCCCAGGCAGCAGCATGGTGTAAATCCACAGGAAAAACCCGACACTGAGACCGACCAGCGCCCCCGTTCGCGTGGAGCCACGCCAGAACAGCCCACCCACCAACGCGGGCAATATCTGCGAAATCCCGGCAAAGGCCACCAACCCGATCGAGGCCAGCGCCGCGCCGCCCCCGGACAGGCGGTAGTAGAAATAGCCCAGCGCCATGATCACCGCGATCGACACCCGCCGCGCCATCAGCACGATGGTCCGCACATCCCCCGAAACCGAGCCGCGGCGTTCATGAGTGCTGAGCCAGATCGGCATGACCACATGGTTCGACACCATCGTCGACAGCGCCATCGCGGTGACGATCACCATCGACGTGGCCGACGAAAAGCCGCCTATGAACGACAGCATCGCCAGCCCCTCATTGCCTTGCGACAGCGGCACCGTCAGCACGAACAGGTCGGGGTTCGACCCTTCGGGCAGCAGGTCCAGCCCGACCACGGCAATCGGCACCACAAACAGGCTCATGAGCAGCAGATACAGCGGAAAGGCCCAGGCGGCAGTGCGCAGGTGGCTTTCATCGTCATTCTCGACCACCATGACCTGAAACATCCGCGGCAGACAGACAAAGGCCGCCGCCGACAGGAATATGAGCGTCGTCCAACGCCCTGCATCCACATGCCACTGACCGATTTCCGAGCTATCAATCCGGTCCATCATCGGCCCCAACCCGCCCGCGATGCCCCAGACCACGAAGATGCCGACCGCAAGCAGGGCGAACAGCTTGACCACTGATTCCAACGCAATCGCGGTTACGACGCCATGGTGACGTTCGTTCGCGTCCAGATTTCGTGTGCCGAACAGGATCGCGAACACCGCCAGCCCGGCGGCCACCCAAAACACGCTGGACCCCTCGCGGTAGAGCCCGGTCGGGTCCGCCTCGGCAAAGATCGAAAAGGATAGCGTGATCGATTGCAGCTGCAGCGCGATATAAGGCGTGCCACCCAGAACCGCCAGAATGGTCACACAGACCGCCAGCGTGTTGGACTTGCCATACCGGGATGAGATCAGGTCGGCAATCGAGGTCACCCGCTGGCTGCGTCCGATCCGCACCAGCTTGCGCAGTCCCCACCACCAGCTGATCATCACCAGCGTCGGGCCCAGATAGATGGTGACGAATTCGAGCCCCGACCGCGCCGCGCTGCCGACGGCACCGTAGAACGTCCAGGCCGTGCAATAGATCGACAGCGACAGCGTATAGATCAAAGGTGAGCGCAACCATTTCCCGCCCCCCGCCGCCGCCAGGCGATCCGCCGCAAAGGCCACGCCGAATAACAGCACGACATAGCCCAGACAGACCAGAATCAGGATGTTCAACGTTGCCATGGCTCGGCCTCGGGCTCGGCGTTCTCACGCGCCACCATACGGCGCGCCGCGAACCCGAAGATCAGGCTGATCAGGATCAGAACACCCCAGCAGGCGAAGATGTAGAACATGGCCGACGACAGCGACAGCGCCCCGGCCCCATCGCTGCGGTCGGGCCAGAGCAGGGGCAGCGACAGCATCGCCGCGCCCAGAAACGGCAGCAACCGCGCCGCGTCGGCCAACCTGCGCCGGCGATAGCTTTGACGTTCCAGAAACAGCGATGGCCGGGCCTGCAGGGGCGTCTCTGGGTGCTCGCCCGGGGTGCTCATGACCGCGAGGCCTGAGCGTGCAAATCACGCACCGCCGTCAGAACCTCGGCGTTCGAGAACGGTTTGGTCATGAAACGACTGACTCCGGCCTGTTCCGCCATCTCACGGTCGCGGGATTGCCCGCGCGCGGTGAGCATCAGAACCGGCAGCCCCTGCATCTCATGCTGTTCGCGCAGATCACGCAAAATATCCATCCCGCTTTTGCCCGGCAGCATCACGTCGAGAATGACCAGATCAGGTTGGGCTGCCAGAACAACCTGCACCGCATCCGCACCATCGGCGTGTGTTTCTACCTGCCACCCCTCGCGCGTCAGCAGAAACCGGATCGCCTCGGTGATGTTGGGCTCATCCTCGATCAGCAGAACCTTGCGGCTCATATTTGCAATTCCTCCCCATGACCGGTCGCACGTCCGGCCACCTGTCCTGCACAGATTAAGCGCTGTGTCGGGAAACTGTCAAAACCCTTCGCTCAGGATTGACGGCTCACGCCGCGCGGGACAGTCGCGTTTGGGGCAAACCCGGCAACTGGCCCCAACCTGCGCCGACGTCCCGGCAGGCTGCGCTGAGTTTTCAACCGGCAGAACCAGCATGATGGACCGGTACACGGGTTCATCACCGAACCCGGCAACGGGCTGAGGCCACGCGATCGCAAAACACTCGAACTCAGCCGCCGTCCGGCCCAGCTGAACCACGCGTCTGCGGATCGGCACCAAAGGGCGGTTCAACGCCGCGAACAACGGCCAGAGCGGACAGGCCTCGCCATGACGCGGCAGGGCGAAGCCCGGGGTAGGTTTACAGAACAACACGCTGCCCGAGGCATCGCAGATCACCAGCCCTGCAGACCGCGCCAGGGCCCCTTCGGGCAGGAAGGCCAGCCGCCGCAACACGGTCGGCAGATCAACCGAAAACGCCGCAGCAAGCGCCAGCGGGTCAGGGTCGGCGGGGTCCAGCGCCGCCACCACCTGATCCAGCGGCATGGCCCGGGCATCTGCGGCATAGGTTTCAAGCATATCAGCCGCGACGGTTCTGGCGGCAGCGGACTCAAGTTGATCCAGCGCCACGTCGGGACCGGCCGCTCCGGCCTCGATCTGCGGAAAATGGAACCCCTGCTCGGCGAAAAACGCCTCGACCGCGTCCAGCGGGACACCGCGCAAATCCCCCTGCCCCTCGCTGTCATCCAGATAGCTCACCAGCGCCTTTGAACTATCGGCCAGCCGTTCCGCATCCTGATGCAGATTGCTGTGAAAGCGATCCCGCCACTCGGCCTCGATCTCGCCGGGTTCGGCCAGAATGGCGGCAGTCGAGCGGATCGCCGCAGCGGTCGACAGAACCTCATGCATCGACGCAGCAAGATGCGGGTCGTGGGTCAGCCGGTCCGACAGGGTTTCAACCGTCCGCTCCAGCGAGATCACGCGGCGATGCATCTGCGCCAGAACCCCGGACCAGCCCGGAAACCGCCCCGCAAACTCCTCCAGCCCGTCCACCTCGGCCTTCTGGCCCACCGCGTCTGCTGCCGCCTCTCGCAAGGCTGAGATGAGCGTCTCTTCGATACCCTGTGTCAGCAGCGACGGCTCGACCGACAACGCGCCCGCGATGTCGACCAGCAGCTTCCCCCCGATGCGACGGCGATTGTGCTCGATCAGGTTCAGATACGAGGCCGAAATCCCCACCTGCCGCGCCAGTTCGGCCTGGCGCAGCCCCGAAATCTGCCGCCTTTCACGTATCCGGCTACCGGTCAGAGTGTCTCGCATCGTCGCTGGACCTTTGGACTTGTCTTGTGATTTTGCAGAATTACCCGGTGATCTTTAGCCGTTGCGGCAGCCTTTTCAAACGAAATTTACAACCTTAACAAACCCCAGCGAGAGAAACCGTCCAATCGACACGCCCGCCCTTCTCTTTCTGCCCGATACGCGTCACCATAGGTATATGAGCGATCCCGCCTTCGAATATGCCCCTGTCGGCCTTGTCGAACTTGAAAACCGGATCATCCGCCGCTGTAATCTGCAGTTCGCACGGACCTTCGGCGGCGATGAGGCAGACTATCGCAACATGCCATTGCTGCATCTCTACCCCTCGGTCGCCGACTGGGAACGCATCGGCGCGCGCAGCCTTCAGGTGATGCGCGATACCGGGTATTACACGGATGAAAGGGTCATGCGCCGCCGCGGCGGCGACCTGTTCTGGTGCCGCGCGCGGGGGCGGTCGCTGACGCCGGATGACCCCTTCCGTCACGGCATCTGGAGCTTTTCGGATATCTCGGAAGAACGCCCCCTTGTCGAACTGACGACCCGCGAACGCGAAGTGGCCATCCTGTCCTGCCGGGGCCTGTCGGCCAAGGAAATCGGGGCCGAACTGGGCCTCAGCTATCGCACGATCGAGGCCTACCGCGCCCGGCTTCTGGAAAAATTCGGGGCCCGAAAACTGCCCGAACTGGTGGCCAAATTGTCGGGGATGCCGCTATGAAGCCCCACGTGCCGGAAACACGGTGCAAAGGTCCCGGATTTACAGGCTCAAACGGCGCTTTTCATGGCCGACGGCATGGCTTATAACCCTGCGTAATCAGACCAAGCCCGCAGGAACAGACGGGCCATAGGGGAACCTTCGAGGACACTCATGACAGATACCAAACACGAAGCGGATGTGGCGTTCATCAAGGCACTGGCCGAATTGCTGCGCGAGAATGATCTGACCGAGTTGCAGGTCAAGCGTGAATATGGCGAAGAAGACAGCCTGAATGTCCGCGTCAGCCGCATGTCGCAGACCGTCGCCGCTCCGGTTCAGGTGGCCGTTCCGACGGCCGCGCCCGCAGCCCCCGCCCCCGCGGCGGCCCCTGCGGCCGAAGCCCCCGCCGCAGTCGACGACCCGGCCAGCCATCCCGGCGCCGTGACCTCGCCCATGGTCGGCACGGTGTATATGCAGCCCGAACCCGGCGCCCCCGCCTTTATCAGCGTCGGCGCATCCGTGTCCGAGGGCGACACGCTTCTGATCGTCGAGGCGATGAAAACCATGAACCAGATCAACGCCCCCAAATCGGGCACGATCAAACGCGTTCTGGTCGGCGATGGCGATGCTGTGGAATTCGGCACCCCTCTGGTCATCATCGAGTAGGGCGGTCCCATGTTCGATAAGATCCTGATTGCCAACCGGGGCGAGATCGCCCTGCGCGTCATCCGCGCCGCGCGCGAGATGGGCATTGCGACGGTCGCCGTGCATTCCACCGCCGACAGCGACGCGATGCACGTGCGCATGGCGGACGAATCGGTCTGCATCGGCCCTCCGCCCAGCCCGCAAAGCTATCTGTCCGTGCCCGCCATCATCTCGGCCTGCGAGATCACCGGTGCGCAGGCGATCCACCCCGGTTATGGCTTTTTGTCCGAGAATGCCGAGTTTGTGCAGATCGTCGAGGACCACGGTATTACCTTCATCGGCCCCACCGCTGAACATATCCGCGTCATGGGCGACAAGATCACCGCCAAGGACACCATGAAAGCGCTTGGCGTTCCCTGCGTGCCCGGCTCCGACGGCGGAGTTCCCACGCTGGCTGATGCCAAGCGTATCGGTGAAGAGTTCGGCTATCCGGTCATCATCAAGGCCACCGCCGGCGGCGGTGGACGCGGCATGAAAGTTGCCAACAGCGCCGCCGAGATGGAAAGCGCCTTCATGACCGCCCGCGCCGAGGGCAAGGCTGCCTTCGGCAATGACGAGGTCTATATCGAGAAATACCTGACCACACCGCGCCATATCGAGATTCAGGTCTTTGGCGACGGCAAGGGCAAGGCGGTCCATCTGGGCGAACGCGACTGCTCGCTTCAGCGCCGCCACCAGAAGGTGTTCGAAGAGGCCCCCGGCCCCGCCATCAGCCCCGAAGAGCGCGCCAAGATCGGCAAGATCTGCGCCGACGCGGTGGCCAAGATCAACTATATCGGCGCGGGCACCATCGAGTTCCTTTATGAGAACGGCGAGTTCTATTTCATCGAAATGAACACCCGCCTGCAGGTCGAACACCCCGTCACCGAGGGCATCTTCGGCGTCGATCTGGTGCGCGAACAAATCCGCGTCGCCGCCGGCGAGGATATGTCGTTCGGCCAAGACGACCTTGAGATCAACGGCCACGCCATTGAGGTTCGGATCAACGCCGAGAAACTGCCCAACTTCTCGCCCTGCCCCGGCAAGATCACCGCCTATCACGCCCCCGGTGGTCTGGGCGTGCGGATGGATTCGGCGCTTTATGACGGCTATTCGATCCCGCCCTATTATGACTCGCTGATCGCCAAGCTGATCGTGCAGGGCCGCGACCGGGCCGAGGCTCTGGCACGCCTGCAACGCGCTCTGGGTGAGTTGATCGTCGACGGCATCGACACAACGGTGCCCCTGTTCGACGCCCTGCTGCAGGAACCCGATCTGCACAGCGGCGACTATAACATCCACTGGCTGGAGCACTGGCTTGCGGAGAATATGGCTCAATAACAACGCGGGACCGGACGGCTTCGGCCCGCCGGTCCCAAAGCATCATCCCGCATGAGCCTGTCCACCGAACTTCTGCTGCATGGCTACTCGATCGGCATCTTCCCGATGGCCGAACACCGCGACGACCCCGAACTTTTCTGGGTCGATCCCAAGTTCCGGGGGGTGTTCCCGCTGGACGGTTTCCATATCTCGCGCAGCCTTGCCCGCCGCATCCGCACCTGCGGGTTCACCATCAGCATCGACCGCGATTTTGCAGGCGTCGTGGACGGTTGCGCCGACCGCACAGATACCTGGATCAACCCCGAACTGCGCCGCCTGTACCAAGAGCTGCACCAGACCGGCCGCGCCCATTCGCTTGAGGTGTGGGAAGGTGAAACGCTGGTCGGGGGGGTCTATGGCGTGGTCCTGGGCGCGGCCTTCTTCGGCGAAAGCATGTTCTCACGCCGAACCGACGCGTCGAAAATTGCACTGGCCTATCTGGTGGATCGATTGCGGCAGACCGGGTTTGCCCTGTTCGATACGCAGTTTCTGACCGCCCATCTGGCCTCGCTGGGGGCCATCGAAATCCCACGCGCCGCGTATCATCGAGAATTGCAACAGGCCCTTGAGGCCAGCGCGGATTTCACCGCTGACTTGCAGCAGAGCCCTCAGGGCGTCATACAGCGGATCACCCAGACGTCGTAACGTGCATGATCCAGCGCGTTCAGCGCGGGCGAGGTCGCGATCATCCAGCCGTCAAACAGCTGCTGCGCCTTGCCCTGCTCCCAGATCGTCAAATAGGCAAACGCGTCACCCGTCGGGTTCTCAGCCGGATAGCGACAATCGCCCAAGGCTACGTCCAGCCCAAACACGGCCGCAGTCTGCCCGTTCTGAATCTCGACATCGACGGTCTGCCCGTTAACCTTATCCAGCCCGCGCAACATCGCACCTGGTCCGGATTCGACCTTCTGCTGGGCTGCAGCGATGCCCCCCGACAGCAGCAACGCCATCAAAGCAGCACGTATCATTCGCCGCCATCCCCTGCGACGAATTTCACCAGCAACGAGATCAGGCTGACTGCGCCTTGCGTATCCTCGATCTCATCCCCCGGCTCGAAGTAGAACGGAGAGCCGCCGGGCATCACTTCGACGAAATTGCCACCCAACAGCCCTTCGGACGAGATCACGATCGCGCTGTCATCCGGGATGAGAATTCCATCCGCCACCGAAAACTGCGTATCCGCGCGATAGGTGTCCGAGTTAAGCGTAACGCCGGTCACCGTCCCGATCTTGACGCCGGCAAGACGCACATCCGTGCCAACCCCGACGCCTTCAAGCGAACGGAACGACGCGCCCAGTTCATACCCCGAGCGGGTCTGAGCCAGGCCGGTGGACTGGCTCGCATAGACGCCAAATGCAACGGCACAAGCCAGCACGACGCCGCCGACAATAACTTCGGTCTTGGTGTGAGTAGACATCCTGGCCTCGCCTATTCCGGGCTCCACGCCTCATAATCGCTGCGGTCGACCGGGTCAGGACGACGCAGAGATCCGGCCGGCGCATATGCCAGCGCAGTTCCGGTCAGGTTCTCCTGATGAGGCTTTTCCCAGGATTTATGCGGCAGCGGCTTATCGGTCGGCGGCTCGTCCCATGTGCGGTGCAGCCAGCCATGCCAGTCGGGATCAATCCGGCTGGCTTCGGCCTCACCGTTGAAGATCACCCAGCGTTTGCTGTCATCGGCGTTGCGATAAAACACATTGCCTTCATCGTCTTCACCGACTTTGACGCCCTTTCGCGCGGTATAGAACTGCGTGTTCAGGGTGGCCCCGTTCCACCAGGTCACGGCCCGCAAGAGATTGTTCAGGATACCCATCGGCTGCCTCCGGCATTTCTGTCCCCGCAGATATGGACCAAAGGCGGGACAAGGTCCAGTGCCTCGGGCACGGTCTGCGTCAATCCGGCAAAAACGCGGTCACTTCAATTTCAATCCGGTATTTCGGATCAATCAATCCACACTCAATCATCGTCGCCGCTGGCGGATTGTCCCCGAACACCTCAGCCAGCAACGGCCAGCAGGACGCAAATTCAGAACGATCCGGCAGCATATAGGTCACGCGCACAACGTCCGAGAACGACGCGCCCGCCTCGACCAAAGCATTCTCGATGATCTCAAGAGCAGATCGGCACTGGTCAACGACCGTCTCACCCCGCCCAACGGTTCCGGCCACATGCACCCACCCGCCGGCCACGACCGCCCGGCAATAGCCCGCCTTGGCCTCAAATTCGCCTCCGGAAGATATGCGTTTAATCATCATGGCTTTCTTCTCACCAAATGCTGTTCTGAATGGAAACGTCCGCCCTTTGCGAGGCTCTGCCTCGCGCTCCGGGATATTTATAGCCAGATGAAGCAGGGGATCCGTACTTCATCTGGCTACAAATATCCCGGGGGAGTCGCAGCTTGCTGCGGCGGGGGCAGAGCCCCCCAATTACCTTAGCAATCTGGTGAAGCGATCGTGCAGGATCACCCTGCCGAAGCAGATTCCGGTGCCGCGTCCGCGTAGATAATCAACGGCTGGGTCTCGGAGGTCACGGCCTCTTCATTCACCACAACTTCGGTGACATTCTTAAGCCCCGGCAGCTCGAACATGGTATCCAGCAGGATATCTTCGAGGATCGAGCGCAATCCCCGAGCGCCGGTCTTCCGTTCGATGGCCTTTTTGGCGATGGCCTTCAACGCATCGTCGGTAAAGGCCAGTTCCGCATCTTCCAACTCAAACAGGCGCTGATATTGCTTGACCAGCGCATTCTTGGGGCTTGTCAGGATCGTCACCAGCGCGTCTTCGTCCAGATCTTCCAGCGTCGCCAGAACCGGCAGGCGGCCGACAAATTCCGGGATCAGGCCAAATTTCAGCAGATCTTCGGGTTCGAGATCCTTGAAAATCTCACCCACACCGCGCTCGTCATTGTCGCGTACATCCGCTCCGAAGCCCATGGCCGAACCCTTGCCACGCTGCGCGATGATCTTGTCCAGGCCCGCAAAAGCCCCACCACAGATGAACAGGATGTTCGTGGTGTCCACCTGCAGGAATTCCTGCTGCGGATGCTTGCGCCCACCCTGAGGCGGAACACTGGCCACGGTGCCTTCCATCAGCTTCAGCAACGCCTGCTGTACGCCCTCACCCGATACATCGCGGGTGATCGAGGGGTTCTCGGACTTGCGGGTGATCTTGTCGACCTCGTCGATATAAACGATGCCGCGCTGCGCGCGTTCGACATTGTATTCGCTGGCCTGAAGCAGCTTAAGGATGATGTTTTCAACATCTTCACCAACATACCCCGCTTCGGTCAGCGTGGTCGCATCCGCCATGGTGAACGGTACATCCAGAATCCGCGCCAGCGTCTGTGCCAATAGCGTCTTACCGCAGCCGGTCGGGCCGATCAGCAGGATGTTGGACTTCGCCAACTCGATATCACTGCCCGCCTTCTGGGCGTGATTCAGACGCTTGTAGTGGTTATGCACCGCAACCGACAAAACCCGCTTGGCGGTGGCCTGTCCGATCACATAATCGTCCAGAACCTCGCAGATATCCTTGGGCGTCGGCACCCCATCCGAAGATTTCAAGCCGCTGGCCTTGGTCTCTTCGCGGATGATGTCCATGCAAAGCTCGACACACTCGTCGCAAATGAACACGGTCGGACCCGCGATCAGCTTGCGCACCTCATGCTGGCTTTTGCCGCAGAAGCTGCAGTAGAGCGTATTCTTGCCGTCACCACCTGAATTGGTCGCCATGATTTACCCCTCGGGCTCCGTCTCAGCGGCCCCGCCCGGGACCGCGTTTGCCGTCAATGCCTGCAGCTTAGGCCAGCGCTCTGGCAGCTACAATCTCAAAATCACCCCTCACGCCCCAAGCGCGCGGGTTTGAACTCAGTCTTCGTCACCGTCCATCTTGGCCCGGTTTTCGACGATTTCGTCGATGTGGCCCCAATCCTTGGCCTCTTCCGGGCTCATGAAATTGTCACGATCCAGCGCCTTTTCAACCGCCTTTTTGGTCTGTCCCGTATGACGCACGTAAATGTCATACAGGCGATCCTTCAGTTTTTGCGTCTCGGCCGCGTGGATCATGATATCGCTCGCCTGACCCTGATAGCCGCCGCTGGGCTGGTGCACCATGATCCGGCTGTTGGGCAGCGAAAA
This sequence comes from Ruegeria sp. CJ3, assembly GCF_056536725.1. NCBI lineage: Bacteria > Pseudomonadati > Pseudomonadota > Alphaproteobacteria > Rhodobacterales > Roseobacteraceae > Ruegeria > Ruegeria sp. CJ3. Next base: position 43,409 of record NZ_JBQFQE010000004.1, read on the forward strand.
GCGCATTCCCTTCTCGCCACCAGCCAGCAGAACCGACCCCATCGAGGCCGCCTGACCGATCACCAATGTGGAACATTTCGGCTTAATGTACTGCATTGTATCATAAATCGACAGGCCGCTGGTCACTACGCCACCCGGAGAATTGATGTAGATCGAAATCTCTTTGCTGGGGTTTTCCGCCTCAAGATGCAGCAACTGGGCCACCACCAGATGGCTCATCCCGTCATGGATCGGACCGTTGATGAAGATGATCCGCTCTTTCAGAAGGCGCGAGAAGATATCGTATGCACGCTCGCCCCGGCTGGTCTGTTCGACGACCATGGGGACGAGTGTGTTCATGTATGTGTCAACTGGATCGAACATGGGGAACCTGCCTGCTTTGCTATGGATCGGGACCTTACCCGAAGAAGTATTACACAAGTCTTAGTCCCGCCACCGGGGGGCTGCAAGGGGGGCTGCGCCCTGATCCGCTTTTGTCGCCTGACCGGTGGGCTGGGTGCCAACCCCGCTCACGGCGACCGCGCAATTTCGTGTTCTAAACATCACGCTATTTTGATCCGTGCATATAGAAAAAAAGGCCCGGAACCTGTACCAAGATAGCCCGCCACCGGGCCACGTGTTCCGCCCGGTTCGGTTGGAGAGATACGAGGAAAACAAAACATGGCCCTGCCCCAGCTGACCACGGATATGTCGCCCAACGATCTGGACCAGATGGTCGAAAACGCGACCCGGGCATCGAATTTCCTGAAGGCGATCAGCCATGAAGGGCGCCTGATGATCCTCTGCCACCTCGTGTCGGGCGAAAAATCGGTGACCGAGCTGGAACAGCTACTATCGGCGCGCCAAGCCGCCGTTTCGCAGCAGCTTTCGCGGCTCAGGCTGGAAGGGCTGGTTATGCCACGGCGCGAGGGTAAGGCGATCTACTACCGGCTGGCAGATGATCGCCCACTGCGTATGCTTGAGGTGGTGTACGAGCTGTTTTGCACCTCCAAGCCCGGTTGACGACCCTATTGCCCAGCGGCGCAGCGGCCGAAACTGTCTGCCATTGCCTGCAACATCTCGGGATACTGGCCCGCACCTGGGGTTAACGCCGCGCCGATCGGATCAATCGTCTGAATGCCCGCACCGCTGCCTTCGATCGCGGCTTCGACCAGCCGTGTATCGAATTGCGGCTCGGCAAAGGCGCAATCAATGCCATCCGCCTCGATCCGCGCGCGCAGTTCCGCCAGCCGGGCCGGGCTTGGTTTTTGGGCATCACTGAGGCTGACCGTGCCCGAGCTTTCCAGTCCAAAGCGCTTTTCGAAATACTGAAAGGCATCATGGAAGGTGATAAAGCCCAGCCCCTGCGCCCCGGCCAACTGCTCGGCGATCTGCGCCTGCACCGCAGCAATCTCGGCTTCAGCAGCGGCGGCGTTGCTGGCATAGGCTTCGGCGTTGTGGGGATCGGCTTCGGCCAGCGTCATGGCAATCACCTGAACCCAGACGCGGGCATTCTCGGGATCAAGCCAGGCATGAGGATCGACACCATCGTGGTGGTGGCCATGGGCATCCGCATGGTCGTCTTCTTCATGGCCATGGTCGTCGTGACCGTGGTCGTCATGTTTTTCCTCGGCATGATCGTGCGCGTCCCCATGATCATCGTGATCGTCATGCCCATGGTCGTCGTGGTCATGGTCATCATGGTCATGGTCATGGTCATCATGGTCGTCGTGATGCTCCTCTGACACATCACGGAACTCATGCAGGGTCAGCCCCTCTGCCTCAAGCAGTTCGACCTGCTGCGCCCCTTGGGCCAAGGCACCCAGGGGCTTGGTCATCCACGGCGTCAGGTCCTCGCTGACCCAAAAAACGATATCGGCCGATTGCAGCGCGCGTGCCTCGGACGGGCGCATGGCGTGGTCATGCGGCGACGCTCCGGGCGGGATGATCAGAGCAGGCTCTCCGACCCCGTCCATCACGCGCGCGACCAGTGAGTGAACCGGGGCGATATCGGCGGCCACATTCGGGCTATCGGCCATGGCCTGACCGGCCGCAAAGATTGCTGTCGCGCACAGAAGAGAGCGGTGCATGGGAACCTCGCAATGATATGTTATTACATTTCTCGCGCGCTTGATATGCTGGACGTTATAACATATCAAGGCCAAAATTCACCGGAGCACCCCATGACCACCATCGGCTTCAGGCATCATGATCACAGGACCTGTGTGCAAACCGCGCTGTCTCAGGCACAGGCGAAATGCACCGCGCGCAAGCTGCAGTTCACCCCCGTGCGCCGCCGGGTCCTTGAAATTCTGCTGGAAAAACACCAGGCTATGGGTGCCTATGACATCCTCGCCGTACTTGCTGCCGAGGGGATGGGCTCACAACCGCCGGTGGCCTATCGAGCGCTGGACTTTCTTGTGCAGCACGGCTTTGTCCACCGGATCGAGCGGATCAACGCCTATGCCGCCTGTGCGCATCCCACGCACGACCATGTTCCCGCCTTTCTGATCTGCAGGATGTGCAAGGCTGTCGCCGAGGCCGAGACCGAGCTGACCCAAGGCCGACTGGGGGCCGCAGCAGACGTATCGGGTTTTCAGATCGAGCGGATCGTGGTCGAAGCCGAGGGGCTATGCCCCGATTGCGCGGGAACCCCGCTGTGACCAAGCCTCTGATTTCTATTAAGGATATGTCGATCCGCGTTGATGGGCGGACGATCCTTGAACACGTCAATGCTTCGGTTTCGGCCGGAGAGATCGTGACCATCGTCGGCCCCAACGGTTCGGGCAAGTCGACGCTGCTGCGTGCGATGATCGGGGCTCTGTCGCCGTCCGAGGGCTTGGTCCGGCGCGCGCCCAACCTGCGGGTGGGATATGTGCCGCAGAAGCTGGCGCTGGATGCCGCGCTGCCCATGACCGTCCAGCGTTTCATGGGCCTGCCCCGCCGCATCTCGGCGCAGGCAGCGGTTCAGGCGCTGGATCTGGCGGGGGTGCCGGATCTGCGCAATCGGCAAATGACACAGTTGTCCGGCGGGCAGTTTCAACGCGTCTTACTGGCCCGCGCGCTTCTGGATTCGCCGCAGCTGCTGTTGCTGGATGAGGCAACGCAGGGGCTCGACCAACCGGGCGCGGCTGCATTTTACCAACGAATAGAACAGGTTCGGCGCGATCTGGGTTGCGCCATCGTCATGGTCAGCCATGATCTGCACGTGGTCATGGCGGCCTCGGACCGGGTACTGTGTCTGAACGGGCATATCTGCTGCGAAGGCGCCCCCCACACGGTCGCCGATGCCCCGGAATACCGCGCGCTGTTCGGGTCGGGCACCAAGGGCACCATGGCGCTGTATCAGCATCAGCACAGCCACTCGCACGATCACGACCATTCGCAGGACAAGGCCCACTGATGCTGGACGATTTCATGGTGCGCGCGGCGCTTGCCGGGCTCGGCGTTGCCATTGCAGCGGCCCCGCTGGGCTGTTTCGTGGTCTGGCGGCGCATGGCCTATCTGGGCGAAGCCACCGCCCACGCCGCCGTTCTGGGCGTGGCGCTGGCACTCAGCTTTTCGCTGCCGCTGCTGCCTGCAATCATCGCTGCAGCGCTGGCGATGGGGCTGACGGTGACGCTACTGCGCGGGCGCGGTTATGCGATGGACACGTTGCTGGGCGTAATGGCCCATACAGCGTTGGCTGCAGGGCTTGTGACGGTGGCCCTACTGGCCGACGTGCGACTGGACCTGAACGCCTTTCTGTTCGGCGACATTCTGGCGGTGACCCGAGGCGATCTGGCCACGATCTGGGGCGGGTGCGCACTGATTTTGTCAGTAATGGCGTGGCGTTGGTCGGCTTTGCTGGTGGCGACGCTGAACCCCGATCTGGCCCACGCCTCGGGCATCGATCCCCGGCGCGAGGAGCTGTGGCTGACGCTGGCCATGGCGCTGGCGGTAGCCGTGGCGATCAAGGTGGTTGGCGTGTTGCTGATCGCCGCGCTGCTGGTCATTCCCGCCGCCGCTGCACGCCCCCTGGTACGCACGCCCGAGGCGATGGCACTGGGTGCCGCGGTCATCGGATCTGCTGCGGCTCTGGGCGGTTTGGGCGGGGCCTATTGGGCCGACACACCGGCCGGACCGAGCATCGTTTGTGCGGGCGCCCTGATCTTTGCCATCACCGCTCTGTTGGGGCCGCTGATGCGCAAGACGGGCCGGCGCTAAAACCTGTAGCAGCGCCGTTGGAAAGCTGCTAATCAAGACGAAACAAGCACTTATGGAGTTCCCAATGATCCGCGCATTCATAATTGGCCTGGCCCTGTTCACACTGACCGCCTGCGAAACCGCAAAAGGTGCCGGCAAAGACATCGAAAAGGCCGGCGACGCCATTCAGGGCGCGGCCACGGACGTTCAGGAAAGCCTCTAATCATTCGACATATTGCGGCGATGCAATGGCGCGCCGCAATATATTGTTGCACCTCGACCTGTAACCCGCTAGCCTGACCACACAGGTGCATAGACGCGGCATTGCAGTCCTGACAGTTTAACGGGGTTCTTTTGCGCAAGCGAAAGAACCCCGTTTCCGTTTGAACGGTGACCTGTGGCAGCCTGTATAAAACCTTGATTCAAAAAAGGAAAAGACGTCAGGTGCGCAGACGCGGTCTTTGCATGTATCCTTGCGGACACCCCTGACGCCTTGCCGGTCCGATCCGCCCGAGGGACGTTCCGGTCCAGTTGCCGCAACCCCCGAAGGAGCCTTGGCCGCTGCGCCGTGTGCTATGTCACATCGCAGCACGCATCGACCTTCTGAGAGGCTGACCACCTGCCCCGAACACGAAGTCCGGACCACCTGATCCACCACCGGTAAGCCATTGCAACAAAGAACAAATCCTAAAATCTGCCTTCGTCACTCGGGCCCCCTTGGCCTTTGCGTCCCGCCCCGTTTCCGAAGATCCGTTGCGGTGACCTGACTGTTGCATCTGCCCCTGCGTGGGACAAGAAAATAGCACTGCAGCATGAAAATGAGACGGGGATAAGCTGTTGATATCCGCCGGGAGAGCGATGTGGATATCTCGGGAAACCGCGCCGCACCGCAGGGTTGTGAGGGGAAAACCGCGGACATAAGAAATCGCGCCCGATTTTACCGCTTTCTGCAACTGCAAAGGCCCGCGCGCCGCGTTAAGGGTGAATTGTTCGGTTTGTACAACACTCAGACCCCCGATCTTTCGTTTTGTACAACCGGAGATTCGCCCATGCGACTCACCATTTCGCACGCCCGCGCCCGGCTGGGCGAACTGATCACCCTCGCACAGGACCCGCGCGAGGTGATCGTGCTGACCCGCCATGGCAAGCCGCTGGCCGCGCTGGTCTCGATGGCCGAGGCCGAGCGGATCTGGCAACTGCAGGATGATGACAGGATCGGACGCAAACACCCGCTCAGCGGGCTGCGCGGGTGGTGGTCGAACGGGCGTGGAATTGCGGGGATGGAACCGGGGCCGGACGGCACATACCTCACCGCGCGCGACGCCGCGCTGAAGGTCCGCGAGATCCAGATGACCCGTGCCGAGGAACGCCGCATCCTCAAACGCGGGGGTCTGGACCCTGTCGCGGGCGGCGAGATCGCCGCCCGGCCCGTCGCCTCCCTGTGGAGACGTGTCTTCATGAGAAGCGCTCCGACCTGACCGGGGTACCTACTACTCCATGCCGCAGTCACAAATCTCAGCGGCAATGACCCCCTTTAACAACCGGTCAGGCCGAAGACGCTTCAGTTCACCTGACGCTCCAGAACGGTGCTGTAGGCCGTTCCCCGACGCAGGCTACGGAAATCCGCGTAAATCTTGCCGTCCTTGTAATAGGCATCGACGATGGCGTTGACGCCCACATCCGGATCGGCCGAGCTTTCGACCAGCCCGATCTTGCCCGAGCCATCCAGACTGATGGTGCCGGTGGCATCAAACACACGCCAGTCGGCATCGGCATTCGGACGCCACTTGCTGGGCCCCCAGAACAGGTTGTCCTGCTGCTGCTGGATATCCAGCATCCACTCGCCCTGATGAAAGCGCGGCGCATCCCCGGTGGCGGTGCGCGAGGGCGAGACCTTGGTATAGGTCCCCGTCCATGCACCGCGCAGGTCCGGCGTGGTGTCGGCCATCGAGGCGGTGGCGAGGGTGAGGCTCGTGGCCAGAGCGGCTGCTCCGGCAGTCATATATCTGGTCATGGTCTCTCCTCCTGAATGCGACCCTTTGGAGTTCAAATGCGAACATCCGTGCTGTGGGATACAGATTGGGAGGAGGTGCGGGGCTTACAAGTTTTCTAAAGGATTGTTCATGTGGGGTTCATGTTGGAGGGGTGAGGCCCGTCTCGGAAACGGTCCAGTGGAGTGAGAAAGCGTCCCGGAAACCATCCAGTGGATGGTTTCGCTTTCGAACGGGCGGAGCCCTCAGGGCCGAACGGGCGGAGCCCCGGGGGGCATGATGGGTGTGAACACCCATCCTACGTAGGGTGGGTTTTCAAACCACCGATGGGGACCGTAGGGCGGAAGAGGGTTGATCGACAGAACTGAGGGCCGCGCCGGCCCGCGGGGTGGCGCAAACGCGCCGCCCCATTGGGGGCGGGTCGGCGCGGCCCGGCGGTGCCGCCGGGCGGGTGGATTTGGGATTTCAATCAGACAAATCTATAACTTGGTGAACTTCTAGCACCTTGTAGACTACAGGTTTCCCGTTACGCGTCTGAACGACGACGTCCACGTTGAACCCTTTCTTGTAAATATTCTCGTCCGGCTCCCTTATCTCATGCTTTATCCGCTCTTCAGCCAATTCCGAGGCATACATGATCGGGAGGTCTTTTTCGGAGATCTCGTCGATAACCGCCCGTTCACCGCTACGCTTTTCTATTGGTGCATCCCCAATGTCGGAACGGGTAAAGTACATTAGAACCCGCTGGTGCTTTTTCTCACCCGGTTCTTCAAGCCGTTTGAACTCTCCCTCGATCGTCTTCTCAATTGCCCGAGCATCATTTGACGAGAATCTAAATGCCGCTTTCACCTGACGCTTGCCATCTTCGAAAGTTGCTGCCTCGAGCTTTTGGTTAGCGTCAGGGTCTCGAGCCACAGCTTGCACGGCATCAGTAAACGTTTTCAACTCAGACTTGGAAAGGCCTTCAGGCACCAAGCCGTCCTTCAACTTCTCAAGCCTCTCCTTCCAAGTATTAACAAAGTCAATGGCTTGACCTACTTGCTCCACACTGGCGGCGATAGCCGGAAATGCAGTCGCAATGACCGGCATCAGATCAGCTACAATAGAACCCGACCGCACCTCGGTGATGTAGATTTCAGCATCAGCATCCAAACCTTTACCTTCGAGGCTTTTCTTGTAGTCAGAGGCTAGTGATGTGAAAGCACTCACGAATGCTCCGAGCTCAATTGGCTGACTGTTATCTAGGGTTAATGTTAGAACAACGCTTGATTTATCTAGATAATTCTCTGTTTGCACGTTAGACACGAAAACCTCTTCTTCAAATCTTGAATTTGGCGGAGATTTACTAACAAAATCTTGAAAAGCAACAGAAATGGCTCTGGCCTAACCAGTGCCCGATTAATTAAGATACAAACTCCATTCTATCGTATCAACCCTGTGGGCACGCAGTTGGCTGCGCCAACCGCTTTCGCCCACCCGCCTTAAAAATGGCCAGCCTTTAGCTGTCCATTTTTAAGGCGCTAATAAACGCCTCCTGCGGGATATCGACCTTCCCGAACTGGCGCATCTTCTTTTTCCCCGCCTTCTGCTTATCCAGCAGTTTGCGTTTCCGCGTCGCATCGCCTCCGTAACACTTCGCGGTCACGTCCTTGCGCAGCGCCGAGAGGGTCTCGCGGGCGATGACCTTGCCTCCGATGGCGGCCTGGATCGGGATTTTGAACATATGGCGCGGGATCAGGTCTTTGAGCTTTTCGCACATCGCCCGGCCCCGCATCTCGGCCCGGTCGCGGTGAACCATGGTTGACAGGGCGTCAACGGGTTCGTCGTTCACCAGTACCGACATCTTGACCAGATTATCCTCGGTATAGCCGGTCATCTGGTAGTCAAAGCTGGCGTAACCCTTTGTTACCGATTTCAGGCGATCATAGAAATCGAACACGACTTCGTTGAGGGGAAGGTCGTACACAACCATCGCGCGGGAGCCCGCATAGGTCAGGTCCAGTTGGATGCCGCGGCGGTCCTGGCAGAGTTTCAGCACGTCGCCGAGGTATTCATCCGGCACCAGAATGGTCGCCTTGATGCGCGGTTCCTCGATATGGTCGACCTTCGAGGGGTCGGGCATGTCGGCGGGGTTGTGCAGCTCGATCATCTCGCCGTCTTTCATGTAGACGTGATAGATCACCGACGGCGCGGTGGTGATGAGCTCGATATCGTATTCGCGTTCGATCCGGTCGCGGATGACCTCTAGGTGCAACAGGCCAAGGAAGCCGCAGCGGAAGCCAAAGCCCAGCGCGGCCGAGGTTTCCATTTCGAACGAGAATGAGGCGTCGTTCAGCGCCAGTTTGTCGATCGCCTCGCGCAGGTCCTCGAATTCGGAACTGTCGACCGGGAAGAGGCCGCAGAACACTACCGGCTGCGCGGGTTTGAAGCCGTCCAGCGCGTCCTCGGTGCCGTTGCGGTCATTGGTGATCGTGTCACCCACGCGGGTGTCGCGGACCTGTTTGATGGACGCCGTGAGAAAGCCGATTTCACCGGGGCCTAGCGAGTCCACCATCTCCATCTCGGGGCGGAAAACGCCGACGCGATCGACATGGTGCAGGGTGTTGTTCGACATGAACTTGACCCGCATCCCCTTTTTCAGCGTGCCGTCCATGATGCGGACCAGAACGATGACGCCGAGATAGGCGTCGTACCACGAATCCACCAGCATCGCCTTGAGCGGCGCGTCCAGATTGCCCTGCGGCGCGGGCAGTTGCTGCACGATGGCCTCTAGCGTCTCATGGATGCCCTGCCCCGTCTTGGCGGAGACCTGAATGGCGTCGGTTGCGTCGATGCCGATCACATCCTCGATCTGTTCGGCCACGCGGTCACAGTCGGACGCGGGTAGATCGATCTTGTTCAGCACCGGAACGATTTCGTGGTCGGCGTCGATGGCCTGATAGACGTTGGCCAGCGTCTGCGCCTCGACCCCTTGGGTCGAGTCCACAACCAGCAGAGAGCCCTCGACCGCGCGCATCGACCGGCTGACCTCATAGGCAAAGTCCACGTGGCCGGGGGTGTCGATCAGGTTCAGCACATAGGCCTCACCATTGTCGGCGGTATAGTCGATGCGAACCGTGTTGGCCTTGATGGTAATGCCACGCTCGCGCTCGATATCCATGCTGTCGAGCAGCTGTTCCTTCATGTCGCGATCCTTGACTGTTCCGGTCTCTTGGATGAGCCGGTCAGCAAGGGTGGATTTGCCATGGTCGATATGCGCGACGATGGAGAAATTGCGGATATGAGCGAGGTCTGTCATGGGTTGGGGATATGTAGAGGAATCGTGGGTTGGTCAATGGGGATGTGAATGATCCAACTAGGGGAATTATATCTGGAAGACCACGACGCCGAGAAGTGGTTCAATAGTTTAGATGAAAGCATCGCTGAACAAGTCGCCTCTTTAGCCGCGCTACGAGCCTTCTTGGTCACTATGGCAGTCGCCACGAGACAACCAAAATTTGACCTAATACACTGGCGGGAAACACACGCAGATATTCGACTTGTGCTCTGTATTGTAAACAAAGCCTACTTGCCTTGGCGGCCTACCTTTTCATCTTCCCCCACGACCTTCCAAAAATTGGCTCATGCAGAACTTGATGTTACGTTAACAAGTCAGTCAAAGTTCGCGACTTACTGTTTGGAAAACGCAAACGGCACCGACAGGGAACACTGGTTTGAAGCGCTGAAATTTTGCGCGTTGGCCCTCGCGAAGCTATCTTCCGGAGATTCATCCGGATCCAAACAAGCTCAAGAAGCGGTATCACTCAGTTGGTCAAGAGTTATCGAACACGCTGAGGAAGACGCAACAGATCTCAATTCAACGCGCTTCACTGAACTTGCCGCGCCGCTCTTTTCCGAGGACTGGCTATCGGGTGAACTTTCAAATCTTTGGAAATTTGCGATAGCACGATACGATAACGATCCGCCAGAAGGCCCTCGTTTCCAATACTGGCGTGATTGGTATCGTGGATTGCTAATCGGCACGCCCTTGGACCTAGAGCTGCAATATCGACTGTTTGCGATCGATGATACGATTTGGGATAAAGGTCCAGAAGCAGTTTCGGAAGAAATCGAGAAAATCCACGCGAGACTGCAAACCGAAAGAGCTCTAGCTGAACTTAAAGATAGTTTGAGCACTCAAACTATCGCACGCCTCGGTATCGGAGGAAACAACCCTCCTGAGAACATTCAAGACGAGCACTTGTCTGGCGCAATCACATTGATTTGGGAAGCGACCGAAGAACTCTCGACAGCAATGGAGCAGGAACGTCCTGCTCGCGAGTGGGTTGAGGCGATACTAGCTAAGCTCAAATCAGGTTTGGCAAGTCTTCTTAGGTGGTGTGCAGGTAAAGTGAATTTAGCAGTTGGCACCGCAATCGTAGTTGGAACCACCAAAGGCGCGACCGTCGTTGCAGATACGTACATTGCCAAACATCCCGAGAAGATCGAAGCGCTGATTGAAGCATTAGAGCGCTGGCTGCCGTTTCTGTCCTGACCACTGCCGGGCTGAAGCCCGGCCTACGGGTGAGGAATGGGACGTTCATGACTCGGGAATGCACTTTTTCAAACCACCCGATTGATCCCTTAACCACTTTGATTCATACTCCCGCGCAGACCGAGAGGGGCATAAGACCCGTCCGGGCAGGCAAAAACGAGGCTCGAGTATGAAAAAGTTCCTCCTAATCGCATTTTGTGCGGCGTCGCTGACGGCGGTGGCTCCGGTTGCAGAAGCGGCCAAGATCAAGCAGGCGTGTTTGGCATCAGATCGGTCGGCGGCGACGCGGGATCGGTGTTCTTGCATTCAGCGGGTGGCCGATCAGGCGTTGACGCGCAGCGATCAGAAGACCGTCTCGAAATGGTTCGAAGACCCCCATCAGGCCCAGGAGTTGAAGATGTCGCAGACCGCGCGCGATGATGCGCTGTGGGATCGGTATCAGAACTTTGGCCAGATGGCGCAGGCGATCTGCAGCTAGCCTCAGGCAATCCTTGACCTGATGCCCGCTGCGCCTCAGAAATGGCGCAGCGAAAGGTGTATCTTATGGTGATGAAAGGGCTGACCCTGCGGGGCCTTGAGGTGTTCGAGGCGCTGGCACGGACCGGATCGGTGGCGCAGGCGGCCGAGATCACGGGGCTCAGCCAGCCCTCGGTTTCGCAGCAGTTGCGCAATCTGGAAAAGGCGTTGGGCACCGATCTGGTGGATCACGGGCGGCGGCCGATGCGGCTGACGCAGGCGGGGCGCAGCTTTCTGGCGCGCACGCAGGCGGTTTTGGGTGAGCTGCAGGTGGCCCAAAGCGAACTGGCGGTGATGGATCTGGGGCATCTGACCACGCTGTCCATCGGGCTGATCGACGATTTCGACAATGACCTGACGCCGCGTCTGGCAACCTTGCTGGCCGACAGTCTGACCCGATCGAAATTCAAGCTGACCACGCTGCCCAGCCTCGAGATTTTCGAGGCGCTGGTGGAACAGCGCCTGCATCTGGCGGTCTCGGCCCATAGCGGCGAGGTGCTGGAGGGGGTGGTCGAATACCCTCTGGTGCAGGATCCGTTCATTCTGGTTGCGCCCAAGGGGGCCGAGCAGCCGACGCAGCACCTGCCCTTTCTGCGCTATGCCCGCGAGCAGTTGATCAGCCGTCAGATCGAAGGCCATCTGGCCCGTCAGCAGATGGAGTTCGAGGAACGGTTCGAGATCGGCTCGCATCTTGCGCTGATGGCGATGGTAGCGCGGGGCTTGGGCTGGGCGATCACCACGCCGCTGGGCTATATGCGCGCGACCCGGTTCCATGACGGGATCGAGGTGCATCCCTCGCCCTTTGGTGAGTTTTCACGGATGATCTCGCTGTTCACCCGCACCGACTGGTCCGATCAGGTGCCGCAGGAGGTGGCGGACATGATCCGGCGGCTGATGCAGAGCCAGATCGTTGATCCGGCGGTGGCGCAGTTGCCGTGGCTGGGGGGACAGTTGAAGGTGATGGGATAGGTTCGTGCCGAGCGATCAGCCGGGCGGGTATCTCTGACCTTGCTGGTTGCTGTGTAGCCCCGCGGTGCGGGGCGGTCCGAAAGCGAGGAGCCAAGCATTTGTTAATGTTCACATCCAGCAGACTTGATCATGCTGACGGATAAACCTTTCTTAACTTGCAATCACAAGGCAATTGATCTCATAAATTGATAACCGGAGATTGTTTCGGCCAAGAAAGCGGCCTCGCTAAGGGAGAATATTGTGAAGTTCGACTTACTCGGAACAGGAATCATTGCAGGCCTTGTCGCTTGTGCCTCTGTAGCTGCCGCGGACGAATCCAAAAGCTGGCTGTTTATGGAAGTCGCGAATTCTGCGACGCTCGCCGATGGCAAGTTGGTGCTTGAAGGCATTGACGATCAGATCGTTCTGTTTGCGGACCGCCCCTATCGCGAGGCCCTGGATGCGCCCCTGCAGGGGGTCATCAAGAACTGGGACAAGGGCGACAACAGCTTTGCGGTGGACCCGCCCAATGCGGCCCTGACCGGGATCAGCGATGGGAAGCAGGTCGGGCTGATCGTCACCCTCAGCAACCCGAAGCTGGAGGGCGGCACGCTGCAGTTTGACTATCAGACCGTGAACGGGGTTGACGCCAGCGAGCTTGAATCGGTCTCGCTTGTGATCGACAACGCTCTGAAGTATCCCATTGATTGCATTATGGATAATAAAGCTTGCAGATGGTAGGGCGGCAACGTCCCGCGGCTGGCGTATCGGCCTGAACTGTGCCGTTGGTGCGGACCTCAGGCACAGTATTTGGTCATTTGGGCTGACGAGAGCGGTCGGCGATGTTCGACCCGCTGCGTCTAGGATTCCGCGCCCAGATGCGCGTCGAGCCCCGCGACCGCCTGTTCAATCAAATCCAGCGCGCCGTCGAAATCTCGGGTGTAGTAAGGGTCGGGGACGTGATCCGCGCCGGTATGGGGTGCGAAATCGGTCAGCAGGTGGACGGGGGTGTCGTTGCCCTCGGGGCGTAGGGCCTCGATTGCGGCGATGTTGTCGGAATCCATGCCGATGATCAGGTCGAAACGGGTGAAATCCCGTGCCTCGAACTGGCGCGCGCGCAGGTCGCCAAGGTTGATGTCGCGCGCGCGGGCGGTTTGTTGCATGGGCCCGTAGGGCGGTTTTCCGACATGCCAGCCCGCCGTTCCGGCGCTGTCGGTCTGGTGCTGCGGGGCGCGGGCACGGAAGGCACCCTCAGCCGCGGGTGAGCGGCAGATATTGCCGAGGCAGACGAATAGGATACGGTGTGTCATGGCAAAGGGTCTAGCGCGTGAGGCGGGTATGGGAAAGATCGTCATTCTGACCGGGGCCGGAATTTCCGCCGAAAGCGGGCTGGGCACCTTCCGCGACGAGGGCGGCCTGTGGGCGCAGCACCGGATCGAGGATGTGGCCACGCCCGAGGGTTTTGCCCGCAACCCGGCGCTGGTGCATGGGTTCTATAACGCGCGGCGGGTGCAGGCGGCCAAGGCGCAGCCCAACGCGGCGCATCGGGCGCTGGCGCGGTTGCAACGGGACTGGGGCAAAGAGGTGATCATCGTCACCCAGAATGTCGACAGCCTGCACGAGGCCGGAGGGGCCGCGCGCGTGATCCATATGCATGGCACGCTGGCGGGGGCTTTGTGTGGGGCCTGCGGGCATCGTTGGACCTCACCATCCGAGATGCAGGTGGGCGAGCGCTGCCCGGCCTGTCAGCAACCCTCGGCCCGGCCCGACGTGGTGTGGTTTGGCGAGATGCCCTATTTCATGGATGAGATATTCGACCATCTGGCTGGGGCCAGCCTGTTTGCCTCGATCGGGACCTCGGGTCAGGTCTATCCGGCGGCGGGCTTCGTGCAAGAGGCGCGGGCCGTGGGCGCGCGGACGGTTGAGCTGAACCTTGAATCCTCGGCCGGGGCGTCGCTGTTTGACGAGGCCCTGCTGGGGCCTGCGTCCGAGGTGGTGCCGCGCTGGGTGGACGGGCTGCTGGCGCAGGGTGACACGTGATAGGGGCAGACAGCGGCGTCCGTTCCCGTCTATGGTGCTGAAAACACGAAAAGAGTGAGTGATATGACTGATCTGCCGCCCCAAGATGGGGAAATCCTTGATGATGCCAGCATTAACGCCCGCGATACGCTCAGCACCAATCTGGCCAGCCTGTGGTGGACCTTTCTGCTGCGCGGGATACTGGCCGGTCTGATCGGGATCGCGGCGCTGTTCTGGCCGACGGGCAGTATCTCGGTTCTGCTGCGGCTGGTGGGGGTGCTGCTGATCCTGGATGGCGCGCTGACATGGCTGGGCTTCGGGCGGCGCGGGTTGATCGGAGGCGTGGGCATCGGCACCGCGTTGATCGGGCTGGTGCTGCTGATCTGGCCGCAGGGGGTGGCGTGGCTGGCGTTTACCCTGATGGGGGCGATGGCGCTGTTTGTGGCCATCGGATCCTTCATGGCGCTGCCGCAGATGCACCCGCAGGACCCCGAGCGCGCGACGGTGCGCAATTCAGGTATCGTGGCGCTGATCATCGGGCTGGTGCTGATCTTCTGGCCCGGCAGCGGCATGGTCGCGCTGGGCTGGGCGATTGCGTTCTTTGCGCTGACCTCGGCGGTGGTGATGTTCTTTCTGGCGGCGCGGTTCAAAAAGGCTGGCGACCGGGTGGGCATGAAAACCGTCAACCGCTAAGGCAACAGGCCGGGCATTGCCCGGCCTGACGCATGGATGATGGCCACCGGACCGGTGGCTTGAAGACAGGCGTCAGTTCGAGTGCCCGTGGCCGCCCTGACGCTCAAGGTCGATTGGGATCTCGACCACCACCTCTCCGGCGTTTTCGAAGATCAGCGTCACGGGCACGGTCGCGCCCTGTTCGAACGGCGCTTTGAGGCCCATGAACATCACATGATCGCCGCCACGCTGCAGCATGTGGGTTTCACCTGCGGGAATGGCAAAGCCTTCCTCGACATGCACCATCTTGGCAACGCCGTTTTCGTCGACCTTGTGGGTATGCAGTTCGACCCGGGCCGAAACATCCGAGGTCACGCCGATCAGGCGGTCATCGGTGTCGCCCTGGTTTTCGATCATCATGAAGGCCGCGCCCGCCTTGGCGGCCTTGCCGCCCGAGCGGGCATAGGCGTCGCCGATCACGATGGTGTCGGCGGCAAGTGCCCCCGAGGCGAGCGCGATGGTGGTCAGGGTGGCAAGCAGGGTGGATTTGAGGGTCATGTTAACCTCTCCTTTGTAACAGTCTGATTTTCCTTGGGATGGGTGTTACAAAGGCACGGGCGGCGCGCGGGCCGGTTGGCGGGGCTGCGGGGCCGCGATCAGGTTATCGGCGCGCAACAGTGGCGCAGGCAGGGCCCGGGACGGGGCCGCAGGCAGCGCCGCCTGGGCCGGATGGACCGCCCCCAACAGGCTGAGCGCATAGTCCGGGCAATAATGCGGCGCGCGTGCCGGCTGACCGTCTTCGTCCATATAGACGACGACAGGCCCGGTGCCGGTACACAGCACCATCTGCCCTACCGCACGGTCGATCCCGCGCGACGCCGCCAGCCCCTGCCCGGTGAGGATCACCAGCAGCGACAGGGCATAAGGCAGATATGTGCGGAAAAAGCCCGGCATCTCAGCCCGCACTTAACCCCGCCCCCCGGTATGCTTCAAGCGGAAAGGCGGGGCTGAGACAGTATGACAGGCTCAGGGTTTTGGGGGCCGCTGCGTCTGGGTGTTCATCCCGGTGTGCAGGCGGTTTACCCGGCGCTGCATCCGGGTGCAGCGGGCGACGACCGTGGCAATACTGGTCGGTAACAGAAAAAGGAAATTGGCAACTTTGAAAGGCATTATGAACCCTCCACAATGATAATAAGCGTGAAGATAGCTCGCATTCAGCGCCGCGTATGTGAACAACATCACCAATCCGGGCGTTTTATGGTCGATTTGGGAACAATCGACGCGAGGATGCGCAACGAAAAAGCCCCGCACCGGAAGGTGCAGGGCCGTAATCTCGGGTGAGAAAGGGGTTTAGGCCGAGGCTTGTGCCTTGGCGATTTCCTTTTTCACTTTCAGGGCGTTTGCCGACAGCTCATCATCCTTGGCTTTGGCCAGGAACGCGTCCAGACCACCACGGTGGTCGACCGAGCGCAGGGCAGCCGCCGAGATGCGCAGCTTGACGCCACGACCCAGAGTCTCGGACTGCAGGGTCACATCGTTCAGGTTGGGCAGAAAACGGCGACGAGTTCTGTTTTTGGCGTGGCTGACATTGTTGCCAGTCATCGGGCCTTTTCCGGTCAGTTCGCAACGGCGCGACATGGTTTCTTCCTTTGTTTCTGGAGGCCGGGTCCAGGACCCACGGCCAAATCACAAGAGGCGCAACCCGAAGTCGCGCCCGAAAACTGGTTGGATGCGTGTAGTGGGAATCGCCCGAAGGGTCAAGACGGGTGCGGCGAAATCTTTGCGCGCCCGTCGAATTCCTTTGTGGCGCAGGGCGCGGGGGCCTGCAACAGGGGTTTATTGTTCTTCAAATGGCGCGAGATCAGCTGCGCCTGAAGCCGCCCGCGCGGGATCGGGCGGGCCGGGTCGGTGCAGTGATCCATATCCATCAGCTCGGGGAAAATCGCGAAAATCTCTTGCCGAGCCGCCGGGCTGAGCGATTTCAGCGCCTCGGGGCCGGTGAACAGGCTTTCGGTCGGGGCGTCTTCGGCAAAGATCACCTGATGGCGGTCGAACAGCAGGTGGAAGTATTCGACGCTGTCGACGGTGTCATCGACATAAATCCCTGGCAGCGCGGTCAGTTTGATGGTGGGGATCAGCACTTCTGCGGCCCCGAACATGCGTTGGGCGATCTTGGACTGCACCAGCATCCGGTGCTGACGCGAGACCAGAAGATCGCGCTGTGGCAGGCCCCGGCCCAGCGCGCCGGCCAGAATGCGCACCGGCCAGAGCCGGGGATTGGCCCGCAACGTCGCGCGTTCGAACCGCCGCCGACCGATCCATCGAATCGGCTGAGGCCCCTGCCCCAGCGTGGAAATCAGGTCTCCGGCCTGCAGGGACTGAACCGGGGCGGGCCCCTGCCCGGTGGCAATCAGCGTGTCGCGGGTGAAACAGGGGATGCCCGCGCCGCCATCGAACGACCGGTAGCTGACGGTCGACCCCGAGGGCAGCGTGAACGAGCCGGTCGACAGGGAATAGCTAACGCCTTCCTCGACCGTGAAGGTGCCGAAGTTGTTGTCGGTGACAACCGTCCCCACCGGCAGGTTCAGGGTATCGGTGCCCGCCCCGCCGCGCAGGTCACCGCTGACCGTGGTGCTTTGAAAATTCAGCGTGTCGTTGCCGCCGCCCAGTCGAATACTGTCTACGTCGGACCCGCGCACCGTCACGGTGTCGCTGCCGCTGCCGCCGGCGATCAGGCCGCCGACGGTGCTGCTGGTGATGACGATATCGTCGTTGTCCTGATTGCCGCGGATGCTGCCGGTGATGGTGCTGCCGGTGACAGTGATCGTGTCATCACCCGCCTGCCCGCTGATATTGTCGATCGGTGACCCTTGCGGCGTCCCGTTCAGGGTGCCGGAGTCATTTGTGACTTCAATATCGTCATCGCCATTCGTGCCGTTGATATTGGGCATATGCGGCGGCTCCTGAACACTCGGTCAGCGGGTGTAATGCCCTATCGTATCACGATTTTCGCCACCGGTCAGCCCGGGATACAATCGGAGGGTTAACCGTTGCCGGGCCGGTACACCTAGGCCTGTTCCGGCATCAGCGCGCGCAGCATCTGATCGGCGGCCGCCGAGGGGCCGAGCCGCCCGGTGGTGACCTCGCTGCCCAGACGCTCCATCTCGGCGCGGGCCTGCGGGGTTGAGAGTCGCGCCAGCAGGGCCTGCCGGACCTCTTGTTCGAACCAGTATTGCGCCTGTTGCGCCCGGTTGGCGTCCCAGTGCCCGGCCTTGCGCCGCGCGGCGCTGAGCGCCTGCATCTCGTCCCACGCCTGTTCCAGCCCGTGTTCTTCAACCGCCGAGACGGTCATGGCCTTGGGGAACCCCTCGGGGTCCTGCGGGCGTTTGCGCAGCAGGCGCAGCGCCCCGGCATAATCGGCGCAGGTGCGGGTGGCGGTGGCTTTCAGATCACCATCGGCCTTGTTGATAAGGATCATGTCCGCCATCTCCATGATGCCGCGTTTGACGCCCTGCAACTCATCGCCGCCCGCCGGGGCCAGCAGCAACAGGAACAGGTCGGACATCTCGGCCACCACGGTTTCCGATTGGCCGACACCGACGGTTTCGATCAGCACGACGTCGAACCCCGCCGCCTCGCACAAAGCGATGGCCTCGCGGGTGCGGCGGGCGACGCCGCCAAGGTGGCTCTGGCTGGGAGAGGGGCGGATAAAGGCGTTTTTCTCGCGGCTGAGGCGTTCCATCCGGGTTTTGTCGCCCAGAATGGACCCGCCGGAACGGGCCGAGCTGGGATCGACGGCCAGAACCGCGACGCGCAGCCCCTGCCCCGTCAGCATCATGCCGAAGGCTTCGATAAAGGTGGATTTGCCAACGCCGGGCGTGCCCGACAGCCCGATACGCAGCGCCTGCCGCCCGGCCCCGGCCAACTGCTCCAGCAGCTCTGCCGCCTGCGCCCGGTGATCGGCGCGACCGCTTTCGACCAGCGTAATTGCCCGGGCCAGTGCCCGGCGGTCTCCGTTCAAAATCCTGTCACCAAGGCTGTCCATCTGCATTCCGAACCTAGTTTTACTCCGCAGGACCAGTTGCCTTTGCCAAAGGTGATTTGTCCAGAGCCAAGCGCTGAGGAATGACCGTGATACAGAATGTTCGCGCGCCTGTTGTGCTGATGATGCTGCTAAGTCCACCGATGGCGGCGCTCGCCGAGGTGGACCAGAGCAGCTTTGCCCTGCGCGCGTTGGGGGTCAAAGTTGGCGAGTTGACGCTTAACGCTGAGATCAGTGCCAGTCGCTATGCGGTGGCGTCGCGACTGGAGACCACGGGGCTGGCCTCGGCCATCAAACGGGTGCGGTTCGAGATCGCGGCACAAGGCCGTCGTCGGGGTGCGCGATTTGTTCCACAGCGCTATGTCGAGGATGAGGTCGCGGGCCAGCGCGAGACGCGCGTGCGGCTGGACTACACGCAGGGCGTGGCGCGAGCCAGCGGGACCGAGATCAGCGATCGGGGCGATCATGCGGTTACGGATGCGCAGCAGCGCGGGGCGGTGGACCCGCTGACCGCGATATACATGGTGCTGCGGGATCAACCGCCCGAAGACTTGTGCACATTGAGGCAGAAGATTTTTGACGGAGAGCGGCTGACCGAGATCACCCTGACCCGACGCAACGCGCGGGGCAGAAACGTGCTGTGCAGCGGGTATTTCACGCGGGTGGCGGGCTATCGCCCCGGTGATCTGCGGCAAGGCAGCCGGTTTGCCGTCACCGTGACCTATTCCCCTGCCGGGCCACTCATGCAGGCGATGCGAGTTGATGCGGAGACCGTGTTCGGGGCCGCCACGGTGGTGCGGAAGTAGCGGAAACTGGACCTCTGCCCGGCTTTGGCAGATAAAGCGCGGATGACGACGCCCCTGCCAATTGACGATGCTATCCCTGAATTGCTGGACGCCCTGCGCGCCCATGGCCGCGCGGTGCTGCAGGCGCCTCCGGGCGCGGGGAAAACCACGCGGGTGCCGTTGGAGATATTGCACGCGGGTCTGTGCGACGGGCGCATCGTGATGCTGGAGCCGCGGCGACTGGCCGCGCGCGCCGCCGCCGAGCGGATGACCGAGACACTGAGCGAACCCGTGGGTCAGACCGTCGGCTACCGCGTGCGGGGCGAGGCGAAGGTGTCGAAAACCACCCGGATCGAGGTCGTGACCGAGGGCATCCTGACCCGGATGCTGCAATCGGACCCCGACCTGCCGGGCGTTGGTGCGGTGATTTTCGATGAGTTTCACGAACGCTCCCTGAACGCCGATCTGGGGTTGGCGCTGTGCCTTGAAGTGACCGGCGCGCTGCGCGATGACCTGATCCTGCTGGCGATGTCGGCGACGCTGGATGCCGAGCCCGTTGGGCGGCTGATGGATGCGCCTTTGGTCACGTCCGAAGGGCGCAGTTACCCGGTCGAAACCCGCTGGCTGGACCGGCCCTTGGGGGCGCAGGCACGGCGGCTGGATGCGCTGATCGATCTGGTGGTGCGGGCCGAGCGCGAGACGACAGGCGGGATGCTGGTCTTCCTGCCCGGCGAGGGTGAGATACGCCGCGCCGAGGCGGCTTTGGCCAGCCGTTTGCCCGGCACATGCACGGTGCGGCCCCTGTTCGGTGCCCTGCCCTTTGCCGCCCAACGCGCGGCGATTGCGCCGGTTGAGGCCGGGCGCAAGGTGGTGTTGGCGACGTCGATTGCCGAAACCTCGCTGACCATTCCCGATATCCGGGTGGTGGTGGATATGGGTCAGGCGCGGCGGGCGCGGTTCGATCCGGGCTCGGGCATGTCGCGGCTGGTCACCGAACGGGTGACGCGGGCCGAGGCGACCCAGCGCGCGGGCCGTGCGGGGCGGGTGGCGGAAGGCGTGTGCTATCGGCTTTGGTCCAAAGGCGAAGAGGGTGCACTGGCCGCCTACCCGCCCGCCGAGATCGAAGCGGCGGACCTGACGGGGTTGGCGTTGGAGCTGGCGTTGTGGGGCGCGGAACCGGGTGATCTGGCGTTCCTGACGCCGCCGCCCGAGGGGACGATGGCTGAGGCGCGGGCCTTGCTGGGGATGCTGGGTGCGCTGGATGACAAGGGGCGGATCACCGACCATGGCCGGGCGCTGGCGGCGCTGCCGCTGCATCCGCGGCTGGGTCATATGCTGATACGCGCGGGGCCGGATGCTGCGCCTTTGGCCGCGCTGATGGCCGAGCGTGACCCGCTGCGCGGCGCTCCGGCAGATTTGTTATTGCGGTTGGAGGCGTTGCGCGATGTACGCGCGTTTCAGCGCAACCGTGTCTGGCAGGTCAACATGGGCGTGCTGGACCGGATCAGGGCCGAGGCGAAGCGGCTGCGATCAAAAGGCGCGGCAACCGATCTGAGCCCGGCGGCGATGGCCGCGCTGGCCTATCCCGACCGGATCGGGCAGCGGCGCAAGGGGGATGTGCCGCGCTATGTGCTGTCGGGCGGCAAGGGTGTGGTGCTGGAGAGCGGCGATACGCTGGCCGCAGCGCCTTATCTCGTCGTGACGGATACGGATGGGAACCCGCGCGAGGCGCGGGTGCGGATGGCGACGCAGATATCTGAGGGCGAAATCCGCGATCTGTTCGGGGATCAGATCGCATGGGTCGACAGCTGCGACTGGTCCAAGCGCGAGCGCCGCGTGGTGGCCCGGCGGCAGGAGCGGTTTGGGGCAATCACGCTGGACGACCGCATCTGGAAGGACGCGCCTGAAGACAGGATCGCGGGGGCGATGCTGGATGGGGTGCGCGATCTGGGGGTGCGGCTGTCCGGGGCCTCGGCCCGGCTGGCGGCGCGGGTAGAGCTGGTGCGCGCGGGCGGGGGTGATCTGCCCGATTTCTCGGATCAGGGGTTGATGGATACGCTTGAGGACTGGCTGCTGCCGATGCTGAGCGGTGTGCGCAACGCAGATGAGTGGAAACGGTTCGACCTGCTGCCTGCCCTGCGCGCGCGGCTGGACTGGGCGCAGACGCAAGAGCTGGACCAGCGCGCGCCGGGGTCGTTTGTGACGCCTCTGGGCCGCAAGGTGCCGATCGAGTATGGCGGGGCGGTGCCCGAAATCTCGGTCCGGTTGCAGGAGATGTTCGGGGTTACGCGGCATCCGGTTGTGGGGCGCGAGGCGCTGAAAATCACGCTGCTGTCCCCGGCGCAGCGGCCCATTCAGATCACCCGTGATCTGCCGGGATTCTGGGCGGGATCTTATGCGGATGTGCGCAAGGATATGCGCGCTCAGTACCCCAAGCATCCCTGGCCCGAAGACCCGACACAGGCCGACCCGACCCTGCGGGCGAAGCGGCGCAAGGGCTGAAAGGCCACGTCAGGCCGGGGACTTCCCCACGAATTTTTAGGAAGTACGAGGCATCAAACGCCACATATGAGGGCAATATCGCCGATATTCGGTCAAATATGACCATTTTCCAACCGGAACATTGCGCAATCGGTCATAAATGACTAATTAAGATCTATAACAAAGAATAACGACGACCGAGCAGGCGATAGATGACCAAATGGCTACGTAATATCTGGGAAGAGGTCGCCAGGCCGATGATCCTGCGTCCGCGACGGGTGCAGGTGGCGGCGCTGTGCACCCGTGCCTCGGACACCGGCCCGGACGTCCTGCTGATCACCAGCCGCGATACCGGACGCTGGATCATCCCCAAGGGCTGGCCGATTGATGGGCTGGACGGAGCTGAAACCGCGCGGCAGGAGGCCTGGGAAGAGGCCGGCGTGCGGGCCGCCGACGGGACTGCTGAGCTGGTCGGGGCGTTCTCGTACCACAAGGTCCTGAAGGACGGGTCGGCGCAGCAGGTCGTCACCAGCGTCTATCATATCGAAGTTGCCGATCTGGCTGATGACTATCCCGAGGCCGATCAGCGCAAGCGGTGCTGGGTCTCGCCCGAAATTGCCGCAGACCGGGTGCAGGAACCCGAATTGCAGGATTTGCTGCGTCAATTGTAACAATTATGTAAAATTCCGATGACACAGGTTGCCGCCCCTTCCGGAAAGGAGTAGCGGCGGGCGTCAAATCATACAGGCCCTGCAAAACCGATGTCTGATCCGACCCCCAAGTCCCGCTGGCACGCGCTGGACAGCGATCTTCACCGACTGTCGCGCGTCGAACACGCCAGCACCCATGTGGCCCGCCCGCTGCAGGGCCCCGGCATTGCACTGGCGTTTATCGTGCTGGCAGGACTGGTCGCCGCAGCGCTGTTCGGGCGCGCCGAGGGTGGGCTGATCGTTGCGGCGGCAGCGGCATTCGGAGCCTACATGGCGATCAATATCGGCGCCAATGACGTGGCCAACAACATGGGCCCCGCCGTGGGTGCCAATGCGTTGACCATGGGGGGCGCGATCCTGATCGCCGCTATCGCGGAAAGCGCCGGCGCGCTGCTGGCGGGGGGCGATGTGGTCTCGACCATTTCCAAGGGGATCATCGACCCGGCCTCGGTCCAGAACAGCAATGTGTTCATCTGGGCGATGATGGCGGCGCTGATTTCCTCGGCTTTGTGGGTCAATCTGGCGACCTGGGTCGGCGCGCCCGTCTCGACCACGCATTCGGTCGTGGGCGGCGTTATGGGGGCTGGTATCTCGGCTGCCGGGCTGGGCGCGGTCAGCTGGGGCACGATGGGGGCGATTGCGGCCAGTTGGGTGATCTCTCCGGTTCTGGGCGGGGTGATTGCGGCGGTGTTTCTGGCGCTGATCAAGTCGAAGATCCAGTATCAGGACGACAAGATCGCCGCTGCGCGCAAGTGGGTGCCCGTTCTTGTGGCCGTGATGGCAGGCGCGTTTGCGACCTATCTGGCGGTCAAGGGGTTGAAGCGGATCGTCAAGGTCGACATTCAGATGGCGCTGCTGATCGGGCTGGCCTTTGGTGGGCTGGTCTGGGCGGTGACGGTGCCGTGGGTGCGGCGCAAATCCGAAGGGTTGGAGAACCGCACCCGGTCGCTAAAGACGCTGTTCGGGCTGCCGCTGGTGATCTCGGCCACGTTTCTGAGTTTTGCGCACGGGGCCAATGATGTCGCCAATGCGGTAGGTCCGCTGGCGGCGATTGTTCATGCGGCTGAATTTGGGGATTTTGCCTCGAAAGTGTCGATCCCGTCATGGGTCATGGTGATCGGGGCGTTTGGGATTTCCTTTGGCCTGTTCCTGTTTGGCCCCAAGCTGATCCGGATGGTGGGCAGCCAGATCACCAAGCTGAACCCGATGCGCGCCTTTTGCGTGGCGCTGTCGGCGGCAATCACCGTGATCGTGGCCAGTTGGCTGGGGCTGCCTGTAAGCTCGACCCATATTGCGGTGGGTGCGGTGTTTGGCGTGGGCTTTTACCGCGAATGGCACGCGGACCGGCGGTGGAAGCTGTCGAACCGCCAGCGCCCTGCCGAGCTGCGGCTGGCGCGTGAGGAGCATCGGCGGCGCAAGCTGGTCCGCCGGTCGCATTTCATGACCATCGTGGCGGCCTGGGTGATTACGGTTCCGGCTGCGGCGGTGATGTCGGCGGTGATCTTCCGGGTGCTTACGGTGTTCGGCTGAGGTTTTTGCGAGGCTCTGCCTCGCGCTCCGGGATATTTATGGCCAGATGAAGCAGGGGATCAGAGGGTAATCTGGTCCGGTTGCAGGGGCGTGGTCGGGGCCTTGTGGATCAGGCTGGCCACTTTTTCGTTGATGGGCGTCGGGATGTTTTGGGTGCGGCCCAGGCGGATGACCTCGCCCTGCAGGCCGTCGATTTCGGTGGGGCGGCCTGCCATCAGGTCATAAGCCATCGAGGTGCGCGCGCTGGGGTCGATGGTGAGCATCTTTGCCGCGATCCGGGTGAACAGCGGTGTGGGCAGGCGCAGGATATAGGGTGTCATCCAAGCGGGTAGCGGCGTTGTGGAGGCGACGGGTTTGTGGGCCGCTTTGAGGACGGCCAACGCCTCGGCCATCTGGTCGGCCATCAGGCGGCGCCAGTTGCGGTCGCGCAGTTGCGCCTGCAGGGTCAGGCCCGAGAGCGCGTTCAGTGCGTTGTTGAGGTTGAGGAGCAGTTTGCCCCATTGCACTGCTTCGATCTGGTCGCTTTCCGAGATCGGCAGGTCCGGGGTGCTGAGATGGGTCGCCAGCGCCTTGGGGCCTGTTTCGATGATGATCTCGCCTGAGGTGGCGCGGTGATAGGTGGCCTCGGCCCTCGGGACCACGTTGAACGGCACCATGCCGGCGCGGATATCGCGCCCGGGCAGCGCTGCGCGCAGGGTTTGGGCGTTGTCCATGCCGTTTTGCCAGGACAGCACCGGGGTTTTGTCGCTTGCATGGGCCGCGATCAGGGCGGCCATATCAGCCGTTGCGCCCGATTTGACCGTGACGATGATCAGGTCGGTGTTCTGCAGGCAGGAGGGGTCTTCGGTCGGGGTCAGCTGGTCGGCGGGAATGGTGCGGGCCATGCCGGTGAAATCCGTCACCGCCAGCCCCTGCGCGCGAATGGGATCCAGCACGCGGGCGCGGCCCAGCAGGGTCACGTCGTGGCCCGCTGCGGCCAGATGTGCGCCGCAATAGCAGCCGATGCTGCCTGCGCCTGCGATGGCGATTTTCATGGCGGTCCCTCCGTCCCGCGAAGGATCACCGGGATGGTGCCATGTGGCCAGCGTGACGTGAGGTCAGACGCGGGCGCGGCGGGGGCGGGTGCGGTCGAGCTCGGGGGAAATCGGCGTGAATTCGTGATCGTCGCCGGGGGGCAGGTGAAAGGCCCCGTTGGCCCAGTCCGCGGATTTCCATTCGCGGGTGGCGGTTTCGATCTTTTCTTTCGAGGACGAGACGAAGTTCCACCAGATATAGCGGTCCTCGCTCAGCGTAGCGCCGCCCAGCAGCATCAGCCGCGCGCCTTGTGGCCCGGCCTTGACCGAAAGGGAATCGCCGGGGCGGAACACCATCATGCGGCCTGCGTCAAAGCTGTCGCCTGCTATCTCGACCGTACCTTGGGTGACATAGACGCCGCGATCCTCGTGATCGTCGGGCAGCGGGAAGGATGCGCCGGGGGCGAGTTGGGCGTCGAGATAGAAGGTCTCGGACAGCATCGTCACAGGGCTGGTCTCACCATAGGCCGAGCCCAGGATCAGGCGGGCGCTGACGCCGTGATCGGTGATATGGGGCAACGCGGCCTGTTTGTGGTGTTCGAATTCGGGGGCCATATCCTCGTGCGCTTCGGGCAGCGCGATCCAGGTCTGGATGCCGAAGAGGCTGTGGTTCTGGCTGCGGGTTTCGGCGCTGGTGCGTTCGGAATGGGTGACGCCGCGACCGGCGACCATCCAGTTGACCTCGCCGGGGTAGATCATTTGATGTGTGCCGAGGCTGTCGCGGTGTTCGAATTCGCCCTGATACAGGTAGGTCACGGTGCCCAGCCCGATATGGGGGTGCGGGCGGACGTCGATGCCCTGTTGGGTGAGGAATTCGGCGGGGCCCATCTGGTCGAAGAAGATGAACGGGCCGACAAGCTGGCGTTGAACGGATGGCAGGGCGCGGCGGACCTCGAACCCGCCCAGATCGCGAGCGCGGGGGATGATCAGGGCGTCGAGCGCCGGGCTTTTGGAGGTATCTTCGGGGCTGTGGGTGGGATTCCAGCTCATGCCTGCTCTCCGGGTTGGGTGTGGCTTAGAGTGCGTCTATGCAGAATATATGGCTAAAATTTCGAAGTCTATTTGCATCATCGCACAGAAGCGGTGCGCCTTTTGTGTTATGATATCTCATAACCTCTACTACTGGAGGCGTCTTGTCGTTCAAATCTGGCGGCGCGGGCTCGGAATGGAAGGCAATCATGCTATCTTTGTCAGGCATGAAGGCCCGGTATCGGTCCGGGGCGTCACCTGAGGAACAAAGCTTGCCATGACCGGTCATTTAACCTCTCGCCGTTCACTGATTGCCGCCGGGGGCGCGGTGCTTATCACCGGGGTATCCGGCCTTGTTGTGCCCGCGCGGGCCAAGGGTGTGGGCCCCACGCCGACAATGCGGGGCGGGGCCAATAACTATCGCCCCGGCGCGCCGATCGTCGAGCGGATCGGCGGCGGCGGGTTCTGGATGACCGGCACTGTGCGGCGCGCAGGTGACGGAGCCCCCCTGCCCGGTCAGCGCATCCAGATCTGGGCGCACACCACCGAAGGCCACGAGCGCGACCAGCGTAGCCATGGAGCGACGCGGACCGATGCCAATGGGGAATTCCGGCTGGAGATGCCGCAGATCGTGCCCGCCTTTGGGCAGGCGCATGGGCATCTGGCCTATGACAGCGGCGATTTCGAGACGGTGTTTTTGCGGCCTGTCATGGCCAGTTCAAAAGACACGACCTTGGCCGCGCATTTTGTGTTGCAGCCTGTCTGAGCCTTGGTGCTGCGCAATGTTCTGATCTGGGGCGCCGTGGTCGTGACCGTCTCGGTGCCGGTTATCGCCGCGGCGTTCAGCCCTTTGTTGGCGTGGCGGCAGCCGGTTTATATCGTGGCTGGGTTTGCCGGGATCATCGCGATGGGGCTGTTGCCGATGCAGCCGCTATTGGCGGGGCGCTGGTTGCCCCTGTCTGCGATGGCCAGTCGTCGCTGGCATCGGGCCTGCGGGCTGGCTTTGATCGCGGCGATTGTGGTCCATGTGGCCGGGCTGTGGCTGACGAGCCCGCCGGATGTTGTAGATGCGTTGCTGTTTGTGTCCCCCACGCCGTTTTCCGTCTGGGGCGTGAGTGCGATGTGGGCGGCCTTTGCGGCGGCTTTGCTAGGGGTTTACCGACAGCGGTTGGGCGTGCGGTTTCGTTTGTGGCGGCTGGGCCATGCAGGGCTGGCGATTGTCACCATATCGGGCAGCGTTGTGCATGCGCTGCTGATCGAGGGCACGATGGAGGTCATGACCAAGGTGGGGCTGTGCGGACTGGTTGTGTTGGCAAGCGTCGCGACGGTGATCAGGCTTCGCATCTGGGAGACGGGGCGGCGCAGCTGAGTTTGGATGCGCCGCCGGGTGGGTGTTATGGTCCTGCCAGCCGTTTGGCATAAGACGCACGGTTCATCTGAACGTCCTGCACCGTGATGCTGCCGACCCGCGGCAGGGCGTTGGCCAGAACATCAAGAATAAGGGCGTTGAGCGCTGTGCGCGTGGTCTCGTCACGCCCCTGCATCAGCAAAAGCGTGGCGTGGACAAAGCTTTGGGGCTCGGACCCGATGCGGTAATAGGCCACCGGGATGGCGCGGACCTTGATCGTTTCGGCGTCGAACTCGGGATGGTCGGCCAAGACCTCGAACAGCCGGTCGCAGAGGGCCTGAACATCATGGGTCTGCTCGATCTCTTTCGAGAATTCCAATGTCACGTGGGGCATGGTGCAGTCCGCTCAGACGTCCAGACACCAGCGCATCACCGCCTTTTGCGCGTGCAGGCGGTTTTCGGCCTCGTCAAAAATGACCGAGTTGGGGCCGTCCATGACCTCGGACGTGGCCTCCTCCTCGCGATGGGCGGGCAGACAATGCATGAACAGGGCGTCGGGCTTGGCGTGGGACATGAGATCGGCGTTGACCTGATAGGGGCGCAGCATGTTGTGGCGGCGCTCCTTGGCGGATTGGGAATCGTGCATCGAGACCCATGTATCCGCGACCACCAGATCGGCCCCTTCGACTGCTTTGAAGGGGTCGCGTTCGATGGCGATGGTCGAGCCCTTTTGGCGGGCGAAGCCCATGAATTCGTCCTCGGGGTCCAGTTGGACCGGACCCGTGAAGGTCAGGTCGAACCCGAACTGCCCTGCGGCGTGCAGGAACGACGCGCAGACATTGTTGCCATCGCCGGTCCAGACCACTTTTTTGCCCGCGATGGGGCCGCGGTGTTCTTCGAACGTCTGGATATCGGCCATGATCTGGCAGGGATGGGTGCGGTCGGTCAGGCCATTGATCACGGGCACGTCCGAGTATTCGGCCATCTCGGTCAGGATGGTTTCGTCAAAGGTGCGGATCATGATCATGTCGACATAGCGCGACATCACGCGGGCGGTGTCGGCGATGGTTTCGCCATGGCCCAGCTGCATGTCCTTGCCCGAGAGCACCATGGTCTCGCCCCCCATTTGCCGGACGCCGACGTCAAAGGACACGCGGGTACGGGTGGAGGGTTTTTCGAAGATCAGCGCAACCATGCGCCCTGCCAGCGGTTGTTCGTCGTCGGGGGCAGCTTTGGGGCGGCCAAGGCGGGCCTGCTTCATCGCGGCGGCCTGGTCGATCATGGACCGCAGGGCGGTGGCGTCGGTTTTGTGGATGTCGAGGAAGTGGTTCATATCGTTTCGCTTTTGGTTAAGGTCGCGTGGGGGCCAGCCCCCACACCCCCGAAGTATTTTTGAACAGAAGAAGGGTCAGGCGGTTTCGAGATTGGCCTCGATCTGCGTGGCGGCTTTGTCGAGGCGGATCAGGGCCTGGGCGATGTCATCCTCGGTCAGGGTGAGTGGCGGCAGCAGGCGGATGACGTTGTCGGCGGCGGGGACCGTGATGACTTCGTTATCATAGCCCGCGTTGACCGCGTCGATATTGGGGGCCTTGCATTTGAGGCCGAGCATGAGGCCCGAGCCGCGGACCTCTTCGAACACCTCAGGATGGTCGGCGATCAGGCCTTCGAGTTTCTGACGCAGGAGGCCCGCCTTACGGTTGACGCCTTCGAGGAAGGCAGGCGTTGCGACCTGATCGATCACCGCGCAGCCGACGGCGCAGCCCAGCGGGTTGCCCCCGTAGGTCGAGCCATGGGTGCCTGCGGTCATGCCCGAGGCGGCCTCTTCCGTGGCAAGCACCGCGCCCAGCGGGAACCCTCCGCCGATGCCTTTGGCGACCATCATGATGTCGGGTGTGATGCCTGCCCATTCATGGGCAAAGAGCTTACCGGTACGTCCCACGCCGCATTGCACCTCGTCGAGGATCAGGAGCAGGCCGTTATCATCGCAGATTTGGCGCAGGGCCTTGAGTTCCGCATCGGGGACGGGGCGAATGCCGCCTTCGCCCTGCACCGGTTCGATCAGGATGGCCGCCGTCTGGTCGGTGATGGCGTTGGTGACGCCGTCGAGGTCTCCGAACGTCAGGTGTACGAAGCCGGGCAGCAGGGGGCCGAAGCCCTTGGTCATCTTCTCGGACCCGGCGGCGGCGATGCCTGCCGACGACCGGCCATGGAAGGAGCCGTCGAAGGTGATGATTTCGACCCGTTCGGGCTGACCTTTGTCATAGAAATACTTGCGGGCCATTTTCACGGCCAGTTCGCAGGACTCGGTGCCGGAATTGGTGAAGAACACCGTGTCGGCAAAGGTGTGCTCGACCAGCTTGTCAGCCAGCGCCTGTTGCTGCGGGATGTTATAGAGGTTCGAGACATGCCACAGCGCGTGCGCCTGTTCCGTCAGCGCCGCCACCAGCGCCGGGTGTGCGTGGCCCAGCGCGTTCACCGCGATGCCCGCGCCAAGGTCGAGGAAACGTCGGCCATCCGCCTCGGTCAGCCAAGCGCCTTCGCCCTTCACGAAGGTCAGGGGCGCGCGGTTATAGGTCGGCAGAACGGACGGGATCATCGGATCATCCTTTTTACGTAGCTTGAGCCCAAGTGAGTGATACACCGGAGCCGGGTTCGTCAACTGATTTGGCAGGGAATGCGCCGTTTTGCCGGGCGCAAAGGGATCAAACGGGGCCGGTTACGCGGTCAGGCGTCGGCGTCGAAGGATATGTTGGCGTTTGATCATGCGGGCCGTATAGCGGGCCGAGCGCCGTCTGGGAAGCCGGAAAATCGGCTTGCGGGAAATTTCAGGGGCCGGGTGCATTTCCCGCTTGCCATTTGTCGCGCCCTGCCCCACCGCTGGGCCATGTTCGTTGCCAAGGCCCACAACCCGCCGCTTGCGGCACTGCTGATCGTTGCCGCCAGCGCCTTTATCGCGGGCACGACGCTGTTGGCCAAGGCGCTGGGGACCGACACGCTGGGACCGGCGCTGCATCCGATGCAGATCAGCCACGGGCGGTTTCTGTTTGCCTTTCTGGTCATCCTCGGCGCGGTCGGCGTCCTGCGTCCGCGCCTCAGCCGTCCGCATTGGGGCCTGCATGTGGGGCGGACAAGCTTTGGCTGGATGGGGATCACGCTGATGTTCGCCTCGGTCGCCTTTATCCCGATGACGGATGCCACGGCGATATCCTTCCTGAACCCGGTCTTTGCGATGATGCTGGCGATCCCGCTGCTGAAAGAGGGCGTCGGCCCGTGGCGCTGGCTGGCCGCCGGTGTGGCCCTGGCGGGGGCGCTGGTGCTGTTGCGGCCCACGCCCGACAGCTTTCAGCCCGCCGCTCTGCTGGCGCTGGCCGCCGCGATGTCGATCGGGATGGAGCTGATTTTCATCAAGAAGCTCTCGGGCCGGGAAATGCCGATCCAAATCCTGCTGGTCAACAACGCGATGGGTCTGACCATCGCCTCGGTCGCGGTGAGTTTCGTGTTTCAGTGGCCGACGCCCGCACAATGGGCCGCGCTGGCGGGGATCGGCGTACTGATGGCCTGTGCGCAGGCCTGTTTCGTCAACGGCATGGCGCGGGCGGATGCGTCCTTTGTGGCGCCCATCAGCTATGCGGCGCTGATCTTTGCGGCATTCTATGATTTCGCGGTCTTCAGCGTGGTTCCCGATGGGATCAGCCTGATCGGATCAGCCATCATCCTGACCGGCGGGCTGATCCTTGTCTGGCGCGAGGCGCTTGCCAAGCGGGCCTGATCGCCGTTTCAGCGACCCGCGACCCGGATATTGCGGAGCGTGGTTTGGCGCGGCTGCAACCACTCGGCGATGTGGGCCGGATGTACCGGCGCAACCGGGTTGACGATGAATGCGCCAAGCCTTGCATCGGGGTGGCTGTCCGACAGGTCGCCCAGCGCCACCTCGCGGCGTTCGTCCCGCATCACTTCGACGATCTTGAGCACCTGCGCCACAGCGATCGAGCCATCGGGTTTCACCCGCACCCAGAACGTGTAATCGGGCCCATATTCGGCCTCGGCAGCGCGGATATAGGCGGCCTCGATCTCATCCACCGCCTGCTGGCGGGGGATGCCGTGGGTGTCGGCCAGAAACCCGGCCAGCGACAGCAGGGTCCGGTCACTGTCGAGCACGAAAGGCCCCGGCGTCTCAAGAAGAAGGTCCTGCGTCATAGGCCAAGATCCACCACGGGTTTGTCATTTCGGATCAGGCGTTGGCACAGCCTGTCGATATGTTTGCCCCCCGAATGCAGCGGGCGCGCCGGGGTCGCGACCCCCTGCCCTTCGAACAGGTCGGGGAACAGGAATTTCAACTCTTCCACCGCCTCGGGGCTGAGCATCTTCAGCGCCTCGGGCCCTACATAGAGCGACTCGGTATAGGCCTGATCGGCCATGACGACCGAGTGCTGTTCGAGCGCGAAATGGAAGTATTCGACCGCGTCCCAGCTTTCGATCACCTCGACCCCCGGCAAGCTGGTGAGTTTCTTGGCCGGGACCAGCGCCTCGGTATCCCCCAGAACCCGCTGCGCCACTTTCGAGCGCACCAGCAACCGGTGTTGGGGCGAAACCACAAGATCGGCCCCCGGCATCCCGTCGCCCAGCGCGCCCTTGCGGATCAGAACCGGCCGCATCCGGGGATTGAGCATCAGGTCAAGCGGCCCCAGTTTCCGGGACCCGATCCATTTCAGCGGCTGCGGCACACCCTCGATGGTCGAGACCAGATCGCCCACTTTCAAATCCTCGACCGGAACCTCGCCCTTGGGGGTCTGAATGCCGGTCCCGGCGCCGAAACAAACCATAAGTGAGACATTATCGAGAACGGTGCCGAGGCTGTTATCAGGCCCTTGTTCGGTGAACCGCAGCGAATAGTCGCCAGCGGCACCAAAGGTGAATTCGAGTTCGAACCGGTCAAAACTGCCGGCCGAGGTCGGTGTAACCGTCTGCGTGAAGATGACGTTTCCGCTGTCGTCCAGAACCTCGACCAGAACCGGGTCTGCCGCGCCGCCGCTTGTATTCCGCGCACCCAGATCGAAGCTGAGCGTTGCGGACTGGTTGTTGTTTTCCACCGTAAAATCTTGCTGAACCACCGAGGTCGCACCGGAGTTGCCATCGAGTTCCACGATGAGGTTCGATGAATCTCCGCCCGAGAAAAACAGCGATTCTTGACCGACTTCGATCTCGTTACCAGTCCAACTGCCGTACGAGTCGAATATCTGGAACCCACCCTGGATTCCGGGTGACTGGAAATCTCCGCCGACGATCAGTTCCTGCATTGGCGCTGTTCAACCTTCACTCGTTAGACACGTGGCACTGGCAACATAGGGGACATTGCACACCAAATTCCTAACCCGCGTCTGCCGGCGGGCCAACCAAATTTCCCGTGGAGCGCGGATCACGCCTTGAGCCGGTAGCCCGTACGCAACATCTGCCATGTGAGCGCGCCCACCAGAATGGTCGCACCTGCGCAGATCACCATCCCCAGCCAGGGCGAGCTGTCCGAGACACCGATCATGCCGTATCGCAACCCGTCGATCAGGTAGAAGACCGGGTTCACATGGCTCAGGCGGTTCAGCACCGGCGGCAGCGCCTGCACCGAGTAGAAGGTGCCCGACAGGAACGCCAAGGGCGTGACGATGAAATTGGTGATCGCCGCCATCTGGTCGAACTTGTTGGCAAATATCCCCGCGAATAGGCCCAGCGCGCCCATGAAGGCTCCGCCGAGCACGACGAAGATCAGCGCAATCAGCGGGTTCTGCGGCACGATGCCCAGCACCAGCGCCAGCGCGACGGCCACGACCAGAGCGATCAGGACGCCGCGCGCGACGCCGCCAGCCAGATAGCCCAACAGGATTTCCAGCGGCGACAGTGGCGGCATCAGCGTGTCGACGATGTTGCCCTGCACCTTGGAAATCACCATCGAGGACGAGGTGTTGGCAAAGGCGTTCTGGATCACCGTCATCATCATGATGCCCGGGGCCAGAAAGGTCAGGAACGGCACGCCCATCACGTCTGACCGGCTGGGGCCGATGGCGATGTTGAAGATCAGCAGGAACAGGCCCGCCGTGACCAGCGGGGCCAGCAGCGTTTGCGTCCAGACCGCCAGAAAGCGCAGGGTTTCGCGCTGTGCCAGCGTGTAAAGGCCCATCCAGTTGACCGCTCCGAAACGGCGCGCATCGTGATCGGTGAGATTCTGCATGATCTGCCTCATAGCTGATTCGAAGTCGCTTGTAACTCGGCCCGCAGTGATTAGAATAGGGGGCTGAGACGAATTCCCAAGGCGGCCCGAATCCGGGGCCGCTTTCCGCTTTTGAAAGGCAAATGATGTCCTGGACTGACGAGCGTGTAGAGCTGCTGAAAAAGATGTGGGGCGAGGGCCAGTCGGCCAGCCAGATCGCCAAGGAACTGGGCGGCGTGACCCGCAACGCGGTGATCGGCAAGGTCCACCGTCTGGGCCTGTCGAACCGCGCCACCGGCGCAAGCCCGGCCAAGGCCGAGCCCAAGGAAAAACCGGCCCCAGCACCCAAGGCCGAGGCCAAACCCAAACCCGCGCCCAAGACCGAACCGGCGCGCCCTGCCCCGGCCCCTGAGGCCAAACCGGCCACCCCGGCCCGCCGTCAGATCATCCCCGCCGGTCAGCCGCTGCCCCCCCAGCCCTCGGCGAACGAGATCAGCCCTGAGGCACTGGCCAAGGTCAACGAGATCGAGAAGAAGGCCAAGAAGCTTACGCTTATGGAACTGACCGAGAAAACCTGCAAATGGCCCGTCGGCGACCCCGCAACCGAGGATTTCTGGTTCTGCGGTCTGCCGGTCGAGGCCGGGAAGCCCTATTGCGAGGCGCATGTGGGCGTGGCGTTCCAGCCGATGAGCTCGCGCCGCGACCGGCGGCGGTAAGATACGGTGCGCCAGGTTCCGACAGCGATGGAGGATACCTGGCTGGCCCGTGCGAAACGCCTGTTGGCGCTGGCCGAAACCGGTCAGTATTTTACCAAAGACCCGTTCGACCGTGAGCGTTACGACGAGATTGCAGAAATGGCCCGCGCGATGCTGGCCGATCTGGGCCGTGTCCCTCTGACGCAGATTGACGGGCTGATTACCGAACACGTCGCAGGCTACGCGACGCCCAGCATCGATATTCGGGGCGCTGTCTTCCGCGATGATCGTATCTTGCTCGTGCGTGAACGCAGCGACGGGCGCTGGACAATGCCGGGCGGTTTTGCGGATGTCGGCAGCTCTCCGGCTGAGAATATCGAGCGCGAGGTTTTGGAAGAGGCCGGTCTGCGTGTACGGACAGAACGGTTGTTTGCCTTGCGCCACAAGGCGCGCCATCCCTACCCGCCCAATCCGAAAGACTTCTACAAGATTTTCTTTCTGTGCGCTCAGACGGACAGTGCCGATCCTGCTCCCGGCCTAGAGACTGACGATGTGGGCTTCTTTGCGCAGGATGCCCTGCCTGATCTGTCACTGACCCGGGTTATTCCGGCCGATATCTCGGAGGCGTTTGCGGCGCGCAAACAGAACACAAGGCCTGCAATTTTCGACTGAGCCACCCTATTGCGCCGGATGGGACGGCAAATCCGGCATCGGTACCCAGCCGGGTAGCTCGTCCGGCGCGATTGAGACGTGCAGACGCTCGGAGCGGTCGCGCCCCACCTTCCGGTGCTTGCGCAGCAGGAAAATCTTGCCCCAACCGCGCCATGTACCGACCGAGCGCGCGGATGTGTCGGTCGGGAACCGGTCGCGCCAGCCTTCGGGCAGCGGCAACCCGTGCAGTTCGGCCTTGTCCAGCATCCAGATCAAGGAGATGTTGCTGAGGGGGCGGGCCTCTTCGAACCCATTCAGTTGACCACCCACATCGCCGTGGGTGCCGCGGAACCAGACCTGTTCGACATGCCCCTTGAAATCGGGGGTACATTTCCACAGCACCGGCTCGAACACTTCGCGGGTCTCGTCCAGGGCCATGGCGTGATAGCCGTGGCGCGTGGCTGGGCCAAGCTGGTGGTTGTGGAAGGCGTGGCGTTCCTCGGCCCAGCGCCACAGCAGCGGCAGGCGCAGGCCCAGCGCCTTGACCGTATCCCAGACGCCGACCATCTCGATGGCGACATCTTCGTGACAAAACTGTTTCCGAAACTCGGCCGCCGCCGTGCCGTTGGCGGTGCATTCATAGTGGCGATAGGCCTGTTTGATATTGCGGACGGTGGCGTGTTCGGCCTTGAGCAGCCCGATTGCGTCGATCACGCCCGCAAG
This sequence comes from Ruegeria sp. CJ3, assembly GCF_056536725.1. NCBI lineage: Bacteria > Pseudomonadati > Pseudomonadota > Alphaproteobacteria > Rhodobacterales > Roseobacteraceae > Ruegeria > Ruegeria sp. CJ3. Next base: position 79,459 of record NZ_JBQFQE010000004.1, read on the forward strand.
GCTGCGGACGCCGTATGCGCCGCGCGAATAGCCGATGAAGAAAATCTTGTCGCCGGGTTTGTAGCGCGAGGCGAGATAGCCATAAGCGCGGCGGATCTGGCGGTTGATACCGCGGCCCATCATCACGTCCAGCGAGGATTTCCAGCTGTCCCACTGAACCCCGGCCTCGTAAAAGACCGAGACCTTGCTGCCCCTTTCGCAGGCCAAACGCAGGGTTTGGCCTGCATGAGTTTCGCGCCCGGGCTCCAGCGTCGACATGGTGCCGTCAAGGATGATCACGTGGCTGATCGGTTCGCGGTGGCGCGACTCGGCCGAGTGCTCGGACCGTAAAGGCCGTCCGAGCCATCCCAGTACCTTTCTACTCAGCCGCGACAGAACCATGTGTCAGCAATTCCCATACTTTATGAGGGGTGAACGGCATATCCGCCTGTCGCACCCCGTAATCCCAGAGCGCGTCCTGAACCGCGTTTGCCACCGCAGCCAGAGCGCCCACGGTGCCGGCCTCGCCACAGCCTTTCATCCCCATGGGATTGGCGGTTGACGGAACCGGCGCCGAGGTAAACTTAATGATGGGTATCCCGGCGGCGCGGGGCAAGGCGTAATCCATCAACGAAGCCGTGAGCAGTTGCCCGTCGGCATCATGCACCACATGCTCGGTCAGGGCCTGTCCGATGCCTTGCGCGACGCCGCCATGCACCTGCCCTTCGGCCAGCATCGGGTTGATAAGGTTGCCGAAATCGTCAACCACCGTATAGCGGTCAACGTGGGTTTCGCCGGTGTAAGAATCGATAACAACCTCGGCAACATGCGCGCCGTTGGGATAGCTGCGCGCATCCAGGTTGGCGCGCGCCTCATGGCGCAGCAGATCGGTGCGACCATCGGCGCGGGCCATGTCTGCGGCCTCGGTCAGTGTGGGGGTCTGGTTCGACCCCGGCGCGCGGAAGGTTTCATGATCGAAACGCACGTCGTCCTCCTTAACGCCCATCTTATCGGCCAGATAGGGCGTGAATGCGGCGATCATCACGTCGATTGTGGCCAGAGTGGCCGTGCTTTGCACCGTGACCGACCGGGACCCGCCGGTGCCGCCGCCATGGGACAGACGGTCGGTATCGCCCTGCACCACGGTGATCCGATCCACCGGAACCCCGGTCTGATCCGACAGGAACTGGGCATAGACAGTCTCGTGCCCCTGCCCGTTCGATTGCGTGCCGACATAGAGGTTGACGGTGCCATCTCCGCAAAACTCGATCTTCGCGTTCTCAGAGGGGTCGCCCAGAATGCTTTCGACATAATAACAAAGGCCCTGCCCCCGGATCAGGCCGCGTTTGGCATCAGCGGCCTTGCGGGCGGCAAACCCGCCCGTCTGCTCGGCGGCGCGGCTCAACACCATGTCAAACTCGCCCACATCATAGGTTTCGCCTGTGGCGGTCTTGTAGGGGAATGCCTCGGGTTTGATGAAGTTGCGGCGGCGTAGTTCCCACGGGTCGACGCCCAGCTCGCGCGCGGCGCGGTCCATGACGCGTTCAAGGACATAGATCGCCTCGGGGCGGCCTGCGCCGCGATAGGCGTCGACCTGTGTGGTGTTGGTAAAGAACCCCTCGACCCGCAGATAGGTGGTTTGCACATCGTAAACACCCATCAGCACCTTGCTGAACAGGCTGGTCTGGATCGCCTGCCCGAAATGGCTGCTATACGCCCCGAGGTTCACCTTGCTGTGCACCCGGTAGGCGGTGATCTTGTTGGTTTCGTCAAAGGCCAGTTCCGCCAGCGAGGTCAGGTCGCGCCCATGGTGATCAGACAGCATCGCCTCGGACCGGTCGGACATCCAATGCACGGTCCGGCCAAGCTTCATGGCGGCGACCGAGACGCAGAAATACTCGGGATAGGGCATGACTTTCATGCCAAAGCCGCCGCCCACATCGGGGGTGGTGACGCGGATCGCCTCGGGCGCAAGCTTTAGCTTCTGCGCCAGCTGGGCGCGCATCGCCCACACGCCCTGCCCGCCATAGGCAAAATGCAACCGACCCTCGTCCCAGCTGGCCTGACAGCCGCGCGGTTCGATCGAGGTGATGATCACGCGGTTGTCCACCACGTTCAAAGACACCGTGCGGGCGGCGGCGTTGAACGCGGCCTCGGTCGCGGCCTCGTCGCCCAGATCCCAGTCAAAAGCGCGGTTGTCCGGGGCCTCTGGGTGCAGCGGCGCGCCGCCCGCGTGCAGGTCCAGCTTGGCGGGCATCTCGTCGATCTCGGCCCAGACCAGTTCCGCCGCATCGCGGGCCTGCGCCGGGGTCTCGGCAATGACAACGGCAATCGGCTCACCAACAAACCGGACGCGGTCTGCGGCCAGCATGTGGCGCTTGGTCTCAAGGATGTCAGAGCCGTCGCGGTTCGGCACCGTCGCCGCGTTCATAAGCGTGTCGATCCCCGCCGCAGTCAGGTCATCCAGCGACAGCACCAGATGCACCCCATCGGCAGCCCGCGCCGCGTCCAGATCCAGCGCGGTGATCTTGCCATGGGCCAGCTGGCTTCGGACAAAGACCGCGTGCAGCGCGCCTTGGGGCACCCCATCGTCCATATAGCGCCCCTGACCGGTCAGAAATCGCTGATCTTCGGTCCGTTTGACGGGCTGGCTTTTGCCGAATTTCTGCATGGGGTTTTCCTTTGGGTTGCGTCAGCTGCGAGAGTAGGTTGCGCGGCATCATTGTCCAGAGCGCGTACCGCCCCTTCCCCTTTCGCAATCCTTCCGATATTGCAGGCGCTGACCTTCAATCCGATGACGCAGGACGCACCCGATGGCGATGGAAAAGACATTCAACGCGGCCGAGGCCGAGGCCCGTATCTACAAGGCCTGGGAAGAGGCCGGAGCCTTCAAGGCAGGCGCAAACCGCTCGCGCGACGAAAGCTTTACCATCATGATCCCGCCGCCCAACGTGACGGGTGCTTTGCATGTGGGGCACGCGTTCAACAACACGTTGCAGGACATCCTGACCCGCTGGCACCGGATGCGCGGGTTCGACACGCTGTGGCAGCCCGGTCAGGACCACGCGGGCATCGCCACGCAGATGCAGGTCGAAAAGATGCTGATGCTGACCCAGCAACCGGGTCGGCGTGAGTTGGGGCGTGAGAAGTTCCTTGAGAAAGTCTGGGAATGGAAAGGCGAATACGGCGGCACGATCATTGAGCAGTTGAAGCGTCTGGGCTCAAGCTGTGATTGGTCGCGCAACGCCTTCACCATGGCAGGTGCAGCGGGTGACCCGCGCACGGGGCACGAAAATTCTGCGAATTTTCACGACGCGGTGATCAAGGTTTTCGTCGATATGTACGAGAAAGGTCTGATCTATCGCGGCAAGCGGTTGGTCAACTGGGACCCGCATTTCGAAACCGCGATTTCCGATCTTGAGGTCGAGAATATCGAAACGCCGGGCCATATGTGGCATTTCAAATATCCGCTGGCTGGTGGCGAGACCTATACCTATGTCGAGAAGGACGAGGACGGGAATATCGTGCTGGAGGAACAGCGCGACTATATCTCCATCGCCACCACGCGGCCCGAAACCATGCTGGGCGACGGCGCGGTTGCGGTTCATCCGTCGGATGAACGCTATGCGCCAATCGTCGGGAAACTCTGCGAAATCCCGGTTGGACCAAAAGAACATCGTCGTCAGATTCCGATCATCACCGATGACTATCCCGACCCCGAATTCGGCTCGGGCGCGGTGAAGATCACTGGCGCGCATGATTTCAACGACAACATGGTCGCCAAGCGCGGCGGCATCCCGATGTACCGCCTGATGGACACCAAAGGCGCTATGCGGGCCGATGGTGCGCCTTACACCGAAGAGGCCGGCAAGGCGCAGGAATACGCGCGCGGCAAAGCGTTCACCGAGAACGAGATCGACGCGATCAACCTGATCCCCGATCACCTGCGCGGCCTTGACCGGTTCGAGGCGCGGGCGAAGGTGGTGGAAGAGATTACGGCTGACGGTCTGGCGGTGATGACCCGCGCCGACAATCCGGTTCTGGGCACCAAGCTGGGCGAAGATGACGACCCGGCGGCGCTGGTGCCGCTGGTCGAGAGCAAACCGATCATGCAGCCCTTTGGTGATCGTTCAAAAGTGGTGATCGAGCCGATGTTCACTGATCAGTGGTTCGTGGACGCCGAAAAAATCGTCGGCCCCGCGCTGGATGCGGTCAAGGACGGCACGGTCAAGATCATCCCCGAGTCGGGCGAGAAGACCTATTACCACTGGCTGGAGAACATCGAGCCCTGGTGCATCTCGCGCCAACTGTGGTGGGGACATCAGATTCCGGTATGGTATGGGCCGGGTGTCAAATCAGACAAAGCGAATGAGATTGACGGAGTCGTTGTTCGCAAGACGGAATGGGATTTCGATAACCCGGTGTCGTTCTGCGCCGCAAACTTCAAAACCGCACAAAAATTGGCAACCGATTTCTATGGTTCTGAGCGCGAAAACGGGGTCGGCAGCTTCGCCCTTCATCGAATCCATGAAGTAGATGATACGGGCATCGCACAGAGGCAGCTTAAGAGGCTTGATCCCAATGGAAGCGAGGCAGACGATTTCTTTTTGTGGCGCGACCCCGACGTCCTCGACACGTGGTTCTCCTCCGGCCTCTGGCCCATCGGCACGCTGGGCTGGCCCGAGCAGACCGAGGAACTGGAGCGCTACTTCCCCACGGATGTTCTGATCACTGGTGCGGATATCCTGTTCTTCTGGGTCGCCCGGATGATGATGATGCAACTGGCCGTGGTCGATCAGATTCCGTTCCACACCGTCTACCTGCACCAGCTTGTCCGCGACGAGAAGGGCAAGAAGATGTCCAAGACCACCGGCAACGTCATCGACCCGCTGGAGATCGTGGACGAATTCGGCGCAGACGCGCTGCGGTTCACTAATGCTTCGATGGCAGCGATTGGCGGCGTGCTGAAACTGTCGCGTGACCGGATCACCGGCTATCGCAACTTTGGCACCAAGCTGTGGAACGCCGTCCGCTTTGCCGAGATGAACGAGGTCTTCACCGATGCCGTCCCACAACTGGACGTGGCCGACCTGAAACCCAAGGCCGCCGTGAACCGCTGGATCATCGGTGAAACCGCCCGCGTGCGCGAAGAAGTCGATGCGGCGCTGGAAAGCTATCGTTTCAACGACGCCGCCAACGGGCTTTATGCCTTTGTCTGGGGCAAGGTCTGCGACTGGTATGTGGAGCTGTCTAAACCCCTGCTGCAAGGCGACGACGCCGAGGCACAGGCAGAAACCCGCGCCACCATGCGCTGGGTTCTGGATCAGTGCATGGTTCTGCTGCACCCGATCATGCCCTTCATCACTGAGGAACTTTGGAGCCTGACCGGCATCCGTGCCAAGATGGTCGTTCACGCCGACTGGCCGACCTATGGCACCGAACTGGTCGATGCAGACGCGGATCGTGAGATGAACTGGGTGATCTCGGTCATCGAAAACACCCGCTCGGCCCGGGCGCAGATGCGGGTTCCAGCGGGCCTCTATGTGCCGATGCTGGTGACCGAGATTGACGCTAATGGCCAGGCCGCATGGGATCGCAACGAGGCGCTGATCAAACGCCTCGCCCGCATCGACAGCCTGACCAAGGCCGCTGAACTGCCCAAAGGCACCATCTCGATCGCCGCCCCGGGCGCGTCCTTTGGCCTGCCGCTGGCGGATATCATCGACATTGGTGCGGAAAAGGAGCGGCTGGAGAAAGCCAAGGGCAAACTGGCCAAGGAACTCGGCGGCCTGCGCGGGCGTCTGAACAACCCCAAATTCGTGGCCTCGGCCCCGGAGGAGGTGGTCGAGGAAGCCAAAGCCAACCTCGCCGCCCGCGAAGAAGAAGAGGCGAAACTGAACGAGGCGCTGGCCCGTCTGGCAGAAATCGCCTGATCTTCATCTTTTCAAAAATACTCAAATTCCCAAACCCCGCCGCCTGCACTGACGGCGGGGTTTTTCGTACCGCGTCAGAGTTTTGACCTGTTCACGCGCACGGGCGATTGCTAGCACAGACACATGACCCAGCCTGCGACCCCGCTTCCCCCAATGCAGACCATCTCGACCGGGCTGGTGGTGGCCGTTGTCGGGTTCTTCAGCTCCTTCCCCATTGTCTTGCAAGGGCTGGGCGCGATGGGCGCAACACCTGCGCAGGCTGCATCAGGCCTGATGAGCGCGGCGATTGCCATGGGGCTGGCGGCGATCATCCTCAGCCTGCGGTACAAGCTGCCGATCAGCGTTGCATGGTCCACGCCGGGGGCGGCGCTGCTGGCTGTCTCCGCCGCCCCGGTCGAGGGCTATTCCGCCGCCATCGGAGCGTTCCTGTGCGCCGGGGCGCTGACCGTTCTGGCGGGCTCGTGGAAACCGCTCGGGCGGTTGGCGGCAGCAATCCCGACGTCGCTGGCGCAGGCGATGCTGGCGGGGGTGCTGTTGCCGCTGTGCCTTGTACCGTTCAAGGCGGCGGTCGAAATCCCGTGGCAGGCGTTGCCGGTGATCCTGACATGGTTCATCGCCGGACGGTTCAACCGACTGTTCGCGGTTCCGGCAGCTGTAGTCGCAGCCGCCATCGTTGTGACCCTGAATGCCGGAGAGGCGCAGGTAGTGCCCGACCGGCTGGTGGCGGCGCCGGTCTGGAACATGCCCACGTTCACGCTCGCATCGGTCATCGGTATCGGTCTGCCATTGTTCATCGTCACAATGGCCACGCAGAACATCCCCGGCGTCGCGGTGATGCGCAGCTTTGGCTTTGCCCCCGTCCCCGGGCCCCTGTTCTCAGCCGTCGGCGGCGCAAGTCTTCTGTCAGCCCCGTTCGGCGCGCCCGCAACCTGTCTGGCCGCCATCACCGCCGCGATGTGTTCGAATGAGGACAGCCACCCCGATCCAGCTCTGCGCTATTGGTCCGCGATCATGGGCGGCGTATTCTACTGCCTGTTTGGTGTCTTTGCTGTGGCGATCACCAGCTTTGCCGCTCATGCCGACCCGTTGCTGATGGGTACGCTGGCCGGGGTGGCCCTGATCGGAGTGATGGCGAACGCCATCCACGCCGCCTTGGATGTAGCCGCCGAGCGTGAGGCGGCCATTCTGACACTCGCCATCACCGCATCGGGCATCACGGTGTTCGGACTGGGTGCGGCGGTCTGGGGGCTGGTGGCCGGCGGCATCGCGTATCTTATCTCGAACAGGGTGCGCTAATCGCTTTTCCCCTGCCGCAACGGGCGGTAGAATGGGGCCATGTTCGGATCGTTGGGAAAACTGGTGGAACGCCAGATCAGGAAGGCGCAGGCCGAGGGCCAGTTGGAAGGCCTTGAAGGCGAAGGTGCTCCGCTGCCCGACCGCTCGGGCGAGGCGCAGAGCGATCCGGCCATTGCCGCCGGTCACCGGATCATGGCGCAGGCGGGCGTGCTGCCCGAAGAGTTCGACATCAAGAAACAGCTGGACGCGGCGCGCAAGGACTATGCCACGCTGACCGATCCTGAAGAACGCAAGGCCTCGATGGCAAAGATCGCGGATCTTGAGATGCGATACAACATGGCCCGCGATGCGCGACGGGCATTCATGCGGTGATCATTTGAACTCGGGCTTGCGGCCCTGCATCTGTGCCATCACGACCTCCATCTGGTCCGGCTTGCCGATCAGGTCCACCTGTTCCGAGGACTCGGCCAGCAGCACATCGGCCCGACCCCGGGTTTCGGCCACGTCGATCAGGCGTTTGGCTGCGCGGATCGCCGAGGGGCTTTGGCCTGCGATATCCTCGGCCAGAGCAAGCGCTTCGGTCAGAGGGTCATCGGACAGCTTCGTCACCAGCCCCCAATCGGCAGCCTGCGGTGCGCCGATTGGGCGGGCCGTGTATGTCAGCAGCCGCAGCACGTCCGAGCGGACAAGCTCGGGCAGCAGGACCATGCCGCCCATGTCGGGGATGATGCCCCATTTCATCTCCATCACGGCCAGCTTGGCCCCGGGGTGGGCGATGCGGATATCGGCGCCCAGCGCGATCTGCAGACCACCACCATAGGCCACGCCCTGAATCGCGCAGATCACCGGGACGGGGACGCGCCGCCAGATCAGGGCAAGCTCCTGCATTTCATTGGCGTCCTCATGGCTGCGGGTCATCAGCCATTCGGTCGGGTCGGTGTGGGCCATGCTGGCAAAGCTGGCCATGTCCAGCCCGGCGCAGAAGCTTTTGCCCTCGCCCGACAGCACCACGGCGCGGATATCGGCGGCGGCGACCTCTTGCCCTGCGGACAGGATCGCCTTGATCATCGCATCGTCCAACGCATTCATCTTGTCGCCACGGGTCAGGGTGACATGGGCGATGTGGTCTTTGTAGTCGATGGAAACACGAGACATGGGGACCTCCGGACAGCGTTATTGTGCCAACCCTGCCAGACCCATGGCACAAGCGCCACCGCGACGTCAGGGCAAATCGATGGCTGGGATGCGCCTGAACCCTGGCGGCGCGGGTTAGCTGCGAGGGGAAGGCTTGCCCCGCCCCGGAGGTTGCGCTTATCTGCGGCCATGACCGGTCCTCGTTACACTCTGCTTGCGCAATCCTTGCCCGCCACCGTGCCCTTTGTCGGCCCCGAAACGCAGGAACGCCAGCGCGGCGCGCCGTTTGCGGCCCGGCTGGGCGCGAACGAAAGCATCTTTGGCCCCTCGCCCCGTGCGGTTGAGGCGATGCAGCGGGCGGCGGCCGAGGTCTGGATGTATGGTGATCCCGAGAATTTTGACCTGCGTCATGCGCTGGCGGCGCATCATGGTGTTGCGCCCGAAAACATCGTGGTGGGCGAAGGGATTGACGGTTTGCTGGGCTATCTGGTGCGGCTGCTGGTTGGGCCGGGCGATGCAGTCGTGACGTCGGACGGGGCTTATCCCACGTTCAACTATCATGTTGCCGGGTTCGGAGGTGTCCTGCACAAGGTCCCCTATGCCGGGGATCATGAGGACCCGGTGGCTTTGTTTGCCAAGGCGGCAGAGGTGGACGCCAAGCTGGTTTATCTGGCCAATCCCGACAATCCGATGGGAAGCTGGCATTCCGGGGCGGACATCGTGGCTGCGATGGAGGCCTTGCCCGCTGGGTGCCTGCTGGTTCTGGACGAAGCCTATGTGGAATGCGCGCCCAAGGGGACTGCAGCCCCGGTCACGGTGGATGACCCGCGCGCGATCCGGATGCGGACCTTTTCCAAAGTGTATGGGATGGCGGGGGCTCGGGTTGGCTATGCGATGGGGGCAGTCGAATTGATTTCCGCGTTCAACAAGGTGCGCAATCATTTCGGTATGAACCGGGCCGCGCAGGCCGGAGCACTGGCGGCGTTGCAGGATCAGGCATGGCTGGCCGAGGTTCAGACGAAGATCGCAGCGGCGCGCGGCCGGATCGGGAAGATTGCGCGGGCGAATGGGTTGGAGCCTTTGCCCTCGGCCACCAATTTCGTGGCGATCGATTGTGGGCGGGATGGGGTGTTTGCAAAAGCCGTGTTGGATGCTCTGGTCGATCAGGGGGTGTTTGTGCGGATGCCATTCGCGGCCCCGCAGAACCGGTGTATCCGGGTGAGCTGTGGTAGCGATGCGGAGATGGCGGCTTTTGAGGCCGCGCTGCCCCGGGCCTTGGAGCGGGCCCGGGCCGTGTAGGGGGGCTGTCTGCCCCCCATCGCGCCTTTGGGCGCGATCCCCCCGAGGATATTTTTGGCCAGATGAAGACTGGATCAGTTGGCCAGGGTGGCGGCGGCGGCTTCGAGGGCGCCCGTGCCGCGAGGGATGTTGAGTGCGGCCATCGCTGTTTCCATACCGCCCAGCATAGCCATCACCATCTGAGCGTTCACGTGGCCCATATGGCCGAGGCGGAAGCAACCGTCCCAATCCTCCATCCCTAATCCGATACCGAGGGTCAGGCCGAGCTGGTTTTCGGTGTAGTTGCGCAGCGGCGTGCCTCGGCCTTCGGTCAGGCGCAGGGCGGTGACGGCGTGGCTGCGGTGGGCCGGGTCGGCGACGTTGAACTGCAGTGCTCCGCCGTCGGCCCAGACCTCGCACGCGGTCCAGATGGCATGGGCGAGGCGGGTGTGGCGGGCCCAGACCTGTTCGAGGCCCTCGGCATGGATCAGATCGAGGGCGGCGCGCAGCCCATAGAGGTGATGGGTCGGCGCGGTGCCGTTGAAATGCTGGTAGAACAGGTCGGGATTGGCGCGGGGCTGCCAGTCCCAGTAGTGCGAGACGCGGGGCATAGCGGCGCGTTTGGCCTGTGCCTTGTCGTTGAAATAGACAAAGCCCATGCCAGCAGGCGTCATTAGGCCCTTCTGGCAGGCGGTGACGGTAACATCGACGCCCCAGGCGTCCATCTCGAACCGGTCGCAGCCCAGCGAGGCGATGCAGTCGGCCATCAGCAGCGCCGGGTGCTGTAGGTCATCCAGCAGGGCACGCAGGGCCGGGATGTTGTTGCGGATCGAGGTGGAGGTGTCCACATGCACGGCCAGCACCGCCTTGATCCTGTGGTCTGTGTCGGCACGCAGCGCTTCGGCGATGCGGTTGAAATCCCAGGGCGCGGACATGCCGAAGTCGATCACCTGCGCCTGTGCGCCGAGGCCTTCGGCCATCTCGGCCCAGCCTTCGGCAAAGCGGCCCGAGGCGGGGGCCAGCACGGTTTCGCCGGGCGCGATGACGTTCGACAGCGCCGCCTCCCACGTGCCGTGGCCGTTGGCGATGTAGATGGCGACGTCATGGTCGGTGCGGGCGACGCGGCGCAGGTCCTGCAGCAGGGCGGGCATCATCTCGACCAGTTCGCCGTCGTAGATATTGGGCGACGGGCGGTGCATGGCCTGCAGCACCGCATCGGGCATGACCGATGGACCGGGGATGGCCAGATACTCGCGCCCTTGCGCGAGGGAAGTTTGGTTTGTCATGAGGGCAACCTGTTTGACTTGCGGTCTACCCTAGCGCCGAGTGGCGGCGCGTCAATCCGTCAGGCGGGCGGCTTCACGCGCCAGTGTCTCGATCCCCGCCCAGTCGCCGTTTTGGACCATCTGCTTGGGCGCGACCCAGCTGCCGCCGGCGCAGATGACGTTGGGCAGCGACAGGTAATCGCGGGCATTTGCGGGCGAGACGCCGCCTGTGGGGCAGAAGGTGATCTGCGGCAGGGGGGCACCGATGGCCTTCAGGGCGGGGGCACCGCCCGAGGCTTCGGCCGGGAAGAATTTCAGCATGTCATAGCCCTGTTCCAGCAGGGCCATTGCCTCGGTCGCAGTGGCTGCTCCGGGCAGAAGGGGCAAGCCTTCGGCCTCGCAGGCAGCAATGAGCGCGTCGGTTGCGCCAGGCGAGACGCCGAATTGCGCGCCTGCCGCTTTGGCGGCGCGGACATCTTCGGGCGTGATCAGAGTGCCTGCGCCAACGACGCCTCCGGGCACGTTGGCCATGGCGCGGATGGCATCAAGGGCTGCGGGAGTGCGCAGGGTGACTTCGAGCGCCGGGAGGCCCCCAGCAACCAGCGCTTCGGCCAGCGGGCGGGCGTGGGTGGCGTCATCGACGACCAGAACCGGGACGATGGGAGCCAGCGCGCAGATCTCGCGGGTGCGTTGGGTTTTGGACATGCTTACACTCCGAAAATGCTGGCGCCGGTGTCGGCTGAGCCGACGTTCTGGCGGAACGCACCGAAGAGGTCGCGCCCGACGCCGTGCTGGTTCGCGGTCAGGTCGGCGGTGGCTGGCGCCCGGTCGAGGACGCCGGGGGTGAGGATTTCCAGTTCTCCCTTCACAGCATCCACGCGCAGGAGGTCGCCGTCCTGCAGATAGGCGATTGGACCCTGATCCAGCGCCTCGGGGCAGACATGGATAGCCGCGGGAACCTTGCCAGAGGCTCCGGACATGCGGCCATCGGTGACCAGCGCCACTTTGTGTCCCCGGCCCTGCAGGATGGACAGCATTGGGGTCAGCGAGTGCAATTCGGGCATGCCGTTGGCCTTGGGGCCTTGGAAACGCACGACAACGATGGTGTCGCTCGTGAACTCTCCGGCCTTGAAGGCGGCTTTCACTTCGTTCTGATCATGGAACACGCGCACGGGGGCTTCGACCACCTGATGTTCAGGCGCGACAGCTGAAACCTTCATGACGCCGGTGCCCAGATTGCCGGTCAGGCGCGAGAGGCCGCCGGTCGGTTGGAACGGGTCGCTGGCGGGGCGGACGATTTTATCGTTCAGGCTGTGGCCCGCGCCGTCTTCCCAGACCAGCTCGCCATCTTTCAGCTTGGGTTCTTGGGTGTAGTTGTGCAGACCCTGTCCAGCGACCGTCAGCGTGTCGGGATGCAGCAGGCCTTCGTTCAGCAATGTGCCGATGGCAAAGCCAAGGCCCCCTGCAGCGTGGAAATGGTTCACATCGGCCAGACCGTTCGGATAGACCCGCGCGACCAGAGGGACCACGGCGGAGATGTCGGAAAAATCCTGCCAGTCCAGCACGATACCGCCTGCGCGCGCCATGGCGATCAGGTGGATTAGCAAGTTGGTTGAACCCCCGGTGGCCATCAGCCCGACGATGCCATTCACAAAGGCCCGCTCGTCAAGGATCTGGCAGACCGGGGTGTAGTGATTGCCCAGCGCGCTGAGGGATAGGGCGCGGCGGGCGCCTTCTTCGGTCAGGGCGTCGCGCAGAGGGGTGTTGGGGTTGACGAAGCTGGAGCCCGGCAAGTGCAGACCCATGAACTCCATCAGCATCTGGTTGGTGTTGGCGGTGCCGTAGAAGGTGCAGGTGCCCGGGCCGTGATAGGCGGCCATTTCGGCTTTCATCAGGTCTTCGCGGCCTATTTCTCCGGCGGCGAATTTTTGGCGGATTTTGGCCTTTTCGTCGTTTGGCAGGCCGCTGGTCATCGGACCGGCGGGCAGGAAGACAGCAGGCAGATGTCCGAAGGCCTGCGCGCCGATGATCAGGCCGGGCACGATCTTGTCGCAGACGCCGAGGAATACGGCAGCATCATAGGTATTATGGCTGAGCGCCACGCCAGCGGCCAACGCGATCACGTCGCGGGAAAACAGAGACAATTCCATCCCCGCCTCGCCCTGCGTGACGCCGTCGCACATGGCAGGCACACCACCAGCGACCTGAGCAGTACCGCCTGCGGCGCGGATCGCATCGCGGATCAGCGCGGGGTAGCGTTCGAACGGCTGGTGGGCCGAGAGCATGTCGTTATAGGCGGTGACGATACCAAGATTGCCTGCCGTGCCGGTGGCCATGGAGTCCTGATCTTCGCCCGCACCGGCATAGGCATGGGCCTGACCGCTGCAAGACAGGTGCGCGCGGGCGGGGCCTTTAGATTTGGCCTGCTCCATCCGCTCCAGATGCGGGCCGCGCAGATCGGCGCTGCGGTCGATGATGCGTTTGGTGACGTCGGATATTACTGTGTTGAGCATGATTATCCTCCGATCTGACGCCAGCGGCGACCATCGCGATGCATCAGCATCAGGGCTTCTTCGGGGCCGGAACTGCCCTGATCGTATTTCGCGGGCTTGTCGCCGCGTTCTTCCCAGCTGTGGATGATAGGGTCGACCCAGGCCCAGGCGGCCTCGGCCTCATCCCCGCGCATGAACAGGGTCTGGTCGCCGCGGATCACATCCATGATCAGCCGCTCATAGGCGTCGGGGGATTGTTGGCCGTCGACCAGCGCGTCGGCAAAGCTCATGTCCAATGCGACGTCGGACAGGCGGAAACCGCCCTGCCCCGGTTCTTTGATGGTGGTGCGCAGGGTGATGCCTTCGTCCGGTTGCAGTCGGATCACCAGAACGTTGCCGTGCAGAGGGCCCACATTCGGGAAAATCGTATGCGGCGGGTCTCGGAAGAACACCGCGATCTCGGATTCGCGGGCACGCAGGCGTTTGCCGGTGCGCAGATAGAATGGCACCCCGGCCCAGCGCCAGTTGCCGATATGAAGCTTTAGGGCAATGAAGCTTTCGGTGCGGCTGGCCGGATTGCCGACGTGATCCAGATAGCCATCGCCGCCTTCGTCGGTGCGGTACTGACCGCGGGCGATATCCTTGGGCGCGACCGGCTCCAGCGCTTCGATCACCTTGACCTTTTCATCCCGCACCGCGTTGGGGGCGAATTTTGAAGGTGGCTCCATCGCCGTCAGACACAGCAGTTGTACCAGATGGTTCTGGATCATGTCGCGCATCGCGCCGGATTGATCGTAATAGGCCCCGCGGCCTTCGACGCCAACCGTTTCGGCCACGGTGATCTGGACATGGTCGATATGGGTGGCATTCCAGAGCGGTTCGAACAGGGAATTGGCAAAACGCAGGGCCATCAGGTTCTGCACGGTTTCCTTGCCCAGATAGTGATCGATCCGATAGATTTGATGCTCTTCGAAACAGGCGCGCAGGCCCTCGTTCAGGGCTTGCGCCGAGGCCAGATCGTGGCCGAAGGGTTTTTCAACGACGATGCGGCTGTCGGGGGTGGCAAGACCATTGTCATTGAGACCCCGGGCGATGCCCGAAAACAGGCTGGGCCCGACCGAGAGGTAAAAGGCCCGCACCACATCGGGGCGCAGCTGAGCGGTCAGATCGGACCAGCCCGCCTCCCCCAGCGCATCCACCGGCACATATTCCACATGGCGCAGGAACCGATCCAACGTCTCTTTCTGGAACTGCGGCGCAAACTTCTGCATCGAGGCGCGCAGCACGTCGCGGAAACCGTCGCTGTCCATGTCTGAGCGCGCGGTGCCGATGATCCGTGCGTCTTCGGGCATCTGGCCCACTTCGAAGCGGTGATACAGCCCCGGCAGAATCTTCCGCTGCGCCAGATCGCCGGTCGCGCCGAACAATACGAGGTCGAACGGATCCACCGGAATAACGCGTGAGACCATGGTGAGGCTCCTTCTCGGGGTTCATTGCCTGTTTAGCAGCGGGCCGCCCGGATGTGTAAGGGTGAAGCGTTGCTTTGCCATGTTATCGCTAACAATCATCGGCTGGATAAGAAACCCGGGGGCAAAAATCAAGCCCGGATTTGTGTGCGGCGTTGAAACCGGGTGCTGGCGGTTTCTTGAAAAGAAACCGGTCTGAAACTTTGAAAGTTTCAGGCACCGCGGGTCAGGACTGTGTACGCAGCCATTCCATCACCGCCGGGCGCACCGATTGTTCACCGCGGTGGCGCGCGTCGGCGATGATCTTGCGCACATCCTGCAGGTTGGACCGCAACAGCAAGCTTTTGACAGGCCCGATTGAAGCCGGGCGCATCGACAGGGTGCGGATGCCCATTGCGGCCAGACACAGCGCCTCGACCGGGCGGCCCGCATCTTCGCCGCAAAAGCTAAGCGGGGTGTCCGAAATCTGGCATCGCTCGACAATGCGTTCGATGAAGCTGAGGAAACTGACATTCAGCGTGTCGTAGCGGCGGCGCACCAGTTCGTTTTCGCGGTCGGCGGCAAAGAAAAACTGTTTCAGATCGTTGCCGCCGATCGAGATAAACCCGACCTCGTCAAAGAATTTCTGCGGCGCAAAGGCCAGCGATGGGGTTTCCAGCATCGCCCCCACTTCGAGCGTTTCGGGCAGGACATGGCCCAGACGCCGTTCGCGTTCGATGGTTTTCTTGACCTCCCAGCGGGCCTCGCGGAATTCGTCGGCCTGCGCCACAAAGGGGAACATCACCGTCAGCGGGCGGCCATTGGCGGCGCGGATCAGCGCCTGCAACTGCATCCGCATCACCCCACGCTTGTCCAGACCAACCCGGATGGCGCGCCAGCCCAGTGCCGGGTTCGGTTCGTCCACATGCTTCATGTAGGGCAGAACCTTGTCGGAGCCGATATCCAGTGTGCGGAACACCACCCGCTTTTCCCCCGCCGCGTCCAGAACCCGCTGATACTGCGTCACCAGTTCCGACCGTTTGGGCATCTGGTTGCGGATCAGGAACTGCAGCTCGGTCCGGAACAGGCCCACGCCTTCGGCGCCGGAATTGCCCAGCGAAGGCAGATCAGCCATCAGGCCGGCATTCATCACCAAGCTGATCCGCTCGCCGTCGCGGGTGACTGTCGGGGTTTCGCGGATCGAGGCATAGCGTTCCTGCGCCTTGGCCTGCATCGCAACCTTGTCGCGGAAGGCGTTCACCACGGTGTCCTCGGGGCGCAGATGGACCACGCCATTGTCGCCATCGACAAGAATATGATCGCCGTTCAGCGCCTCGGTCGTGATCCGGCCCACGTGCACCACCAGTGGGATCGCCAGCGCGCGGGCAACGATGGTGGCATGGCTGCCGACCGACCCTTCCTCAAGCACGATGCCTTTGAGCGAGCGGCCATATTCCAGAAGGTCTCCGGGCCCGATATTGCGGGCGATCAGGATCGGATCGGGCGGCAGGTCGGCCCCGTTGGTGTTGCCCTGCCCGGTCAGGATGCGCAACAGACGGTTGCTGAGGTCATCCAGATCGGCCAGTCGTTCGCGCAAATAGGGGTCGGTCACCTGACCCATGCGGGCGCGGGCCTGCGATTGTTCTTTCTCGACCGCCGCCTCGGCGCTGAGGCCAAGGGCGATGTCTTCCTCCATCCGACGCATCCAGCCCTTGGAATTGGCAAACATGCGATACGCTTCGAGCACCTGAAGCTGTTCGGTATCCCCGCCCTGCGAAATCTCAAGCATCTTGTCGACGCCAACGCGCAATTCCTCAACCGCCTCGCTCAGACGTTCACGTTCGCGGTGCGGGTCCTCGGCAATAGGGTTGGTGACAACCACGCGGGGTTCGTGCAGCCAGACATGGCCTTCGGCCGAGCCCTCCTGCGCCGGGCCGCCGTTCAGCTGGACCGATTGCTGGTGCAGCGGCGACAGGGCCGCGCCCTCGCCCACGAAAGCACCCAGCTCGGCCATCTCGGCCAGCACCATGGCGACCACTTCCAGCGCATAGACCTCATCCGCCGAGAACTCGCGCGCATCGCGGGACTGCACAACCAGCACGCCCAGCTTCTCGCCCAGACGCTGTACCGGGACGCCCAGAAAGGAGGAAAACCGTTCCTCGCCCGTCTCGGGCATATAGCGGAAGCCCTTGGCCGAAGGCGCATCGGCGGTGTTCACCACCTTGCCCGACTTGGCAACGCGACCCACCAGCCCCTCGCCCATGCGCATCCGGGTCTTGTGTACCGCTTCGGGCGACAGACCTTCGGTGGCGCAGAGTTCCAGCGTGTCTTCATCGCGGAACAGGTAGATCGAGCAGACCTCGCGCCGCGTGCTGTCGGCGATCAGATGGGTGATCCGGTCGAGGCGCTCCTGACCGGCGGCCTCGCTGGCCATCTCTTCCCGCAGCCGCCCCAGCAGCTTACGGGATTCTGTTTCAGTGCCGTCCGCCATGGCCCAACCGTCTTATGGTGTCAGGCGTGACCCTTGGCCGATCAGCTCAGGCCGCCTTGTCCAGTTCAAAGGCATCATGCAGCGCCTGAACCGCAAGTTCCATGTATTTCCTGTCAATCAACACGGAAATTTTGATCTCAGAGGTTGTGATGACCTTGATGTTGATCCCCTCATCCGAGAGAACCCGGAACATTTTCGCCGCCACACCGGATTGCGAGCGCATCCCGATACCCACGACCGAGACCTTGCAGACGTCTTCGTCCGCAACCAGCTCGGCATAGTTCAGCTCACCCTTTTCCTTGATCGCCAGCAGCGCCTTTTCGGCGCGGGTGACCTGATTGGTGGGGCAGGAAAAGGTCATGTCGGTGCGGCCTTCATCCGAGATATTCTGGATGATCATGTCCACATTCACGCCCTCATCGCTGAGCGCGGTGAAGATGATCGAGGCGATGCCGGGGCGGTCGGCGACCGAAACGGCGGTCATCTTGGCCTCATCCCGCGAATAGGCGACGCCCGAAACTATGTTGGATTCCATGATTTCCTCCTCGTCGACGACCAGCGTGCCGGCCTCGTCGGATTGTTCTTCAAAGCTTGAGAGAACGCGCAGTTTCACCTTGTAGCGCATCGCCAGCTCGACCGAGCGGGTTTGCAGCACCTTGGCCCCCAGCGAGGCCAGTTCGAGCATTTCCTCGAACGAGATCTTGTCCAGCTTGCGCGCCTTTTCGCAGATGCGCGGGTCAGTGGTATAGACGCCGTCCACATCCGTATAGATATCGCAGCGCTCAGCCTCGAACGCGGCGGCAAAGGCAACGGCGGTGGTGTCCGAGCCACCCCGGCCCAGCGTGGTGATACGGCCCTCGGGGCTGATGCCCTGAAAGCCCGCGACAACCGCGACACGCATCCCTTCGCCGAACTTCTGGGTAATGTTTTCCGGCGGAATCTCTTCGATCCGCGCCGCCGAATGTGCACCATTGGTGATCAGCGGCACCTGCCAACCCTGCCAACTGCGCGCTGGGATATCCATTTCCTGCAGGGTCAGCGCCATCAGACCGGCGGTGACATTCTCGCCCGAGGACACAACCGCATCATATTCGCGCGCATCATACAGCGGCGAAATTTCATCGACCCAGCCCACCAGTTCGTTGGTCTTGCCGGACATGGCCGAGACGATGACGATCACGTCATAGCCCTTGGCAACCTCAACCCCCACGCGCTTGGCGGCGCGGCGGATACGGTCCAGATTGGCGACCGATGTGCCGCCGAATTTCATCACGAGTACGGGCATGGGGGCAAATGTCTCCGCGCCTTGGATTTCTGATCCCGTGCGTCTTATGCGAGGGGGGGCGTAAGGGCAAGGGCGCAAAGAAGTTTCGCCTGCGACGCGGGGCCGCTTTACATTGCATCGCCCCGGTGTCAGCCTGCGCACGAATATTCGCCCACGAGGATTTCCATGTACCGTTTCGCCGCTGCCCTGACCCTGATCTCAACCGCTGCCCATGCGCAGGTCGCCACCCTGTCGGGTACCGATGGCGAGAATTCGCTCGGCACCGTGCCCTGCGCCGCTTTGGCGGGCGAGCCGCTGGACAGCTGCCCCGCCGAGCTGCGCAAGCGCGAGGATGGCACGGCCACACTGGCCGTACAGCTGAAAACCGGAGAGGTCCGGCGGATCTATTTCACCGGCGGTGTGCCCGATTCCAGCAGTTCAACGTCCAAGCTGACCTATGAGACGCCCGGCGATATCATGGTGATCTTCATCGAGCCCGGCGAGGTGTACGAAATCCCCAAAGCGGCGCTTGGCACTCAGTAGGCGTGCGCGCGGCCATCCCAGGTTTCGAAACATCCCGTGGTTTCAAGGGATAGCGTATCGAACCGCCGGATCAGCCCCTCGGCGGCCTGATCAACGCTGATCTCGGCTGCGGCACCGCCCATATCGGTCTGCACCCAGCCGGGGTGATAGATACCAACCGCAATGCCATCGCTGCGCAGGTCCGTTGCCAGATTGCGCCCCAGATTCAGCACCGCCGCCTTTGACGCGCGATAGATATAGCTGCCCCCGGGCGCGTGGCTGTGCGAGGCCATCTGAGACGACAGGATCGCGATCCTGCCCCGCGCCGCCCGCACATTCGGCAGCAGCGATTGCACCGTCAGGAAAACGCCAGTGACGTTGGTCGCAAAACTCTGCGCCCACATTTCGGCGGGATAGCCGCTGATGTCGTGGCCCTTGTCCAGATAGACCCCGGCATTGCAGATCAGCAGATCGACCGGGCGGTCCTGTAACCCGCGGGCCATAGCCACGTGATCTGCCGGGTCGGTGACATCCAGCGTGATCTGCGCGCTGCCGTCCCGCGCAGTTCCGGTGACATCATGACCCGCCACACGGTATTGATCCGAAAGCGTTTTCCCGATCCCACGGCCCGCGCCGGTTATGACAACATGCATCACTTAGTTGGTCTTGCGTCTGGGGATGAAGGGCAGAGGCGCGACCGGCACACCATCCTCGACCAGGGCCCGGGCTTCTTCGGGCGGGGCCTCGCCATAGATGGCGCGTTCGGGCGCATCGCCCAGATGAATCCGGCGCGCCTCGGTGGCGAAATCGGTGCCGACATAGTCCGAGTTCTCTTCGACCTTGCGGCGCAGATCGGCCAGCACCTTTTCGACATCGGGCGTCGGCGTGGTCACGTCGATCTGTTCACTTGCAGGCGCTGGCGGGGTCTGTTCTGCCGCAGCGCTGCGCGCAGGGCGCACCCGGGGCGTCATGACCGCTTTTTCCACATGATTGCAGCCGCAGACGGCGCAGGTAACCATCCCCGCCGCCGCCAGCTTGTCAAAAGCGGCTGCGGACTGGAACCAACTATCAAAGCTGTGGCCTTCGCTGCATTTCAATGCGTATTGAATCATCACAAATCCAAGAACCGGTTGGCGAATAGATACCGACCAACATGGTAATATCAAGTCTTGATCTTGGCCCCTATTGCGGCAGGTGACCGAAACCACGCAGAAGTAAAGCCAGATCGGGCGACCCGACCCGCTGCGCCGCTTTTTCGGGCGACAGCCATTTACGCCTGCGTTGCCCCGTCTCGGGGAAATCCACCGCCAGCCGCCGCACATGCAGCGGAAACACATCGACCAGGCACAGCCCCGATCCCTTGTTACGGCGGTTCTTCACATAGGCGAACCGCCCCAGGCTTTCGGTGCCGCAAGTGCCCAGCACGCCCGCCTCTTCCCAGGCCTCACGGGCCGCCGTCTGCCACGGACTGAGGCCGTTTATCAGCCAGCCCTTGGGAATGATCCAGCGCCCCGCCCGGCGGGTAGTGACCAGCAATATCTCGGGCCGCCCCGCCTTGAGGCGATAGCAAAGCGCGGCGGCCTGCGCGAATACCGGAAGCGCCCCTGAAAGAGAGAGACCCTCGGTCGAAAGCCTGCCATTGCTCGTGCTGCTGCGCCCGTCAAACACGGTTCATACCTAACTGCTCGCTCCGCTTATGTTGCGGTTTATGCAGCCAGAATTACCACATGCAGGTTCATATTCCAAGCTTTTCAGAAGATGCGTCTATATCGCCATGCGTCCCGACAGGCGGCGGACGAGGTCATCGTGGGGGATATCGGCATCGATCGACAGCCGTCGCAAGCCGAAATGGACATGGGCGATCTGCTGATAATAGCGGGTGTAGATAAAATTCGTGCCGCCCCCGGCCAGCGCCCCCAGCAGAGGCACCGATTGCGCCGCCAGTTTCTGGCCCAGAACCACCGACAGACGTGGGGCCACCATGGCAATCAGCCGCTGCATGGTTGGGCCGGTCAGCGTCAGGCGCATCGAGAAAAACCCCAGATCGGCCCCGTCATCCTTGGTCAGAGGCCCCGCGGCGGACAGCACCCGGATCGAGTCGAATTTCACATTCTCCGCCGCCGGATCAAACCCTTCCCGCGCCGCCGCACCCTGAATGGCGCGCAGGATCATCGCCGTGGTTGCGGGCAGTTCGACCAGAGCCGTCGATGCGCCGCCCAAGCCCCCGGCAGCCCCCATCGCGGTGGTCAGCGCAGTGTTGACCCATGGTTTCTGATCCGGCACGGCACGTCTGGACCCTTCGGCGGCGTGCATGGCAAGCCACAGGGCCTGCTCGGTCGCATCGGTCAGGCCGTTGCGCACAGGTTCGGGCAGTTGGTCCAGCAGAGATTCCGCCGAACCGCCCAGCTTGTTTAACAGATTGACCCCGACCCCTCCGGCCGAGCTATAAAGCCGCGCCAGCCGGTCAAGTTCCGCCTCGGGATCGAGTTTTTCGACAAGAACCACGTCCTGCATCTGTGCCCTCCTGTCCTGAAAACATCGGCATTTTGCGGGAGGTTTTCAATGGGTCAGCGAGACCAGCGCGTCACAAGCCCCTGAATTCCATCCCAAACTCCGGGGGACAGCTCCATCCCGAGAACCCGGTCGGGGTTGGTGGGCGGCGGCATTTCAACCCCGACCAGCGGGGCAAATCCGAACCGGGCATAATAGGGCGCATCGCCCACCAGCATGACCCTGCCCCAGCCCCGGGCGCGCCCGGCCTCAACCCCCTGATGGATCAGATAGCCACCCAGCCCTTCGCCCTGATGGGTCGGATGCACTGCAACAGGTCCCAGCAACAATGCATCATGGTCACCCACATGCACGGGCCAGAACCGGATCGCACCGGCCAGAATATCCTGCCCGTCCCGCGCCACCAGCGACAACCCGGCCACAGGCGGCACATCATCGCGCAGCCGGTAGGACGACAACGCCTCGCGCCCCGGCGCGAAGCAGAGATCATAGAGCGCCTCGACCTCCCACCAGTCGTCCGCCTCTTCCGGCCTGATCCTGAACTGCTGCACGCGCGCCCTCTTTTCCCTGCTGGAATTCGCCCTAGCACTTCGATACGCCTTGGGCAAACGCTTGGAGACCTTATGTTCTATCGCCCCGAAGACGGCCACGGCCTGCCGCATAACCCGTTCAACGCCATCATCACGCCACGACCGATCGGCTGGATTTCCACCCGGGACGCAGACGGAATCAACAATCTGGCCCCCTATTCGTTCTTCAACGGTGTCGCTTACACGCCACCGCAAGTGATGTTCGCGACCACCGGCACAAAACACGACCAAGATGGCGGCAAGGACAGCATTGCCAATATCGAGGCGACGGGCGTGTTTTGCGTCAATGTGGTCGCCCATGCCCACCGGGACGCGATGAATGCCAGCTCGGCGGGCCTGCCGAAACATATCGACGAGTTCACCCATGCGGGGCTGACGGCTGCCGAATGCGAAACCATCACCTGCGCCCGGGTCGCAGACGCCCCCGCTGCACTGGAATGCAAACTGACTCAGATTGTCACCCTGCCCGGCGAAGCAAACCGTGTGGTATTCGGAGAGGTCACCGGCATACACCTGCAGGACGCGCACATCCGCGACGGCAAGTTTGATGTGACCTCATTCAAACCGCTCGCGCGGCTAGGATATCGGGATTATTCGGTGGTGAGTGAGCTGTTCTCACTGAACCGCCCCGACGATTGACCCCATGGGCGGAAGGGGGCGCTGCCCCCGCCGCCCTGCGGGCGACTCCCCCGGGATATTTTTGGCCAGATGAAGCAGGGGATCCGCACTTCATCTGGCTATAAATATCCCGGAGCGCGAGGCAGAGCCTCGCAAAAAGTCAGTGGCCGCCCAGAATCCCGGTGCGGACAGAGTAATCCACCACCAGTTCGTATTCAGGATCATCATCGCTGTCGACCATCAGGTGCCCCGCCTTGGTCAGCAGCTTGTGGCAATCGCGGCTGAGGTGGCGCAGCATGAGGCGTTTGCCAGCGGCCTCGTATTTCGCGGCGATGTTTTCAATTGCCTGCAGGGCGGATTGATCGACCACACGGCTGTCGGCAAAATCGACGATCACCGTGTCGGGGTCGCCCGCAACGTCAAAGAGCTCGATGAACCCGTCGGACGAGCCAAAGAACAGCGGGCCCTGCACTTCATAGACCTTGGCCCCCGCTTCGGTATGGGACTCGCGCGTGACCGCGTGGATGCGTTTGGCGTTGTTCCAGGCATAGGCCAGCGCCGAGACGATGACCCCGACCACAACTGCGACAGCGAGGTCTTCCATCACGGTCACCACCGTCACCAGCACGATGACGAAGGCGTCGGTCATCGGCACCTTGAGCAGGATTTTGAACGAGTTCCATGCGAATGTCCCGATCACCACCATGAACATAACCCCCACCAGCGCGGCCAGCGGGATCTGCTCGATCAGCGACGATCCGACGAGGATGAACAGCAGCAGGAACAGCGCCGCGGCGATGCCCGCGATGCGGGTGCGGCCTCCGGATTTCACGTTGATCATCGACTGGCCGATCATCGCGCACCCGCCCATGCCGCCAAAGAACCCGGTCACCACGTTGGCTGCGCCCTGCGCGATGCATTCCTGCGAAGCTCCGCCCCGCCGTCCGGTGATCTCTCCGACCAGATTGAGCGTCAGCAGGGATTCGATCAGGCCGATTGCGGCTAGGATGACCGCGTAGGGCAGGATGATCTCGAATGTCTCCCATGTCAGCGGCACCATGGGGATGTGGAACGAGGGCAGGCCGCCTTCGATCGAGGCCAGGTCGCCCACGCGTGGCACATCCAACCCCATGCCGATCACCAGCGCGGCCACAACCACGATCCCGGCCAGCGGCGCGGGAATGATGCGGGTGATGCGCGGCATGACCCAGATCACCGCCATGGTCAGCGCCACAAGGCCCAGCATGGTGTAAAGCTGCATGCCCGAGAGCCATTCGCCCCCGCCCATACCGTGACCGGTATTTTCCATCGTGCCTGGGACCTTGAACTGGCCCATCTGCGCCAAGAAAATCACAATCGCCAGACCGTTGACAAAGCCCAGCATGACCGGGTGTGGCACCAACCGGATAAAGCGGCCCCAGTGCATCGCCCCGGCAATGATCTGCAAGATGCCCATCAAGACCACCGTGGCGAACAGGTATTCGACTCCGTGCTGCGCCACCAGCGCCACCATCACCACAGCCAACGCCCCGGTCGCGCCCGAGATCATGCCCGGACGACCCCCGATCAGCGCCGTGATCAGCCCCACCAGAAACGCAGCATAAAGCCCGACCAGCGGATGCACCCCGGCGACGAAGGCAAAGGCCACCGCCTCGGGCACCAGTGCCAGCGCGACGGTGAGCCCCGACAACAGTTCAATGCGGATGCGTGAGACCGAAAAGCCCTCGTCCGGCATCCAGCGCAGATCGGGCATGGCAATACGGTTGGCAAAGCTGGCCAGCAAGGCTCGGGGCATGGATCGGTCCTGTCGGTCTATGGGGTTCGCGCGAAGGGGGCCTTCTACAGGGCAAACTCGGCGAGAGGTACTGCGCCAGGCGGGACCCTGATATGCGCCCAGAACATAGCTTGTGCAGCTTGGGCGGCGCGGGGCACACAAACCGTTGAAGCCGCTTGCCAAACCGGGCCGTGACCCGCAGAACTCGGACAGCAGTTTTTTTCAGCGGAGAACCAACGTGACCCAAACAAAAATCGCCGTCATCGGAGGATCGGGCATTTATGACATCGATGGTCTGGAAAATGCCGAATGGGTTACTGTGGAAACGCCCTGGGGTGATCCGTCGGATCAAATCCTGACCGGATCGCTGGGCGGGGTCGAGATGGCCTTTTTGCCCCGCCACGGGCGCGGCCATGTGCATTCGCCGACCGAAGTACCCTATCGCGCCAATATCGACGCGCTGAAGCGGTTGGGGGCGACGGATGTAATCTCGGTCTCGGCCTGCGGATCGTTTCGCGAGCACATGGCGCCGGGTGATTTCGTGATCGTGGATCAGTTCATCGACCGGACCTTTGCGCGCGAGAAAAGTTTCTTTGGCACCGGCTGCGTGGCCCATGTCAGTGTGGCGCATCCCACCTGTCCGCGCCTGTCGGATGCCTGCGAGACCGCGGGCAAGGCGGCGGGCATCACCGTGCATCGCGGCGGCACTTATCTGGCGATGGAGGGGCCGCAGTTTTCCTCGTTGGCGGAATCCAAGATGTACCGCGAACACTGGGGCTGCGACGTGATCGGCATGACCAACATGCCCGAGGCGAAGCTCGCCCGCGAGGCCGAGCTTTGCTATGCCTCCATCGCCATGGTGACCGACTATGACAGTTGGCACCCGGATCATGGCGAGGTCGACGTAACCGCGATCATCGCCACCCTGACCGGCAATGCGGAAAAAGGCCGGGCGCTGGTTAAGGGCCTGCCCGCCCTGCTAGGCGCTGACCGCGCGCCCTGCCCGCATGGCTGTGACCGGGCGCTGGAATACGCCATCCTGACCGCCCCCGAAAAGCGCGATCCGGCGGTGTTGGCCAAGCTGGATGCGGTGGCCGGGCGGATACTCTGAGCTTAGTTCTGCTGTAGCTGCTGATGCACGTCGTCCCACAGCCCATAGGACCAGAGGTCGTTATGGGTGCCGTCAGGGATGACGCGTAGCTGCGCCGTGTCGGACAGTTCAGCCAGCGCCGTGCCGTGGTGTAGCGGGATGGTTTCATCCTCGGTTCCGTGGAAGATCAGCGTGGGCACGGTGATGCGTTCGATCAGATCGCGGGTGGCGAACTGGTCTTTCATCAGGGCTGCGACCGGCAGAAACGGATAGCGCTCGGCCGCCACATCGACGGTGGCGGTGAAGGGAGCCTCAAGCACCAGCAGCTCGGCGCTGGGGCGCTCTGCGGCAACGGCGGCGGCGATACCGGTGCCGAGGCTCTGACCGTGCAGGACCACGTCTTTGCCCTCTCCATCCAGCTTGTCGAACAACTGAACGCCATCAGAAATCAGCGCCAGTTCCGAGGGTTCGCCCTCGCTGCCCGGAAACCCGCGATAGCTGGGCGCAAGCAGACCGTAGCCTGAGTTGAGGATTTCGCGCATCCGGTCGGCGCGGTCGCCCAGATTGCCGCTTTGACCGTGGAAAAACAGCACCGTGGGCGCATCTGCGGTAGCCGCGGGCGCGCTCCAAACCGTCAGGACGGTGCCGTCGGCCATCGGCAGCGACAGGGCGTCGACATCCGCCAGACCCACGCTGGCCGGATCGGGCAATTCGCCGTCGGGTTTGTAAAGCAGCGATTGCTGATTGAAATACATATAGCCGAGGATGCCCGCATAGAGCACCGCCCCCACCAGTACGAGACCCAGCAACACGGCTTTTGCGCGCTCGATACCGCGATGGGTCGCGCTTGGGTTTGCGTGTTGTATCTGCACCATCGGCCTCTCCTTTGGGTCTGAGGTTGGGCAGGTGGGCGCGGGTTTCAAGATGCCGGGGCGAGGCTTCATCCAATCTTTAACCTGTTGCCGCAAAGCCAATGTGCCGGGCTTTTGCGTTTGTGTTGCTTGAAATGGCCCCGGCCCTTGCCATGCTGACGCTGATTAATGAAGAAAAGGCAAGCACTTAGCGGTCTGTGAGGGATGATGAAACGACTCGATGCACTGGATGCCGCCCGATTTCTGGCCTTTTGCGGCATGGTGCTGGTGAATTTTCGCATCGCGGCTGAGGTCGCACCGGGGTCGGATTGGGCATCGACACTGATTGACGCACTGGAAGGGCGCGCAGCAGCTTTGTTCGTGGTGCTGGCCGGGATCGGCATCGGGTTGTCGCGCATCGAGGCCGGGCTGCTGCTGCGTCGGGCGGAGTTCCTGTTTGTGATCGGCCTGATCAACATGACGGTGTTCGACGCTGACATCCTGCATTTCTACGCGCTGTATTTCGTGGTCGGGTCCGCGTTTCTGACCGTCGCTCCGCGCGGGCTGTGGCTGGGGGCGTTGGGGATCGTGGCGCTGGCAGTTATTGCCAATCTGGTCTTTGACTATGATCGGGGCTGGGATTGGCAGGCACTAACCTATACCGACCTCTGGACCCTGCCCGGCTTTCTACGCAACGCGCTGTTTAACGGCTGGCACCCGGTGTTGCCCTGGGCCGCATTCCTGCTGATCGGAATGGCGATTGGACGGTGTGAACTGCATACGATCTGCATTCAGCACCGCTTGATCATGTGGGGCTTTGGCGCGGCGGTGCTGGCGCTGTTTCCGCAGATGCTGGTGTCGGACCCCGATCTGGTCGCCTATCTGGGAACCGAATCCATCCCGCCCGGCCCGTTCTATATACTCGCAGGCACGGGTTCGGCCTGCGTGGTGATCGGGCTGCTGCTGAAGCTCTGGCCCGCGATCGAACGTATCCGCATCGCACGGTTTCTGACCGCGCCGGGGCGGCAGAGCCTGACGCTTTACATGGCGCATATCCTGATCGGGATGGGGCTGCTTGAGGAGCTCGGGATGCTGGACGGATCGCTGAGCGCACCGCAAATCGTGGGCTATGCGGTGCTGTTCTGCGCGCTGTCCTCGGCGTTCGCACTGCTTTGGTTCCGCAAATTCAAGCGCGGCCCGCTTGAGGCGCTGATGCGGCACGTGACCGAGCGGGCTTGACCTGACCGGCAACGCCGGGCTTGGTGTGGGAAACGCTCCGATAGGATGACCCATGTCGCTTGATCTCTGGCTGGCCTTTGTCGCCGCATCGACCGCTCTGCTGCTGATCCCCGGCCCGACCGTACTGCTGGTGCTCAGCTATGCGCTGTCGAAAGGGCGCAGCGTCGCCGTTGCCTCGGCCACCGGGGTGGCTTTGGGCGATCTGGTGGCGATGACCGCATCGCTGTTGGGGTTGGGGGCGTTGGTACTGGCCTCAGCCACGCTGTTTGCGGTGCTGAAATGGGTGGGCGCGGCCTATCTGGTCTGGCTGGGCATCAAGCTGCTGCGCAGTGCGCCCTCGGGCGGTTTGCAGACGGTTGAAACCGGGCGCGACGTGACGGCGCGCAGCGTCTTTGGCCATGCCGCAGCGGTCACCGCACTGAACCCGAAATCCATCGCCTTCTTCATCGCCTTCGTGCCGCAATTTCTGCGCCCCGCTGACCCTCTGGGCCCGCAATTCGCCATCCTGATCGCCACGTTCGTCGGCCTCGCCGGATTGAACGCGCTGGCCTATGCGCTGCTGGCGGACCGTCTGCGTCAGATGATCGGACGCACGGGTGTGATCACCGCCATGACCCAGTTCGGAGGGTTGACGCTGATTGGCATGGGCGTCGCCACGGCGGTCCTGCGGCGCCCGGCCTGAGCTTAGTCTTCGGCGTTTTCCTTCATGAACCCTCGGATGAACCGGCGGATTTCCCGTGCAGCAGATGTGTCTAGTTCCTTGCACAGCTCGACAAAGGCATCCCGCTCATCCTTGTCGAGCCGCAGAACCAACTGACTGTTTTTCTTTGTGGATTTCTTCCCGTCTTTCTTCGCCACGCGCCCTGACCCCGTTCAGACCTTGATTCACAAAGCGATGCAATGTATATACAAAGTATAGAAGATGTAGATATCAAACACATAACAACAAAAGTGAGATCAACGCAATGAACCTTCACGTCGCGCAGGCATTTCTTCTTCGGGATCAACGCAATTGGCGCAAACCGCATCTTTCGTGGTTGCCGAACGCGCTTTACCGCTACTACGGGCTGCCCAACGCCATCAGCCGCCGCAAGTAGTCGCAGCGGCCAAACATTTCTTGCATGACCGACCCTGATGGGCCAAACACCCCGGCGTGTTTGATGCCAAAGGGGTGGATCATGTCCAGAAATAAAACGGTCAAGGATTACATTCGGACCATCGTCGATTTCCCGCACGAGGGGATCATGTTCCGCGATGTCACCACCCTGTTCGCCGATCCCCGCGGGTTCCGCATGGCAATCGACCAGATGCTGCACCCCTATGCCGGTGAGCGTATCGACAAGGTCGTGGGTCTTGAGGCGCGCGGCTTTATTCTGGGCGGGGCGATTGCGCATCAGCTGAGCGTGGGTTTTGTGCCGATCCGAAAAAAGGGCAAACTGCCCGGCACCACGATCAGTCAGGACTATAAGCTGGAATACGGCGAGGCGATCGTGGAAATCCACGATGATGCCATCCAGCCGGGTGAGAAAATTCTGGTCGTGGACGATCTTCTGGCCACCGGCGGCACCGCCGCAGCCGGGATCAAGCTGATCGAACGACTGGGGGGTGAGATCATCTCGTGCGCGTTCATCATCGATCTGCCCGAACTGGGCGGGCGCAAGATTCTGGAAGAGATGGACATGGATGTGCACGTGCTGTGCGAATTTGAGGGACTCTGAGAGTCACAGATATCACAAACTTGTGAGTGGAAATCGGACAAGCCGCAGGCTTAGCGCAGATGATCCGCGTTTCAACATCTGATGACATTCATATCCGGTGATCTTTTAGCGAGCAGCCTGCGTATCCCGTTTGATGCCACCTAGGGCATTCTCAATCAGGGAACCATACCATGTTGCGCAAATTCGCTGTTGCCGGAGTAGCCAGTATTCTTTTGACCACCTCTGCCATGGCAGACGGCCACGCCAAGGATATCGTCGATACTGCAGTCGGCGCGGGCAGCTTTGAAACGCTTGTCGCCGCCGTTCAGGCCGCTGAACTGGTCGATACGCTGAAAGGCGAAGGCCCCTTCACCGTCTTTGCCCCCACCGACGAAGCCTTTGCCGCCTTGCCCGAAGGCACGGTCGAAAACCTGCTGAAACCCGAGAACAAGGATCAGTTGGTCGCCATCCTGACCTATCACGTGGTACCGGGTAAGGTGATGTCGGGCGACCTGTCGGATGACATGACCGCCGCCACCGTTCAGGGTGGAGATATCACAATTGATCTCGACAACGGTGTGATGGTGAATGACGCCAATGTCGTGCAGGCTGATATCGAGGCCGAAAACGGCGTCATCCATGTGATCGACAAAGTTATCCTGCCTGCGTCGTAAGCCACAGGCGCGGCCCGGCATCGGGCCGCGTTCAACCCGGAAGCACAGCGCCCGGGTTCATGATGCCGTCGGGATCAAGAGCCGCCTTGATGGCCCGCATCGCCTCTAACCGCACTGGATCACCGTACCGTTCCAAGTCTTCGGTCTTGAGCCGCCCGACGCCATGTTCGGCGCTGACGGACCCTCCGAATTCATGCACCAGATCATGCACGGCTCGCTTAATCCCGGCCCTCTGCCCCACATATTCCGCCCGGTCATGCCCCTTGGGCGGAAAGACGTTGTAGTGCAGATTGCCGTCGCCCAGATGGCCAAAACAATTCACCCGGAATGGCCCCAGCCCCGCCACGATATCCTTCCCCTGCCGAATAAACGCCGGGATATCCGAGATCGGAACCGAGATATCGTGGCTGGATACCGACCCGATCAGCCGGTTCGCCTCGGGGATATTTTCCCGCACGGCCCACAGCGCAGCCCGCTGCGCCTCGCTCTGGGCGATCACCGCATCGCTGACCAAACCGCGCGCCTCTGCCGCCACATAGATCGTCTCAAGGATATACGAAGAGTCCTGCCCTTCCGACAGGCCCAGTTCGATCAGGACAGACCACTCGGACTGCGCGGCAAAGGGTTGTCGGACGGTCGGCAGAACTTCGGTCAGGAATTGCAGTCCCTGCCGGTGAATCAACTCGAAGGTGCTGACGGCCTCACCCACCTGATCACGCGCCAGCGACAGCAGATCAATCGCGGCCTCGGGCGAAGCCACCTGAAACACCGCCGTTCCAACCGCCTTGGGTTGCGGGAACAGCTTCAATGCGGCAGCAGTTATGATACCCAGCGTCCCCTCGGAGCCGATCAGCAGGTTGCGCAGATCATACCCGGTGTTGTCCTTCCGCAACCGGCTCAGCCCATGCCAGATTTGACCATCGGGCAGCACCGCCTCAAGCCCCAGACACAGATCGCGCGCATTGCCGTAGCGCAGCACATTCACCCCGCCCGCATTGGTCGCCAGATTGCCGCCGATCCGACAAGACCCCTGCGCGGCCAAAGACAGCGGAAACAAGCGACCGGCGTGATCGGCGGCGGCCTGTATGTCGGCCAAAATCGCGCCCCCCTCGGCGATCAGGATGTTCTCGGTCGGGTAAATGGCACGGATCGCGGTCATCCGCTCCAGCGAGATGATCAGCGGCGCAGGGCCGTCGGCCATGACCTGCCCGCCGACCAGCCCGGTCCCACCTCCGTAGGGCACCACAGGAACCCGCGCCTCAGCTGCGCAACGCAGCAGTGCTGAGACCTCCTTGGCCGAACGCGGTACCGCCAGCACCCCGCCTGAGCCGACAAACCGCCGACGCGGCTCCTCAAGGTAACGATCCTCAAGCGGGCGCACCACGTCATCGCCCAGCGCCTCGCGGATCAGGCTGGCAAAGCTGTCATCTGCAGGGTTCAGTTCCATGCCCCATCCCTGCCAAAGGCGATACGCTGCGACAAGCCCTATTCCAGATCGATCAGATATTGAGGCTCCAGCACCACCACCGTGGGCCGGTCCGGCAGAGTCCGCAACGAGACGACAATCTCAGACACCCCATCACGTTCGACCGGGAAGGTGTCGCGGATATCCATCAGAAACCGCTCCAGCGAAAAGCTTGAGAACCAGTGCATCGGAATAATGACCGAGCTTTTCAACCGCTTCAGCACCTCAATCATCTCGGGCAAAGGCATCGTCGTGCCGCCATCGACCGCAGCCATCACCACATCGAGCCGCCCCAGCGCGGCAAATTGCTCATCCGAGGGGATATGATGCAGATGGCCCAGATGGCCGATGCACAGGCCTTCGACCTCAAACACAAAGATCGAATTGCCGCGCTCCTCGACCCCGCCATAAACCGACCGGATGTCAGTCGAAACATTGCGCACCAGCAGCTCACCCAAATCGAGGTAGTGATCGATCCCCTGTCCGAACTCTCCCCACCCCGGCAGCACATGCGGAATGGCTGGATCAGGATAGGCCGTCCAATGGGTGTCATGCGCATGGTTCATGGTCACCACATCGGGGATCAGGTCAGCGCCGCCAATGAACCCGGTAAAATCTGTGACCGCATTCAATCCGCCCTGCGTTTGGATCAGAAACGAGGCATGGGCAACATAGCTGATCCGCACCGAAAACTCCGGCACCGGATCCTGCCAGGCCGCCTTGTGCAGATACTCAATCCCGGGTGCCGCATCCGCGATGGCAATGCAATGGCTCGGCCGCCGCTCCTGCGCCACGGCCCCGCCTGCAATCATCATCAGCCCAACAACACTCCACCGCATGACTCAATTCTAGCGCAGAATGCCGCCAAGTCATGCTCTTTGATGAGACGCACAAAACCGCCCCACCTTTGTGCGACAGATCCCCTGCTTCATCTGGCCAAAAATATCCCGGGGGAGTCGCGGCCTGCCGCGACGGGGGCAGAGCCCCCTATCCCGCGTCGGTCTTGCCCCGCCGGTCCGACCGCAAGGACGCATATAGAACATGCGTCCGCCACCGCCCGTTGATCTGCAAATACGACTGCGCCACGCCTTCGTATTTGAACCCCGAACTTTCCAACAACCCGCGCGACGGTTCGTTTTCCGGCAAACAAGCGGCCTCGATCCGGCTTAGATCCAGCCGGGTGAAGGCATAATGTACCACCGCTCCGATCGCCTCGCGCATGAAACCCTGTCGCGCAAAGCTCTGCCCGGTCCAGTATCCCAGCGTCCCCGCCTGCGCCGGGCCACGGCGCACGTTGTCCAGCGTGATCGCCCCCAGCAGCACATCATCGCTGCGCCGAAACAAGAACAGTGGGATCGCGGTCCCGCTGGCCACAGAACGCTGTGCCCAGTAGACACGGTTGGTAAACGACTTGCGGCTCAGATGGTCCTTGGCCCAGATCGGCTCCCATGGAACAAGATAGTCCTTGGACGCCCGCCGCAGCGCGGTCCAGTCGTTGAAATCGGAATGCACGGGCGGGCGCAGGCTCAGCCGCTCAGTTTCGAGTTTCAGCTTGCGTCGGCCCAGCAACATCACGCCGCACGCCTCGCCTGCAACTCCTCCAGCGATGGCGCGCCCGAGACGGGACCATAAAGCGCCAGCGCCGCAGGGGTCTGAACCGCCATAGTTTCGGCAAAAGCGCGTACATCCTCGGTGCTGACCGCATCAATCTTTGCCACCGTGTCTTCAAGCGAGGGCACACGTCCCCAAATCTGCACCAGCCGCGCCAGACGTTCGGCCCGGTTCGAGGGGCTTTCCAGCCCCATCAGCATCCCTGCCTTCATCTGGGCCCGGGCGCGGGCAACCTCTTCTGGGCTCATGTCCTCTGCAGCGCGCTTCATCTCGTCGATGGTGATCGTCGCCAGTTCACCCACCTGATCGGCAGACGTTCCAGCGTAGATCGTGGTCGTGCCGGTATCGGCATAAGCACCGGTCTGCGCGAATATCGTGTAGCACAGCCCGCGAGTCTCACGCACTTCCTGAAACAGGCGCGAGGACATGCCGCCGCCCAGCGCTGTCGAGTAAATCTGCGCCGTATAAATCGCATCATCGCGATAGCCGGGGCTTTCCAGCGCCAGTGCGAAATGCGCTTGTTCCAGCTCTTTCTCCTGCCGCGCCTCGCCACCGGTGAAGCGCGCGGTCTCGGGGATCAATCCCTTGCGCGGTTGCAGATGGCCAAACATCTCTTCGGCCATTTTCATCAGCGCATCATGATCCACCGCGCCTGCGGCCGACAGGATCATCTGCTCGGGCCCGTAATGCTCGGAGACAAAGCCCGACAGGTCTTCGCGCGAAAACGCGCTGACCCGCTCGGTTGGCCCCAGAATGGTCCGACCCAAGGGTTGGTCGTGATAGCTCTGCTCTTGCAGCCAATCGAAGATCACATCGTCGGGCGTGTCATAGGCCTGACCGATTTCCTGCAGGATCACGCCGCGCTCGACCTCAATCTCACGCGGGTCGAAGATTGGGTTCAGAACGATGTCCCCGATCACATCCATCGCCAGCGCCACGTCGTCCTTCAGAACGCGCGCGTAATAGGCCGTCACCTCGCGCGAGGTATAGGCGTTTATGTACCCACCCACATCCTCGATTGCCTCGGCGATTTGCAAAGCCGAACGGCGCTCGGTTCCCTTGAAGGCCATATGCTCAAGGAAATGCGCGATACCGTTCTGCTCGATCCGCTCGTTCCGCGCACCGGCGGTCACCCAGATACCGATGGCCGCCGATTGCAGCCCCGGCATATGTTCACTGACGATACGAAATCCGTTCTTCAGCTGGTCTTGTCTGACTGTCACTCAGCGATATGCCTTCTGATATGATCCTCAAGGGCACCCAGATCGTTGGCAATGCGGGTCACCCGTTCGGGACGTTCATACAGATCAGACATGCGGGATGGAAGAGGCGGATGTTCCCCGCTGGCCTTCTCGACCGCCGCCGGGAATTTCGCCGGGTGCGCGGTGGCCAGTGTGACCATCGGAACGTCTGAGCGATGTTCTTCCGCGACCTTGATCCCGATGGCCGTATGCGGACAGACCAGTTCGGCGCTATGGGCCAGCGTGTGCTTGATCGTCTCCAGCGTCTCATCCTCGGACACGCGGCCCGAGTCGAAGCTTTCGCGCAGGGCCTCCATCGCACCTTGACTGACGTTGAAGCCACCGTTTTTGAGCTCATCCATCAACTGCGCCACGGCACTGCCATCCTCTCCATAGGCATAATAGAGCGCGCGTTCAAAGTTCGAGCTGACCTGAATGTCCATCGACGGGCTGATCGAGGGGATGGTATCGCCCTTGAAATACCCCTCACCCGACAGGCAGCGGTGCAGAATGTCGTTCTGGTTGGTCGCCACCACCAGACGGTCAATCGGCAACCCCATGCGCTTAGCCAGATAGCCCGCGAAGATGTCCCCGAAATTGCCGGTGGGCACAGTAAAGCTGACCTTGCAATGCGGTGCGCCGAGGCTGACGGCAGCCGAGAAGTAATAAACGATCTGAGCCAGAACCCGCGCAAAGTTGATCGAGTTCACCCCGGCCAGTTTCACCCCGTCGCGGAAGTCGAAATCGTTGAACATATCCTTTAGCGCGGCCTGACAATCATCAAAATCGCCATCCACGGCCAGCGCATGCACGTTACTGTCCGCAGGCGTCGTCATCTGACGGCGCTGTACCTCGGACACGCGGCCATGCGGGAACAGGATGAACACATCCACTGCGTCCAGCCCGCGAAACGCCTCAATCGCGGCCGAGCCGGTATCTCCGCTGGTCGCGCCCACGATGGTCACACGGTCATTGCGGCGCTTCAGGGCCACCTGGAACAGCTGACCGATCAACTGCATGGCGAAGTCCTTGAAGGCCAGCGTTGGCCCGTGGAACAGCTCCAGCAGGAAATGGTTCTCGTTCAGTTGCTTCAAAGGCGCGCGGGCGTCGTGCCCAAAGCCTTCATAGGCACGCGCTATGATGTCTTTGAACTCATCTTCCGAGAACGAACCGCTGACATAAGGCCACATGACACGGAATGCGATTTCTTCATAGGGCAGACCGACCAAAGCGGCGATGTCGTCATGGCTCATCACCGGAATTTCAGCAGGCAGGTACAGGCCGCCATCACGGGCCAGTCCGGTCAGCATCGCTTCTTCAAATGTCAGTTCGGGCGCTTGCCCGCGGGTCGAGATGTACTTCATGTTGCTTCACTCTCAGACGGGGCGCGGCTGCGCCACAGGAAATATGCGGTCATCGCGGCCCAGACCAAGGCCAGACCAAACCATGTGATTGCGTATTGCAGATGATCGTTCGGGATACCCGCGGTATCCACCGGCAGAGGCGTCATGCCCGGATCGGTTTCAGATCGGGCGATCAGCAGAATGGGCTCGGCCCCCAAAGCTGCGGCCAGATTGGGCACATCGCGGGCGAACCAGATATTGGCATCAATATCGGGTTCGGGCGTGTAACTGTCGATCTCATCGGGCCAGTGCAGGTTGCCGGTCACCTCCATCGGCCCGGTCAGGCGAATAGCGTCTTTCGCGGTGACCGGAACAAAGCCCCGATCCACCAGAATGGTCCGACCCTCAGTGCTGAAAGACTGGATGATCCGATACCCCGCACCGACCTGCTTGACCGAGACCAGAACGTGGATTTCTCCCGGTTCCATCTCGCCCGAAACCGTGACTGGAAGGTATCTGTCAGTGCCAGCCGCGACCTGATCCGGCAGAGCCGCAGGATCGGCGGAAATCCGACTTTCGATATCGGACAGAACGCCCAGCTTCCATGCCAGTCGCTGAACCTGCCACATCCCCAGCGACAGCAGGATTGCCAGACCGGCAATACCAAATATCAGCGGAAACAGGATGCGGCGCATGACGGGACCATGTCTGGTTGCTTCGGGGGCGTTTCAACGGCGTCTTGTTAAGGGCGGCACGTACTGGAATGCAACCACGCAATTGTATGGGGCGCAATCTTGCGCCCCGGATAGAGAAAAAGCCGCCCCAAGGGGCGGCTTTTGCAATTGGATCATCTGAGGCCGATCAGAATAGCGGAGCCTGACCCCAAATGTAGACGGCGAAGAACAGGAACAGCCAGACAACGTCCACGAAGTGCCAGTACCAGGCGGCCGCTTCAAACCCGACGTGTTTCTCGGGCGTGAAATCCCCTTTCAGCGCCCGGATCAAGCAGACCGTCAGGAAGATTGTACCGATAATCACATGCGCGCCGTGGAAACCGGTCGCCATGAAGAAATTCGAATAGAACTGGTCGCCACCAAATTCCCAGCCTTCATGGGCCAGCAACTCATAGTATTCAAAAGCCTGCAGCGCGGTAAACGCAATGCCCAGGGCGATCCCGATGGCCAGTCCCTGCACCAGCGCTTTGCGGTCGTTGTTGTGCACCAGCGCGTGGTGGGCCCATGTGATCGCGCAGCCTGACAGCAGCAGGACCAGCGTGTTGATCAACGGCAGGTGGAACGGGTCAACCGCATGGATATCCGGCTGGATGTATTCGGTGCCAGCATAGTCGTACATCGGGTACATGCGATGTTTGAAGAACGACCAGAACCAGGCAAAGAAGAACATCACCTCGGACATCACGAACAGGATGAAGCCATAGCGCAACCCGATGCGAACCACCGGCGTGTGGTCGCCCTGACGGCTTTCGACCACCACCTCGGACCACCAGGCAAACATGGTGTAGAGAACACCCACCAGCCCCATCCAGAAGATCCAGGCGGTGATGCCGTGCATCCACAGGACGGCTCCGAACAGCATCACAAACCCACTGACGGCGCCAATCAGCGGCCAGATCGAGGGGTTCAGAATGTGGTAGTCATGGTCTTTAGCGTGTGCCATCAGCGTCCCTCACCTACAGGCGTTAGTTCTTGTTTGTCTCAGCCTGCACGTCAAGGGCGGCATAGCCCTCGGGCAGGTCGATTTCGTAGAATGTATACGACAGAGTGATCGTATGCACATACTTGGCTTCCAGATCCTCGACCATTTCGGGGTCGACGAAAAAGCTGACGGGCATCTCGACCCGCTCACCCGGTTGCAAAACCTGCTCTTCAAAGCAGAAACAGGCGATTTTCTCAAAATACCCACCGGCGGAATAGGGCGTCACATTGTAGGATGCCTGCCCCGCAATGGGTCGGTCGGTCGGGTTATAGGCCTCATAAAAGGCCAGCCCGGTTTCGCCGATGCGCACCTGCATCTCACGTTCGACCGGTTTGAATTCCCAGGCCATGCCTTTGGCCTTCGAGGCATCGAAGCGCACGGTCACAACGCGATCCAGCACATCTTCGGGCGCGGCTTCGGCCACGCCGGTGGTGCCGCCAAATCCGGTGACTCGGCAGAACCAGTCGTAAAACGGCACCGCCGCCCAGGCGAGGCTGCCCATCAGGACAACCACACCCACGGTCTGCGCAACCGTTTTCTGCGGGCCCGACAACGCCATCAGTTCTGCACCTCTTGCGTGGCCATGTTGAAATCGGTGCCTGACACCTTGACGATGGTCAGACCAAAAATGATCACAATGAACGCCGCCAGCGTCAGGCCCACGCCCAGATTGCGGCTGAACCGGCGCTGATGCAGCTCGTGGCTTTTACGCAGGCTCATGACCAGCCTCCCAACCCATAGGGCTTCAGCAACGCCTCAGCCAGAATCGCGCCGAAATGCAGGAAGAGATAGAGAAGCGACAGCTTAAAAAAGCCGCGCTCGACTTTGAAATTGTCTGCCTCGGCATCATCCTCGGTCCGGCGCGAGATCGCCCACGCCCCCCGCAAGAACAGCGCGTTCAGCACCAGTGCAACCACCAGATAAATCGGGCCGCCAATTCCGGAAAACGCCGTGCCCACCGCCAGAATAGCCAGCAGGGCCGTATAGATCAGAATATGCCAGCGTGTTGCCGGACGGCCATGGGTGACGGTCAGCATCGGCACGCCTGCGTCGTCATAATCTGACCGCATGAACAGCGCCAGCGCCCAGAAATGCGGCGGGGTCCACATGAAGGTCAGGGCGAACATCAGCCACGGCTCCAGCGTCATCGAACCCGTTGCCGCAACC
Organism: Ruegeria sp. CJ3; assembly: GCF_056536725.1. Lineage (NCBI taxonomy): Bacteria > Pseudomonadati > Pseudomonadota > Alphaproteobacteria > Rhodobacterales > Roseobacteraceae > Ruegeria > Ruegeria sp. CJ3. The sequence goes on from NZ_JBQFQE010000004.1 coordinate 118,145, forward strand.
CAACCGATCACGGGCGGGAAAGCTCCTGCGGCACCGCCGATCACAATGTTCTGCGGTGTCGAGCGTTTCAGCCACATCGTGTAAACAACGACATAGAAGAAAATGGTGAAGCCCAGAAACGCGCCTGCAAACCAGTTGGTCGCGAGCCCCAGCATGATCACCGACAGGCCGGACAGAGCCAGACCCAGCGCCAGCGCCTCGCCCTCTTCGACCTTGCCCGAGGGGATGGGGCGGCCCTTGGTGCGCTTCATCACCCGGTCGATATCCGCGTCCCACCACATATTCAAAGCGCCTGATGCGCCACCGCCAATGGCTATGAACAGGATGGCGCAGAAGCCCACAAACGGATGCACGGGAACCGGCGCGGCCAGCAGACCGACCAAAGCGGTAAACACCACCAGCGACATCACGCGCGGCTTCAGCAGGGCGAAATAATCGCCAAAGCTGGCCTCGTCCGCGCGGGGCTGCGCGGTGACGGTGCTGGCATTGAAGCTTGCGTCGCTCATGTCCGGTCCTTTTCGGGGCAAAAGCTGCGCGAAACCCGCGCAGCCCGCATGTGTTTAGCTAGGCCGCAAAGGGCTTAGTTCGAGGCCACCTGATACGCGACAGGCTGACCCGCATACTCTTCCAAGGCACCCTGCAGCCATTCCTCATACGCCGCTTCGCTGACCACTTTAACGGTGATCGGCATATAGGCGTGGTCCTTGCCGCACAGCTCCGAGCACTGGCCGAAATAGATGCCTTCCTTGTCCGCCTGGAACCACAGTTCCGCCAAGCGGCCCGGGACACCGTCCTGCTTCACACCGAAGGACGGGATGGTCCAGGAATGGATCACGTCCGAAGCGGTGACCTGCATAACGATAACCTTGCCCACGGGCACGACAACGGCGGTGTCGGTGGCCAATAGCCACTCGTCTTCGCCATAGCCCGCATCCGCCAGCTTGGCGCGCATCGCATCGTCCAGAACAAACGGGGTTACGTCTGCGTCTGCCGGGCGCGCGCCCTCGTCCAGAGTGGCCGGGTGGCCCAGAAGATAGCTGTCGAAGGCGAAATCGTGATCGACATATTCATAGGTCCAGTACCACTGGTTGCCCACAACCTTGATGACCACGTCCCCTTCGGGAATTTCCTGCTGCTTGAACAGCACCGGCAATGAGAATGCACCGATGAAGACCAGAATCAGGATCGGGCCAAGGGTCCACGCAATTTCAACCGGGGTGTAATGCGAGAACCGCGCAGGCGTCGGGTTGACGCGCTGGTTGTAGCGCACGATGCAATAGACCAGCAGGCCCGCGACGAATACGCAGATCGCTGTGATGATCACCAGAATCATGCTGTCCAGCGACTGGATTCCTTCGGCCAGACTGGTGGCGGCGGGCTGAAAGCCTATACCGCCATCGACCGGCTTACCAATAATCTCAAGCTCCTGAGCCATGGCGGGAAGGCTGGAGAGGGCTGTCACAAGCCCCGAAAGCATCAAAGCATTCTTCATATTCTGTCCTGATCGTTTGATCTTTGCGTCCCTGGCGAAAAGGTGTGAATCGGTCGCACCTCACCCGTTGTCTTTAGCCGCGTTAAAAACCATATTCCTGCGGGTAGATAAAGCAAAATGCTTGCGTCAAACAGACGCTATTTTTGATCTGGATCAAACCCGAAAGGTCGCTAGTGATGACTCAGGCCCCGTTTCGCCCCTTTGAAAGCACTCTTCCGCAGGATGAGGCGCTTGCGGTTCTGCAATCGGCCACTGCCGGGGCCGAGGACGGAGAGCTGTTTGTCGAGCGCCGAAAATCCGAGTCTCTGGTCTTTGATGATGGCCGTTTGCGCACAGCATCTTATGACGCGTCCGAGGGGTTTGGTCTACGCGCGGTGCAGGGAGAAGTGGCCGGGTACGCACATTCGACCGATGTGTCGATCCCGGCGTTGAAGCGTGCGGCTGAGACGGCGCGCCTTGCGGTGGGCGACGGCGGCGGCACTCTGTCCGCGGCCCCTCGTCCCACGAATATTCGCCTGTACAGCGACGAAGACCCCATCGAATCCGCCGATTTCCCGGTCAAGATCGAAACCCTGCGCGCCATCGACGCTTTTGCCCGCGATCTGGACCCACGGGTTGTGCAAGTCAGCGCCACCATCGCCGCCGCCGTGCAAGAGGTCGAGATTCTGCGCCCCGACGGCGTTTTGGTGCGCGACGTGCGTCCGATGACCCGCCTGAATGTCTCGGTCATCGTGGAACAGAACGGACGGCGCGAAAGCGGCTCAGCCGGAGGGGGCGGTCGCGTCGGGCTGGACGGGCTGATTGATCCGACCGATTGGCAGGAGAAAGCGCGCGAGGCGCTGCGTATCGCCCTGGTCAATCTGGACGCGGTGCCCGCCCCTGCAGGTGTGATGGAGGTCGCGCTCGGCCCCGGCTGGCCCGGCATCCTGCTGCATGAAGCCATCGGTCACGGGCTTGAAGGCGACTTCAACCGCAAAGGTAGTTCGGCCTTTGCTGGTCTGATGGGGCAGCAGATTGCGTCAAAGGGCGTGACCGTAGTGGATGACGGAACGATTGCGGATCGCCGCGGCTCGATCACTGTGGATGACGAAGGCACGCCCAGTTCGCGGACGGTGCTGATCGAAGACGGCATCCTGACAGGATATATGCAGGACCGTCAGAACGCGCGTCTGATGGGCGTTGCGCCCACCGGTAACGGGCGGCGTCAGAGTTATGCGCATAAACCGATGCCGCGCATGACCAATACAATTATGCTGGGCGGTGACGCGGACCCGGCGGCTCTAGTCGCTGATATCAAGGATGGAATCTGGGCCGTTGGCTTCGGCGGCGGTCAGGTCGACATCACCAACGGCAAGTTCGTCTTCTCCTGCACCGAGGCCTACCGCGTCAAAAACGGCAAGATCGGCGCGCCGGTCAAAGGGGCCACCCTGATCGGAGACGGGCCATCGGCGCTAAGGCGCATCCGTGGTCTGGGCAATGACATGGCGCTGGACCCAGGGATGGGCACCTGCGGCAAGGATGGCCAGTGGGTCCCGGTCGGCGTCGGGCAACCGACCGTTCTGATGGACGGGCTGACCGTGGGCGGCTCGGCGGCCTGAGGTAGAATCAGTAAAAGGCCGGGGCGCAAGGTTAACGCCGTGCGCCCCTTAAAGACGCGACCATCGCGATCCGCGCCAAGAAAATTCGTACGAATTTTCTCCACTATCTCAAAGACATAAGAAATCCCTCAAAGGCGAAACCCGAATGAATCGCATCTAATTTTCTTCGATTTACAAGCTGTTAACTCCAAACCCCGTAAACCAGTTCTGCAATCAGGCGGAGCATCGGATGACCGAAGAGCAGCTTTCTTCCAATCACCCCCCACTCCCACCCACCACGGAAGAGGACCGGTTTTCCTGGCTCCGTCTGTTGCGCTCGCGCAAGGTAGGCCCGGCGACGTTTCGCCGGCTGCTACGCGAACATGGCTCGGCGCAGAATGCGCTGGCCGCGCTGCCCGAAATGGCACGTACTGCCGGGATAGAAGGCTATGAAATCTGCCCCCCCGGCGTGATTGAGGCGGAACTCAAGGCCGCAAAAGCCGCCAATGCGCGCCTTTTGTGCCTTGGGGCCGCCGATTTTCCCAAAGCCCTGAATGACCTATCAGACGCACCGCCTCTGATATGGGCGATTGGCGATGTCTCGATCTTGCAGAAACCTGTGATCGCCATGGTCGGTGCGCGAAACTGCTCGTCCCTCGGGGCGCGAATGGCGCGCGGGCTGGCCACCGATCTGGGGAAACACGGACACATTATCGTCTCGGGGCTGGCCCGGGGCATTGATACATCAGCCCATCTTGCGGCACTCGACACCGGCACCATTGCTGTGATGGCGGGCGGCGTGGACGTGATTTACCCCGCCGAGAATACGGATCTTGCGCGGCAGATCGCCTCGAAAGGTCTGCGCCTGTCCGAGCAACCGATGGGCATCACACCCCAGGCCCGGCATTTTCCGCGACGCAATCGGATTATCTCGGGCCTTGCGCAGGCGGTTGTGGTGGTCGAAGCGGCAGCCAAATCCGGCAGCCTGATCACCGCGCGCGATGCGCTGGACCAGGGCCGAGAGGTTCTGGCCGTGCCCGGCCACCCCTTCGACGCACGTGCTGCCGGATGCAATCTGTTGATTCGCGACGGGGCCACGCTGGTGCGTTCGGCAGAGGACGTGATCGAGGCCCTGCCCACGCAGGAAGACCTGTTCCGCGACCACGCCGAACCACCGCGCCCCTCAGCCTCCGTCCCTACCGCGGCGCTGCAGGCTCAGATTTTGGCGCGGCTTGGCCCCTCGCCCATCGCCGAAGATCAGTTGCTGCGCGATATCGCGGCCTCGGCTGGAGATCTCGGCCCGGCATTGGTCGATCTGGAACTCGACGGCCGAATCCAGCGTCAACCAGGCGGGCTTTTGTCACTGGCTGGCTGATGGCCTCGTGGTGGCCGCGGCAACGTGCGGAATGCCGCACAGCATCGGATAGCGTGCTGGAAACACGCCACTTTTCCGGCTGCAAAAGGAACGCATTGACAATCCCGCCTTGCCCCACACATTTTGCACCACCATAGAAGGCGCCCATATCGTCGAGCGAGGTTTCCCCTTAAATGCCCGTAGTTGTTGTAGAATCTCCGGCCAAAGCAAAAACAATCAATAAGTATCTCGGCCCCGACTACACCGTTCTGGCCTCATACGGCCATGTGCGGGACCTGCCGCCCAAGGACGGATCGGTCGATACCGACGACGAATTCGCAATGAAATGGGAGGTCGGCAATGACAGCCGCAAGCATGTCAAAGCCATCGCCGATGCGCTGAAAGAAGACAACGCCCTGATCCTCGCCACTGACCCCGATCGCGAGGGTGAGGCGATCAGCTGGCACTTGCAGGAGGCACTGACCAAGCGGCGTTCGATCAAGAAGGACACACCGGTTAGTCGTGTAACCTTCAACGCCATTACAAAAGACGCCGTGACCGAGGCGATGCAGAACCCGCGTCAGGTCGACATGCCGCTGGTCGAGGCCTATCTGGCCCGCCGGGCGCTGGACTATCTTGTGGGGTTCAACCTGTCGCCGGTTTTGTGGCGCAAGCTTCCGGGTGCGAAATCCGCTGGCCGGGTGCAATCGGTCTGCCTGCGTCTGATCGTTGAGCGCGAGATGGAGATCGAGGCATTCAAACCGGTCGAATACTGGTCGGTCCGGGCGTTGTTCGAAACTCCACGCGGGCAAACCTATGAGGCCCGCCTTGTTACTTATGCTGGCAAGAAGCTGGACAAGCACGACCTCAAAGACGCTACGCAGGCGGAATTGGCGGTACAGGCGATCACCAGCCGCGCGCTGAGCGTGACGTCGGTCGAGGCCAAACCCGCGGCGCGCAACCCCTCTGCCCCGTTCATGACCTCGACCCTGCAGCAAGAGGCCAGCCGCAAGTTCGGCATGGGCGCGCGCCACGCGATGCAGGTGGCGCAGCGTCTGTATGAGGCCGGATACATTACTTATATGCGGACCGACGGCATCGACATGGCCCCCGAGGCCGTGGCCGCGACCCGCGATGCAATCACCGACCGCTATGGTGCCGAATACGTACCGGACAGCCCGCGTATCTATAAGAACAAGGCCAAGAACGCACAGGAAGCTCACGAATGTATCCGCCCGACGGATATGACGCGCGATGCCAAGGCGCTGAAGGTAACGGATGAAGATCAGCGCAAGCTGTATGATCTGATCTGGAAACGCACCATCGCGTGCCAGATGGCCGCCGCGCGGTTGGAGCGCACGACGGTCGAGATCGGCAGCGACGACGGTCAGGTCGGATTGCGTGCCACCGGACAGGTGGTGATGTTTGACGGGTTCATGCGCGTTTACGAAGAAGGTCGCGACGACGTCTCTGATGACGATGAAAAGCGCCTGCCGCAGATCACGCAGGGCGACCCGGCGCGGTTTGCCAAGACATCCCTCAAGGATCAATTCGCGAAGGCCGAAGAAAAGGCGGCGGTCCTGTCCGACAACGAAGCCGTTCTGGCCTTGCAGCACCACACCCAGCCCCCGCCGCGCTATACTGAGGCCACATTGGTCAAGCGGATGGAGGAGTTGGGGATCGGGCGCCCCTCGACTTATGCAAGCATCGTGACCACGATTCAGGACCGCGAGTATGTGCGCAAGGACAAGAACCGGCTGATCCCCGAGGAGAAGGGACGGATCGTCACGATCTTTCTGCTGAACTTTTTCCGTCAGTATGTGGGCTATGAGTTCACCGCCAATCTGGAAGAAGAGCTGGACGATGTCAGCGCGGGCGAGCGCGACTATAAGGACCTGCTGGGCAAGTTCTGGCGCGATTTCTCGGCTGCGATTGGCGAGACATCCCAACTGCGCATCTCGGAAGTGCTGGACAAGTTGGACGAAGCGCTGGCTCCGCAGCTTTACCCGCCGCGCGAGGATGGGTCTGATCCGCGTGTCTGTCCGAAATGCGGTGTCGGGCAACTGCACCTGAAAACCTCGCGCACGGGCGGGTTTGTCGGGTGCGGCAACTATCCCGAATGCACCTATACCCGCCCCATCGCAGGTGAAGGCGCCGAGGGCGACGAACGGTTGCTGGGTGAGGATGCCGGAGATGAGATCTGGCTGAAATCCGGCCGGTTCGGGCCTTATGTGCAGCGTGGCGAGCCCACGCCCGAGAACAAGAAGCCCCCCCGCGCCTCGCTGCCCCGTGGCTGGAGCAAGGATGACATGGATTTGGAGAAGGCGCTGACGCTCTTGTCCCTGCCCCGCCAGATCGGTGAACACCCCGAGGGCGGCATGATCACCTCGAATTTCGGGCGCTTTGGTCCTTATCTGATGCATCAGCTGGCCGACGAGGCCAAGCCGGTCTACGCCAACCTCAAAGACCCCAACGATGTGTTCGAAATCGGTATGAACCGTGCCGTGGAACTGCTGGCCGAAAAACGCGCCAACCCCGGTCGCGGGCGGCGGGCAGCCGCGAAACCGCTGAAAGAGCTGGGCGAACACCCTGATGGCGGGGCGATGCAGGTTCTGGACGGGCGGTATGGACCTTATGTGAAATGGGAGAAGGTCAACGCGACTCTGCCCAAGGACATCAAGCCCGAGGACGTGACGCTGGAAATGGCGGTCGAGCTGGCCAACGAGAAGGCGGCCAAGAAGGGCACAAAACGAAAAGCGGCCCCCAAAAAGAAGGCCGCCGCGAAGAAGACCACCAAGAAAGCGGCCAGTTAGGTAGAAATACCACTGACCCTCTGGTTTCATTGACTTCCCCGTGACGTGGCGGCACAAATCGGCCCAACACCATGTCATTGGGGGAGTTTTCCATGAAAAAAGTCTATGCCAATGCCACCGAAGCGCTGGATGGCGTGCTGTCGGATGGCATGTTGATCGCCGCAGGCGGGTTCGGCCTGTGCGGCATCCCTGAACTGCTGCTCGAGGCGATCCGGGAATCGGGTGTGCAGGACCTGACCTTTGCGTCGAACAACGCGGGTGTGGATGATTTCGGTATCGGCATCCTGCTGCAGACCAAACAGGTCAAGAAGATGATCAGCTCATATGTCGGCGAGAACGCGGAATTCATGCGCCAGTACCTGAGCGGCGAGCTTGAGCTGGAATTCACCCCGCAAGGCACGCTGGCCGAACGGATGCGGGCCGGTGGTGCGGGCATCCCGGGCTTCTATACCAAGACCGGAGTCGGCACCGTGATCGCCGAAGGCAAAGAGCACAAGGATTTCAACGGCGAGACCCATATCATGGAAGAAGGCATTTTCGCCGATCTCGCCATCGTCAAGGCGTGGAAGGCCGATGACACTGGCAACCTGATCTTCCGCAAGACCGCGCGCAACTTCAATGCTCCGGCGGCCACCTGCGGCAAGCTCTGCATCGCCGAGGTTGAAGAGATCGTGCCCCGCGGTTCACTGGACCCCGACAGCATCCATCTGCCCGGCATCTACGTGCATCGCCTGATTCAAGGCAGCCACGAAAAGCGCATCGAACAGCGCACCACCCGCAAGAAGGAGGACGCATAATGCCCTGGGATCGTAATCAGATGGCCGCGCGCGCGGCGCAAGAGCTGGAAGACGGCATGTATGTGAACCTCGGCATCGGCATCCCGACGCTGGTGGCGAACTATGTGGGCGACAAGGACATCACCCTGCAGTCCGAGAATGGAATGCTGGGTATGGGCCCCTTCCCTTTCGAGGGTGAAGAGGACCCTGACCTGATCAATGCCGGCAAGCAGACGATCACCGAACTGCCCCGCACCTCGTATTTCGACAGCGCGACGTCCTTTGCCATGATCCGGGGCGGCAAGATCGCCGCCGCTGTGCTGGGCGCGATGGAGGTCGACGAAGAGGGCGATCTGGCCAACTGGATGATCCCCGGCGTTCTGGTCAAGGGCATGGGCGGTGCGATGGATCTGGTTGCGGGTGTGGGCCGCGTGATCGTGGTGATGGATCACACCAACAAGCACGGCAAATCCAAGCTGCTGAAGAAATGCACCCTACCGCTGACCGGTAAGCAAGTGGTGAACCGCATTATCACCAATCTTGGCGTGCTGGACGTGGTCGAGGGTGGCCTGAAGATCGTCGAACTGGCCGAAGGCGTCACCGAGGACGAGATTCGCGCCGCGACCGAGGCTACTCTGGTCAACTGACCTGTGCCCTACGACTTTGAAAGGCCCGCGCAGGACGCGGGCCTTTTTCAGTTTACGGTCTGAAAGACGCAAGCGTCCGAGATGAACTCGGGCGGGTTGGTGCACAGCGCGCGCGCCACCTGAAAAGCGGCCAGCACCTTGGGCACATAGTCCCGGGTCTCGGCATATGGGGGCACGCCGCTGTGTTTGCGCACCGCCCCTTCGCCTGCATTATATCCGGCCAGCACAAGAATCGGGTCCTCACCGAACTCTTCCATCAACCAGTGCAGGTATTTCACGCCGCCCTCGATGTTCTGTTCGGGTTTGAAGCTATCCTTGACCCCGAAACGCGCTGCCGTGGCTGGCATCAGTTGCATCAGTCCCTGCGCCCCGGCTGAACTGACCGCCTCCGACCGTCCTGCCGATTCCACCGAGATCACCGCCAAAACCAGAGCGGGAGACACATTGGTTCCAACTGTCGCGCGCAGAATGTCGACGCCGCGCTGATCGGCGATATCCTGAATGGTCTGCAGGCGCGGCGCAGCGACGTTGGTCACCGACAGGGCCTGTATGGCCTCTCGCAACCGGCCCGCGCTGGCCTGCGCCAATTCGGGCGACACCCGGCTCCAGAATGCTTTGTAGGACCCGACCGGTTTTTCCGTACCCGCGATCTTTGGCGGGATCGACGGCGGAACCTTCGCGCGCGCAATGATGTCAGGCACGATCAGTTCGGCACCGGTACTGGGGGCCGAAGGCGACGCCGCATGCTGCTCGGGCGTGATCTGGATCGTCACCCGCGCGCGCGTTCCGGGTTTAGGAGCCTTGATACGCTTATAGACTCCACGCGGTTCGGGATCGCCCGCGGATACCGGAAGCGCCCCACCAGTAAGCCATGCCGCCATACCGGCGCATATAAGTGCGTTCCGGAGATACATTTGCCTGCCTCGATTTTTCTCTTTTTCAGTAGTTTGAACCCGATAACCGCTGCCAACACCAGAAAAACAAAGCGAAATGGGGCAATTTCGCCTCATTTGCCGCTATTTTGCATCGCTCGCGGCCTGGGTCGGGAAAAAAGATTGAATTTTTAACTAATGTTTTCAGCGTGTTGCGGAATTTATAACCAAAAAATTAAGCTTTGAGTGAAAAATTTTGGGTTTGGCCCAATTCCTGCCACGCACAAGGGGCAAACATATATCCATACCGAGACGATCGGGAGCGGACTGAGAGAGAAAGCTCTGAAAGACGCCGAGGTTTAGATTACTTTTGATCCTTTAGGAGGGACGTAACATGATCAAGTTCTTCAAGAACTTCCGCAAGACCGAAGACGGTGCCGTCACCGTAGACTGGGTCGTTCTGACCGCAGCCGTTGTTGCGCTGGCCGCAGTTGCATATAACCAAGTTCGCAACGGTGCCGACGATCTGGCGGGCAATGTTGAGGACGCGCTGAGCGATGTAACCATCAACACGCCGAACTTCGGTGACGGCGGTGACGGCGGCGACGGCGGCGACGGCGGCGACGGTGGCGACGGTGGCGACGGCGGTCAGGGCTAAGAAAGCCTCGCCTGACAAGTCGACATAAAATCGATTGTGGGGGTCATGTCTTTTCGAAAGGCATGACCCTTATTTTTTCACTCGCAAACTGGTGTATTCATGCTGAGCCAATTGGTAAGATTTGGAGAGCGCGAAGATGGTGCCATCACGGTTGATTGGGTCGTCTTGACCGCCGCCGTCGTGGCCCTGGGTACGATTGTATATGTTAATTTCCTTGGCCCCTTACAGCACGTCGACTCGGAATCGGGTCAGGCGCTCGCGGGCATAGAAATCGACGACCTGTCTTTCGACTGAATAGTCGTCAAGCAGCAATAGTGCTCTGGGCAAAAAAAAACCAAATCGCGCACAACCCGAATATTTATGCGAATTGTCCCCCTTTTCGACACAATTGGCCTGTACCCGAGGGACAATGGGACTCGTATATCTACGATAACCGAACAAACGTAACACGAAGAATAAGGTGACACGGATGCGTGCAGTTTTTGGACTTGTTCTGATCGTCGGGATCGCCCTTGCGGGCGGCGCAGTCTATCTGGCACGGGACTACATATCGCAAAATCAGGCTGAATTGGCGCTTGAACGGAAATTGCGGGCCGAAGCACTGGCAAAGGCGAAGGTTGAAGTGATTCCCACGGTTGGTGTTCTGGTGTCAAATCGCTCGCTCAAATATGGGCAGCGCCTTAAGCAGGATGATGTTCGCATTGTCGAATGGCCCGAGACCGCAGTACCCGAAGGCAGCTTCAAGGAAATGGCCGTTTTGTTCCCCGAAAATGCAAACGGCGACCGCTTTGTCCTGCGTGCGATGGAAAAAGACGAAGCCATCATGGGGATTAAGGTAACCAAACCTGGCGAAAAGGCAGGCCTGACATCGCGCTTGGAAAAAGGGATGCGCGCATTTGCGATCAGTGTTGACGTCGCAACAGGCGTGTCGGGTTTCCTGCGTCCGGGCGACAACGTTGATGTCTACTGGACCGGATCACTGAGAGGCGCGGTCGAAGGAGCAAGCGGTGAAATCACCCGCCTTATTCAGACACGGATCAAATTGATCGCAGTGGACCAGATCGCTGGGTCGGATGTCACGGGAACAACAATTGCCCGAACGGTGACCGTCTCGGCGACGCCCGAGCAAATTGCTGCTCTGGCACAGGCGCAGAACACCGGACGCCTTTCCCTTGCCCTGGTCGGCGTTCAGGATGAAACGGTTGCCAGTGCAATTGAAGTTGACCAGCGCAAGCTGTTGGGAATCAAGGAAGCAGCGCCCGCGCCTCGAAAAGCTAAAAAGAAGGTTTGCACGATCCGGACGCGCCGGGGTGGAAAAATCGTGGACACCCCCATCCCCTGCACAAACTGACGTCAATTCAGTCTGTTACATGCTGATGGCCGCGCCCCCTGCGCGGCCATTTTCGTTGCGATGTTGCGCATTGTCCACATAAAGAAAATTCCAGAAACCATTGATTATTGCAATAAATCCCGATTTCGCGCAGGGTTTCCCGATAGAGGGCATAAGACCCATAAAATCGAGTGGTGATCGGAGAGGCAGGTCACATGACAATACGTTCCTGGATCAGCGCAACCCTGCTGGGGTTGGCGCTTGTAGTGGGCCCGGTCGGCGACGCCGCCTGGGCTGAAAATCTTCGCGTGGTGAAGAAGGGTACAGCGGAATCGCTGGATGTCCCTGTTAACCGCGCCATTGTTGTCGAAAGCGAACAACCTTTCGCCGACATCAGCATTGCCAATGCCGGCATTGCGGACATCTCGACGCTGTCGGACCGGACAATCTATGTTCTCGGTCGAGAGCCGGGGATGACGACCATGACGCTGTTCGATGGCGCAGGCAACCTGATTGCCAACGTCCGCGTCCGCGTCGCGCCCGATGTCACCGAGTTCAAAGAGCGGTTGCGTCAAATTCTGCCGAACGAGCAGATTGAGGTTCGTACGGCGAATGACGGTATCGTCTTGTCGGGCACCGTATCAAGCGGTGCGCGCCTTGCCCGTGCCCTTGAACTGGCCGAACGGTATGCGCCCGAGCGGGTTTCAAACCTGATGAATGTGGGCGGCGTGCAACAGGTCATGCTGAAAGTGCGCTTTGCCGAAATGAACCGCTCCGTGGCCAAAAGCTTGTCGGCCTCGCTGGGCTTCGGCGGCTCTGACGTGACCGGCGGTATCAATGGTCTGAATACCCAAGGTGCACTCAACAACGCTTTGGGCAACAACATTCCCTTCGCACAATCCAACACAGGCGCAATCCTGTTCGGCTTCGGTGCAGGCTCGACACAGGTTCGGCTGCTGCTGGAAGCCTTGGAAACAAAGGGGTTGGCGCGTAGTCTGGCAGAACCGAACCTGTCAGCTCTTTCCGGTCAGGAAGCAACGTTTCTTGCCGGTGGCGAAGTTCCCATTCCGGTGCCTGCAGATGATGGCGTCGTTGCCATCGAATACCGGGCATTCGGTGTTGAAATTGACTTCATCCCCCGCGTTGTGGACGGAGATCTAATCAATCTTGAGATGGCAACTTCGGTCTCCAGCATTGATACCAGCTCTGATTTCACGATTAACGGCGATAATGTACCGAGTTTTATCACGAGGCAGACCAGCACAACCGTGGAACTGCGTGATGGAGAGAGCTTTGCGATCGCGGGCCTGATTCAGGATGACTTCAATGACCTAAGCAGCCAAATACCGTGGCTTGGCGACGTGCCGGTTCTCGGTGCCTTGTTCCGCAGCGCAGAATACCAGCGGGAACAAAGCGAGTTGGTCATCATCATCACGGCGCATCTGGTTTCGCCGACCCGTGGCGAAGCGCTGGCGCTGCCAACTGATCGTGTGAAGCCCCCCAGCGAGTTCGACTTGTTCGTGAACGGTCGGATATCGAGAACCGAGCGGGCGGGTAATGGCGCAGCCTCGGAAGTCGCCAAGCAGGACTTCGGCAACTCCTACGGCTATGTCCTGGATTGATTGGGAGGATAGAACCAATGCATAAGTGGATCATTACACTGGGTCTGTCGGTTGCTGTCGCAGCGTGCACCAGAGAAGCAGGCTATGAAGTTGATCAAGGGACTTTCGGCAACGCAACTCTGAACAACGCGCAGGTTATGAATGGCCAACTGACTTACGGTCAGATTCTTGCGCAGCGCTTTGCAGCCGAAGTTCCCACACAGATAAACTTTGCGTTCGATAGTGCTCAACTCGATGCTTCTGCGCAGCGTATCCTGCTGCAGCAGGCCACGTGGATAAAGCAGTTCCCGGAAGCCCGCTTTAGGGTGTATGGACATACGGACGCCGTGGGCTCTGAGTCTTACAACAAGAGCTTGGGCTTGCGTCGAGCGAACGCTGCGGTGGCCTTCTTGACACAACAGGGTATTTCACGTTCCCGGCTTGAGGCGGTCGTGTCTTTCGGCAAGTCCAGACCGCTGGTTGCGACCACGGATCGCGATCGGCGCAACCGGCGTACGGTCACCGAGGTTTCGGGTTTTGTTGATCGCCATCCGAATATCCTGGACGGTAAATACGCCCGAGTCGTCTATCGCCAGTATCTTTCCAGCGCGACACCGGGAAGCGGCCTGTCCGCGGAGACAGATCTCGGCAGCACTTCGGAATAATACAACCGAATTGGGCGGCATTGTCGCCCAATTCCCCACAATTGGTTCTTTTGCGCCCAATTCTTGCCCTACTTCCAAGCGACGTTGTGAACAATTGGGTGACCTGCGGCCAAAGTTGACCGCAACGGGCGACAGCAAACCAGAACTGACTTTTCACGCGTTCAAACGGTTTGCTCAGCCCTCTCGACGAGGATTGTGTTAATGACGAGCGCGACGCCGCATGATGAAAACTCCGCCATTCTGGCCTGCACCATCAGCCGGGATGTACAGAATTTCGACCTGCTGATCGAGGACATGGAGGCCGCGCTGGGTGAGCGTTGGGGCGATCTTGGTTTTGCCGAGGCCCTGGCATTCTTCAGCCAGCCCGAAGCCGAATCGCTGCAGTTCGTGGCGCTCGCTCTGGATGGTGATGACGAAGACAACCTGACGCTGATGGGTGAAATCATCACCCAAGCCAAGGAAAAGGGCATCAAAGTTGTTCTGATCGCCGAAGATGTCACGCCCGCCGCGCTGCATCAGTTGCTACGCAAGGGGGCCGATGAATTCGTCCCCTACCCGTTGCCGGAAAACGAGTTGCAGGAAGCCATCGAGCGGATGAACCGGCCCGACCCCGTTGCCGCACCTCAGGCTGCAGCGGTGCCGCTGTCCAACGGCGCGTCGAAAGAAGGCGCGCTGTTTGTGGTTCAGGGTCTTGCGGGCGGCGTCGGATCGACCACGATGGCCGTCAACCTGGCGTGGGAACTTGCCACCGTGTCGGCAAAAGAGGCACCCAAAGTGTGTCTAATCGACCTGGACCTGCAATACGGCACGGTATCGACCTATCTAGACCTCCCTCGCCACGAATCGGTATTCGAGATGCTCTCGGACACTGACTCCATGGACGAAGACTCTTTCGGTCAGGCGTTGCAAACCTTCGAGGACAAGCTGCAGGTGCTGACGGCGCCGTCGGATATGGTGCCGCTGGACATCATCACACCTGAGGACATCCAGCGCGTAATCGACACCGCGCGCAGCCATTTCGACTATGTCGTCGTCGACATGCCCAAGACGCTGGTACAGTGGTCCGAGACGGTTCTGCAGGCGGCGCATGTCTATTTTGCGCTGATCGAGCTGGACATGCGCTCGGCCCAGAACGCGCTGCGGCTGAAACGGGCCCTGCAGGCCGAGGAATTGCCGTTCAACAAGCTGCGTTTCGCGATGAACCGGGCGCCGAAGTTCACCGATCTCAATGGCAAGAGCCGGGTCAAGCGCATGGGCGAGAGCCTGGGCATTTCAATCGACCTGCTGTTGCCGGATGGCGGCAAGCCGGTCATGCAAAGCGGTGACCACGGGCTGCCACTGGCCAGTTCTGCGGCCAAGAATCCGTTGCGCCGCGAAATCGCCAAGCTGGCCCAGTCCCTTCATAGTCTGGGCAGCAGCGACGCCGAAGCCGCATAACCCGAGGGGGAACCACCGTGTTTTCAAGATACAAGAAACAGCCCTCGGCACAGCCGGTCGAGACCAAGGCGCCCGCCGCAGCCCCTGCTGCCGCCGCGCCCACCGCAACGGCGGTGGCCCGCAAGCCGGTACAGAAAAAAGCTGCCGAGGTTGTTGGCAACGACAAAGAGCGCAAGCGCAAAGAGCGTCTGGGCGAGATCAAGCTGGAACTGCACCGCGAACTACTGGAAAACCTGAACCTCGCCGCCCTTGAAAACGCGGCTGAGGCCGAGCTGCGGACCGAGATCAGCGCAATCGCCAGCGAAGTTCTGGAAGCGCGCAACATCGTGCTGAACCGCGAAGACCGCACCCAGCTGAACAAAGAGCTTTATGACGAGGTCACCGGCCTCGGCCCGCTTGAGACGCTGCTGCAGGACGATTCGGTCAACGATATTCTGGTGAACGGCCCGCAGCAGATCTTTGTGGAACGCGCGGGTAAGCTGGAACTCAGCGACATCACGTTCAAGGACGAAAAGCACCTGATGCGGATCATCGACAAGATCGTGTCCGCCGTGGGCCGTCGCGTTGATGAATCCAACCCTTATGTTGACGCCCGTCTGGCCGATGGTTCGCGTTTCAATGCCATGGTACCGCCGATTGCGGTGGATGGATCGCTGGTTTCCATTCGTAAATTTAAGAAAGACAAGCTGGGTATCGACGATCTGGTCAATTTCGGTGCGTTCACCGAAGAAATGGCCGCCTATCTGCAAGCCGCAGTCTCGACCCGTCTGAACATCATCGTCTCGGGCGGTACAGGTTCGGGTAAGACGACCACGCTGAACGCCCTATCCAGCTTTATCGACGATGCCGAACGCATCCTGACCATCGAGGATACGGCGGAACTTCAACTGCAGCAGACCCATGTGGGCCGGATGGAAAGTCGCCCGCCCAACGTCGAAGGCAAAGGCGAGGTCAGCCCGCGCGACTGCCTTAAAAACGCCCTGCGTATGCGCCCCGACCGCATCATCGTGGGCGAGACGCGTGGCGCCGAGGTAATCGACATGCTGCAAGCCATGAACACCGGCCATGACGGCTCGATGACCACGATCCACGCCAACTCGGCTCGGGATGGTATCTCGCGTCTCGAGAACATGATTGCGATGGCCGGGATCGAGATGCCAATCAAGGCGGTCCGCAGCCAGATCGCATCAGCGGTAAACCTGATCGTGCAGGCCAGCCGCTTGCAGGACGGCTCGCGCCGGATGACCTCGATCACCGAGATTACCGGGATGGAGGGCGACGTGATTTCGATGCAGGAAATCTTTCGTTTCCAACGCGTTGGCCTGACGCCCGACAACAAGATCATCGGTCATTTCACCGCCACCGGCGTGCGCAGTCACTACTCCGAGCGCTTCCGCCTGTGGGGCTTTGACCTGCCCGCTTCGATCTATGACCCGACCACGATGTAGGAGACCGGGGATATGCAACTGCCTGTTGAGGCGCTTATTTACATCGCCATCTTCGTTGGGGTCGTCGCCCTGGTCGAAGGGATTTATCTGGTTGCCTTCGGCAAGTCGATCAGCCTGAACAGCCGCGTCAATCGCCGCCTGGACATGATCGACAAGGGCGTCGGACGCGAGCAGGTTCTGGAACAGCTGCGCAAGGAAATGCAGCAGCACATGAAAACCCAGAGCATTCCGCTCTACTCTCTGCTGGCCGACAAGGCGCAGAAGGCGGCGATTGCCTTTTCACCGAGACAACTGATCATGATCATGGTGTTGCTTTCGGGCCTCGCATTCATGGGGCTGAGCGTCGGTACTGGCACGGAACTCACGTTGAGGATCGGGATTTCGATCGTGATCGGCGTGGGCGCGGTCTACGCTTGGGTCAACCACAAGGCCAAGAAACGAATGGGCCTAATCGAAGAGCAGTTGCCGGATGCGGTAGAGCTGATGGTTCGTTCGCTTCGGGTGGGCAACCCTTTCGTGTCGTCGGTCCAGATCGTGGCAAAAGAAGTTGAGGATCCGCTGGCGACCGAGTTCGGCATAATCTCGGACGAAGCTGCCTATGGGCGCGACATCGGAGAAGCGCTGAAGGATATGGCCGCGCGTCTCGATATGCAGGATCTGCGCTTTCTGGCCGTGGCTGTTTCGATCCAGCAGCAGTCTGGCGGTAACCTCGCAGAAATCCTTGCCGGCTTGGCTAAAGTTATCCGCGCACGCTTTCGCTTGTTCCGCAGGGTCAAAGCCATCACAGCCGAGGCACAATGGTCGGGCAAGTTCCTGTCCGGATTTCCGCTGGCCTGTCTGGTCTTTATTCTGGTCAAAGATCCAAACTACTACGACTCGGTTCTTGATCATCCTTTTTTCATTCCGGCCTGTTTCTTTGTTGGGATCATGCTGACGCTCAACCTGATCGTCATGCGTATTCTGACAAACATCAAAGTTTGAGAGGCGACCATGGAATTCCTTGCAAACATCAACGACCTCCTTACGCAGCAATTGGGTGAGTTCGGCCCTTTGATCGTGGTCGGAGTCTTGGGGTTGTTCATGATTCTGGTCACCATCCCCCTGATCCTGAACCAACCTGAGGATCCGCTCAAAAAACTGCAGAGATCGAACTCAGCCCCTAGAAGAGCCAAATCCGACAAAAAGGAACGCCTTCGGAACACAGGGCGCAACGAGCAGTTGGAGAAGTTCGCCAACTTCCTCGAGCCCAAAAACGAGGAAGAGTATTCTGCGGTCCAACTCAAACTGCGACAGGCGGGTTACCAGTCTAAAGACGCGGTGCGGTTCTACAATTTTGCACAATTCGCGCTGGGTATCGTTGGTATCATAATCGGCATCCTGTTGGTCACTGTGTTTGCAGGGGATGAAGAATTCGACTCAACGCAACTCCTGATCCGGGTGCTGTTGCCTGGCCTGATTGGCTATTTCATACCAAAATACTGGATCACCCGACGCGTTGCTGAACGGCAAGAGGCGATCACCAGCGGCTTTCCCGACACGCTCGACCTGATGCTTGTCTGTGTGGAAGCGGGGCAATCCATGGATCAGGCCATCGTGCGCGTCGCCAACGAAATGAAAGCGTCCTATCCCGATATCGCACTTGAGTTCGAAATCGTCGCCTATGAGATGAAGGCCGGCAAGGACAAAGACACTGTTCTGAGGGATTTTGCAACACGCTGCGGCGTGCAGGACATCAGCGCCTTTGTGACTGTGATGATCCAGTCCGCCACCTTCGGCACCTCAATCGCCGAGGCCCTGCGGGTCTATGCGGATGAAATGCGGGACAAACGCGTGATGCGCGCTGAAGAAGCCGCAAACAAACTGCCAACAAAAATGACGCTCGCGACGATGATGCTGACCGTTCCCCCCCTGCTGATCATTCTTGTTGGGCCGTCGGCAAAGGGTATTATGGAGTTTGGAAGTCAGGGAGTAAGCACCGGAGGCTAATGTCCAGATGATAGCGTCCGTTTATTTGACGTTGAGACACATCCGAGTTGTCCTTCAAGCCACCATGGTTCTCGCCATGGTGGCTTCGTGCACCGAAACTGCCCCCGGGGATGATCCCTTTGCCCCCGGCGTCGACCCCAAGGGCCCGACCGTGGACGAGATTGCGGTTGGCAATCGTCTCATGGCGGCGGGCGAATATGAACTGGCGATGGATTCGTTTACCCGCGCCGCCCTGCAGCAGGGCATGACGCCCGAGGTCCTGACATCGCTGGGCACCGCCAATCTGGGGCTGCGCCGGATCGGGCAGGCCGAACCTTTGTTGCGCCGCGCCGTTGAGGATGATCCCGACTGGCCGGTTGCATGGAACAATCTGGGCGTCTTCCTGATTGAGACCGGCGAATATGCTGAGGCCTCTCAGGTGTTTCGCAAGGCCTATGCGTTGGACAATGGCGAAAGTGACGCAATCCGCGACAATCTGCGGTTAGCACTCGCAAAAATGGAAAATCCTGTTAATAATACCCCACAAGAACAAGAATTTGAGCTGGAACAGCGCGGTAACGGACAATTTGTTCTGCGCAAAACCCGGCAGTAGAGGCAAGAGCAGTAAAAGGACGCAAAAATGCGCCAATCCGTCTTGATTCCGACGATGCTTGTGTGCGGGCTGGTTTTGACCGCTTGCGCAAAAGAGACCGAAGAGGAAAAGGTCGAGCGCACCTTTCAGGAAGTCAACGTCATTGACGAGACCAACCTGAACGACGTGATGCTGAACGCGGCCGACCCGAACGAGGCCGTCACCTATTTCCGCGGCGCTGCCGCCAAGAATCCCGACCGGATCGACCTGCAGCGCGGATTGGCCATTACCCTGACCCGCGCCAAGCGCAGCACCGAAGCCGCCGCCGCGTGGAAACGGGTTCTGGGCATGAAGGGTGCAAACAACGCCGACCGGGTGGAATATGCCGACGCTCAGGTGCGCAGCGGTAACTGGGATGGCGCGAGGGCGACGCTGGACAAGATCCCACCCACCTATGAAACATTCAAACGCTATCGGCTGGAGGCGGTGGTCGCCGATTCCCGGAAGGACTGGAAGCGCTCCGACCATTTCTATGAAACCGCCGTTGGCCTGACCACGCGCCCGGCGGGTGTGATGAACAACTGGGGCTACTCCAAACTGACACGCGGAGACTATGCCGAGGCCGAACGGCTGTTCACCGAAGCCATCCGTCAGGACAACTCGCTGTTCACCGCCAAGAACAACCTGGTTTTGGCCCGCAGCGCACAAGGCAACTACGCCCTGCCGGTTGTGCCCATGACCCAGATCGAACGTGCCACGCTGTTGAATACAATGGCCATTTCCGCCGTCAAACAAGGCGATGTCACCCTGGCCAAGAACCTCTACCGCGAGGCGATCGCGACCCATCCGCAGCATTTTGACGAGGCGGTCCGCTCGCTCCGCGCGCTCGAGGAAGCCTGATCCATGGCCATTCCCGCGGTGGCAGCAGCATGGTTTTTACCCTTTGTGCTGCCGCTGTGTTTCTATGTCGCCTTCACCGATATGCGTGAAATGCTGATCAAGAACCATGCGGTTGTGGCGCTGGCGGTGGTGTTTGCCGTGGTCGGTTTTTTTGTCTTGCCGCCCTGGTCCGGTGACTGGGTCGACGGGTCTGTCGGCCCTCTGGCACTTTCTCTGCCCGTTTATGTCTGGCAACTGCTTCACATCGTTGTGGTTCTGCTGATCGGTATTCTGCTGAACGCGGCTGGCGTGATGGGAGCCGGGGACGCCAAGTTTTGCGCCGCCGCCGCCGCCTTTGTCTGGGTGGGCGATCTGGGGCTGGTCATGGTGATCCTGACCGCAACAACCTTGGGGGCGGTCGCTGCGCATCGGCTGGCCAAGCACACCCCTTTGCGCCAGATCGCGCCACATTGGGAAAGCTGGGACCGAGGCAAGCAGTTTCCGATGGGGCTGACGCTTGCCGGCAGCCTTGCCATCTATCTGATCCTGGGCACAATTCACGGATCGTAAACAATCATCAGCGCGCCTTGCCCGCGCCTTGGTACTGCCACAAAGCCGCGTCAAATTTTTCCCAAACGGCCCTTTGCGGGGCCTTTGACGTGGTAATTGACAGACGAGTCCCGCTCATGAACATGCAGACGACCTCGGTTATGGCCCCCCCTGCCCCCAAAGGGTTGGCCGAAATGCAGCTTCCGCTGGTGATGATGCGGGACATCCTGCTGAAAACGATCTTTCGCAAAAACGTCGACACGGTGACCGAGGTGGCCGCCGCAGTCTGTCTGCCCGGCTCGGTCACGCAGGAACTGATCGACATCGCGCGCGAACAGAAACTGCTTGAGGCGACGGGTACCCTGAATGCCAACTCGGGCAACGAAATGGGCTATCAGCTGACCGATGCGGGCAAGGCGCGCGCTTTGGATGCGCTCAGCCAGTCGGAATATTTCGGCGCGATGCCGGTTCCGCTGGATGTCTATCGCGAACAGGTCAAGCGCCAGTCGATCCGCAACATTCAGGTCACGCGCGATCAGTTGACCGGGGCCATGGGCCATCTGGTTCTGCCCGACAGCCTGCTGGACCATCTGGGCCCGGCGGTCAGCGCAGGCCGTTCGATCCTGATGTATGGCCCTCCGGGCAACGGTAAATCCTCGATCTCGAACGGCATCCGGGATGCGTTGGGCGACAGTGTCTATGTTCCGCGCGCCGTTGAATATTCCGGTCAGGTGATCACGGTTTACGACCCGATCGTGCATACCGCGATCGAACAGGAAGAAGACGACCCCAACAGCCTGCGTCGCCGCAAACGGTTCGACACGCGCTACGTTCAATGCGAACGCCCGACCGTTGTGACGGGTGGTGAACTATCGCTGAGTATGCTGGATCTGGTCTACAACCCCACCGCGCGGACCTATCAGGCCCCGCTGCAGCTGAAATCCACCGGCGGCATCTTCATCGTGGACGACCTTGGGCGTCAGGCCGAGCCTCCTCAGGCGCTGATCAACCGCTGGATTGTTCCGCTGGAGGAAAGCAAGGACATCCTCGGCCTCCAATCGGGCGAGAAGTTCGAGGTTCCCTTCGACACGCTGGTCATCTTCTCGACCAACTTCCATCCAAACGAAATCTTCGACCAAGCGGCCCTGCGCCGGATCTTCTTCAAGATCAAGATCGACGGCCCGAACCAGGAAAACTTCCTGAAGATCTTCGCCATGGTGGCCCGCAAGCGCGGTATCCCGCTGGACGAGTCCGCTTTGGTCCATCTGCTGAAGGTCAAATATCCGACCATCAACAATATCTACGCGAATTATCAGCCGATCTTCCTGATCGACCAGATGATCTCGATCTGCGAGTTCGAAGGCATTCCCTATCAGATGAGCCCCGACCTGATTGATCGTGCCTGGGCGAATATGTTCGTCAAGGAAGAAAAGATCATCCACTGACCCCCTACCCTTCTGATCCCCGGCGGGTAATCTGCACCCATGACGCAGATTCCCGCCCGGATTAGCGATTGGTTTGCCGCCAAAGGCTGGTCGATCCATCCCCATCAGCAGCAGATGTTCGACCGGGCACAGGACCCGGCGACCCTGCTGATCGCACCAACGGGCGGGGGCAAGACGATGGCCGGGTTTCTGCCATCCCTGTTCGAACTGGCCGACGGAACGCACGACGGGCTGCACACGATCTATGTCTCGCCGCTCAAGGCGTTGGCCGCTGATATCCGCCGCAACCTGCGCACCCCCGTGGATGAGATCGGCCTGCCCATCCGCATCGAGGACCGCACCGGAGACACCTCGGCCACGCAAAAGAAGCGCCAGCGCGCCGACCCGCCGCATATCCTGCTGACCACACCCGAAAGCCTTGCCCTACTGACATCATACGAGGACGCGCCCCGGATGTTTCGCGGGGTGCAGCGTATTATCGTCGATGAGATTCACGCACTGGCCGAAAGCAAGCGCGGAGATCAACTGATGTTGGCGCTGGCGCGGCTACAAACGCTCTGCCCACGTCTGCGCCGCGTTGGTCTGTCGGCCACTGTCGAAGATCCCGAGGGCATCGCGCGCTTTCTGACCGGTCACCCCGATCCTTGCTACATCATTCAGGCCGATCCCGGTCCTGACCCTGATATCGCCATGCTGCAAACCGACGAGATGCCCCCATGGTCAGGCGGCGGCGCAGCCTATGCCATCCCGGCGGTGCTGCAGCAGATCAGGCAGCATAAAACCACGCTGATCTTCCACAACACCCGCGCACAGGCCGAGATTTTCTTTCACAATCTGTGGCTTGCGAACGAAGAGGGTCTGCCCATCGGCATCCATCATGGCAGCCTGGACCGGCAACAGCGCGAACGGGTCGAGGCCGCGATGGTGCGCGGCGATTTGCGGGCAATTGTGTGCACAGGCAGCCTCGATCTGGGGATCGACTGGGGTGATGTGAATCTGGTGATCCAGATCGGTGCACCGAAGAATGTCAAACGGCTGGTCCAGCGGATCGGGCGGGCGAATCATCGTTACAACGCGCCGTCCAAGGCGCTTTTGGTGCCCGCAAACCGGTTTGAGGTGGTGGAATGCGTGGCCGCGCTGCAGGCGGTGCAAGAGCATGATCTGGACGGCGATCCGCGCGGGACCGGGCCTCGGGACGTACTGTGCCAGCATATCCTGATCGCGGCGGCGGCAGGGCCGTTCGAGGCCGATGCGCTTTATGCCGAGATGACCGCCGCGGGGCCTTATGCTGCTCTCAGCCGCGCCGCGTTCGATGCCTGCCTAGATTTCTCTGCCACCGGTGGCTATGCCTTTCGCGCCTACGACCGCTGGCAGCGCCTGCAACAACGGCCCGACGGGCGCTGGCAATTGCGTGATCCCCGGGCGGCGCAGCGTATTCGTATGAATCTGGGCACAATTCAGGACACCGACACACTGAAGGTCCGCCTGAAACGCAATCGTGGCGGCAAGCCTCTGGGCGAGGTCGAAGAGGGCTTTGCCGCGTCTCTGACCCCAGGCGATACCTTTCTGATCGGCGGCCAGATCGTGCGCTATGAAGGTCTGCGCGAGATGGTGGTCGAGGTCAGTCGCCGCGCTGACCGCAAACCCAAGATCGCCACCTTCTCGGGCACGAAATTCGCCACCTCGACACAGCTGAGCGACCGCATCCTGCGTATGTTTGCGCAATCTGACTGGCCACAGCTGCCCGCGCATACGGCCGACTGGCTGGCCCTGCAGCGTGAGGTTTCACGTCTGCCAGAGCGCGACCGGTTGCTGATCGAAAGCTTCCCCGATCAGGGCCGTGAACATCTGTGCGTTTACGGATTCGCCGGGCGCAACGCCCAGCAGACGCTGGGGCTGTTGCTGACCAAACGGATGGAGGAAACAGGGCTGGCCCCGCTGGGCTTTGTCGCCACCGACTATGCCACGTTGATCTGGGGGCTCGATGCGGTGACCGATCCACGCCCACTGTTCCGTCTGGATGCGCTGCGTGACGGGTTAGAGACATGGCTGGCGGGCAATGCGGTGATGAAACGGACCTTTCGCGCCTCGGCCACGATCGCGGGCCTGATCGAGCGCAATACGGGCGGGCAACGCAAAAGCGGGCGGCAGGCCACGTTTTCGTCGGATATCCTCTATGACACGCTGTTGAAATACGACCCCGACCACCTGCTGATGCAGATCACGCGTGAGGAAGCCATGCGCGGGCTGGTCGATTTCGGGCGGATCGAGGCGATGATCGCCCGGATCGGGGGTCGCGTTGATCTGCTGCGACTGGAAAGGGTCTCGCCCCTTGCGGCGCCGCTGTTTCTTGAGGTCGGCAAGGTCCCTGTCAAAGGTGAGGCCGAAGAGCGCCTGCTGGCCGAGGAAAGCGCCCGCCTGATGCGGGCCGCGGGGCTGGATCAGGGCTGAAACGCCTTGCGCACCGCCGCAAAACAGGCAAAGAACGGATCATGAACGCTTTTGAGTTTACCTTTGCCGGGCAATCCCTGTCGGCCCTTGGGTCCGGTGCATTGTGGTGGCGGGATCAAAACCTGCTCTGTGTATCAGACCTGCATCTGGGCAAGTCCGAGCGTGTAGCCCGCCGTGGCGGCCCGACCCTGCCCCCTTATGACAGCTGCGAAACCCTGAACCGGCTGGCAGCCGATCTTGCCCATACCGGCGCGGCAACGGTGATCTGTCTGGGCGACAGCTTTGATGATCTCGATGCCTTGGGCGCGCTGGCGAATGCGGACAAGCTGCAGGTGACCGCCCTGCAGGCCGGGCGGCGCTGGATCTGGATCGAGGGGAACCATGACCCCGGGCCAGTCGAGTTGGGCGGTACGCATCTGGCCGAATGGCTTTGCAACGGTCTGACCTTTCGCCACATCGCTCGCACGGATGCCCGGAGCGAGATCTCGGGACACTATCATCCCAAGGTCCGTCTGAACGCCCGCGGACGCACGGTTACGCGTCCGGCCTTTCTGTTGGATCAAACCCGACTGATCCTGCCCGCCTATGGCACCTATACCGGCGGGCTGCGCAGTACCGATGATGCGCTGGCGGCGCTGATGGCCCCGGGCGCCCGGGCTATCCTGACGGGCGCTTCCCCAAAGCTTGTGCCGATGCCGCGCTAGGACTCAGATCAGCCCATCCGCCTTGAGCATCGGTTTATACTTGCGGCTGACCGGTACCAGATCGTCATTTCGCAGGCGCAGATAGGTCCTTCCGTCTGCCTGCCCGACCCCGGCAATCGCCGCATCCGCGACCCAGTGCGAGCGGTGGGTGCAATGCCCCGGGACCGGGTCCATCTCGGCGATGGCGTCGCTCAGGCGTAGCCGGAGGGTGAAGGTCCCCTCGGAGGTGACGACATCGACCAGATGATCGCGCCCCGACAGCCGATAGATCTGGCCCTGAAACGTTGCAGGCAACCGGGCGTTCAGCCGGGGTTTTTGCGGTGCCGTTTCCGGCGCCGACTGGTCACGCCGATGCACCAGAACCAGTCCCGCGGCAAACAGAACCCCATAGGGTGCGACGGCCAGAAGCCCCGGCGCCATCTGCCCCCCCAGTGTGAACAGCACCCATGTCAGCAGCCAAAGAGACGGGGCAAACAATATCAGGATCAACAGCGCGAAAACAAAATCGCGGATCAACAAACCGGAATGCTGCAGTCTTTCACGCACCAGTTTGCGGGCCGTCCAGGTCGCAGCCAGCGCCAGCAACATCACGCCCGTCCAGAACAACAGACGTTGGGGGAAAGACAGGCTCATATCCCGGAACGGCGCGAAGGAATAGGCCAGCAGCGGGGTAAAAACCAGGCCAGCCACCACCCTTTGCGGGCTGCACTGAGCCAGAAGGGGTGTCAGTTTCGACATCATACCGGGTAACGCGCCCTCCCAAGGCATAACCAAATACAAAACGAGAGGCGCATTCTAGCCCTCTAACTGTCTGGAACAGAAGGCTTATCATCAGGTGACGTTGGGTCAAACCCATTAACGTGCGAATTAATGTAACTGTGAACAGATTTAATAAAGGCCGAAGAAACCCTGCGTTCTCCGGCCCTTGTTGCGTTTTGATTACGCTGATCTCAGGCGGTCAGACCTTCAGGCTCTGGCAGGCCGTTTGCACGGCAGCAGGCGGTTACCGTGTTGGCCAGCAGGCAGGCGATGGTCATGGGGCCGACACCGCCCGGGACCGGAGTGATCGCACCAGCGCGTTCGGATGCTGAGGCGTAGTCAACATCGCCGACCAACTTGTTCTTGCCGTCGCGCTCAATCCGGTTGATGCCCACGTCAATGACGGTTGCACCTTCCTTGATCCAGTCGCCCGGCACCATCTCGGGGCGGCCCACGGCGGCCACAACGATATCGGCGCGGCGGACAACCTCGGGCAGGTCCTTGGTGCGCGAATGCGCGATGGTCACGGTGCAGCTGTCGCCCAGCAGCAGTTGCGCCATCGGTTTACCCACGATGTTCGACCGGCCAATCACAACCGCGTCCATACCCGACAGCGAGCCGTGATGGTCACGCAGCATCATCAAACAGCCCAGCGGCGTGCAGGGTACCATCGACTTCTGGCCCGTCCCCAGCAGACCCACGTTCGAGATGTGGAACCCGTCCACGTCCTTGGCGGGATCGATCGAGTTGATCACCAGATCTTCGTTCAGATGCTTGGGCAGCGGCAATTGCACCAGAATGCCATGCACAGCCGGATCGTTGTTCAGCTTGTCGATCAGCGCCAGCAGGTCTTCTTCGGACGTGTCCACATCCAGCTTGTGCTCGTAAGAGTTCATGCCAACCTCAACGGTCTGCTTGCCTTTCGAGCGGACATAGACCTGGCTGGCCGGGTCTTCACCCACCAGAACCACCGCCAGACCGGGGGTGATTCCATTTTCTTCCTTCAACTTCGCAACCTGATCGGCCACCTGCGCGCGGACCTTGGCCGCAAAGGCCTTACCGTCGATGATTTGGGCTGCCATCTTTCGATCCCTTCTTTCAAAACCAATCGGGCGCAAACTGCGCCCGAGCCATTCAGTCGGTTCCAATCACGCGTTCTTCACGCGCAATTGACCAGTCAATCAATATGCGCCACAGTCTCTCGGCCAGAACGGCATCCAGGCCCAGCTCATCGGCGCTGGCGCAGACCTTGCCCACCACCTCTTCGACGCGGTCCGGGATGCGCGCGGGCAACCCCTCGGTCGGTTTCAGCTCGGATGCGCGGTCGATATACCCCGCCCGCGTCACCAACATCTCGATCAGTTGGCGATCCAGCTTGTCGATCTGAACCCGCAACTCCTGCATAGAGTGACAGTCTTGCGGCGGCGTCAGAGTGGGCATCGTGATCTCCTCATGGCCCGGAGTGTTCTCCGGACCACGAGATGTCTTATTCGGCGGCTTAGAACAAGCCCTCGATCTCACCTGCGTCGTTAAGGCAGATGGTTTCCGCCGCAGGTTTGCGCGGCAGACCGGGCATGGTCATGATCTCACCGCAGACAACCACGATGAAGCCGGCACCCGCAGACAGGCGAACCTCGCGCACCGGGACCGAGTGGCCGGTCGGCGCGCCGCGCAGGGTCGGGTCGGTCGAGAACGAATACTGGGTTTTCGCCATGCAAACCGGCAGGTTGCCGTATCCCGCGTCTTCCCATTCCTTCAGCTGGTTGCGGATCTTGTTATCGGCCAGAACCTCGTCAGCACGATAGATGCGCTTGGCAACGGTTTCGATCTTCTCGAACAGCGACATTTCGTCGGGATAGATCGGCGAGAAGTTCGCGGAACCACCGTCAACGATTTCAACAACCTTCTCGGCCAGCTGCGCCGAGCCTTCCGAGCCCAGCTCCCAGTGACGCGACAGAACGGCCTCAACGCCGTGTTCACCGCAATAATCTTTGACCGCCTGAACTTCGGCATCGGTATCGGTGACGAAGTGGTTGATCGCCACAACAACCGGCACACCGAAGGATTTGACGTTCTCGATGTGGCGGCCCAGGTTGGCACAGCCCGACTGAACCGCTTCGACGTTTTCCGCGCCCAGATCGGCCTTGGCCACGCCGCCATTCATCTTCATCGCGCGCACTGTGGCAACCAGCACCACTGCCGACGGAGCGATGCCCGCCTTGCGGCACTTGATGTTCATGAACTTCTCGGCACCCAGATCGGCACCAAAGCCTGCTTCGGTCACGACATAGTCAGCAACTTTCAGTGCGGTCTTGGTGGCAATGACCGAGTTACAGCCATGCGCGATGTTCGCAAACGGGCCGCCGTGGACAAAGGCCGGGTTGTTTTCCAGCGTCTGCACCAGGTTCGGCTGCATGGCGTCTTTCAGCAGAACGGTCATTGCGCCTTCGGCCTTGATGTCACGGCAGTAGACCGGGGTCTTGTCACGGCGGTAGGCCACGATGATGTCGCCCAAACGCTTCTCAAGGTCTTTCAGGTCGTTGGCTAGGCACAGGATCGCCATGACTTCGGACGCAACGGTGATGTCAAAGCCTGCTTCACGCGGGAAGCCGTTCGACACACCGCCCAGTGACGCAGTGATCTGACGCAGCGCGCGATCGTTCATGTCGACCACACGACGCCAAGCAACGCGGCGGATGTCGATGTCGCACTCGTTGCCCCAATAGATGTGGTTGTCGATCATCGCCGACAGCAGCGAGTGGGCCGAGGTGATCGCATGGAAGTCGCCGGTGAAGTGCAGGTTCATTTCCTCCATCGGAACAACCTGCGCGTAACCGCCACCTGCAGCGCCGCCCTTCATGCCGAAGTTCGGGCCAAGCGAGGCTTCGCGGATACAGATCATCGCGTTCTTGCCGATGCGGTTCAGGCCGTCACCCAGACCTACAGTCGTGGTGGTCTTACCTTCGCCCGCAGGGGTCGGGTTGATCGCCGTAACAAGGATCAGCTTGCCGTCTTCGCGGCTTTGAACCGAGTTGATGAAGTCCTGGCTTACCTTCGCCTTGTCGTGGCCGTAAGGCAGCAGATCCGCAGATTCGATGCCGATCTTTGCACCGATCTCTTGGATCGGTTTTTTGTTCGCTTCGCGGGCGATTTCGATGTCGGATTTGTAGCTCATTGGGCAAGATCCCTGATTGAATGCCGTGCAAACCGGCCCAAACAGCCCGGTGCTGCGCATCCATACCGTTGTGTACCGAGCAAATGGCTAAGGATTCCGACATAATTGCGTCGCGAAACGGCGTAGGGTCATTTACCCGCCCGGGTGACACAGTCGTGATTGTTTCCCATAGGAAAACACATGCCTCTAAGGTGCCCAGACGCGCTGATCGGGAACAAACAGCTTCATCTGATCGCCCACCTTCAACACTCCGGGTCTTTCGACCCACGCGGTGACACCACGCCGCCCCTGCGCGGCGGGCTTGAAGGCCGCGCCATGGCCGGGAAGATCAGCCTCCACCTCGCGTCCTGGGATCACACAGGGGCGGTTTTCCATATCGACCGTGATCGTTACCCCATCAGGCCCTTGCAGGCGCGAGGATGGCGGGACGTGCGTGAAGTCCGGGATCCCACGTAGCAGGATACTGACACCCAGATAAGACGGATCCAGCGCATCTAGACCCATCTCGCTTGCGGTGGTGTGCATTTCTTCCTCAGACAACACCGAAAGCTGACGCACGTTTCGGATTTCAGTGCCCTTAGGATAGAGGTTGCGCATTCTCACGCACGAGGGCCTCTCGGTACCCTCATGCCGTTCACCGGCTACTCCGGCGAAGTCCAGCGACAGCGCCTCGACAGCCTCGGCACGGATGGATTTCCCCGCCGGGACATGGCCCAGCCAGACAACCTCGCCCACAAATTGGGTTTCACGCATAACCGGCATCGTTCGCCTCCGTCGCAATGCTCTGGCGGCCAATAGAAAACAGCCTTGCGGGAAAGAAAAGAAAAACCCGGGGTAAGCGCCCCGGGTTTTAACCGTTTATGCCGAAGGTTCCGGCTCCATCCCGCCCTCGGGCGGGGATTTCTTGGCCTTGGTTTTCGGGATCGCGGTCACGCTGGGTGCGTTGCCCTCGTCCGGCTTGTCGCCCTCATCATCGCTTTCGCTGGGCGGCTCGCCATTCATGACGCGCTTGATCTCGTCGCCGGTCAGGGTTTCATATTCCAGCAGACCTTGGGCCAGACGCTCCCATTCCTCGTGCTTTTCGGTCAGAATCTCGTGCGCGCGCTCATATCCCTGCTGGATCAGGCGCTTCACCTCTTCCTCGATCAGCTCTTTCGTGTGGGCGGAGACCGAGAAGCCAGCGGTGTTGCCCGAGTAACCTTCATGCGCTTCAGCATAGTCGATATTGCCGACCTTGTCCGACATCCCCCAGCGCATCACCATGGCGCGCGCCAATTGGCTGGCCTGCATGATATCACCGGCAGGGCCGTTCGAGACATGGTCTTCACCGTATTTGATGACCTCGGCAGCCTTACCTGCCATGGTCATGGCCAGCTTCTGCTCGCACTCATCGCGGTGATAGTTCAGACGGTCCATCTCGGGCAGCGAGACCACCATCCCCAGCGCACCACCGCGCGGAATGATCGTCGCCTTGTAGACCGGATCACATTCCGGCAGCGCCAGACCAACGACGGCATGGCCAGCCTCGTGATAGGCGGTCTTTTCCTTCTGATCCTGCGTCAGCACCATCGAGCGACGCTCGGCCCCCATCATCACCTTGTCCTTGGCGTTCTCAAAATCTTCCATGGTGACAAAGCGGCGACCGACACGGGCGGCCATCAAAGCAGCTTCGTTCACGAGGTTCGCCAGATCAGCACCCGAGAAGCCCGGTGTGCCCCGCGCAATGATACGCAGATCAACGTCAGGCCCCAGAGGGGTCTTGCGCGCATGCACGCCCAGAATCTTCTCACGACCTTTGATGTCAGGGTTGCCGACAGTCACGTTGCGGTCGAACCGGCCTGGACGTAGCAGCGCAGGGTCCAGCACGTCCTTACGGTTGGTGGCGGCCAGAATGATCACACCTTCATTGGCCTCGAACCCGTCCATCTCAACCAGCAACTGGTTAAGGGTCTGTTCGCGCTCGTCGTTACCGCCGCCATAACCGGCACCACGATGGCGACCCACGGCGTCAATTTCGTCGATAAACACGATACAAGGCGCGTTCTTCTTAGCCTGCTCGAACATATCGCGCACACGGGACGCGCCGACACCCACAAACATCTCAACGAAATCCGACCCAGAGATGGTGAAGAACGGCACACCCGCCTCACCCGCAATGGCGCGGGCCAGCAGCGTTTTACCGGTACCCGGAGGGCCAACCAACAGCGCGCCTTTGGGAATCTTGCCACCAAGGCGCGAGAATTTCTGCGGGTTGCGCAGGAACTCCACGATCTCTTCCAGCTCTTCCTTGGCCTCGTCGATACCGGCCACGTCGTCAAAGGTCACGCGGCCATGCTTTTCGGTCAGCATCTTGGCCTTGGACTTGCCAAAGCCCATCGCACCGCCTTTGCCGCCGCCCTGCATCCGGTTCATGAAATAGACCCAGACACCAATCAGCAGCAGGAAGGGCAGCAGGGTGATCAGGAACGACTGGAAGCCCGATTGCTGCTGTTTGACAGCCTCGACCGGGATGTTCTCGTCGATCAGCAGTTTTGTCACCTCGGCATCGCCGGGTTTGATCGTCGTGTAGGTTGCACCGCTCTGCGTGGTATAGCGAATCTGTTCACCATCCAGCGTCACTTTGCTGACCTCGCCGCCTTGAACGGCGGTCACGAAGTCGGAATAGGTTTTTTCATTGCCCTGAAGCGTTCCTCCTGGTCCGCTGAACAGGTTGAACAGTGCAAGGATCAGCAGAAAAAGAACGACCCAGAAGGCGATGTTGCGAGCGTTGCCCAAGGAAAATCTCCCAGAAGGTTTCGGCGGATGGGATCCACCGGGGTTGTTCCTTAAAATAGAGAGGATTGTGGCAGGTTCAATGCGATAAAATAGCGGTGTAGAAGTCTGGCCGGTCAAAAGCGGCCTCAACCCGCCATCCATTGGCAAAACCGGCCAGCGGAGCGGCCCTTACCCGTCCTTCGACCCACACGGCGGGTGTCGCCATCACGACCGCGCGGGGTTTTGCCACCGCGCGCCAGCCGTCCAGTTGCAAGATCCCCTCCTCACCAAGCGCGCGAATTTCGGCGCCGGGCGTGTCCGGCCCGGTCACAACCCAACGCCGGTCCCACACGTCGCCGAGGCTGGTCGTCTGCGGCGCAAGGGCGTTTAGCTCTCTGCAAATCCATGTTTTTTTGCCATCCACGACCAAGTGGCAACCGGCCAGAGTGGTCGTCTGGCCTTTCAGCAATGCCTGCACCGCCTGATCAACAGCGGTTTGTCGGGGGGGATATTCTCGCCCCGCCAGCCATGCGACCGCGGCGACGACAAGGCGGCGGCGGATTTCTTCGGGCAAGCCTGACACGCCATCGCGGTCGAAACACAGATCGCCCTGATGCACCTGCACATGGCGACGGGCGGATTCCTGCGCGTATCGGGCTAAAGCCTCACGAGCTTGTGCAAGATTATCAGCGACGCGCGACAGGCCCACGGCCGTGATCCCAACCTGATCCAACCCGGCCATCGCCTCCCGAACTCTGATCCGATCAAAACGGGGGTCGTGATTCGAAGGATCATCGATCCAGCCAATCCCTTGCCCCGTCAGATGTTCGCGCAGACGCGCCCGCGTGATCGACAACATCGGGCGCAACAGCAGAATACCATCTTCCGTGCGCTCAGCCGCCATGCCCGACAGGCCGGAAACCCCTGCGGACCGCGCCAACCGCATCAGCACCGTTTCCGCCTGATCATCTGCAGTGTGGCCCAGCGCAATCGCCTCAAGCCCCAGATCGTCTGCCCATTCCGTCAGCAGTCGATACCGCGCCCGCCTTGCCTGATCCTGCAGGTTACCGGACCCGTCCCAGCCCTGCCATGTCAGGGTTTGATGCGGAATTCCCCAGCTTTGCGCCAGCGCCGCGACCGATTGAGCCTCGGCTGCGGACCCGGGCCGCAACCCGTGATCTACGGTGGCCACAAACAACTCGATCCGGGTCTGCTGCGCAATCCCGCACAAAAGATGCAGCAGAGCCGTCGAATCGCTGCCCCCGGACACGGCGACACCCAACCGGCGCGGCAGCGGGTCGGGCAGACGCGCCCGAAACTCAGACCAAAGTGTATCTGCGTCAGAGGTCAAGAACAGCCCAGCGCGGCCATTTCCTGTGTGGCCGAGCTTGCCGGAGCGGAACTTGGGAAGCGCACGCCAACTTCGCCCAGCGTGATGCAGGCCTGGTCAGTCTGTCCCAAACGCCCAAGTGCTGCGCCCAGTTCGAACAGCGCTTCGGGGGCCAAGGGGCCTTCGGAATCGCCCGTAAAGCTGGCCAGAAAGGCTCGCGCCGCCTCGCGCGTGTCACCGGAGCCTTCAAGCGCCTGACCGCGCCGCAGGTTTGCCTGCGCCGCCAGCGGGCTGCCGGGATAAGCCTGGTCGAATTGCGAAAACAGATTGGCCGCAGTCTGGAAATCCCCATCCGCAAGCGCTTGCGAGGCGGCATCGAAATCCGCCTGCTCACCCACGGCCAATTCTCCCTGACCACCTGTGTCGGGCTGCTGAGGCGTCGGGGCGACCGCGACCTCGGTCGATGTCTCACCACCCAGAGTCGAGGTTTCGCCCAGCGTGCTCAGATCACCGCCTTCCAGTTCGACCAACCGGAATTCAAGATCGCCGATACGGTTGGTGCCGTCGGTGACAATGTTCTGAACCCGCTGATTCAACTGCTCGGTCTGACGGGTCAGGCGCTGCAATTCGGCTTCGATGGCATCGACGCGTTCCAGCACCGAACTGCCGGACAGGTTCGGCGCGGGCGAGCCTGTGGTCGAAAACTCGCGCTTGAGACGCTGGATTTCCACATGCAGCACCGTCAGCTCTTGCCGGATATCCGCCAAGGTCTGCTGATCCTGTGCCTGCGCCACACCGGCGACGGCCACAACCGCCGCCAGAACCAAACCTGCAAATCGCATTATCTTACCCCAACGTTGAGCCGGTCAGCACCGTCACCGCGCGGCGGTTTTTGGAATAGCATTCCTCGGTGCTGCAAATTTCGATCGGACGTTCCTTGCCAAAGCTGACGGTGGTCAGCCGATTGCCCGCCACCCCGCGCGAGATCAGGTATTCCCGCGCCGCATTGGCCCGGCGCGCACCCAGAGCGAGGTTGTATTCCCGCGTGCCCTGCTCGTCCGCGTGACCTTCGATGTTCGCTACGAAATCCGGGTTGGCCAGCAGCCAGTCGGCTTGCCCCTGCAGAACCGTCTGGGCCTGCGGGCTAAGTGTGGATTGATCCACCGCAAACAGAACCCGATCCCCAACAGTTTGCTGGAAGTAAGCAGGCGAGCGCGGATCACTGGGCGAGCCCGGCACCAGCGAACCGCTGCCGCCCGCACCGCCGCCCAAGGCCGAAGGATCATTGTTGGAACAGGCGGCAATCAGGGTCAGTGCCCCGGCAGCCGCGATTTTGCTCAGAAGGTTCATCTCAAGTGCCTCGTGTTTCGTTTTGTTTATTGACGCGTTTCTATCACATTGCATGTTTGTTGTGAACGTTATCCACAGCACGTGGAATTCAATTCTGCAGCGGCCCCCAGGACGGATCGCTGCCGCCATCCGGTGTGCGCACCGGGCGCAAGTTGCGGCCCGAAATATCCACCGAATACAGTGTTGACCGTCCACTGGCCCCCTGTGTTTCCCGCGTGAACATGATGACGCGCCCGTTGGGCGACCATGTGGGCCCTTCGTCCAGGAACGAGGCCGTCAGCAAGCGTTCTTCGCTGCCATCGGTACGCATGACACCGATATGGAACCGGCCCTTGTTCTGTTTGGTGAACGCCACCAGATCACCGCGCGGCGACCAGACGGGGGTGCCATAGCGGCCCTGACCGAAGCTGATCCGTGTCGCCTCACCTCCGTTTGCAGGCATGATGTAAAGCTGCGGCGTCCCTGAACGGTCGCTTTCAAACACGATCTGGCTGCCATCCGGTGAATAGCTGGGCGCGGTTTCAATCGCGGGCGTATTGGTCAGCCGCGCGCTTTGACCCGAGGCCAGATCCATCTTCCACAGATCCGTATTCCCGCCCTGCGTCAGCGAATAGACAATCGAACGCCCATCCGGGGAAAACCGCGGAGAGAAGCTCATCGTGCCTTCCTGTGTCGGCAGTTCCTGCCGCTTCACACGACCCACATCCAGCAGGTAAATCCGGGGCTGGCCAGTTTCATAGCTGGTATACAGCAGCCGGTCGCCGGTGGGCGAAAACCGGGGCGCCAGCACAATGGCCGAGCTGTCGGTGAGGTACTGCACATTTGCACCGTCATAATCCATGATCGCCAGCCGCTTGGCCCGCTGATCCTTGGGCCCGCTTTCCGAGACAAAGGCCACCCGGCTGTCGAAATAGCCACCCTCGCCCGTGATCCGGCTATAAACCTGATCGGCCACCTTATGCGCCATGCGCCGCCAGCCATCCGTGGTGCCCGCGAACTGCAACCCATTGCCCAGTTCTGCGCCCGAGAACACATCCCACACCCGGAACCGCACCGTCAGCCTCTTGCCCGAGGCATTCACCGCGCCCGTCACAAGCGCCTGAGCGTTTATCGCCTTCCAATCGGCAAACTGTACCGGAGCGTCAAAGCTGCTGACCCGACTGATGAAAGCGTCTGGCGAAATCTCGCGGAACAGGCCCGTTCCCGTCAGGTCCGACACCACCACGCGCGAGATATCTTGTGCATACTGCGCCGCCGCGGCGTTGTCGGGCACAAAGCTGGGCACCGCGAAGGGCAAGGGCTCGATGACCCCTTCTGTCAGCTCCAGTTTCAGCTGCGCGTAAACCGGCGTGGACAGGAGTGTCAGGCCAACTAGGAGGCTGGTCAGAAGTTTCATCATTTGATCCGCATCCTCTCGGGATTGAATGTAATCTCAATATCCTGCCATTGGCTGTATTTGTCAGCAGGCAGGTCGTATCCTTTGGCCCCGCAGCGCAAAATTGCGCGCCGCGCGGCCTCATAAGCCTGTTTCGCAGACGCCGCCGAGCCACCGGAACTGTCCAGCATCCGCAGGCTACCGCCAACAACCTTACCATCCGGTGTCAGCGAGAAACCAACGACTACAACCGTCTGCAGCGCATCGGTCGACAGCGAGCCGACATTCCAGCAGCGCGACACGGCCACGCGCATCGCGTCCTTCTCGCCGCTGGTCAGCGGCGGGCCGGAAGGTTCAGTGCCATTGCCCAGCGCCTCAGCCAGTGCATCGTTGATCGCCTGTTCGTCCTGAGCGGGCTCAGTCGGCGCCGGTTCGGTCGGCGCAGGCTCGGGCGTCTCGGCAACCTCAGGCTCGGGCTGCGGTGCCGGGCGGTTCGGACGAACACGCGGGCGCGGAGAGGTACGCGGAGCCGGATCATCGGCCTCTTCCGCCTCGGTCACGATCTCGGGTGCGGCCTCTTCGGGGGCGGTCTGATCCTGCTGTTCCTGCTGAACCTCAGCCCCCTCATCCAACGAGACCGGAGGGGTCTCGACATCATCCGGCTTGGCCTCTGGCGGGGGCGGCGCGATGGGTTCGGGCGCGATCTTGTCCGCCGGTTGCGGCTCGGCCTCTGGCCCGGGTGGGACGGGCAGAACCGCTACTTCGGGCTCGGGTTGATCCAGCGTTGGAGGTTCCTCGACCAGTTCCGGTTCAGGCGCGATTTCGACAGTTTCCGGCTGGATTTCGGGCTCGGGTTCGGGTTCAGGCTGAGGCACCACCTCAGGTTCGGGCAGCTCTTCCACTACAGGATCCGGCGCGGTGATCTGATCCGAGGTCTCGGGCTGCTGCAAGTCTTCCGGTTCGGTCGGCACCTCAGGCGCAGTGCGCTGCGCGCTCAGCGCAGCGAACTGCTCGGATGAGATCACCGAGACATCCTGCACCGCCATCGGCAACGGCTCGGACCGGAACGTGCCGCCGAACAAAGCCCAGCCAATCAGGCTGACATGCGCAATTGCAGAAATCTTGGTGCCGGTATCCACCGCGCGACCTCACCTTTACCCATCGTCCAGCGTCGGCCCGCCGGTATCGGTCACAAGGCCCACGTTGGAAAACCCACCCGCATTCAGCGCACCCATCACTTGCATCACCTGCGCGTAAGGAATGGCACCGTCCGCGCGCAGGAATACCCGATCACTGGTGCGCTCGGACGCGATGGCACGCAGGCGGCCAATCAACTCTTCGCGCTGCACATCCGTGGTCTGGATCTGCACCCGACCATCGGCAGTAAGGGTCACAGTCAGCGGCTCTTCGTTATCGCCGGGCAAAGCACTGGCGGCAGTCTTGGGCAGGTCTACCGGCACACCAACGGTCAGCAACGGGGCCGCTACCATGAAGATGATCAGCAGCACCAGCATCACATCCACAAAGGGGGTCACGTTGATCTCGGCCATCGGCTGCGCGCGGCCACGCCGCCGTCCGCGCCTGCGTCCGTTCCCGCCCGAGCTTTGCTGAACCGCCGCACCCATCGCTTAGCTGTCCAACTGACGCGACAAGATGGTGGCAAACTCATCGGCAAAGGCCTCATACCCGCCAACGATCCGGTCGCTATCCGCGCTGAGCTTGTTGTAGAAAATCACCGCCGGAATCGCGGCCAGCAGGCCCAGCCCCGTGGCCAGCAGCGCCTCGGCGATACCGGGGGCCACAACGGCGAGGTTTGTGTTCTGCTGCTCGGCAATCTCGATAAAGGCATTCATGATGCCCCAAACCGTCCCGAACAGCCCGATAAACGGGGCCGTCGAACCCACGGTCGCCAGAATGGGCAGGCCCTTTTGCAGCCCTTCGGCCTCTTTCGCAATCGCCACATCCATCGACCGGTCAATCCGCGCGGTCGCCCCTGCGATCAGCCCACCGTCGGTGCGGTGCGAGCGTCGCCACTCGATCATGCCCGAGGCAAATATCTTCTCCGAGCTGCCGTCAGGCTGCGTTCCAATCTGCTCGAAAAGCTCATCCAGCGGATTGCCAGACCAGAAGTTTTCGTCAAACACCTGCGCCTCGCGGCGCGCGGCCCGGTAATTGATCAGCTTCTGGATGATGATGCCCCAAGACCAGATTGATGCACCGATCAGCATCAGCATCACCAGTTTGACGATAAAGGTCGCGCGGGCATACAGCCCCCACATGGAGAAATCGATCTCCTGCGCCAGCGCCAGAGTTTCAGCTTCCATGAACCTGCTCTTTGTTTTGCCTGATAGCCATTTGGCCTTGTTTTGCCAAACGCTAACGCAGATGGATGCGAAAAGCCAACAGAACCACCCCGTGGGGCGAAATTGTTACATCAATGCGCGAATCTCTGCCGGAAGACGCACTGGCTTGCCTTCGGCGTTCATGCAAACGGCGGTCACGTTGGCTCGAAAAATCTCGGCCTCACCACGTTTGACCAGCTGAGACATCGTCAGCCGTGCCCCCGACATTGAAACCATCTCGGTCTCGACAACCAGTTCGTCTTCGAACCGTGCAGCCGCCAGATAATCCGCCTCAATCCGCCGCACGACCCAGACGATGCCCGCATCCCGCATCGCGTTCTGATCATTGCCCAGCTTACGCACCCAGTCCGACCGGGCGCGTTCAATGAACTTCAGGTAGTTGGCGTGATAGACCACCCCGCCCATATCCGTGTCTTCGTAGTACACGCGAACCGGATACAGATGTTTCATTGCGGCAGCTCCAATCTGGCAAACAGGCGCAACGCATGCGAGCGGTCTTGCGCGGCACCGGGCAAGACAGGATCGTAGGCAGCTCGGATCAAGGCGGCAATATCAGGTCGCAGGATCGTCGCCTCGCCGGCAATGGCCAACGGCGATTGGCTGCGAAAAGCAGCATCCGACCACAATAGAATCGTTTGCACCACCTGGCTCAGCGCCAGTGTCTCTGCCGGAACCTTGGACAATTCCTTGTCCATCCGCAGGAATACAAAAGCGGCGCGGATCGCGCCGTCTTCTTCGAAGCGGAAAATGCGATACTGATTTGCGTCAGCTGCAACCAGCCGCTCGACCAGAGGGGCCAGATCAGGGATCAAGCGATCCAGATCGGGCACCTCCAGCAATTCCTGCCAGTCGCGGAAGAAGAAGACCATGCAATTGGCGCCCAGTTCAGGATCGGTCTCAGCCATCTTGTGGCCGGCCAGCGCAACCACCGCCTCAAACGCACCTTTGACAGTGGACAAGGTCTCATCCTCAACCCCAAACACAATCGGCACGATGGGCCGCCCCCAGCGCGCAAACAGAAACTCTCCGCTCTCGCGGGTAAACAACGCCTCGATCTGATCCGGAGTCACGCCCGCCCCTTCATCTTTTCAAAAATACTCCCGCCGGAGGCATAAAATCTAAAGCGCACGGTATCAACCAAACAGATCGCTCTGCCCCTTGGGGGCCGCCATGCCCAAATGGGTCCACGCCTTCTGCGCCAGCATCCGCCCGCGCGGCGTACGCTGGATCAGGCCCTGCTGCAACAGATAGGGCTCAATCACCTCTTCCAACGAATCCCGGCTTTCGGACAAGGCCGCCGACAGAGTCTCGATCCCCACCGGGCCACCCGCATAATTCTCGGCAATCAGCTTCAGATACCGTCGGTCGGCCCCATCCAGCCCCAGATTATCGACACCCAGCCGGGTCAGCGCCCCATCGGCCAATTCACGGGTGATCCGCCCGTCGCCCTCGACAATGGCAAAATCCACCACCCGCCGCAGCAATCGCCCCGCGATCCGAGGCGTCCCGCGCGAGCGTCGCGCAATCTCGCGCGCGCCCTCGTCATCTGCAGGCGCGCCCAGCTTGCGGGCATTGCGGGTGACGATCTCGTGCAACTCATCGACCGTGTAAAACTGCAACCGTGTCGGAATGCCGAACCGGTCGCGCAGCGGTGTGGTCAGCAAACCCATCCGCGTGGTGGCCCCGACCAACGTAAAGGGCTGCAATTCGATCCGCACTGTCCGCGCTGCAGGGCCTTCGCCGATTACCAGATCCAGCTCAAAATCCTCCATCGCCGGATAAAGCACCTCTTCCACCGCCGGGTTCAGACGGTGAATTTCATCGATGAACAGCACATCACGCGATTCCAGATTAGTTAGGATCGCCGCCAAATCCCCTGCCTTCGCCAAGACAGGCCCCGAGGTCATACGGAAATTCACTCCCAACTCGCGCGCCATGATCTGCGCCAGCGTGGTCTTCCCCAACCCCGGAGGGCCATGGAACAGCGTATGATCCATCGCCTCGCCCCTTTGGCGCGCGGATTGGATAAAGATACGCAAGTTCGCGCGCGCTTCGGTTTGACCGATGAACTCATCCAGCCCCTGCGGGCGTAGAGCGCGGTCATTGTCCTCGGGCATGGGCTCGGGGCGCAGGGTGGGGTCGGCGTCTACCATCGGGTCACCCTTTCGGAGCCAGCAGTTTCAACGCGGCGCGGATCAGCTCAGCCTCACCTGCATCCGGCAGGCTGGCCGCCGCCTCAGCCACGGCCGAGGCTGCATCCGACGGGCCATATCCCAGATTGCCCAGCGCCGACAATGCCCCGGCCGAAGCCGCCGCCGCACCCGAGGCCGGTTTTGGCGCGCGCCGCGGCGCAGGCGCGGGCGCATCCTCGACCACCTCCAGCGCAGGTCCGTCCATCGCTTCGGTCACGGTGCCGCCCATGGCCATCACGCCGGGGGCCTTGTCCTTGAGGTCCAGCACAATGCGTTGCGCCGTCTTCGGACCGACCCCTTTGGCAGCCTTCACCGCCCCCCAATCGCCCAAGGCAATTGCGCGGCTCACGCCATCCGGCCCCAGCGCGCTGAGAATGGCCAGCGACACCTTGGCGCCAACCCCCTGCACGGAACACAGCAGGCGATGCCATTCCTTCTCGACCAGCGACAGGAACCCATAGAGCTGCATCAGATCCTCACGGACGACCATGTCGGTATAGATCGAGACCGCCTCACCCACTCCCGGCAGCGCGGCCATGGTCCGGTCCGAGCAATAGACAAGGTACCCAACCCCGCGCACGTCGATCAGAACGTGATCCGCCGCGCGGTAATCCAGCCGTCCGGTGAGTTTGCCAATCATGCGCGCACCTCTTTCACCCGCGCCTGCGGAGCGGCCCCATAATAGGAATGACAAATCGCAATCGCCAGCGCATCCGCCGCGTCCGCGCCTTTGGGCGAACAGCCGGGCAATTGCAGCTTGACCATATGCAAGACCTGCTCTTTCTCGGCATGACCGACGCCGACAACGGTTTTCTTGACCCGGTTGGGGGCGTATTCGCCCACCGGCAGACCGGCCTGCGCCAGCGTCAGCAGCGCCACACCGCGCGCCTGCCCCAGCTTCAGGGTTCCCGCCCCGTCCTTGTTGACAAACGTCTGTTCAATGGCGGCCTGATCGGGCTGGTGTTCGGCGATCACCTCGACAATCTGATTGTGCAGCGACAACAACCGCTCACCCAGATCGTCGCCATCGGATTTGCAAAGGCCATTGGCCACATGGCTCAGGCGGCTGCCGGTTGATTCGATGACGCCCCATCCCAAGGTCCTGAGACCCGGATCA
The DNA here is from genome assembly GCF_056536725.1 of Ruegeria sp. CJ3. NCBI lineage: Bacteria > Pseudomonadati > Pseudomonadota > Alphaproteobacteria > Rhodobacterales > Roseobacteraceae > Ruegeria > Ruegeria sp. CJ3. Next base: position 159,815 of record NZ_JBQFQE010000004.1, read on the forward strand.
ATGCCCAGAATTCGCATGTTTTGCTTCGGCCTGCTCGGGTTTATGTGATCTTTTTTCACCGATTAGCACGAAGCGTGAACATTTTCCAAGGAAATCGGCACAGGAGCCAAAAACGACATTCATGTCGCACCCGCAGCATCCCGGCCTGTTTGCGACAGCAACCGGTCCATTTTCGACGTCTTTCTGAGCCGAATTTAACCAATGATTTAAGGGGTTTTTAACAATTCAAAGCCTTGCGAAAAACGCATAGGACCCATGCAATTTCTGCGCTTGCAAGACGCAATACCCATCTCTAGATGCCCGTCAGATCGCAAGATCAAATTCTAACACAAACCAGAAGGAACAGGATATGGCTTCGCTGGACACCACCCAAATCACCACCGGCTCGTTCGGCCTTGTTGGCCGTATCGGTGCCGCATTCGCCTCGGTCGTCAATGCCGTTGTCGAATGGAACGACGCCCGCGCCACACGTGACGTGCTGAACGGACTGACAGACCGCGAACTGGACGACATCGGCCTGTGCCGCGGCGATATCGACGTCGTCGCCGAAACGCGCCGCTAAGGCTTCCGAACACCACTCACTCGCCCCCTCGCGTCCCTGAGGGGCAAAGAAAAACACCGTGTGCCGATGGGCACACGGTGTTTTTGTCAGGAGGGGACGCAGACGGTTAGAACAGCACCTTGTTCAACTGCGTTGCAAAAAACGCTGTCACCGGATCGGCTTGCATGATCCAGGCGCCGGCTTGTTCGACGGGGGTCCCCTGATTCAGGCTATCAACGCGCGTCTCATAGGCCGAGGGGCCCAGATGCGACAGCAGGAAAGCCTTAAAGCCGAAAAAGCCCAACAGACACAGCAGCAAAACCTTTGCCGGGATAGCCGACCGCACACGCTGAGGTTTCATCACCACCAGCCCATCCGAGCGCATCGTGGCCCGATAGCCCCGGTTGAGTTTCTGATGTTTTTTGTTCAGACGCGTGACGCGCTGATCGAATTCCAGTTGTTTTCCAGTCATGGCAGCCTCCGAAAACCGCCCCCCGATTGCATCCAGTAACGGTAGGTAGAGATTGCGACAAAAGCGTGGCGAAAATCCACAAAACTCCTGTAAATGGCCTAATTTCCGCCCTGATTGCTTAAGATTAGCGTCGTCCATTCGCCAATCTCGTCTCTGCGCGCCAGATTGAACCCGTTTTGTAGATAAACCGAGATCACATCATCGGCCTGCTCGTCGAGGATTCCCGACAGGATCGCCTGCCCTCCGTTGCGCAGATTCGCTGCAATCTCGGGGGCCAGAGCCACCAGCGGTCCTTTCAGGATATTGGCAAAGATCAGATCATAAGGCGCATGGGCCTGCAGGTCGGGATGATCGAAACCAGCAGCCTCAACACAGCGCACCGCGCCGGACATGCCATTGGCCTTCAGATTGGCCTCGGCCACATCGACGGCGACCTGATCAATATCACTGGCAATGATGTCACCGGTCCAGACCCGCGCGGCAGCCATGGCCAGAACGGCGGTGCCGCAACCGATATCGGCCACTTTGCGCGCCTCGAACCCCTGATCCAGCAGGGCGTCCAGCGCCTTCAAACAACCCAGCGTCGTGCCGTGATGGCCCGTGCCAAAGGCCATCGCGGCCTCGATCAACAGGGGGATACGGCCCTCGGGCAGCTTGTCGGCGTCGTGGCTGCCGTAGACAAAGAACCGACCGGCCTCGACGGGGGCCAGTTCGCGCCGCACATGGGCGACCCAGTCCGTTTCGGGTAATTCCGAGACCACGAAGGGCTTGGCCTCGAACGCGGCCGCAAGAACGGCCAGCGCCGTATCATCGGGGGCCTCGGTGAAATAGCCGCCCACTTCCCACAGGCCCGAGCCGTCCTCGACTTCGAACACACCGACGCCGGTGGGTTCAGGGGTCAGACGCTCCATCGCTTCGCCCAGACCTTCGGCGGCTTTCTTGCCGGTCAGGGTGGTGAGCGCGGTGAATGTGGGCATGGGGGCCTCCTGTCTGCAACTTGCCCCTGCGCCTAGGGCGGTGGGGCGGCAAGGTCAAGCGCGCTTATTCAGCGGGGGCCGGGGCGTATTTCGACAGGATCGTTTCGTTGCCCGGCGCCGGGTGGCGCGGGATCAACAGCGACAGGGCCAGCGAAATCAGCGCCATCGCAGCCGCCAGACCGAACACCGCACCCGGAGACACCACCCACAACAGCCCCAGCAGCGCGGGCAGGAACACGGCGGCGATATGGTTGATGGTAAAGGCCACCGCGGCGGTGGGTGCGATATCCGCCGGATCGGCGATTTTCTGGAAATAGGTCTTCAGCGCCAGCGCCAGCGCGAACAGAACATGGTCAATCACATAGAGGATCGCCGCCAGCAGCACGCCCCAGCCGAACCAGTAGATACCCCCATAAGCCGCAAACACTATGGCGAGCCCGGTATATTCGAAGATCAGCGTGCGGCGCTCTCCAAACAGCGACACCGCCTTACCCAGCATCGGCGCGGCCATCATGTTGATCATCAGGTTTATCAGGTAGAGGCTGGTGAGTTCATGCACCTCGAACCCGAATTTCTCGACCATCATGAAACCTGCGAAGACGATAAATATCTGCCGCCGCGCACCGGCCATGAATTGCAGCGCGTAGTACAGCCAATAGCGACGGCGCAGGATCAGCTTTTTGGTCTGCGGCGTGGGCGCGTCGAATTGCGGATAGGCCAGAAGGCAGAACAGCGCCAGCAGCGCGGTCAGCCCGCCTGCGGCCATGAAAACAGTGTTATAGGACAGATCAAACCGGTCCCATGTCAGGACAATCAGACCATAGACTACCATGGTCGAGGCCGATCCCGCTGCCACCATCCACCCCAGCATCTGGGGCGCGCGGTCCTTAGGCAACCATTGCAGTTGCAGCGATTGGTTAACCGTTTCGTAGTAATGAAATCCGATCGAGCTGATCAACGTCACGAACAACAGACCGCCCAGACTGGGGAACCAGGCCGTCACCGCGGTCGCCACACCCAGCATCATCAGCGATATCATCGCCAGAACCTGCTCGCGGACAAACAGGATCACGGCAATCACACCGATGGCCAGAAATCCCGGAATCTCGCGCACCGTATGCAGCAAGCCAATATCGGCACCATCGAAATTCGCGGCCTCGATGACGAAATTGTTCAGCAGCGCGCTCCACGCGTTGAAGGCGATGGGCATGGTCAGGGCCATCACAAACAACAGCGTCATCGGGCGACGCCAGAGTGGAAGGCCTTTCGCCTCGGACAGGGGCATGGGGTGCAACATTCGTTCCCTCTACGCCCATTTCGCCGGATTGACGAGGGGCAAGCAGCGCCCGCACAGCGCCTGTGCGCAGGTCAGTAGAAGCTTTGAGGGTCGATATCGACGGTCAGACGGATATCGCCTTTCAGGCGCAGAGGCGCGATCCAGCGGGCGATGGCGTCCTGAATCGGCGCGCCCTTGGGGGCCTTGACCAGCAGCCGCACCCGATGGCGGCCCCGAATACGCGCAATCGGCGCGGGTGCAGGCCCGAACACTTGCGCATCCACCGCGCGTAGCGGGGCATCGTTGCGCGCCATTGCATTGCCGATATCAAAGACCGGACCGACCTCGGGGCCAGACAAGACGATCCCCGCCATCCGCCCGTAAGGCGGCACACCTGCGGCTTGACGTCCGGCGGCTTCGGTTTTCCAGAACCCTTCTTCATCACCTGACAGAATCGCGCGGATCACCGGATGTTCGGGCTGAAAGGTCTGCAAAAGCGCCTGCCCCGGCTTGTCCGCCCGACCTGCCCGCCCCGCAACCTGACGCATCAGTTGAAAAGTACGCTCCGCCGCGCGCAGGTCCGCCCCGTGCAGGCTGAGGTCGGCATCGATCACACCCACCAGCGTCAGCTTTGGAAAGTTATGCCCCTTGGCCACCAATTGCGTGCCGATGACAATGTCTGCGTCGCCCTCGGCAATCTCTTCGATCTTCGCCTTCAACGCCCGGGCCGAGCCGAAAAGATCGGAACTCAGCATTGCGATCTTCGCCTCGGGAAAGGTCGCTTCGGCCTCTTCCGCCAACCGTTCGATCCCCGGCCCGACGGGGGCCAGCTTGCCCTCGACCTTGCACGAGGGGCAGACCTCGGGCATCGGCTTTGTCTCGCCGCACTGGTGGCACATAAGGCGTTTGAGGAACCGGTGCTCGACCATCCGTGCGTCGCAGTGATCACAAGCGATCTGTTCGCCGCAAGCCCGGCACAGCGTCACCGGTGCATAGCCCCGGCGGTTGATGAAAAGCAGCGATTGCTCCCCGCGCTCGATCCGCTGCCGCACCGCCTGACGCAGCGACGGAGAAATCCACGTCCCCGGCTGCATCTGTTCGGCCCGCATATCAATGGGCTTCATCTCGGGCAGCACCGCCGCCCCGAACCGCGAGGTCAGGTCCAGCCGCTCATACTTCCCCGCCTCGGCATTGGCCCAGCTTTCCAGCGAGGGCGTTGCGCTGGCCAACACCACCCGCGCGCCGCAGATGGCGGCCCGCAGCACAGCCATGTCGCGAGCGCTGTAATGCACGCCATCCTCTTGCTTATACGAAGTGTCGTGCTCCTCATCGACCACCACAAGCCCCAGATCACGGAACGGCAGGAACAACGCCGACCGAGCCCCCACGACCAGTTGCGCATCCCCCTGCCCGACCATCCGCCAGACCCGGCGGCGCTCGGTCATGGTCGCGCCCGAATGCCATTCGGCAGGGCGCGCGCCAAACCGCGCCTCGACCCGTGTCAGGAACTCAGCCGTCAGAGCGATCTCGGGCAGCAAAACCAACGCCTGCCGCCCCATGCGCAGGGCTTCGGCGACAGCTTCCAGATAGACCTCGGTCTTGCCCGAACCCGTCACGCCCTTCAGCAGCGTTGTTCCATAGTCGCCTGTACGCTGCCCCGCCTGTAACCGCGCAACCGCAGCCGCCTGATCCTCGGTCAGCGCTTTACCTGGCAGATCGGGATCCAGACGCGGATAGGGCAGATCGCGCGGGCTGTCCTCTTCCCGCACGGCGTCCTGTTTCACCAGCCCCTTGATCACCGAGGACGTCACCCCGGCCTGCTCGGCCAGTTCTCTCAGCGTAAAGGCCAGTCCGCCATAGTCGCGCAGCACCTCCAGCACGCGTGTCCGCGCGTCGGTCATTCGGTCCGGCTGAGCGTTGCCCAACCGATAGACCTTGCGCATCGACGGCGGGTCGCCCAACCCCGGCGCTCGCGTCGCCAGCCGCAGCATCGCGGGCATCGGCGTCAGCGTGTAATCGGCGACTTTGCCAAGGAACAGCCGCATCTCTTCCCGCATCGGTGCGACTTCAAGCACCCGGATCACCGATCGCGCCTTGGCCAGATCAAAGCCACCCTGCCCCGGGCCCCACACCACGCCCAGTACCTTGCGTGGCCCCAAAGGAACCTCGACAAACGCACCCAGAAAACACCCGCCTTCGGGCGCTTTGTAATCCAGCGTCCGGTCCAGCGGCTGCGTGGTCAGAACGGCCACCAACTCACCCTGATCGAAATACTCCTGCGCGCTCACCGCATCTCCTAACTGGGGGTTTCAGCATCGGTGTTATTGGGGTAAAGCCATCCGCGACCAAGGCCAACCCATCAAAGGACTGCCCGCATGAAATTCTTCGTAGACACAGCCGAGATCGACGCCATCGCCGAACTGAACGATCTGGGCATGGTGGACGGTGTCACCACCAACCCCTCGCTGATCCTGAAATCGGGCCGCGACATTCTGGAAGTCACCAAAGAGATCTGCGATCTGGTCGACGGCCCCGTATCCGCCGAAGTCGTCGCCACCGAAGCAGACGACATGATCGCCGAGGGTCGCAAGCTGGCCAAAATCGCACCGAACATCGCTGTCAAGGTGCCGCTGACATGGGCCGGCCTGAAAACCTGCAAGACCCTCAGCGACGAAGGCCAGATGGTCAACGTAACCCTGTGCTTCTCGACCAACCAAGCGATTCTGGCCGCCAAGGCAGGCGCGACCTTCATCTCGCCCTTCATTGGCCGTTTGGACGATATCAATCTCGACGGCATGGATCTGATCGCCGATATCCGTCAGGTCTATGACAATTACGGGTTCGAGACCGAAATCCTCGCCGCCTCGATCCGCACCGTGAACCACGTGACCGACAGCGCCCGCATTGGTGCCGACGTGATCACAGCACCGCCCGCCGTGATCAAGAAACTGGCAGACCACCCGCTGACCGATAAAGGCCTGGAAACCTTCCTGGCCGACTGGGCCAAGACCGGTCAGAAAATCCTCTGATCCAATACGCTGCCGCGCGGTGCCGCCAGGCACCGCGCCCGGCCCAACGGGCAAAGCTGATCTTTGATCAGTGCATGACCGGCGGGAGCCCCCGCCACATCACTCGCGAAATTCGCCTTTCACGTGCATTTTTCCCAAGGCAAATCCGGCAAGGCGTGGTATAAGCCCGCAAAACAAAAAACGACCGGACGGGACATGAGCAGCGACCCCAAGCTAAAAGACAACCTGCGCGCCGCGATTCTGGCCGAGCCTGACGCCGTGCTGGACGACAAGGACCTGATGCAGGCCCTTGTGGCCGCCAACGAACAGGCCCGCGGCGACAACGTGATCGACTTGCGCGGCATCGCCATGCAGCGGCTGGAACAACGGCTGGACCGGCTGGAAGACACCCACCGCTCGGTCATCGCAGCGGCCTACGAAAACCTCGCAGGCACCAATCAGGTCCACCGCGCGATTCTGCGCCTGCTGGAACCCACCGTGTTCGAAGACTTCCTGCGCGCCCTCGGCAATGACGTAGCCGAGATTCTGCGCGTCGATCACATCACGCTGGTGCTGGAAACTACGGTGGTTCAGGACGACCCCGCGGTCAGCCAGTTGGGTGGCGTTCTAACCGTTGTCGAACCCGGTTTCATCGACAACTACCTCAGCACCAACCGCGGTGGTGCGACGCGTGAGGTCACCCTGCGCGAAATCAACCGCACCGACCCTCAGGTCTATGGCACGCAAGCTGATGACCTGCGGTCCGAGGCGTGCCTCAAGCTGGACCTCGGTGCAGGTCGCTTGCCCGGCATGATCGTTATGGGGGCCCGCGATCCGCGACATTTCACCCCGCAGCTGGGCACCGACCTTCTGGCCTTCTTCGCGGGCGTCTTCGAACGGTCGATGCGCCACTGGCTGTCGTGAGCCTGATCTCTCCGGCCTGTCGTGACGCGTTGCAGCACTGGCTGGACAGTCTGAGGGCGCTCGCGGGGCGGTCTGAGAACACCCTAAACGCTTATCGCAGCGACGTGACCGAGTTCCTGTCGTTCATGACCCTGCACCACAGCGAGCGGCAAGGGCTTGCCGCACTTGAGCGCATCACCATCTCCGACATGCGCGCCTGGATGGCGGATCAGCGCAATTCGGACGTGGGCGCGCGGTCGCTGGCCCGCAAACTCTCGGCGGTCAAAACCTTCTACCGCTGGCTCGCTGAACGTGAAGGGTTTGAACCTACTGCTGTCCTGTCCACGCGCGCACCTAAATTCACCAAGAAACTTCCCCGCCCACTGGCCGAAGACGCCGCCCGCGCCATGATCGAAACGGTCGAGATGCAATCGGCCTCGGATTGGATCGCCGCCCGGGATGTGGCCGTCGTGACTCTGCTCTATGGATGCGGCCTGCGCATCTCCGAGGCGCTATCGCTCACCGGCAAGGACGCATCGCTGCCCGCCTCTCTGCGTATCGTGGGTAAGGGCGGGAAAGAACGGGTCGTGCCTGTGCTGCCTGCCGCCCGCCTGGCGGTGGATCGCTATGTGAAACTTTGCCCCTACCCACAGACGCCCAACGCCGCGCTGTTTCGGGGCGCGCGCGGCGGTGCGTTGAATCCCGGCATCATTCAGGGCGTTGTCGCCAAAGCCCGTATGCAGCTTGGCCTGCCTGCAACCGCAACACCGCACGCCATGCGCCACAGCTTTGCCACCCATCTGCTGTCCGCCGGAGGCGATCTGCGTGCCATTCAGGAACTGTTGGGCCACGCCTCATTGTCCACTACACAGGCCTACACCGCCGTCGACACCGCCCGGTTGATGGAGGTCTATAACCGCGCCCATCCAAAGGCCTGAGGCAAATGTCCCATCCCGGCCTTTTTACTTTGCATCTGCGGCGCGCTTGGGTCATGACACGCCCATGACACTCCGCTTCAAAGCTCTTTCCGTTCATCTCTTTACCGCCACGGGCGCTGTCTTTGCCATGCTGGCCATGCTGGCCGCCGTCGAGGAAAAGTGGAGCCTGATGTATCTCTGGCTGGTGGTCTCATTCGTGGTTGACGGCATCGACGGGCCACTGGCGCGGCACTATCACGTCAAGCAAAACGCCCCCGAGTTCGATGGCGTGCTACTGGACCTGATCATCGACTATCTGACCTATGTGTTCATTCCCGCCTTTGCCCTGTTCAAATCGGGCCTGATGGATGGCTGGACGGGCTGGTTCGCCATCATCGTCATCACCTTTGCCAGCGCCATGTATTTCGCAGATACGCGAATGAAAACAAAGGACAACTCATTCTCAGGCTTCCCCGGCTGCTGGAATATGTTCGTGATCGTGATCTTCGCGCTCGAGCCCAATTTCTGGGTCATCCTGCTGCTGGTGACGTTGCTGTCGCTGGCGATGTTCCTGCCCCTCAAGTTCATCCACCCGGTTCGCACCGAACGCTGGCGCACATTGTCGCTTCCGGTGGCCTTCGCCTGGACGTTCTTCGCTGGATGGGCCGCTTGGGTGGATTTCCATCCCGAAAGCTGGGCCCATTGGGGGCTGGTCGTCACCAGCCTTTATCTGGTCTCCGCCGGCATCGCGCAGCAGCTGATCCCAGTACGCCGAGCCTAGAGGACTTCTTCGACCTCGAACTCGGTCCCGTTATGGGTGAAGACATCCCCCTCCTGCAGACCGGCCATCGCCAGATAGATGGGGCTCTGGGTTGAAATGCCCATATATGTCTTGCCGTCCACCTCAAACCGCGAGGTCGAGACACAGACCACAAAGCGGCGGTTGTTGAACCTGATCACCGCACCGGGCTGCACGGTGTCGGTCAGACTGAAATCCGTGTTCTCGATCACATCGATCTTGGCGTGATGCGCCTGCACGGGCGCGTCGAACGCTGCTGCCAGATCGGCATTTTCGCGCGACGCGGCGATATCGTCCTTGTCATGCCCTTCCCGGTCGTCCAACTGGGAATCCCTCAAAAACGCATCATAATGCGCTTGCGCAGTTGCCAGTTCCTGTTCTTCCAAAGACATCAAACGATCAATGATGGTTTTCTTGCGGGCGGCGGAGGCGGTCTGACCGGTCATGCAATCTGGTCCTTCAAATTCTGTATTTTGTATAGGTTGGGGCTGCGCCCGGCCGATTGCAACAGCTATTTGCGGATCAGATCAACAGGCCAGCGGCTCCTTCATGGCGCAACAGGGCCACCTTCGTCTCGACCCCGCCCGCCCCTGAAAACCCGCCAAGACCCGTGGCAGACAACACCCGATGGCACGGGATGATCACGGGGATCGGATTTGCGCCACAGGCTTGCCCGACCGGCTGCGCGGGCTGGCCCAACTGCTTCGCGATATCCCCATAAGTCAGCGTGTCGCCGAAGGGGATGGCATACATGATATCGCAGACCCGTTGCTGAAACGCGGAACCCGCAACGCGATATGGCAGATCGAACCGCTGCAGCCGCCCTGCGTCATAGGCGCCCAACTGCGCCGCCGCCTCACGCAACAAAGCCGTCGCGCGCCCCTCATCCCGGCCATTCCAGACCAAGCGGGTGATGGCACCGTCATTTTCCTCGACGCCAAGACGTCCGAACTGCGTATCCACCGCGATCATAGGCATGAAAGCACGGTGGCAGATGCATCACGGCCCCTGCAACCCGAATCCTGACGATCCATCCTTCATCTGGCCAAAAATATCCCGGAGCGCGAGGCAGAGCCTCGCAAAAGCCCAGCCACACGCGCTCCCGGCGGCGATTTACCCCAATGCCTCATCGCAACGCCCGCACACCCCGTCATGTGCATGGCGGCCCACGTCGGGCAGGATTTTCCAGCACCGCTGGCACTTCGCACCTTCGGCCTTCTCGAACACCACAGCAATGCCTTCGATCTCGGGCACGCGGAACGCTTCGGCCGGAGCCGGGTCGCCGGTGACCGTTAGACCCGAGGTGATACACAGATCATCCACATCAAACGTCGCCAGCAGATCGCGGGTCTCGACATCCTCGACATGGACGATCGGGGCTGCTTCAAGGCTGGACCCGATCACCTTGTCCTGACGCTGCACCTCCAACGCGGCAGTCACAGCGCGACGAACGCGGCGCACTTTGGCAACGGCCTCTTCCATCTGGTGATGACGCCAGTCGGCGGGCGTCTCAGGGAAGTCCACCAGATGCACCGAACTGTCATCGCCGGGGAACCGCTCAAGCCAGACCTCTTCCATGGTGAAGACCAGAACCGGCGCCAGCCATGTGGTCAGCCGGTGGAACAGGATGTCCAGCACGGTCCGTGCCGCGCGGCGGCGCAGGCTGTCACCATCGCAATACAACGCATCCTTGCGGACGTCGAAATAGAACGACGACAGATCGACCGTGGCAAAAGTGAACACGGCGCTGAACACGCCTTGGAAATCGAACGAGGCATAGCCTTTGCGCACCTGCTCATCCAACTCGGCCAGACGGCTGAGGACCCAGCGTTCCAGACGCGGCATATCCTCGGGCGCAACCCGGTCTTCCTCGGTGAAGTCGGCCAGCGAGCCCAGCATGAACCGCATGGTGTTACGCAGACGGCGATAACTGTCAGCGGTGCCTTTCAGAATCTCCGGCCCGATCCGCTGGTCGGCGGTATAGTCGGTCTGCGCCACCCACAGCCGCAGGATATCAGCGCCGTATTGCTTGACGACCTCTTCCGGCACGATGGTATTGCCCAGCGATTTGGACATCTTGTTGCCCTTGGCATCCAGCGTGAAGCCATGGGTCACCACGTTGCGATAGGGCGCACGGCCCTTGGTGCCACAGGCCTGCAGCATGGACGAATGGAACCACCCGCGATGCTGGTCGGTGCCTTCCATGTAGACGTCGGCGATGCCGTCCTCGGTCCCGTCTTCACGGTCGCGCAGAACAAAGGCATGGGTGGAGCCTGAGTCGAACCACACGTCCAGCACGTCAAACACCTGATCGTAGTCCTCTGGGTTGACGATACCGTCGAGGATCGTTTCCTTGAACCCATCGGTGTACCAGATATCCGCGCCGTCCTTTTCGAACGCCGCCTTGATGCGCGCGTTCAACTCCTCATTGCACAGCAGGTAATCTGCGTCGGTCGGCAGAGCGCCTTTCTTGGTGAAACACGTCAGCGGCACACCCCAGGCGCGCTGGCGCGACAGGACCCAGTCCGGGCGCGTTTCGATCATCGAATACAGACGGTTGCGACCGGTCTGCGGCGTCCACTTGACCAGCTCGTCGATGGACCGCAGGGCACGTTCGCGGATGGTGTCCCCCATCTCGCCCATGCCATCGTCCAGCTTGCGGTCCACGGATGCAAACCACTGCGGCGTATTGCGGTAGATGATCGGAGCTTTCGAGCGCCACGAATGCGGATAGCTGTGCTTGATCTTGCCCCGCGCGAGCAGTCCGCCAACCTCGGCCAGCTTGTCGATGATCGCCTTATTCGCGTCACCCTCGCCACCCTTTCGGGACAGGATGTATTTGCCACCAAAGAACGGCAGATCAGCGCGGAACGAGCCATCGTCCATCACATTGTAGGTGATGACCTGCTCCAGCATCCCCAGATCACGATAAAGCTCGAATTCCTCCATCCCGTGCGACGGCGCACAGTGAACGAAGCCGGTGCCTTCGGTGTCGGTCACAAACTCAGCGGCGCGGAAGTCGCGGATATCGTCCCATTCGCCATTGCCACCTTCGGCCCCGGCCAGCGGGTGGGTCAGCTGGATCTTGGCCAGATCCTCCTGCGTGACGTCACACAGGCGTCGGTACATGGAGTCGTCCAGACGCGCGCGGGCAAACACATCCGCCGCGCGGTCATCGGCCAGCAGATAGCGTTCACCGATCCGCGCCCAGCATTCCTCGGGGCGGCCGGTAACTTCATAGAGTCCGTAGGAAATATCCTCGCCATAGACCACAGCCTTGTTCGAGGGCATGGTCCACGGAGTCGTCGTCCAGATCACCACATAGGCATTGTCCAGTGTCACATCGCCAGTGTTCACAACCTTGAACTTTACCCAAACGGTAAAGCTTTCCTTGTCGTGATACTCGACCTCAGCCTCGGCCAGAGCGGTCTTTTCAATGGGCGACCACATCACAGGCTTTGAGCCCTGATACAAAGTCCCGTTCATCAGGAACTTCATGAACTCATCCGCGATCACCGCCTCGGCGTGATAGTCCATGGTGATGTAGGGATCGGGCCAGTTGCCAGTGATGCCCAGACGCTTGAACTCTTCGCGCTGGATATCGATCCAACCCTCGGCGAATTTGCGGCATTCCTGACGGAAATCGACGATGTTCACCTCGTCCTTGTTCTTGCCCTTCTTGCGGTATTGTTCCTCGATCTTCCACTCGATGGGCAGACCGTGGCAGTCCCAGCCCGGCACGTAACGCGCGTCGTGGCCCATCATCTGGTGGGAGCGTACGATCATGTCCTTGATGGTCTTGTTCAGCGCGTGGCCGATATGCAGGTGACCGTTCGCATAGGGCGGGCCGTCATGCAGGGTAAAGGGCGTGCGGCCCTCTTTCTCGCGCAGGCGGTCGTAAACGCCGATCTTTTCCCAGCGCTCCAGCCATGCAGGTTCGCGCTTGGGCAGGCCCGCGCGCATGGGGAAATCGGTTTTGGGCAAGTTCAGCGTGTCTTTGTAGTCAGGTGTCTCGGCGCACATTGGGGGCGTCCTCAGGATGGTCTTGTCGTCATGTGGATCGAAGCGGTCAGTGCGATATCTCAAGCACCTTTGCCCGGCGTCTCGTGGTATCAGAGCGCCGGGGATATAATTCGAATAATGATGGCCAAACGGTCATGCATGGCCGCGCTTATAGGACGCCCGCCCCTAATGGTCCAGAGGTTCTGACCCTTGCGGCAAATGGCGCAGCTTGGCCCAACGGTTGAGCCACGCCAGACCCGCCAATGCCAGCCCCAATGCCAATAGTGAGAATACTCGGATCAGCCCGCCCAGACCCGCAATGTCGATCAAAAACACCTTGGCCACCGCCAGCCCGATCACCGCCAGTCCGGCCTTTCGCATCAGATCGGACCGACGGGCCAGCGACTGATAGAACAGCGCGGCCCCGATGACCAAAAGGGTAAGGGTATATGTGTAAAGCTCGGGCTGGGTGACGCCGTTGCCTTCGAACATTCCGCCCGCGCCCTGCCAGACATGCCGGATCGCCAGACCAAGCCAGACAGCGGCCAGGGTTGCGGCGACTGCATAACTGATCCGCCGCAGCAATACCGGCATCGAACCGATGCGCCATGCCGAGAAACCGATGGCCAATGCGGGCAGAAGATAGGCCACCGCAAGCGTGTTCACGACCGGCGGCCCCAGCACCGGGTCGGTGAGCGGATTGATCAGCGGATTGGCTTCGGACAGGGCCTGCGCCAACCGGGCGATACCGTGTGCCGCGAAGAACCCGGCCAGCAGATAGCGCGCATAGTTCAGCTTGCCGCCGAGTTCGAACCTCTGGACCTGCGCATAGGCCAGCAGCAGCCAGATGACCGCCAGCAGGCCCAACCCCCAATGGCTGTCCTTGGCCCCGCCTTCGCCGAACCCTTCAAGCCACCGCAGCAACAGCAACGACAGCAGGATGCCCGCCGTCGCCCACGCAGCACTTTCCAAGAGCAGCGTGGCGATGGGGCGAGTCAGCGGTTTCAGAAGCATCCAGCCCGCGACGAATCCAATCACGGCAGCGGCATAGACCAGCACCATCTCGGCCAGAGGCGCGTCATTGGCCCAGTCCAAGCCCGGATCCAGAACCAGCCGAACGGTTACGGTGAACACTCCGGCCCAAATGAACCAGCTCATCGGTGGCAGATCAAAGCGCCGATCCAGCGCGGCGGCCACGACGATCATCACAGTCAAAGCCACGGTCAGGGCCGCCGAACTGAGCAAGATGATGCAAGCAAAGCTGAGGCAGGACAGCGCCGACAGCGTCGCCAGCGAGGGCCTCATTCGGTCGTCGCCATCCACACGCGCAAACCGTTCAGCCAGAACCACCATCATCGCCCCAAGCGCCACGGCATGCAGCGCCCAAGGGTAAGCCCCGATCACCGCTGCCGGATGCCAGCCGACCTCAAGCGCGATGGCAAGCAGCGGCGCGAACAGGGCCGAGGCCCCGGCCCAGACCACGCCATAGCGCCCGCCTTGAAACGCGCGCCACGCAGCAAGCAAAGAGATCAGTGCGCCCAGCGCCACCAGCATCGTGACGATCATGGGGAAATCCGCCTCGGCCGTTTCGGCGTAGGTGTCTGCGAAGGCGCGCACCGCCGCGCCATAGTCCAACCCGTGCACCAGTACGAACCAGATCAGGCCCAGCGCAGGCATCACCGCCACATCCTGCAGCGCCTGCGCGTCCTTCGCCCAGATGATCAGCGCCAGCGTCAGCCCGGCCAGCAGCGCAACGCCCAGCCAGAATTCGCTTGTCGAATCCGCCCAGTGAATCGACAGGATCACCGAACTGGCCGCAACGGCTGCAAAGGCCAGCCGTGCTGGGAATTCGGGCCAAGGGTCGCCTTTCTTCCGACGGATCATCTGCGTGATCGTCGGACCAGACTGGTCGGGCAAGATACGCCGCACCGGGATCGCGATGGCGATCAGCGCGAAGGCCGTGATGCAGGTCAGATACGCGGGCTCGGTCAGCGGCGAGGACAGCACCAGCAGAAACGCCGCGCTGTAAGCTCCGACAAGGGTCAGGACGGAAATCCACGCCCAGCGCCGAACCGTGTCGATGCCCAGCCCCAGTACCGCGATCACGAAGAAATAGCCGTAAAGCCACGTCGGATCGTCCGAGGACCCACCCACGACGAACGGAGCAGCGAAGGCTCCTATCAGGCCCACCGCCGCCAAAAGCGGGCCGTGGAACCAGCCCAGAACCAGTCCAAACAGGGCCACCAGAGCCATGCCGCTCAGAGCCACCTCAGGGCCGATCAGGCCGTATAGCTGGCGCGCGGCCAGAATGGCCCCGAACAGGGTCACCAGCCCCGCCCCCGAGAAGACCGAGGGTAAATAGGCCGTGGCCGCGTCTTGGTCATCACCGAAGCGGCGGCGCACGATTTCTCCGGCAACGATCAGCGCCGCACCAAATCCCAGCGCCGCAAGCACCCGAGCGGTCGGCGGCAGCAAGCCGTTTTCGACCCCGTATTGCACCAGAAAAATCCCCGCCAGAGCCAGCGACAGCGCAGAGACCGCATAAAACCAGTTTTCGCGCAGCCACGCGGCCAGCGCGGCGAACCGATCCTCGCGCAGGACGATGGCGGCGGGCGGATCGTCGGGGGTGGTCTGTGGCTCTTCGACCGGGGCCTCGACCTTGGGTCGCGACGCCCACGGCCCCTGCTTGGGCTCTGCGGCCACGGGCTCTACCGGGGCGGTGTCGTTGGCGGGGGCCTCGGGCGCTTGCCCCGCCAGCTGACGCTCAAGCTGTTCCACGCGTTTGCGCAGGCGCGACTGGCCGACCAGCAACACAACGATCGAGACGGGAATGGCCAGCACAATGAGGCCGACGAGGACAAGCAAGGATTCCAACCGAAACCTCCGGACAGTGATGGGTTAGAAATACGCCCCTCAAGCGCAGGTTAACAGTCTGGAAATCCAGATGGATATCGTGTGTTGCCGGGATCGTTCTCAATGGGGTTTGGGACGGTTCATCAGGGATGGAATAGAGACCCGACCCAATAGGCGATGGCCGCCGCGGCACCTCCGATCAGCAGGGTTTCTCCGCCCGACCGCCACCACGGCGCAAGAGACCAGCGGCTTTTCATCGCGCCGATGGCGAAGAACACACCTGCGGTCATCCAGGCCGACAGGGTGAACGCATTCTCCATCGACAACAGGAACGGCAGCAACGGGATCATTCCGGCAACCAGAAAGGCAAAAAACGTCGCGAGCGCAGCCTTCAACGGGTGTGGATCGACGCTGCCCAGCCCGTATTCGCCCTCGATCATCAGGTCGATCCAGTTGTCGTGGTTCGAGGTGATCTCATCCGTCGCCTCGTCCAGAACGTTGCCCGACAGGCCTTTTTGGGCAAGGATTTCGCGCACTTCGTCGCGCTCACCGTCCGGATACAGGCGGATATGCCTCTCTTCGATGGCGCGGATACGGTGGATGTTGTCCAGTTCAGCCTTAGTGCCGGAATAATTGCCAGCCGCCATCGAAAACCCGTCGGCCAGCACATTGGCCAGCCCCAGCGCCACGATGATGAAGGGAGACAGACCTGCCCCGGCCACCCCGGCAACGATCGCGAAGGTCGTGACCGAGCCGTCGATGCCGCCATAGACCACGTCGCGCAGAACACCGCGCCCGGGCGGGGCGTTGATCCGTTGTAGGATCTCCTGCTGGCTGTGGCCGTGATCGGTCATGGCTGGCTCCGCCCTGTTTATGCAGGACGGGGCCAGTTGGCGCTTTGTGCCAGATCAAGTCTTGGAGAACAGCCCGCTGAGCGCCCGTTTGATCATACCCCGGGTCGAGGGCTTGTGGCGTTTCGAAAACGGCAGGGGCCGGCAGACCTCCATCGCGGCAACACCGACCCGGGCGGTGAGCGCGCCATTCACCAGCCCCTCGCCAAAACGGCGCGACAGCTTGCTGAGGACCGAACCGCCCAGAATGGGTTCCAACAGATCGTCGCCGACAGCCACGGCACCGGTGGCAACCAGATGCACGAACACAGCGCGGGTCAGGCGCCAACTGCCCAGAAAACCCGCGCGTCCGCCGTAGATTTCCGCGATGCGCCGGATCATCCGCAGCGAACTTGCCAGCGCCGTCGCGACATCCGCCAGCGCCAGCGGGACCAGAGCCGTCACCGTCGCGACCTGCCGGGCTGCTGCCTCGACCTCGCGGCTGGCGGCGGCGTCCAGCGGGGCCAGAAGCTCGTCTTCGGCCAGAGTAAGAAGCGTCGAGGCGTCGAATTGTTCGCCCATCCGTTCTTTCAGGCGGTCACGGCCCCAGCGGGTTTCGTCGCGCCCCTGATAGAAGGCAATCAGGCGGTTTGTGACGGTGCGGGCCTGTGACAGGTCTTCGCCCGCCAAGGCAGTATCGGCCGCGCGGCGCAAGCCGTCGACACGGGACAGACGGCTGATCGCGGCCAGTTCACGCAGCGCAATGATCAGGACAACCAGCAACAGCGCGGCGATCAGACCGGTGACAATCCATCCCAGAATGGGTGCACGCTCCAGCAGAGATATCGCGAAATCCCAAGCCGCGACTGAGACCACCGCTCCAACAACCGCCAGCGCCAGACCCCAAAACCAGCGCGACAGCGCAGAGGGTTTGCGGGCCGCAAACCGAACCGCCGCTTGCATCGCCTGCCCCTGCGGTGGCGCAACATCCGGCACGGGCGGCGCAGTCGACACGTCAGCTGCGGGCGCGTCGTCTTCCAGATCAATCAGCACAGGGCCTTTAGCCATCGACCGCCTCCTCGCGCGTCCAGATATATTTGATATCCGGCAGGTTTTCGTCATTCTCGGACCCGTCGCCTCGGGCGACCTCGACAAAGCCGTTGCGTTCATAGAACCGGCAGGCGGGGTGATTGGCCTGAAACGCAAACAGGCTCAGCTCGGACCGCCGCCCTTTGGCATGATCCAGCAAACGCCGCCCGATCCCCTGCCCGCGCGCCGGGGCCGCCAGATAGAGCGAATGCACCTCATCCCCGTTCAGCGCCAGAAATCCTATCACCTGACCCGGCATCTCGGCCACGGTTACCCAGCCGAGATCGATCATCCGGCCACAAAACGCGATGGTTTCAGCCTCGGTATGCAGTTCCGGCATCCACTCGTTTTCGCGGGCGAACCCATGCAGAATTGCCCCCGTGGTTCCGGCATCGGTACTGCGCGCAGGGCGAAGGATCACTGTCACAGCCGATCTCCGATCAGAAACTGCGCGGCCCGATCCAGCCTAATATGCGGGGGGCCGTCGCCGGGGTTCAGCGTCAGATGCGCCGGTGCGAATGCCATGTTGCCATAGTCCTCACCCAGCCAACCATCAGCCCCGTTGCGCGCGGGGCCCAGCAAATGAGCGGGGTCCTCCGGCAGCTCGCCGGGATAAAAGGCCGCCTGTTTGCCGCCGTCCAACAGAGTGCCGCGCACACAGGGCAAATCGACCCCGCCATGGCTGCGCATCTCTTCGGTGGTGGTGCGCAGCGAGGCCAGCGACAGGGCCGCCGTTTCCGCCCCGGCAAAGCTGGCGCGGTCGCGCGCGTCGCGAGTCAGCGCTTCGATGATCGCCGTCAACCGCGGGTGCTGCAGGTGGTGCAGGTGGTCGGCTTTGGTGGCGGCGAACAGGATACGCTCGACCCGTTTGCCCAGCAGCAGCCTGTTCAGCCACGCGTTGCGGCCCGGGCGGAAGGCCGACAGGATATCACCCATCGCGCGGCGCATATCCTCGACCGCTTGCGGGCCTTTGTGGATCGCACCCAGCGCATCGACCAGAACGATTTGCCGGTCGATCCGGGCAAAGTGATCGCGGAAGAAGGGTTTGACCACTTGTGATTTATAGGCCTCATACCGCCGCTCCATCTCGCGGTGCAGCGAGCGACGGTGCGATGCCTCGGACACCGCCAACGGCGCAAAGGTCAAGACGGGAGACCCGGCGAGGTCCCCCGGCAGAAGGAACCGACCGGGGGTGCAATCGTAGAACCCGGCCTCACGCGCGGCGTTCAGATAGTCGGTAAAGCTGCGGGCAAGATTTTGGGCCAGCGGTTCATCATGTGCGGCGGTTGGATCCGCCGACTGCGCCTGCGCCAGATACGCCTCGGCCTCTGGACGCTTCGCAATATGTTCGAGCGTGCCCCGCGACCAGTCGTCGTAAGATTTGTCCAGCAAGGCCAGATCCAGCAGCCATTCACCGGGATAGTCCACAATGTCCAGATGCAGCGTGCGCGGACCCTGCAGACCTGACAGCAAGCCCGCAGGCTGCACCTTGAAGGAAAGGCGCAGCTCGGACACCGCGCGCGTGCTGTCCGGCCAATGCGGTGCGGGACCGGTCAGCGCGGACAGGTGCGTTTCGAAATCGAACCGGGGCACGGTGTCGTCGGGCTGCGGCTGCAGAAAGCTGGCGGTGATCCGCCCCTCTTGCTGCGCCACCAATCCGGTCATACGCCCTCGGTCCAGCAGGTTGGCGACCAGAGACGTGATGAACACGGTCTTGCCCGACCGCGCCAATCCGGTGACGCCCAGCCGGATGACCGGCTCAAAAAACGTCTCGGACACGCGGTCGCCCACGGATTCGACCCCGCGCACCAGACTGTCTGCCAAGGATGAGATGACCAAGCTGTCGCCCCGCTTTTGTCGTTTGACCCAAGATAGGTAGCGGTCGCAGGACATGCCAGCGTTTTCGCCCCTCTTGCCCGCCCGCCCAAGGCGCGATACCAGCGACCCATGCCCAGATACGCGCTGAAAGTCGAATACCAAGGGGAACCGTTCGCCGGGTGGCAGCGGCAGAAAGAGCTGCCCTCAGTCCAGGGCGCGATCGAGGCTGCGTTGTCGCGGATCGAGCCCGGAGACCATACCATCGCCGCCGCCGGTCGCACCGATGCGGGCGTACACGCGCTGGGGCAAGTGGCGCATTGCGATCTGGTCAAGGACTGGGACCCGTTCCGCCTGTCCGAGGCGTTGAACTATCACCTCAAGCCGCAGCCTGTCGCCATCGTCAAAGCCGCACGGGTCGACGATGACTGGCACGCCCGCTTTTCAGCGCTGGAGCGGCAGTATCTATTCCGCATCCTGATGCGCCGCGCGCCTGCGACCCATGATCAGGGGCAGGTCTGGCAGATCAATCATAGGCTCGATGTTGCGGCAATGCAGGCCGGGGCCAATATGCTGATCGGGCGGCATGATTTCACCGCCTTCCGTTCATCCATCTGTCAGGCCGCCAGCCCGGTCAAAACGCTGGATGAATTGCGGGTGGAACAGGTTCAGGGCTTCTCGGGCCCCGAGATCCATTTCCACGTTCGCGCCCGGTCGTTCCTGCACAATCAGGTGCGCAGCTTTGTCGGCACGTTAGAACGCGTCGGTGCCGGGGCATGGACGCCAGAGGATGTGCGAGACGCGCTTGAGGCGGCCAACCGCGCGGCCTGCGGGCCGGTCTGCCCGCCGCAGGGGCTCTATCTGGCGCGGGTCGGGTATCCTGAACCGGTGTTTGGCTAAAGTCACACTGCCCGCAGCAACAGGCCGCTTGCGATCACCGCAATGATGAGGCCGGCGACAAGTTCGATGGTCGGGGCCAGTACCGAGGCAAAGCGCGTGGCCGAGGCCGAGGCCAGCAATCCGCCGCGCAAACCGAAGGACGTCCAACCGACCAGAGTGGTTACGGTTGCCGTGCCCAGCGCCATGGCGAAGGCTCCAGCGATGCCGACCATGGCGATGCCCATCTGCCAAGTCAGGATCAGGACGAACAACGCCCCGGTGCAGGGGCGTGCGGCGATGCCTGCGATCAGGATCAGCGCCTCACGCAGGCTGCCGACCTGAGCGGCCTCTTCGGCGGTCGGACCGTGCCGGTGGCCACAGTCTGAGCAGGTTCCGTGGTCGTGATCATGGTGGTGATGTGCATGCGATGTCTGGCTTTTGTGACGCCGCGCGAAGCTGCGCAGCGCGCGAAAGATCAGCCAAAGGCCGATGGCAGCAATCGCACCATAGCTGATCGGGGCCATGACCTGTTCGGTCGTGCCCACCAACGCCTCGCGCGACATCTGGAACACCAGAACCCCCGCATAGACCAGCACAACCGCAGTCACGGCCTGCCCGAGGCTGGACAGGACGCTGATCGCAGACAAGCGCCAGAACGCGACGCGGCGGCCCAGACCGTAGCCGCCGATCAGAACCTTGCCATGGCCGGGGCCGATGGCGTGGAAGAACCCATAGGCGAAACAGACGGTCAGCAGGGTCGCGATGGCCTCGGGCTGTTGGGCGCGGGCGGCGCGCAGGGACCGGGCGATCTGGTTTTGGAATTCTCGTTGCTCGCCGGCCGCCCATGCGGCCAGATGGTCAAACCCGCCGCTGCCCCAGAACCACAGCAGCAAACCACAGGCAATGGCGACGGGAACGATCAGGTACCGGGACATGAAAGCCTGATCTCGGTTGCAAATTTCTCACCGACCAGAGGGATATCGTTTTCCTCAAGGTCATAGTCCGCGTCCAGCGTCCGCAGGAAGGCCTGCATCTGTGCCAGTTCGGCGTCAATATCCGGGTCGCTCCGCTCGATCTGACAGACAGCGGGTCCCGAAACGGTCACGGGGCGGGTCACCTCATAGGCGGTGTAAAAGCTTTCATCGAAGGCTTTAATCGACAGGGCGTTGGCGGGGATCGGTGCGCCCTCGACCGCGCGCAGATGGGTGGTCACGATGCGCGCGTCCTCGGTTGTGGCCTGTGGCTCCAACGGACCCGAGAGGGGGACCACCGTATCGCCCATGCGAATGACCAGATCGCCGTTATACCCTTCGACCCATTGGGCGTCGAAACCGCCCAGAAACTGCTCTTCCGAGGCGGTCAGGACACCATCGCCATCCTGATCCAGACGCATGTCTTCCAGAACCAGCAACGAGTAGAACTCATCATACGCCCAAGTCACACGGACATGGGTCAGGTTGCCTGCGTCGTCGACGATGAACTCCAACCCGGTGTCGATGAACACATGGGGGTGGGCCAGAGCCGGAAGCGGCAGGCAGCAGGCAAGCAAAGGGACAATCCAGCGCATGACGCGAAGATAGGGTGCGCGGCGTGTGTCGGCAATCCAATTGCACGCGATCTTGCAGAAACCTGCCGCCTTAGCCCGGCGGGAACAGAACCAGCGTCTGCAGCGCCGTCCCCACTGGCCCCCGCGTATCAAACAGCACCGACTGGGACATCCCGATCCCCGAGGGCTGCCAGTGCGAAATCGACTCCGAGGCAAGCCAGTCTGAGACCGGCTCACGGTGAATTTGCACCGTCAGGTCGGTGTTCATGAACCCCATCTCACGGGTCGGCGCATTCCACGAAATGCCATTGCCGCAATCCGCCAGTGGGCAAAGCGCCTGTATCGGCGATGGCTCTTCGCCTTCCAGCAAGGCAGGCGTGCGCATCCAGACCGTCTTGGGACCCGCGCCCTGATTGCCCCCCTTGGGATATGCGATCTGCGAATGATGAGCGAAGCCGGGCAGATCGTGGCGCATCTCGCCGATGGGAAACGGGCCGTCGACCACATCCTCAATCCGTGGCGCTGGCAGATCGACATTGGGCACATTACCAAGGGTCTTGCGCACCATGTGCATCGTCGTGGCCGTGGCGCAGAGCGTATCATCCAGATCATGCACAGTGACCCGCGTGGTGGCGAGCGTCTTGGTGTGGCGGGTGGTCTCTGCCGCGACCCGCAGTCCGGCCAGCGGCAGCGGGCGCAGCAGATCGACCGTCAAACGGGTCAGCATCTTGTCGGGGCCGACCTCGGTTTCTGCCGCCCGCACGATCAGGCCGCTAACCGGCCCTGCATGGCAGTGATCGGCAGACCAAGGTCCGCGCGCCGGATCATTGCCGACAAACACGCCTTGGGCGTTCTGATGGAAATAGGCCTGCCCCAATACATCTGGTGTCATCCTGATTCCGTCGCCTCAGACCTTTTCCTGCGTGTATTTTTTCAACTCGGCCCGCGCGATTTGACGGCGGTGCACCGCATCCGGCCCATCCGCCAGCCGCAAGGTGCGCACATGGGTCCACGCAATCGCCAGCGGGGTGTCCTGACTGATCCCCTGAGCACCGAACATCTGCACCGCCTCGTCGATCACTTTCAGCGCCACCCGAGGGGCCACGGTCTTGATCTGACTGATCCACGGGGCCGCCGCCCGTGCATCGCCCTGATCCATGTACCACGCCGCCTTCAGGCACAGCAGACGGGCCATTTCGATCTCCATCCGGCATTCGGCGATGATGTCGTAATTTGCGCCCAGCTGCGCCAGCTTCTTGCCGAAGGCCTCGCGCTGCAGCGATCGCTTGCACATCTGCTCCAACGCAGCTTCGGCCTGTCCGATGGCGCGCATACAATGGTGGATGCGCCCCGGCCCCAATCGACCCTGCGCGATCTCAAACCCGCGCCCTTCGCCCAGCAGGATGTTTTCCGCCGGAACCCTGACGTCGGTGAAGCGGATGTGCATATGCCCATGAGGCGCGTCGTCATGACCATAGACCTCCATCGGGCGAAGTACCTCGATCCCCGGCGTGTCTGCAGGCACCACGATCATCGACTGGCGCTGGTGCTTGGGCAGATCTTCTCCGCCCGTCTTGACCATCACGATATACACCTTGCAGCGCGGATCACCCGCCCCCGAAGCCCACCATTTCTCGCCGTTCAGAACGTAGTGCTCGCCATCCCGCACGCATGACATGGAGATATTGGTGGCATCAGACGAGGCCACATCCGGTTCGGTCATGAGATAGGCCGAGCGAATCTGACCCTCAAGCAGCGGCTTCAACCATTGCTCTTTCATGGCGTCCGACCCGTAGCGTTCGAACACTTCCATGTTGCCCGTGTCAGGGGCCGAGCAGTTGAACACCTCGGCCCCCAGCGGAGTCTTGCCCATCTCTTCTGCGAAATAGGCGTATTCAACGGTGCTGAGGCCAAAGCCCTTGTCGCTGTCGGTCAGCCAGAAGTTCCAAAGACCCGCCGCCTTGGCTTTGGTCTTGAGCCCCTCAAGGATTTCAGTCTGACGCGCGGTATATTGCCAGCGATCGCCTTTGTTGATCTCGGCCTGATATTCCGCCTCAAGCGGCATGACCTCATCGCGGATCATGTCGGTCACACGCTGCAGTAGGGCGCGGTTCTCTTCGCGCAGTCCGAATGTCATGGTCATGAAAATCCTCCCCGCCGTGACGCGCCGGCCTTTACCTTCGCGCAAAGGATGGCTTAGCTGCACGCAGGCTGTCCAGTTGCGTGACGGCACGTCACTTGGACAAAATCAACGAAGGAGCTGCGCATATGGCGTTGTTGGTGGATACGGGCCACTCGGGTTGGCTGACAAACGAAGACATAGCCAGCGAAATCCGAAAGCACGATCCTGCAGCCGATGTGCGCACGCCCGAGACCATTGGGGATGCTGGCCAGATCACGATGGTTGCGGTGTCGGCCCTGCGGGCGGACCTTCCCCAGCGGCTGCCCAATCTGCAGCTTGTCCAGAAACTCGGGGCCGGGGTCGAGACCATTGTCAGCCACCCCAACCTGCCCGATCATGTCCGCGTGGCCCGCCTGAAACCCGATGCCCCGGCGCAGGGTATTGCAGAATGGTTTGTCGCCTACATCCTGCGCGCCCAGCGCCACATGCCGCAATACGAGGCCGCGCAAGCCCGCGCCGAATGGGCCCCTCAGGCCCCTGTCTTCACGCCCGACACCGTGGTCGGCGTTCTGGGGCTCGGCCACATCGGCGGACGCACCGCCCAGATGCTGCGCGCTGTGGGATTTCAGGTCATGGGTTGGAGCCGGTCCCCCAAACACTTCGACGGGGTCACCTGCATGCACGGCGATGACGCGCTGCCCCAGATGCTGGGCCAATGCGACTATGTTTGCGCCATCCTGCCCTCAACCCCTGCAACGGTGAACCTGTTCGACGCGCCGATGCTTGCGGCGATGAAACCCGGCAGCCATTTGCTGAACGCCGGTCGCGGCGACCTGATTGATGAGGCCGCGCTGATCACGGCGCTGGACCAGGGCTCACCCGCGCATGCGGTTCTGGACGTCACCCGGCAGGAACCGCTGCCCGCGGACAGCCCGCTCTGGCAACATCCTGGCGTCACGATCACACCGCATGTCTCGGGCTGGCATCTGGGCGAAGCGCTGTCCGACGTGGCCGAGAATTTCCGCAGGCTGCAATCCGGTGCCGCACTGTTGCACGAGGTCAACCGGCAGCTCGGCTACTGATCCTTAGGGGGCCAGCAACCAATTGCCATCGGCAGTCTTGCATCGGCGCGTCCGGATATCGCGGCTTTCGCCGGAGCCCTCGGGCTGGATAACATGCTGCAGGATCACGCAATTCCCCTGCACCTCCTGCACCCGGATGGTCCCGTTCGAACCGGTATCGTCATTAACCCAGTCCCGCTGTTGCCCGACCGCGGGCGCACCCGCGCTCAGCAACGCATTGGACGCGGCGTTCACCACTTCGAAATCGGCGGGGGTCAGCCCCATCTCGGCAATGATTCGTGAAATCGGCTTGGCCTGAGCGACCCCGCTGACGCCAAGGGCCAGCGCGGTGGCCAAAATAACAGAAATCCGGGCTTTCATGAGCGCCTCTCTGAGCTGAAATACATTTGCTCTCAAGGATATACCTCTGCGCGACCGCGGCCAAGCCCCTGCCGTCCACCTTCAAAATATCCCGAACAAACCTATCGCAAGCCTGCCGCTAGGATGGCGCGCGCATTCGGAAGATAGTGACGCAAGACACGAGCAGAGGCATCCGATGACATATCCAAACTACTATGCGCCCAAAGGCGGGCATCCGGGGCAGGAACAGCTTCTGACCGACCGCGCCATGTTCACCGATGCCTATGCGGTGATCCCCAAAGGCACCATGCGGGACATCGTCACCAGCTTTCTGCCCTTCTGGGAGGGCACGCGGCTGTGGGTCCTGTCCCGCCCGCTCAGCGGGTTTGCCGAGACCTTCTCACAGTACATCATGGAGGTTCAGCCCGGCGGTGGCAGCGGCCAGCCCGAAACCGATCCGGGCGCGCAGGGCGTGATCTTCGTGGTGGAAGGTGGCGTGCGCCTGACGCTGGGCGAAACAATTCACGATCTGGAAACCGGCGGTTATGCTTATATCCCGCCGGGCAGCGATTGGACGCTGCACAACCGGTCCGAGGCAGTCGCCCGCTTCCATTGGGTCCGCAAGGCCTATCAGGCGGTACCGGGCCTATCTGCGCCCGATCCAATCATCACCAACGAGCGTGATATCGCCCCCATTGCAATGCCGGGAACCGAGGGGCGCTGGGCCACCACCCGCTTTGCCGATCCGCAGGATTTGCGCCACGACATGCATGTCAACATCGTCACCTTTGAGCCCGGCGGCGTGATTCCTTTTGCCGAAACCCATGTGATGGAGCATGGGCTTTATGTGCTTGAGGGCAAAGCCGTTTACCGCCTCAATCAAGACTGGGTGGAGGTCGAGGCGGGCGACTATATGTGGCTGCGCGCCTTCTGCCCGCAGGCTTGTTATGCTGGCGGTCCGGGGCGGTTCCGCTATCTGCTGTATAAAGATGTAAACCGTCACATGCCGCTTTCGCCACCCACCCGCTGACTCCGGGCGCAGCCTGCCGTTGGGTCAAATTGCCCTGCAGGGGTTCCCAGAATCGCTGGAATCTGATGAAATCATGTAAGATTTCAGCACTGGAGATAGTTCGATGTTACTGCGCGGAACGACGATTGCACTGGCAACCACCCTTGGCCTTACGGCATTTAACGCGGCCCCGGTCGCCGCCAAGGAGGAAACCAAATCCGTCTCCGTCATGAGCCGCACCTGGGCGGTCACGCAGGTCTCGGATGCTCCTGTGGTCTACAGGGCGACGCGGGACAATAACAATCTGAACCCCTTCGGCCCTCCGCCCCGTTTGCGCACGGTTCAAGCGATTGCCGCGATCCAGCAGGCGACCGGCTGCAAGGTGATCCGTTCCAGCATGTATCAGAACATCTCGGGCCAGTTTTTCTCGCAGGTCAGCTGCGGCTGAAAATTGGTACAATCCAATCATTGAGGTCGCATAACCGGCCTGCCATAGCTGGGCCATGAGAATTGCGATCAACGGATTCGGCCGTATTGGCCGCACGATTCTGCGTCAGGTCCTCAGCCTGCCGCAGCATTCGGACATCGAACTGGTGCTGATCAACGATATCGCGCCAATCGAGACCTGCGCCTATCTATTTCAATACGACAGCACCTTCGGCCCCTACCCCGGTTGCGTCACTTGCGGGGATGCCGCGCTGGTCATTGATCAACGCGTGATCCCGATGTCACACAGCACCGATCTGGCGCGGGTGGACCTGTCTGGCGTCGATGTCATGTTGGATTGCACCGGCATTGCGCGAACGTCGGATGTTGCCGGCCGGGGCCTGAGCGCAGGTGCTGGTAAGGTGTTGATCTCCGGCCCTTCTCCTGCAGCAGAAGTGACCGTGGTTCTGGGCGCAAACGAAGACCAGTTGGGTAATGCGCGGATCGTGTCCAACGCGTCATGCACCACCAATGGCCTCGCCCCGCTGGTCAAGCTGCTCGACACGATTGGCGGGCTGGTCTCGGCCCATATGACCACGATCCACTGCTATACCAACAGCCAGCCCATGGTCGACGCCCCACGCGGAGACCTCGCCCGTTCCCGCGCCGGTGCGCTGTCGATGGTGCCTACAACAACCAGCGCCACGCATCTGATCGATGTGGTCCTGCCCCATCTGGCCGGGCGCATCTCGGGGGCGGCGGTTCGGGTTCCGACTGCAAGCGTCTCGGCGGTTGACCTCGTGGCGACGCTTGAACGCGGCATGACCGCCGCACAGTTTGACCACGCGCTGCGCGCAGCAATCGCAACATCAGAGGTTCTGTGCTGGACGGATCAGCCCCTCGTCTCTTCCGACCTAAGGGCGCGGCCTGAATCCCTCATCATCGCAGGCCCCGAGACCCGCCAGATCGGACAGCATCAAGTCCGCATCTTCGGCTGGTACGACAATGAATGGGGCTTCTCAGCCCGGATGCTGGATGTGGCCCGCCTGATGGCCGACGCCTGACCGCAGCGGGCGGGCTTGCCCGCGCTCTGCCCGGCCCAGCGGGTCTTGGGGGCATCTTCGATGCACCCTGACCAGGCGGGAGCATCCCGGTTTAGCCTTCGGCCACTTCGTAAGGTTTTTCGAACCAGAATTCTTCCAGATTGTCGCCCACTCCAATCCGATCCACCACCGCAAACAGCCCCGGTCCATGCAAGGGCGTCAGAACCCCATGCCAGACGCCGCGATGATAGTTCACCGCCTGCCCCGGCTGCGTGACAAAGGCCCGAGGCCGCCCTGGTCGTCCGCCCTCATCCGGCGCTACAACCACGAGAAACGGCTGGTGTGTCATCGGGATAAAGGCCTGACTGCCCTCCGGATGCCGCTCGACCATGTCCAACAGAAGGGGCAGCGCGCGCGGATTGGCGTCAAACAGGCTGAGCCCCGCGCGACCGTCCGCAAATGCCAACGCTGCACGGTCGTGATACCGCCCGCATTGCCCTTGATTGATGATCTTGTCGGGCTCTCCCGCGACCTCGATCAGATCCCCAAACGGCGCGAATGCCTCGGCCGAGATCGGCTCAATCACGATCCGTATCATGACGGCAACAGGTCCCGCAGCCGGAACTCGGCGATGCGTTCAACCTGACGGCAGGCCTCAGCAAATTCCGCATCCCGATCCTGACCGATCCGCCGCTCAAAAGCTTGCAGGATCGAGGCTTTGTCATGGTCCCGCACCGCAATGATGAACGGGAACCCGAATTTATCTGTGTATTGCTGGTTCAGATCGGTAAACGCCGCACGCTCGGCATCCGTCAGCGCATCCAAGCCCGCCGAGGCCTGCTCGGACGTGCTTTCCTGCGTCAGCCGCTTGGCCTGCGCCAGCTTGCCCGCAAGGTCGGGATGCGCAGTCAACACGCCCAAGCGTTCCTCCTCCGAGGCCGAGCGGAACATCCGCGTCAGCGCGTTGTGCAGTCCGCCCGCCGTGTCATGGGTCGGGCCCAACTCCAGATCAAAGGCGCGTTCGGCGATCCACGCAGAATGCTCAAAGATACCTCCGTAGGTCGCAACAAACACCTCTCGATCCATCTTCGACGGCTTGGGATGCCGGGCGGCGGGATGCGTCTTAGCCCAATGCTCCGCAATCTGCAGGCGCGTGGCAAACCACACATCCGAGAACCCGCGCGCATAATCTAGAAAGCGTTTCAGCGCCATGACCCGCCCCGGTCGCCCGATGAGGCGGCAATGCAGGCCGATCGAGAGCATCTTCGGTGCACCGGCCTCGCCCTCAGCATAGAGCGCATCGAAGCTATCCTTGAGATAGGAATAGAACTGGTCGCCCGCGTTGAACCCCTGCGGCGTGGCAAAGCGCATGTCGTTGCAATCTAGCGTATAAGGCACGATCAACTGATCCCGGCCCCCGGTCTGCATCCAATAGGGCAGATCATCGGCGTAAGTGTCCGCGACATAGGCAAACCCACCCTCTTCCGCCACCAGCCGAACCGTATTCTCGGAGCAACGCCCCGTATACCACCCGCGCGGACGTTCCCCGACCACTTCGGTGTGCAGGCGGATAGCCTCGGCGATCTGCGCGCGCTCCTCGTCCTCGGGCATGTCCTTGTGTTCGACCCATTTCAGACCGTGGCTGGCAATCTCCCACCCGGCGGATTTCATCGCAGCAACCTGATCCGGAGATCGCGCCAGAGCGGTCGCGACGCCATAGACCGTGATCGGCAGGTCCTTCATCAACCTATGCAATCGCCAGAACCCGGCCCGCGCGCCGTATTCATAGATCGATTCCATGTTCAAATGCCGCTGTCCTTGCCATTGCGCGGCACCGACGATCTCGGACAAAAACGCCTCGGACGCCGCATCGCCATGCAGAACACAATTCTCGCCGCCCTCTTCGTAGTTCAGCACGATCTGCACCGCCAGTTTCGCGCCGCCCGGCCATTTGGCCTCAGGCGGGGTGGCTCCGTATCCGATCAGGTCCCGAGGGTAACGCGGCGGCTGCATGGTTCGTTCCAATTCCTTATCTGTTCCCGACAGCCTTAAACCAGAAAACCGCGTGGGATTATCAAATCAATCCGAACGCTGTTTCCGGTTCTTTCGGCATTTCCACTGTTTTCAACTTTGCGCCAGACTGTGACAAACCGAAAGGCAATTCAAAGGAGACACCCCGTGGCAGGTTATCTGACGACCCATGTTCTGGACACGGCGCGCGGCTGCCCGGCCGAGGGGCTGCGCATTGCGCTGTACCGGATTTCGGGCGACGCCCGTGACAAGATCGCTGAGGCCGAGACCAACGCGGACGGACGCACCAACAGCCCCATCCTGCCGCAGGATGTATTTGAAACTGGGACGTACGAGTTGATCTTCTTCGCCGGAGATTACCTGCGCGCCACCGGTCAGGACGGCGAAGCGCCCTTGTTTCTGGATCAGGTTCCGATCCGGTTCGGCATGTCCGACCCCGGTGCGCATTACCATGTGCCGCTGCTGCTATCGCCCTACGGCTACTCCACCTACCGCGGCAGCTGAGCCCGGGCAAAGGTACAACCGCGCTGCGGCAAAGCCGCAGCGCCCGGCCCAACGCTGTGCAGTGCCGGAACGGCACAAACAGGGGCGGGAGGACATCCCGGTTTAGTGTTCTGAGACGCGGACCACCTTGCCGATCCGCTCAATCATGAAATCCATGAACAGGCGTGCCTTGGGGTCCTGATGACGCCGATGCGTATAGAGGCACGCCATCTGCACCGATACCGGAGGCGTCTCGGTCGCTACGGCCACCAGACGGCCCGCTTTCAAATGATCTGACACTTCAAACACCGGTTTCATGGCGATGCCCTGCCCGGACAGCGCCCAATCCGTCAAGACGTCTCCGTCATCACATTCGAACCGACCGGACACGGCAAACCGCTTTGGGCCATCGGGTGTGTTCAGCATCCACTGAAACTCGGTCGCGCCGGGGAAGCGCAGGTTAAGGCATTCGTGGCTGTCGGCAATCAGGTCAGCCCCGGTCGTCGGCATCCCGCGCCGCGTAACATAGTCCGGCGCGGCGCACAGCACGCGCTGGCAGTCAGCGATCTTGCGGATGCGCAGCGTGCTGTCCTCGGGCTGACCGATGAAAAATGCCAGATCCAACCCCTCGGTCGTCAAATCAACCGACCGGTCTGTCAAGCGCAGACGCACATCGATCTCTGGGTATTCCGACAGGAAATCAGGTACATACGGAGCCAGAAGCCTCCGCCCCACCCCAAGCGGAGCCGCCACAAACAGCGACCCGCGCGGCGCTTCGGTCAGATGGGTGACCTGCGCCTCGGCCTCGTCCACCGCGTCCAGCACCGCCACCGCGCCCGGGTAAAAGGCCTTGCCCTGCTCGGTCGGGGACAGGTTCCGCGTGGTGCGTTGAAACAGACGGACGCCCAGATGATCCTCCAACTGAGAAATTCGTGCCGAGGTCACCGCAGGCGAAATCCGCAAGTCTCGCCCTGCGGCGGACATGCTGCCCAGATCGTAGACGCGGACGAAGGTTCGGATATTGTCGAGATAGGACATCTTATCGTTTTTTTTGATACAGTTTGACAATATACGGGAATACCGAAGAAAAGCCCCTTTGCCTAGTGTGACGGCAACTGATCGGAGAGAGCTTTCATGTACGACTTCGCCGTGTTCTGGGACTGGATGGCTTTTGGCGTGCGCTGGCTGCACGTCATCACCGCAATCGCCTGGATCGGATCATCGTTTTATTTCATCGCGCTGGACCTTGGCCTGAACCGCAATATCCCCGGACCGGCGGATGGCGAAGAATGGCAGGTGCATGGTGGTGGCTTCTATCACATCCAGAAATATCTGGTCGCGCCCGAGCGGATGCCGGAGCATTTGACCTGGTTCAAATGGGAAAGCTATGCCACCTGGCTGAGCGGTGCCGCGCTGCTGATGATCGTCTATTGGGTGGGCGGAGAGCTTTATCTGATCGACGCCCAAAAGGCCGATCTGGCGCTGTGGCAGGGTATTCTGATCTCAGCTGCCTCTCTGACCATCGGATGGCTAATCTATGACTTTCTGTGCAAATCCGGCTTGGGCGAGCGCCCGACCCTGCTGATGGTGCTGTTATTCGCACTGCTGGTGGTGATGGGCTGGGGCTACAACCAAATCTTCACTGGTCGCGCGATGATGCTTCATCTGGGCGCGTTCACCGCCACGATCATGACCGCGAACGTCTTCTTCATCATCATGCCGAACCAGCGGATCGTGGTCGATGACCTCAAGAACGGGCGCACGCCAGACCCGAAATACGGCAAGATCGCCAAGCTGCGGTCAACCCATAACAATTACCTGACACTGCCGGTCGTGTTCCTGATGCTGTCCAACCACTACCCGCTGGCTTTCGCGACCGAGTATAACTGGATCATCGCCGCGCTGGTGTTCCTGATGGGCGTCACCATCCGGCATTACTTCAACACCCGCCACGCCCGCGCCGGGAACCCCACCTGGACATGGGCCGTCACCGCACTGCTTTTCCTTGCGATCATGTGGCTTTCGACCGCCACGATGCACGAAACGCTGGACGAGGCCGAGGCTGCAGCGCTCACGCCTTACGAACAGAAATTCGCGGCCGCCGACGGGTTTGAAGACGCGCATGATATCGTGCTGGGCCGATGTTCGATGTGCCACGCGCGCGAGCCGGTTTGGGAAGGCATCCTCTGGGCACCCAAGGGCGTATTGCTGGAAACAGAAGCCGACATCGCCCGCAATGCACAGCAGATTTATCTGCAGTCCGGCGTCACCCACGCCATGCCCCCCGCCAACGTGACCTATATGGAGCCCGAAGACCGCGCAGCGATCATTCGCTGGTTCCGCAACGCCAACCTATAGGCCAAAAAACGCGTTTAGTGCTTCCCCTGCGCGCCATCAGATGCTCTAACAAGAACTTAACAAGCCGCGCGAACGCATGTTGCGGCCAAAGTGATTTCGACTTGGGGCAGTTGGAGCCAGTTTAATGACACCGAGCGGACCGCGCAGCGTTCTGAGATGCTGGCTCTACGGCACGCTGGTCGCCCTGTCCCCTACCCTTGCCTTTGCGCTTGAGACCACGCTTTCTGCTCCGGGGGCCTCAAAAGACCTGGTGGACCGGCTCGAGGAAACCTCTTCAGTCTTCACGTCGGAATCGCGCGGGCTGGACACCTCGCTGGAAATTCTGTCGGCGGCGCTGTCGGATTACCGCACCATCGTTCAGATCATGTATGACGAGGGGTATTTCAGCCCCGTTGTCAGTATCAAGCTGGACGGTCAGGAGGCGGCCAACATCAACTCGCTGAACGTCCCGGCACAGTTTCGCCGCGCAGCGATTTCCGTGCAGCCCGGACCCAAGTTCAAATTCGGCACGGCGGTCGTACAGCCGCTGGCTCCTGACACGGTGCTGCCCGAGGAATTTGCAACCGGCAAACTGGCCACAACAGGCGCAATTCGGAACGCGGCACTGGCCGGGGTGCAGGGCTGGCGCGACGATGGTCATGCCAAGGCAGATGTCGCGGATCAGAAGGTGATTGCCCGCCACGCGCAGGCCAGGCTGGATGCAACCGTTGATCTGGACCCAGGGCCGCGCCTGACCTTTGGCCGAATGATCATTCAGGGCGACACCAATGTTAAACACAAGTCGATCCGGGATATCGCGGGCTTCCCGAGCGGAGAGGTCTACTCTCCCGAGCAGGTCCAGAAGGTTGGCACTCGACTGCGCCGTACGGGTGCGTTCAGCTCGGTTTCGCTGAAGGAACGCGATACGCCCAACCCCGACGGCACGCTGGATTTCGACGCCACATTCGAGGACCTGCCCCCCCGCCGCCTGACCTTCGGCGCCGAGATCGCCTCGCGCGATGGCGTGGACCTTACGGCGACATGGACGCACAGGAACGTTTTCCGCCGCGCCGAGCGTCTGCGGTTCGAGGCCGCCATTCGCAATATCGGCGGGGCCGAGGACATTGACGGGCGCATCGGCCTGCGTCTGGATCAGCCCGACCGTCTGGGCCCCGATGACAACACGTTCTGGAGCGCCCTGCTGGAACGGCGCAATACTGAAAACTACAACGTCACCGTCGCCTCGTTGGCTTACGGTGCGCGGCGCACCTTCTCGGACCGGTTCTATGCCGAAGCTTCTGCCGGGTTTCAGTATTCCGACGCCGATGACGCCTTTGGCGACGGGCGCAAGTTCCGGTATTTCATCCTTCCGTTCCGGTCCGAATGGGACGAGCGCGACAGCAAGGTCAGCGCCACCCGCGGGTATTTCCTGGACGCTCAGGTTATGCCCTTCATCGGGTTTTCTGAAACAGATACCGGTTTGCGCATGTTCTTTGACGGGCGCGCGTATAACGATCTGGGCACCAACGGACGGCTGGTGCTGGCCGGCCGGGTGCAACTGGGATCGGTCATTGGGCCATCTCTGGATGGCGTGACACCGGACTTCCTGTTCTTCTCGGGCGGTGCGGGCACGGTACGGGGTCAACCCTTCGAAAGCCTCGGCATTCCCGTCGGGGATGGGGTCGCGGGCGGTAAGTCCTTTCTGGGACTTTCAGCCGAGGTGCGCGGGCGCGTAACCGATGCGATCTCGCTGGTGGGGTTTTACGATTACGGCGTGGTCGATACCTCGTCCTTCATCGGCAGCGGGTCCGAGGAACATTCTGGCGCGGGGCTGGGCATCCGCTATGATCTGGGTGGTTTCGGCCCCCTGCGCTTTGACCTTGCAGTGCCGGTTCAGGGCGACACCGGGACTGGGCTGCAATTCTATCTTGGGATCGGGCAGGCGTTTTGATGCGTCGTGTTACATATCCCCTGCTGCTGAGTTCGGTGGCTTTCGCCGCCCCCGTCGCCGCGCAGGACGAAGACGGCGGCAGCATGATCGAGCGGTTCCTGCAGGACACGCTTTCGGGCGACGACCAGAACGTGCGCGTGATCGGATTGGAAGGCGCGCTGAGTTCCCGCGCCACCATACAAGAGATCACGGTCGCCGATGACGAAGGCGTCTGGCTGACCATCAAAAACGCTGAACTGGACTGGAACCGGCTGGGGCTGCTGCGGGGGCGGTTCTCGGTCAATGCGCTGACAGCGCAAGAGATTGACGTTGCCCGCGCGCCCGGCACGACGACCAAAGAGGCCCCCGCGCCCTCGGCTGAAACACAACCGTTTCAACTGCCCGAATTGCCGGTTTCCATCGAGATCGGAGAGTTGCGCATTGACGACCTGTCGCTGGGGGAGCCGCTGATTGGGGTGGCCGCTGATCTGCAGGTGAACGGGAACCTGTCGCTGGCGGATGGTGCGCTGGACACGACGCTGGATATCGACCGGCTGGACCGGGCGGGTGATACCATCGACCTGACGGCGGGCTTCGACAATTCAAGCCGCCAGATCGATCTGGACCTGACCGTTGCCGAAGCTTCGGGCGGGTTAATCGCGACCGCGCTGGGAGTGCCCGACACGCCGCCCATCGAACTGACGGCCAAAGGGTCCGGCCCGGTCAGCGATTTCACCGCCGATATCGGCCTCAGCAGCGATCAGCAGCTTCGCGTCACCGGGCAGGTCCGGCTGCGCAGCGCCGAGGAGGGCGGCACCGCAGCAGATGGCATCGCTTTTACCGCAGATCTGGGCGGCGATCTGACCCCGTTTCTGGCCGAGAACATGGACACGTTCTTTGGCACCGACACCAAGCTGTTCGTCGATGGCCGCACCCATCCCGACGGCGCGCTGGATATCTCGGATATCGAAATCACCTCGCAGGCTTTGGAGTTGAAAAGCCAATTGAGCCTCGGCGCAGGCGGCGCACTGCAACTGGCCGCGCTGCAGGGTCGGATCACGCCGCCCGAGGGCGATAGTGTCGTGCTACCCGTCAGCGGTGGCGACACCTCAATCGGCGCTGCGCAGATCTCGGCGCTGTTCAATGCCGAGAATGGGAACCTGTGGGACCTTAGCCTAACCACAAATGCGGTCTCGACCCCCAATCTGAAACTGGAACACGCGCGCATCACCGGTCAGGGCGCGCTGGATCAGAGTAATGGGCTGTCGGTTGATGGCGACCTGCAGGCGGTTCTGGACGGGCTGGAGATGGCCGATCCGGCGCTTGGCGCGGCGATTGGCGATCAGATCACGCTGGATGGGCAGTTCGAATATGGCAGCGATCAGTCGCTGGAACTGTCGGGATTCGAACTGGTTGGCAGCGATTATACGCTGGGCGCAGATGCCGTGATCAGCGGGTTGGCGACCGGGCTGCAGGTGGATGGCAACGCCACGTTGCGGGCCAGCGACCTGTCGCGGTTCTCGGATCTGGCGCAGTTGCAGCTGGGCGGCGAGGCCTCAATCCGGGTGCAGGGCAACGGCTCACCGCTTGAGCGCAGCTTTGATGGCAAGGTGGTGGTCAGCGGGCGCGACCTGTCCACCGGGCGCGACGATATCGACCCGGTGATCTCGGGCGAGACCGAGATCACGCTGGATGCCAAGCGCGGCACGGACGGCGTGACCATACGCGAATTCGCCATCACCAGCGAGGCGGTGAACGCGCAGGCCAGCGGAACGGTCACAACGCCGGATGGCAATGTCTCAATCGACGGGCAGGCCAGCGTCAATGCCTCGGATCTGTCGGTGTTCTCTGGCCTCGCCAAGCGCGAACTGGCCGGTGCCATTCAGGCCCGGCTGGATGGCAAGGGCACTGTTCAAACCTTAGATTTCGACGGGCAGGCCAGCGTGATCGGCACCGATATCCAGACCGGGATGAGCGATATCGACCCCCTGCTGACAGGCCGCACCACGATCAGCTTCGACGGCGCGCGCTCGGACGATCAGATCGTCATTCGCAATGCGACAATCAACGGCAAAGCCCTGACCGCCGAGGTCGCGGCGACGATTGATGATCCCACGGGCGAGCTTGCCGTGGACGGCTCGGCCAAGGTGAACGCGCCCGATCTGTCGCTGTTTTCGGGGCTGGCAGGGCGTGAGCTGGCCGGATCAATCAAGGCCGATCTTACGGGTCAGGGCGCAAAAGGCAGCAAGACCTTCGACGTGAAGGGAAATGTCACGGCGGATGATATCGGCACCGGTATTGATCTGGTTGACGGGCTGGTGCAGGGCCGCACCACGCTAAACGTGGACGCGGTGAATGACGATCAGGGCCTGAACATCCGCACCTTCCAGCTGAACGGCACGGCACTGACCGCCGATGCGTCGGGTCAATTGGACCGCGACGCGGGCGGACTGACCTTTTCGGCGGCGCTGGACGATATGAACCGCCTCTCGCCCACCCTGTCCGGCCCACTTCGGCTTGAGGGAAACGTGGCCCCGACCGCCGCGGGGCTTGAGGGCACCGCGCGACTTTCGGGGCCCGAAAGCTCGTATGCCAGCCTGTCGGGCAGCGTCGACACGAACGGTGCCGCCGATCTGGATTTCGACGCCCGGCTCAACCGGATCGAACGGTTTGCCCCCGATTTCCCCGGCACTGTCTCGGCCACGGGCACCGCAAAACGGGACGCGGGCAAATGGACAATCGACGCCAAGGCCGAAGGCCCAGCCCAGATCAACAGCACCGTTGCGGGCACGTTCGACGAAACCAGCGGCACAGCCGATCTGAAAATGCAGGGTGGCGTCAATATCGGCATCGCCAACGCCTTTATTTCGCCCAATAGCCTGCAAGGTACGGCACGCTTCGATCTGGCCCTGAACGGAGCGCCGTCACTGAGCGCGCTCAGCGGAACGATCTCGACCTCAGGCACTTCGATGGCACTGCCAGAGGTGGGTCAAACCATCACCGGCATCTCGGGGGCCGTCACGCTGGCCCAAAGCCGCGCGACGATCGATCTGCGGGGCGGTGTCCGCGCGGGCGGAGGCTTTACGGTCAGCGGCCCGGTCGACCTGACGCCGCCATTCAATGCGCAGATCACCACCGCATTGAACAATCTGGTGCTGACCGACAAGCTGCTGTACGAAACCACACTCAACGGTCAGATCGCGTTGACCGGGGCTTTGGCGG
This sequence comes from Ruegeria sp. CJ3, assembly GCF_056536725.1. Classification (NCBI taxonomy): domain Bacteria; kingdom Pseudomonadati; phylum Pseudomonadota; class Alphaproteobacteria; order Rhodobacterales; family Roseobacteraceae; genus Ruegeria; species Ruegeria sp. CJ3. The sequence continues at coordinate 197,746 of NZ_JBQFQE010000004.1, forward strand.
GCAACAGCGCTATCGCGGGGCAGATCAATTTCGGCGAAACCAACATCAACCTCGCCGCCGCAGCAGGCGCCGTCGGCGCGGCCCCGATCCCACCGATGGAGCATCTGAACGAAAGCCGCGCGGGGTTTGTCACACGCGAGCGCGCCAATCTGGTCGAAAACGAAGAGGCCGAGAAAAGCAACTCTCGCATCACGCTGGATATCGGCCTTCTGGCCCCCAAGGCGGTTTTTGTGCGCGGGCGCGGGGTGAATGCGGAGCTGGGCGGGCGTATCCAGATCGGTGGCACCACAACGGCTGTGGTGCCCTCGGGGCAGATCGAGCTGATCCGCGGTAATATCGACATCCTGGGTCGGCGTCTGGCGCTGACCAAAGGTCTGGTGACCCTGCAGGGCGACCTGACCCCCTATATCGAGTTCGAATCCTCGACCAGCACCTCGGACGGCACGGCCACGATTGAGATCGCCGGACCATTGGACTCGCCCGAGGTCACCGTGTTCTCGGACCCTGAGCGGCCCACCGAAGAGGCGTTGGCCATGCTGCTTTTCGGTAACCGGTTCTCAGAGTTGTCGCCCTTTGTCATCGCGCAGATGGCGGCATCCCTGGCCCAGCTCAGCGGTGCCGGAGGGGACGCGACCAAGGGGTTGCGGGATTCAACAGGTCTGGACACTGTCGACATCGGCGCGACCGAGGGCGGCGCGGGCCGCCTGGGCGCGGGCGCATATCTCAGCGACAACCTCTATACCGATTTCACGGTCAATACCGAGGGCGACACCGAGGTGAACCTGAATCTGGACGTCACCGACAGCTTCACCTTGCGCGGCACTGTAGATGGCCGCGGAGAAACCGGGCTGGGCATCTTCTTCGAACGCGACTACTGACGGCCCTGACCGTCCCGTCAGGTGTTAAACAAGAAGTGCATCACGTCGCCATCGCGGACGATATAGCCCTTCCCCTCGGCCCGCATCTTGCCCGCCTCTTTCGCGCCCTGTTCGCCATTCGCCGCGATGTAGTCGTCATAGGCGATGGTTTCGGCACGGATGAAACCTTTTTCGAAATCCCCGTGGATGACACCCGCGGCCTGCGGCGCAGCGGTGCCGATCCGAATGGTCCAGGCGCGCGCTTCCTTCGGGCCGACGGTGAAATAGGTCTCGAGCTTCAGCAGGTCGTATCCCGCGCGGATCAGACGGTCCAGGCCCGCCTCTTCCAGACCCATTTCCTCGAGGAACATCTGCGCTTCGTCCTCTTCCAGCAGGCTGATCTCTTCTTCGATCTTGGCACTGATGATGACATGCGCGTTGCCCTGTTCGGCCGCCATCTCGGCCACGCGGGCTGAGTATTCATTGCCCTCGGCGGCTTCTTCCTCGGACACGTTACAGACATAGAGAACAGGCTTGGTGGTCAGAAGCTGCAGCATCTTCCACGCCTTTGCATCCTCGTCGCTAACCTCGACCAGACGCGCGGGCTTGCCGTTTTCCAGCATCTCTTGTGCCGTCGCCAGCAGGCGATCCTGCTGCTGCGCTTCCTTGTCGTTCCCCTTGAGCTTGCGCACCAGATTGGCGCGGCGCTTTTCGATGCTCTCCAGATCCGCCAGCATCAGCTCGGTCTCGATGGTGTCGGCATCGGCCACGGGATCGACACGGCCATCCACATGGGTCACATCGCCGTCTTCGAAACAACGCAACACATGGGCGATGGCATCCGTCTCGCGGATATTGGCCAGAAACTGATTGCCCAGCCCCTCACCCTTTGAAGCGCCTTTGACCAGACCTGCAATGTCCACAAAGGTCATCCGCGTCGGGATGATCTGTTTCGACGATGCAATCGCCGCCAGCTTGTCCAGCCGCGCATCAGGCACCGCCACATCGCCCACATTGGGCTCGATGGTGCAGAACGGGAAGTTTGCCGCCTGCGCAGCGGCGGTCTTGGTCAGCGCGTTGAAGAGGGTCGACTTACCAACATTCGGCAGACCCACGATTCCCATCTTAAAGCCCATTGCGGCCTCCTGAATACCGTACGAGCGCTGCTTCTATGCAGGTCCGGGTCGATGCGCAAGGCGCTGGGTTCCGATCGCGGGCCGGGTCCAATCTGCCACATCACGAAATCGGCATTACATTGTGTTCTTGCGTGCATTGAAAACACGCACTTATGGTCACCAATAGATAAAATCAGAATAAACGACGGACGTGGTAGTGACGATGAAATCCCTTCTTGTTTTGGCATTTACACTGGCGGCAGCAGGCGTCGCGCAGGCACAATCTGTGATCTTTGGCGCAGGGTATGCAGATTACTCGGCAGGCTCGGCCGATGATCAGGCAGTCTTTTCGCTGGAATACCAGCACCGCCCCTTTCATGAGGCGACCCGGTTCAGTGCAACCTGGGGCGCGGCCCTGACCGTAGACACAGACGGAGACACCCATCTGGGTGCCGGTCTGGTCGGTCTCTACAGCTTTGCGGACCGCTGGTTCGTCGAAGGCAGCGTGTTCCCGGGTTATTATAACGAATCGAACACCGCGAACGATTTGGGCGGCGAGTTCCAGATCCGCAGCCTTCTGGGGCTTGGATATGAGCTGGACAGCGGCAACAAGGTCTCGGTGGCGATCACCCATATCTCGAACGCCAGCACGCAGGATGATAACCCCGGCGTGAATGCCGTGTTCCTGCGTTATCACTACGCCTTCTGAAGCCGCACGCCCCAAGCGGGATTGATTTTCGTCGAAAGTTTCTGCACATCAGGTCGAAACCTCGTGTGCAAGGACTTCCGATGACCCGTATCGACGCCAAATTCGCCGCTTTGAAAGCCGAAGGAAAGAAGGCCTTTGTTGCCTATGTCATGGCGGGCGATCCAGATTACGAGACCTCGCTTGAGGTGGTAAAGGGGCTGCCCGGCGCAGGCGTCGACGTGATCGAACTGGGTCTGCCGTTCACCGACCCGATGGCCGATGGTCCGACCATTCAGGCTGCTGGTCAGCGCGCGCTGGATGGCGGCATGACGCTGCAGCGCACGCTGGATCTGGCCCGTACCTTTCGTGAGACCGACGATAAGACGCCGATCGTGCTAATGGGTTACTACAATCCGATCTACAGCCGGGGCGTCGACGCATTCCTCGACGACGCCAAGGCCGCTGGTATCGACGGGTTGATCGTCGTCGACCTGCCCCCCGAAGAGGACGCCGAGCTGTGCCTGCCCGCACAGGCCGCCGGGTTGAACTTCATCCGGCTGGCGACCCCCACCACCGATGACAAACGCCTGCCCCGCGTGCTGCAGAACACATCGGGCTTCGTCTATTATGTGTCGATCACCGGCATCACTGGCGCCGCCGAGGCGCAGGCCACCGATGTCGGCCCCGAGGTGTCGCGGATCAAGGCGCAAACCGATCTTCCGGTCATCGTCGGGTTTGGCATCAACACTCCCGACAAGTCGCGCGCGATTGCCAGAGTGGCCGATGGCGCGGTGGTCGGCTCGGCCATTGTCAGCCAGATCGGCGCAGGCAAGCCGGTGACCGAGGTGCTGGAGTTCGTCAAATCTCTGGCCGACGGCGCCCATTCCGCCTGACAACCCATCTAGATCCCGGGAAATTCTGACAAGCCCCAGCAGGCGATCTGCCTGCTGGGGTTTTCTGTTGCGCACGCGCGGCAACCGACCGCATCCAATCCATGTTGCGAAGGGTCGCATAAATTGGTAAAGAAACTTAACCAATTCAGCAGAGGCCCGATTTCATGCCCGTGATTACGAATATCGAAGATCTCAAACGCATCTACGAACGCCGCGTCCCGCGCATGTTCTACGACTACGCCGAAAGCGGCAGCTGGACAGAACAGACCTTCCGCGACAACAGCTCGGATTTCGACGACATCCGCCTGCGCCAACGGGTTGCGGTGGACATGACCGGGCGCACCACCGCGTCGCAAATGATCGGGCAGGACGTATCGATGCCGGTCGCACTGGCCCCCGTTGGCCTTACGGGCATGCAGCACGCGGATGGCGAGATCAAAGCAGCCAAAGCCGCCGAGGCCTTCGGTGTGCCCTTCACATTGTCCACGATGTCGATCAACTCCATCGAGGATGTAGCCGAAAGCACCTCGGCCCCGTTCTGGTTTCAACTCTACACGATGAAAGACCAGGACTATGTCGGGCGATTGATCCAGCGGGCCAAGGACGCCAAATGTTCTGCGCTGGTCATCACGCTTGACCTGCAGATTCTGGGCCAACGACATAAGGACCTGAAAAACGGCCTGTCGGCCCCGCCAAAGCTGACCCCCAAAACGATTGCCAACCTGATGACGAAATGGGCCTGGGGCATCGAGATGCTGGGAGCCAAACGGCGGGAATTCGGCAATATTGTGGGCCATGTCCACAATGTCACCGACACCAGATCGCTAGGCACCTGGACAGCCGAACAGTTCGACCCCAGCCTCGACTGGGGCAAAGTCGAGAGACTGATGGAGCAATGGGGCGGCAAGGTCATCCTCAAGGGCATTCTGGACGCCGAGGACGCCAAGATGGCAGCCAAGCTGGGGGCCGACGCGATTGTGGTGTCGAACCACGGCGGCCGGCAACTGGACGGGGCGCTCAGTTCGATCCGGGTGTTGCCCGAGATCATGGACGCGGTCGGCAGCGACGTCGAAGTACACCTGGACAGCGGCATCCGCTCTGGTCAGGACGTCTTGAAAGCCTTGGCGCTTGGGGCCAAGGGCACCTTCATCGGTCGCGCCTTTGTCTATGGCCTGGGCGCGATGGGCCAGAAAGGCGTGACAACCGCGCTGGAAGTAATCCAGAAGGAGCTTGATACGACCATGGCACTTTGCGGAGAACGCGACGTGGCCAATTTGGGGCGTCACAACCTTCTGATTCCCGAAGATTTCGGCGGCCGCTGGCAAGCCTGATCGCTTGCCGGACCCAAGGATGGGGGCGCTGCCCCCGCCGCCCTACGGGCGACTCCCCCGGGATATTTTTGGCCAGATGAAGCAGGGGATCCGCACTTCATCTGGCTATAAATATCCCGGAGCGCGAGGCAGAGCCTCGCAAACATCCAAGCTGGGCAAAAACCCCTTTCCAATCCGGATGAATCAAGCTAAGGACGCGGCTTCACGCGGGCATACAGCCTTGGAGGATGCCCGCCCTAACATTGGAGATATATCATGGCTGGTGAGATTCCTGATCTCGTAGCTCTGGAACGGACGGGGACAGGCAAGGGCGCCGCTCGTCAGGCACGCCGCGATGGCATGGTTCCGGGCATTGTATTTGGTGGCGACAAAGACCCGCTGCCGATTCAGATCCCGTTCAACGTCCTGTTCAAGCGTCTGAAAGCAGGCCGGTTCAAGTCGACCCTGTGGAACCTGAAGGTTGAAGGTCACGAAGACGTTCGCGTCATCTGCCGTGACGTTCAGCGTGACGTCGTCAAGGACCTGCCGACCCACCTGGACCTGATGCGTCTGCGCCGGACCACCAAGATCGCGCTGTTCATCCCCGTTGAATTCGTCAACGAAGAAGAAGCCCCCGGCATCAAGAAGGGCGGCGTTCTGACCGTTGTCCGCCCTGAGGTCGAGCTGGTTTGCACCGCGGGCGACATCCCCGAGAAAATCACCGTCGATCTGACCGGCATGGAGATCAACGACGTTGTCACCATTTCGTCGGTTGACCTGCCGGGCGGCACCAAGCCGACCATCGACCGTGACTTCGTGATCGCCAACGTCTCGGCCCCGACCGGTCTGGCGTCCAGCGACGATGAAGACGGCGAAGAGGGTGAAGTCGCTGCTGATGAAGTTGAAGTCATCGGCGAGGACCAGACCGAAGAATAAGTTCGGACCATATTAGGAATTTGAAACGGGGCCCTGACGTGGCCCCGTTTTTTTTGTGGCCGAGTTGGGCTGGAAAACAGGTGGCGTTTCATGTCATCACCCCAAGGTGCGATAGGACTGAGGACGAAATGATGAAACTGTTTGTCGGTTTGGGAAACCCGGGTCAGAAATACGCCCGCAACCGGCACAATATCGGCTTCATGGCGGTGGACCGCATCGCCGAGGACCACGGCTTCGGCCCCTGGAAATCCAAGTTTCAGGCTGAATTGTCAGAAGGCCGCCTTGGGGGCGAGAAAGTTCTGTTGCTGAAACCGCAGACCTTCATGAACAGGTCGGGCCAGTCGGTGGGTGAGGCGATGCGCTTCTACAAGCTGGATTCAACCGACGTCACCGTCTTTCATGATGAGCTGGATCTGGCGCCTGGAAAGGTACGCGTGAAGGCTGGCGGCGGCCATGCCGGGCACAATGGCCTGCGCTCGATCCACGAGCATATCAGCCCGGCCTATGACCGCGTGCGTCTGGGGATCGGCCATCCGGGGCGGAAAGAGATGGTCTCGCCCTATGTGCTCAGCGATTTTGCCAAGGCAGATGCCGAATGGCTAGAGGATGTTCTGCGCGGTGTCTCGGACGGGGCGGCCCATCTGGCCGCGGACGAGAGCGGCAAGTTCATGAATGCGGTCGCGCTGCGCACCGCACCGCCCCGGTCTTCGAAGTCGCCTGCCAAGGCCGACACCGCACCCAAGGCCGTACCAGACACCGAACCGGCGCCTGACGAGCGTTCTGCGATGCAGAAGCTTCTGGACAAGTTCAGATAGGCGTGCCGCCACGTAGCGATTGCGCCGCGGGCCGGACCGGGGTCCAATGGCTGGGATCATTGGGAGGCATCGTATGAGATCGGTTCTGAAATGGCTGTTGCGCATCACGCTGGCTTTGGTGCTGGCGGCAATTGTCGTCGGGGTTTGGAAGCGCGAAGAAATCCAGCGGCTGATGGCCGTGAACTCTTTGTTCTCCGAGGAAAAGATCGTTCACAACTTCTCCCATATGGATGAGGCCTTTCTGACTGTCGACCTGCCCCGTGGTTCTGGCCCGACATGGGAACTGCCCTATGGCCCCGGCTTTGATCTGCCAGCGGGTACGGATCAGTGGATCGACGATCGTGCGGTGACCTCTCTGCTGGTGATGCAGGGCGGCAAGATCCGGTTCGAAGAATACTATCTGGGCACCGGCCCTGAGGACCGTCGGATATCGTGGTCGGTTGCCAAAAGCTATCTGTCGGCCCTGTTCGGCATCCTGATGGCAGAAGGTGCGATTGCGTCGCTGGACGATCCGGTCGTGCAATATGCGCCTGCGCTGAAAGGCAGCGCCTATGAAACCGCGACGATCCGCAATGTGTTGAACATGGCCAGCGGTGTGACCTTTGACGAGGACTATCTGGACTATAACTCGGACATCAACCGGATGGGCCGGGTTGTGGCTTTGGGTGGAGAATTGGACGATTTCGCCGCCTCATTGCAGGACAGTTTCACGACACCGGGCGCGACATGGCAATATGTGTCGATCGACACTCATGTGATCGGGATGGTCATTCGCGGTGCCACCGGGCGCAGCGTGGCCGAGTTGCTGACCGAAAAGATCATCGAACCGCTGGGGTTGGAGCGGGACGGGTACTACATCACCGATGGCGCAGGCGTGGCCTTCGTGCTGGGTGGTCTGAACTTTACCACCCGCGATTTTGCCCGATTTGGGCAGATGATCCTGCAAAACGGGGTGCGCGACGGTGTGCAGGTGGTTCCTGCCGATTGGATTGCCGAATCGACCTGGCCCAGCGCGCCGACAGAACCGGGCAAGATCGGCTATGGTTATCAGTGGTGGATACCGGTTGGCGCGCATGAGGGCGAGTTTCTGGCTCGCGGCGTCTATGGTCAGTATATCTATTTCGATCAGGCGCGGGGCGTTCTGATCGTGACCACAGGTGCCGACCGCAAGTTCCGCGAACCGGGCGTCAGCGCCCAGAATGTCGAAATCTTCCGCAAGATCGCGCAAAGCCTGTAAGGTGAGGCCATGCAGAAGCAAGACAGTATCAACGTACTGGGCGGCGTGCTGGAGCCCTGCTCGCGCAATCCTCTGACCGGTTTTTTCCGTGATGGGGCCTGCAACACCTGCCCCGAGGATCAGGGGAGCCACACGGTCTGCGCGGTGATGACAGCCGAGTTTCTGGCCTTTTCCAAATATGTCGGCAACGACCTGAGCACGCCGCGCCCTGAATTCGACTTTCCGGGCCTGAAACCCGGCGACCGCTGGTGCCTGTGCGCCGGGCGGTTTCTGCAGGCCCATGACGAAGGTTGCGCACCGAAGGTGCGGTTAGAGGCCACCCATCAACGGGCGTTGGACATCGTTCCTCTGGCGGCACTGAAAACGCAGCAGGCCTAGGTCGCGCGGGCAAGATATCCTCGGGACGTGCGCGAGGGTGGTCCGGCGGAAAAGCTGTGTTCCGCCTGCAGGGCCCACCCGGCGCGGGTCAGCATGTCGGCCACCACATCCGGACGATAGGTGCGGTGCCGCCACTGAAACCAGATGATTGCATTGCACCAATGCGGCTTGCTGACGACCAGCCACAGCGCGGCCCCAGGTTCCGCCAGATCGCGCATCCGGCGCAGCGCAGCGACCGGATCGGCGCAATGTTCCAACACATGCGCGGCCAACAGGCAGTTGAAACGCGACGGGGGCTGAAACTCTTCCAGGCGGGTCTGCACCGTGTCGGCGGCGATGCCCCTGTGCTGCAGCGCCGACTGCGCCAGTTGCAGCATCCGGGCCGACGGCTCCAGCAATGTGATCCGCCCGTTGGGCTGCACCACCGCGCGCGCCTCGGCGAAAGCGCCGGTGCCGCAGCCGATATCCAGCGCATTTAAGCCCAGATCTGCCTGAGGTGCGGACGACAAAAAGCCCAGATAGGCATCGAAATACCCAAGCAGCCGCATCTTGTCCGCCCAGCCGGGGGCGGCCTTGTCGTATTTCCGGTCAAGATGCCCGGTGGCCTTTGAGGATGCGCTGCACATATCGGGCAGACTGGCACATTTCCCCAAAGGCGCAAAGCCCGGCAGCGATCAGTCGGCGGCGCGGCCTTCGGTGTCGGACATATCGAAGTTCAGATACCGTGCCACGGTCTGCACATCCTTGTCCCCTCGCCCGCACATATTCATGCAGATCAGATGATCTTTGGGCAGGTCGGGCGCAATCTTCATCACATGCGCCAGCGCATGGCTGGGCTCCAGCGCTGGGATGATGCCTTCGGTCGCGCAGCACAGTTGGAACGCCTCCAGCGCCTCTTTGTCGGTGATCGAGACATAGTTGGCGCGGCCAATATCGTTCAGCCAGGAATGTTCAGGCCCGATGCCGGGATAATCGAGTCCCGCCGAGATCGAATAGCCTTCCAGAATCTGCCCGTCATCGTCCTGCAGCAGATAGGTACGGTTGCCGTGCAGCACGCCCGGGCGGCCTCCGGTCAGCGAGGCGCAATGCTCCATCTTCTCGTTCACACCCTTGCCGCCCGCTTCGACACCGATGATGTTCACATCCTTGTCGTCGAGGAAGGGATAAAACAGACCCATCGCGTTCGAACCGCCTCCGATGGCGGCGATGATAGTATCGGGCAGACGGCCCTCGGCCTTCATCATCTGCTCTTTGGCTTCCTTGCCGATGATCGACTGGAAATCGCGGACCATCGCAGGATAGGGGTGCGGCCCGGCCACGGTGCCGATGCAGTAGAACGTGTCACGCACATTCGTTACCCAATCGCGCAGCGCATCATTCATGGCATCTTTCAACGTACCACGGCCCGAGGTCACAGGGATCACCTCAGCCCCCAGCAGGCGCATACGGAACACGTTGGGGGCCTGACGCTGCACGTCATGGGCACCCATATAGACGATGCATTTCAGACCGAACTTGGCACAGACGGTGGCGGTAGCCACACCGTGCTGCCCTGCCCCGGTTTCAGCGATAATCCGGGTCTTGCCCATGCGGCGCGCCAGAATGATTTGGCCCAGCACATTGTTGATCTTATGCGCGCCGGTATGGTTCAGCTCATCGCGCTTCAGATAGATCTTGGCACCGCCCAGATGCTCGGTCAGCCGTTCGGCGAAATACAGCGGCGAGGGGCGACCCACGTAATTCGCCCACAGATCGTCCATCTCGGCCCAGAAGGTCGGATCATCCTTCGCTTTGTCGTATTCCTCTTCCAGCGACAGGATCAGCGGCATCAGCGTTTCGCTGACGAACCGGCCACCGAAAATGCCGAAACGGCCCTGTTCATCGGGGCCGGACATGAAGGAATTGAAAAGATCGTTGGCCATTGGGGTCTCCGTCAGTCTGCCCGTTGTTCATATGGGGTGGCGGCGGGTTTTGCCATCGCAAACTGACCGGATCACCGGGCTGCTTCGATGAACGCCCGGATCATCCCCGCATCCTTGACCCCCGGCGCGCTTTCGACGCCCGAGGCCACGTCGACCTGACGCGCCCCTGTCATGCGGATCGCCTCGGCCACGTTGTCGGGGTTCAGGCCGCCCGCCAGCATCCAAGGCTTGCGCCAGTATTTGCGCCCGGCCAGCAAGCGCCAGTCGAACGCCAACCCGTTTCCGCCCGGCAGAACAGCGCCCTTGGGGGCCTTGGCGTCGATCAGAAGCTGGTCGGCCACCTCGCTATAGCTGTCAATCGCCGCCAGATCGGCGGCCTCGGCCACGCCGATCACCTTCATCACCGGCAGGCCATAGCGGCCCTTGATCTCGCGCACACGGTCGACGCTTTCACTGCCATGCAACTGCAACATATCGAACGGAGCCACGCCGGTGATACTGTCCAGCAAATCATCCGGGGCATTCACCACCAGCGCCACCTTGGCAACGCCAACCGGCACGGGTTCCATCAACACAGCCGCCTGTTCGGGCAACACGTAGCGCGGCGATTTCGGGAAGAAGTTGAACCCAAGATACCGCGCGCCCGCATCCGCTGCGGCGCGCACATGGTTCGGGGCCGTCAGCCCGCAGATTTTGACAGCAATGTCGTCCGGCATCGGGTGGTCTCAGCTTGCCTCGTCCAGCAGCGCCAGAACATCATCCTGATCCTTCTGCTGCTTTTTCTTGAGCTTCTTGACCTCACGCTCAAGCTTGCGCACCTCGCCGGTTTTGGCCGAGACATCGCGGCGGTGCTTGTGTTCCCGCAGCCATTCCCACAGGAAGCCTATGACCAGACCGGCCACAACACCGCCCAGAACCACCACAAACAGCGGCAGCGAGATGCTGAAGTTAAAGCCCACAAGCTCGGACAGCGTGTCGGGCATCAGCTTGAGTTCAACCATCTGCCGGTTGGCCAGCGAGATCGAGACGAGAACGATCCCCAGAACTCCAAGAAAAGCGTAGCGGATATAGCGCATCATGGGATCACGCTTTACCGTTCAAACGGTCCCTTAGCAACTTGCCGGTCTTGAAAAACGGCACACATTTTTCTTCGACCTGCACGGTCTCGCCGGTGCGGGGATTGCGACCGACGCGCGCGTCGCGCTTCTTCACCGAAAATGCGCCGAAACCGCGCAGCTCGACCCGGTCGCCGCGGGACATGGCATCGGTGACTTCCTCGAACACGGTGTTCACGATCCGCTCGACATCGCGCTGATAAAGATGCGGGTTCTCATCGGCGATTTTCTGAATCAGTTCTGAACGGATCATGCGTGTTACCCTCCCAGGCGACCGGTTTATCAAGCCTATTGTTCTGGACAGTATAAGAAAAAACCGGGTTCGGGGGAACGTAAACTCTGCGTGTCGAGCGGGCATTTTTTGGCAAAGCACCCGGATTTTAGGGGTTGCACCCCTGTTTCGGCGGGAAATGCGCCGCCAAAATGCCACCGCACCGGGATTTTCGGAACGCATTGATTCGCAACGAAAACGGCCCCGCGCATCCGCACGGGGCCGTTCTTTAGCTGTGTAGCAGAGCCGAGGCTTAGTCGCCAGATTTCAGCGCTGCACCCAGAATATCGCCCAACGACGCGCCCGAGTCGGAAGAACCATACTGTTCCACGGCCTCTTTCTCTTCGGCGATCTCGCGTGCCTTGATCGACAGACCCAGACGGCGGGTCTTGCTGTCGACATTGGTGACGCGAACGTCGACCTTGTCACCGACCGAGAAACGCTCGGGGCGCTGTTCGGCACGATCACGCGACAGGTCCGAACGGCGGATGAACGACTTCATGCCTTCGTACTCGACCTCGATGCCACCATCTTCGATCGCGGTCACTTCAACGGTCACGATCGAGCCACGCTTCACGCCGCCCACGGCTTCGGCGAACTTGTCACCGCCCAGGGCTTTGATCGACAGCGAGATACGTTCTTTGTCCACATCCACTTCCGAGACAACCGCCTGAACGACGTCGCCTTTGCGGTAGTTCTGGATCGCATCCTCGCCACGCTCGTCCCAGCTGAGGTCCGACAGGTGAACCATGCCGTCGATGTCGCCGTCGAGGCCAATGAACAGACCGAATTCGGTGATGTTCTTGACTTCGCCTTCGACCTCGGTGCCCTCGGGGTGCGTTTCTGCAAACACTTCCCACGGGTTGCGCATGGTCTGCTTCAGGCCCAGAGACACGCGACGCTTGGCGCCGTCGATTTCCAGAACCATGACGTCGACTTCCTGGCTGGTCGAAACAATCTTGCCGGGGTGGACGTTTTTCTTGGTCCAGGACATCTCGGACACGTGCACCAGACCTTCGACACCGGCTTCCAGCTCGACGAACGCGCCGTAGTCGGTGATGTTGGTGACGCGACCCTGATGGACCGAGCCCAGCGGGTACTTGGCAGCAACCAGATCCCACGGATCTTCCTGCAGCTGCTTCATGCCCAGGCTGATGCGGTGGGTCTCTTTGTTGATCTTGATGACCTGAACCTTGATGGTTTCACCGATCGTCAGGATCTCGGATGGGTGGTTCACACGGCGCCATGCCATGTCGGTGACGTGCAGCAGGCCATCAACGCCGCCTAGGTCAACAAATGCACCGTATTCGGTGATGTTCTTGACAACACCCTCGACGGTCTGACCTTCGGACAGGTTGCCGATAACTTCGGCACGCTGTTCGGCACGCGATTCTTCCAGGATTGCGCGGCGGGACACAACGATGTTGCCACGGCGGCGGTCCATTTTCAGAATCTGGAACGGCTGCTTCAGACCCATCAGCGGGCCAGCGTCGCGCACGGGGCGCACGTCAACCTGCGAGCCGGGCAGGAACGCAACTGCGCCACCCAGATCGACGGTGAAGCCACCTTTGACACGACCAAAGATCGCACCTTCGACACGCTGGTCGTCGGCATATGCTTTTTCCAGACGGTCCCATGCCTCTTCACGGCGGGCCATCTCGCGAGAGATGACGGCTTCGCCACGGGCGTTTTCTGCAGCGCGCAGGTAAACCTCGACCTCGTCGCCGACAGCGATTTCAGGGGCTTCACCGGGGCTTGCGAATTCTTTCAGATCAACGCGGCCTTCCATTTTGTAGCCGACGTCGATGATGGCCTGACCCGCTTCGACAGCGATGACCTTGCCTTTGACAACAGACCCTTCTTCGGGCGTGTCCATTTCGAAGCTTTCGTTCAGGAGGGCTTCGAATTCCTCCATGGATGCGTTAGCCATGTGGCGTTGTTTTCCTTTACAAGTACGTTTTTGCTGGCCGAGCGGTTGTCTCCGCCGGTCTTGTTTCATGATGTCGTTGGGCGTGACCCGGTGAGCCCCTGAGCAAACAAACACAAAGGGCCGAGGTAACCCGGCCCTGCTCAGAAACGTCATCCGGACGTTGACCGCCCTTGTATCGACAGCGCGCGTATAGGCGGATTCCCCATCTCGTGCAAGGGCAAAGCCCATATTTCCAAGGCATGGCCGGTTATCGAGGCTGCGTCGACATCACCTGCTAGCCGTCCAAAGCTTCGCATCCCTCTGCAGCATCACCTGCTCGATCGCATTCAGTCGCCCAATTGCTGCCGCAGCATCGTTTTTGCCGCCAGACTGTTTCCAGATTTTCAGGGCCGATGTCGGGCTCCACGGTAGGCAAGCCTGCGCCAACCACGCGCGCAACGGCTGCGGCAGCGTGTCGTAAGTCTTCATTGGAGAGACCTGTCGGCGGCAACGCTTCAGGTCACTGCGAAGATTGCGGGCCGTGGCTGATCGGCGCTGTTTGCCTGTAGAATTCTTCATGAATGATATGTTATCACATATCAATTCAAAAAGTGCAACCGAGATTGAACCAACGCCTGGCAAACTGCGCCGATCGCGAGGGCAAGGCAGAAGCTCAGCGCCATTGCCCGCCCGCTCTTTCAGGAAAACCGATTCTCGCGCAGATCGGACCGCCTAAAACAGCTGCAAATCCTTCGCGCCGCTTTGGATTTCAGCAAGGTTCGGCATGTTCTGAACCACCACCGGGGCGGGTTTCGCGCCGGGCATCGCCACGGTCGGCTGAGTCGCCGCCTTCTTAAAGGCAGGCCGATCCAGTTCACCTCGAATATCCATCAGCAGGGTCTTGTGATCCGGCATCGCCTTCAAGACCTGCGCCAGATGAGCCTTTGCGGATTTCATCCCTTGGAACCAGATCGGTTTTTTCAGCGGTCGCAGACGGTCGCGGATACCCGCGCCATAGCCGGTATCGTAAACCTGTTTGCCCAAAAGAACCGTCTGATAGACCCGGAAATTGAACAGGGTAGCGAACTCGATATCGTGTTCCATCGGCAGGCGGTTCTGCCACAGTTCAAGATTCTCGGCCAACCGGTCTGGTATCTTCATCTCGGTCCGCGCGTCGATCCAATACGGATCATCCGTGCGATTGCCCAAGCGGTAGTGCAGGCAGATGAAATCCAGAACCTCATCATACATCTTGTTCATCTGCCGGTTATATCGCGCCCGCAGGGACGGCTCGATATCGCGCGTGGGAAGATGCTCGGCGAACCAGCGGATGGCATGGTCGATCATGTGAATCGCGGTGCTTTCCAGCGGCTCGATGAACCCGCCGGACAAACCGATCGCCACACAGTTCTTGACCCACGCATTGCGTACACGCCCGATCCGCATCGGGATCACACGCGGCGTCAGACCTTTGCCGCTATCGCCCAGCCATTCAAGATATTCATCCGCCGCCTGATCATCCGTGCGATGCGCGGACGAAAAGACATAACCCGTACCCACCCGGTTATAGAGAGGCACCCGCCAAGTCCAACCGGCACCCAGCGCGGTGGACCGCGTGACGCTTTCGATCTTGTTTGGATCCGGATGCTCGACCTGCAACGCCATGGCGCGGTCGTTGGGCAGGTAGTCCGAATAGTCCATGAACGGCTCGCCCAAGGCCTTGTTGATGATCAACCCCCGGAACCCGGTGCAGTCGATGACCATCTCGATGTCATGGCGGCCCTTACCCTCAAGCATCAGATGGCTGACATTGCCCTGCTCATCCAGTTCAACCGCCTGCACTTCGTCCTGAATATGCTCGACACCGCGTTTGGTGCACAGCTTGGTCAGCATCCCCGCAAATTTCACCGCATCCAGATGATAGGCATAGCCAAACCGCTGCTCAAACTCAGGCTGGCCCAATTGCCGCGCGCCCTTGCACAGACGGGCCAGATCATCATGCGGCGAGATCGACTGTGTGAAATCCCGATCCCCGTTGCCAAAACGCAGAAAATACTCGGCAGCTTCCAACCCCTCCAGCATCTGACCATGGGCGAAGGGGTTCACATAGTCGATGCGATTGCCCTTGGCGTCCTTGTTCCAATTGCAAAACTTCACCCCCAGCTTGAACGAGGCGTTGGTTTCGCGGAAGAAATCCCGCTCGGAAATGCCAGCCTGACGCAGCGTGACCGGCATGCGCGGGACCGTGGCCTCGCCGACCCCGACAGTCGAGATATTTGGGCTTTCGATCAGACATATCCGCGGCCGATCCTTTGGGGCCGAGGTGCGGGAAAACACCATGTCCAGGATCAGCGCTGTCATCCAACCCGCTGTGCCACCACCTACGATGGTGATCTTACTCAAACGATTGTTCATTTAGTTTCGTCCCTGTTGGCTTGTGGGATTATGTAGCCGCCTGCCCCTTTTTTTGGTGTTGGGGTTCGTGCGACGGCCGTCCCTTTTTTGCTGGGTAGAAACTATATCAGCTTTCCTGCATTCAGCTAGGGGCTAAGGCGCCGTGGTCTGGCGCCTGTCACTAACCGGCTGCTTGCCAGCCGAAGCTCAGATCTCCTCGCCCTTTTTCAGCAGTTCTTCGATCAGATCGCGCTGCAGGTCCTGGCTATCGCCTCCTCCGAACTCTGCCGCGCCACCGGAATACAGCGTGCCATAGGTCTTGGCGATATTCACGGTCTGGGCCAGCCCCGAGATCAGTTGATCTCGTTGCAGCGACGATAGCGGATGGATGAACGCGGCCCACAAAGTACCGTTGGCGATGGCATAGCGCGCATCCAGGGTGCTGTCGAAATTCGCCTGCATCATGCGTTGCAGATCGGCAGGCGACAAATCGGCGGCGCTTCGGATCGCAATCATCGCACGCATCCGGTCGGCGTTGGTATCCGTGACGACCAGCACCGTCACATCCGAAACCGTCAATTCAAACCCGGGCCCGAACGGCTGCGCCTCGGGGTCGAGGGCGAAGATGATCTTGCCCAGACGTTCATAAGTCATCGGCGGTTCGGCCTCGGGCGGCCCATCTGGAGCGGTCTCTTGGGCGGCCAGAGGTCCGGCTGTGAAAATCAGAAAAAGGGCGAGACGGATCATGGGGCCACTCCTGCAAAGACCCTTTGACCATAGGCGCAGGGTGCAAGGCTGGCCAAACAAAGCTATGTGAACACATAGCGCCATTGATACGTCAGTTTGTACGATCTGCACGGTTTGGTGGTCTATCTGCGATTACACGTCCGAAATTCCTCGCCTACCTTTGTCACACCGGTCGACGTCCCCTCCGGCCTTGACCAAAGACAGAAAGGAAAACTGCCATGAAATCTCTCATTCTGACCGCTGTTGCTGCCACGCTGGCCCTGACCGCCCCGGCCTTTGCCGTGGATGAGATCAACGTGTCCAAGGGCATCTCGGCCGCTGGCGCGCCGCTGGCGGCGCATGGCGTCGATCTGGTGGCACTTGTCACCAGCGGCAATCCGGTGGAAGGCTTTGCCAACCACTCGGCCACCTATGACGGTGCATCCTACTATTTCACCAGCGCCGAAAACCTTGAGGCGTTCGAGGCCAACCCGGCAGCCTATCTGCCGCAGCATGGCGGGTACTGTTCGTTCGGCGTGTCGGTGGGCAAGAAGTTCGATGGCGACCCGGATCAGTACATCGTGGCCGACGGCAAGCTGTACCTGTTCCTGAACGCGGCGACCCGGGCCAAGTTCCTTGAGGACGTGACTGGAACAGCCAAAACCGCTGACGATCAGTGGACTAATATCCGCAGCATTGCGGTTGGCGAGCTGTAAGCTTTCGGACCGGGATGGCCCGCGGCGCCCCTAGGCCGCGGGCATTTTCCGTTTGATGACAGCAATGGCCTGCGCCAGCGCGTCATCGATGCTCAGGTCCGAGGTATCCAGCAGCACCGCGTCCTCCGCGGGCTTCATCGGGGCGGTGCTGCGCTCTGCATCCCGCGCGTCACGTTCGCGCACATCCGCCAGAACCTGCTTGCGCGCCACATCCGAACCCTTGGCACTGAGTTCCAGAAACCGCCGTTCAGCCCGCACCTCGGCCGACGCGGTGACGAAGAGCTTCACGTCAGCCTGCGGACAGATCACCGTACCGATGTCGCGCCCATCCAGAACCGCTCCGCCCGCGCGCCGGGCAAAGGCACGTTGGAAATCGACCAGCGCCGCGCGAACCTCGCCGATCACCGCCACTTTCGAGGCCGCCTGCGCGACCTCCGCCGTGCGCAGATCCCCGGTGGTCAGGTCCTCGGGCGTCAATGCCTGCGCCGCGTCGATTGGATCCGCCCCGTCCAGAGTGCGCCGCCCGACAGCCCGATAGAGCAGCCCGGTATCCAGATGTGCAAACCCGAAATGCGCCGCCACACCTTTTGAAATCGTACCCTTGCCCGCGGCAGCGGGACCGTCGATGGCGACCGTGAACTTCATGCGCGCTCGACCCGTGCGCCCAGCCCTGCCATTAGCGGCTCGAAAATCGGGAAAGATGTCGCGATCGGATTGCCGTCGTCGACCGAAACGGCGGCTTTCGCGCCCATACCCATCACCATGAACGACATGGCAATCCGGTGGTCCAGAAAGCTCTCGCAGGTGCTGCCGCCCGGAACGCCGCCGATGCCAAGGCCCTCGACAGACCACCAATCCTCGCCCTCGTCCACGGTTACACCATTGGCCCGCAGCCCGCGCGCCATGGCGTCGATGCGGTCACTTTCCTTGACGCGCAGTTCCTTGACGCCGCCCATCAGCGTGGTGCCGGTTGCGTTAGCGGCGACCACCGACAGAACCGGATATTCATCAATCATCGAGGCCGCACGGTCGGGCGGCACCGTGATCCCCTTCATATCGGGCGAATATCGCGCGCGCAGATCAGCAACGGGCTCGCCACCCTCTTCGCGTTCGTTTTCATAGGTCAGGTCTGCACCCATCTCGCGCAGGGTGGTGAACAGGCCCGCTCGGGTCGGGTTCAGGCCGATGCCGGGCACCAGCACGTCCGAGCCCGGTGTGATCAGCGCCGCGCAAACCGGGAAGGCCGCGCTGGAGGGATCGCGCGGCACAGCAATGACCTGAGGTTTCAGCTCGGGCTGCCCGGTCAGGTTGATGACGCGGCCCTCATCCGTGTCCTCGACCGTGATCTCGGCACCGAAACCGGCCAGCATCCGCTCGGAATGGTCGCGGGTGGCCTCTTTCTCGATCACCACGGTCTTGCCGGGGGCGTTCAGACCGGCCAGCAGAACGGCGGATTTGACCTGTGCCGAAGGCACCGGCACCTCGTACCGCACAGGAACCGGGTCCGCCGCACCCACGATGGTCATCGGCAAACGTCCCCCTTCGCGCCCCACCGATTGCGTGCCGAACAGCGCCAGCGGATCGGTCACGCGGGCCATCGGGCGTTTGTTCAGGCTGGCATCCCCGGTGAAGGTCGCGGTGATCGGAGAGGTCGCCATCGCACCCATGATCAACCGCACACCGGTGCCCGAGTTGCCGCAGTCGATCACTTGATCGGGCTCGGCAAAACCGCCGACGCCGACGCCGTGCACAGTCCATTCTCCGCCACCATGATCGGTCACTTCGGCCCCGAAGGCCCGCATGGCCTTGGCGGTGTCCAGAACATCCTCGCCTTCAAGCAAGCCGGAAATCCGGGTCTCACCCACGGCCATTGCGCCCAGGATCAGCGAGCGGTGCGAGATCGACTTGTCGCCCGGCACCTCTGCCGTGCCGGTCAGCGGACCGCAGGGATGCGAGGTCATCGGGATGGGCGTGCCGTGTCCGGACATGGGGGCTCCTGTTTTCGCTATCAGTTCAAGGCCGATTAGCGAATTGGGGCCGGTTGGTCCAGCGGCAATCAGTCTTTGCGGCGGAAGGTGAGGTAATGCGGCGTCCGGCCTTCACGCAGGGCTTTCTGCTCGTATCTGGTGGAAAGCCAGTCATCCCACGGCACGCGCCAGTCATCGGGGCGCTCGGCCAGCCATTCGAAACCGGCGCGCGGAACCTCTTCGAGCGTCTGGCGGACATAGTCCGGGATATCGGTCGCCACCCGAAAGATCGCGCCGGGTTTGAGAACGCAGGCCAGCGGGTCAAGATGCTCGGGCGTCACGAAGCGGCGGCGGTGGTGGCGTTTCTTGGGCCACGGGTCGGGATAAAGCAGGAAGGCGCGCGAGATGCTGGCCTCGGGCAGCACATCGAACAGGTCGCGCGCGTCACCGGGATGCACGGCGAGGTTTTCCACCCCTGCGCGGCGGATTTTGCCCAACAGCATCGCGACGCCATTGATAAAGGGCTCGGCCCCGATGATGCCGATATCGGGGTTCTGCTGCGCCTGATGCACCAGATGCTCGCCGCCGCCAAAGCCAATCTCCAGCCAGACATCCTTACCGCCGAACAGGGCGTTGAGATCCAGCGGGGTGCGGTCGGGGTTGGTGTCCCAGTCGACGGCACCGGGGGTCAGCGCGGCCAGATCCTCGGCCAGATAGGTCTTCTGGCTGGGTTTCAGGGTCTTGCCCTTGAAGCGGCCATAGAAGTTTCGGCGGGGGCGTTGTGGGGTCTGGGTGCTCATGATGGTGCCCATACTGCGGGCATCATCCTGTGGCAAGTGGTGGAGGTGGGGGCCAGCCCCCACACCCCCGAAGTATTTTTAAACAGAAGAAGGGTGAGTCAGAACCACTGGCCGGGTTCGATAAGACCGAGTTGCAGGAGTTGGGAAGAGTTCCATTCGAAGGGCACCGAGTGGGTCCAGCGGAAATCCGAGATGCCGAAGGCGGAGCCTGCGTTTGTTTTTAGCGCCTTGGCGGCGCGGAAGGAGCAGATCGCGGCGGTCAGGTTGTTGTGCCAGGGGCAGGCATAGGTGTTGTATTCGGCCTCGTTGAAGCTGTGATCGGGCAGCAGTTCGAGGCCGGGTTTCGGTCTGAACAGGGCGATGCGGTCGATGCGGCGCCGGGCATAGGGGATGTGATCCTCGAACCGCCAGCGCAGGCCGCCGGACATATCCAGTTGCCGTTCGAGCGAGGTGCCGTCGGCGTCATGGCGCGCGTGAGCGTAGTATCCGGTGCTGTCGAGCATGGCGCGATCCGGCGCGACCCCGTTGGGGAAGGCTGTCAGATCGTCGGCATAGAGGTCGATCACATGCGCAAGCATCGCGCGGCGGCGCTCCTCTGCATGGAAGGCCAGAAGTTCGGCGACCGTGCGAGTTTCGCAGAACGGGAAGAACAGATATTCGGCATTATAGCAGTAGTAGAGCCAGACCTCGGGCGCTGTCTGCACAATGCGGTTTATGGTGTCGAACACCACGCCACGCGGGGCGCAGGTCAGCGGAACGCGGTGGATCTGATCGCTCAGGTCATCGCTGAGCGTGAACTGGGGGGGCATGAAGGCGATCACTGACCTGAAGCCCAGCCGAAGGTGGTGGCGCAGGGTGCTGTCGAACTCGACATCGTCCTCGGCAAAGATCAGGGCGACGGGACCTTTGGCGAGCGCATCTCGGCCGGTTTTCAGGAAGTGATCGAGGGAATCGTATTGCATCGCCTGTCCGGGGTCTCGCGTCGCTGGAAATTCACGTCAAATTCGGGTAATTGCGCCAGCATTGCAAGCGGCGTTCGTTACGTATAGACGACGCCGATCCAGCGAGCGCAAAGGCCCGATCCATGTCCGAACCCAAGAAGCTGTTTATCAAGACCTATGGCTGTCAGATGAACGTCTATGACAGTGAACGCATGGCCGAAGCGCTGGGCGGGCAGGGCTATGTCGAGACCAAGTCTGCGGACGATGCGGATATGATCCTGCTGAACACCTGCCATATCCGCGAGAAAGCGGCTGAGAAGGTCTATTCTGAACTGGGCCGCTTCAAGGGATTGAAGGCCGAGAAACCTGATCTGAAGATCGGTGTCGCGGGTTGCGTGGCGCAGGCCGAGGGTGAAGAAATCATGCGCCGCCAGCCTCTGGTCGATCTGGTGGTGGGGCCGCAAAGCTATCACCGGTTGCCCGAGATGGAGGCGAAGACCCGTGCGGGTGAAAAGGCGCTGGATACCGATTTCCCCGAAGAGGATAAGTTCGAGAAGCTCAAGAACCGGCCCAAGGCCAAGCGTGGCCCGACGGCGTTTCTGACCGTGCAAGAGGGCTGTGACAAGTTCTGTGCCTTCTGCGTGGTGCCGTATACCCGCGGGGCCGAGGTCAGTCGCCCCGCCGACCGCATCATCCGCGAAGCGCAAGATCTGGTCGAACGCGGTGTGCGCGAGATCACTCTGCTGGGTCAGAACGTCAATGCCTATCATGGGGCGGGGCCGAATGGGGATATGACTCTGGCCGGTCTGATCTGGGAGTTGAACAAGGTTGATGGTTTGGAGCGTATCCGCTTTACCACCTCGCACCCCAATGACATGAGCGATGATCTGATCGAAGCACATGGCACCTGCGACAAGCTGATGCCCTATCTGCATCTGCCGGTGCAGTCAGGATCGGATCGGATTTTGAAGCGGATGAACCGCAGTCATACCGCCGAAAGCTACCTGCGGCTGATCGAGCGTATTCGCGAAGCGCGGCCCGATATCCTGATGTCGGGGGATTTCATCGTTGGCTTCCCAGAAGAAAGCGACGCGGACTTTCAGGCCACGCTGGATTTGGTGGAAGAGGTCCGGTACGGCTATGCCTATTCCTTCAAATACTCGACGCGGCCCGGCACCCCTGCGGCTGAACGGCCACAGGTTGACACGGAAGTGGCTGACGAGCGTCTGCAGCGCCTTCAGACCATGATCACCCGTCACCAGCGCGAGATTCAAGACGCGATGGTCGGTCAGACCGTCAACGTTCTGTTCGAAAAACCCGGGCGGCAACCGGGCCAGATGGTTGGAAAATCCGAGTATCTGCATGCAGTTCACGTGGCAGGCGCCGATGTCGAGGCCGGGGACTTACGTAAGGTCAGAATTTTGGATTCAGGGGCCAACTCGCTGGCGGGTGCTCTCGCCTGACCGTTGTGCGCAGACCATGACGGGTTTGTCGGGCAAAATTTAACCCTTGATTTATGACTTGGAACTATGTTCCGAGGTAGGCCAGATTTTTCAGGGCAGGTCTCTGAATGTACATGCGTTGGCCCGAAATATGGTCCACCGCGGCGGAGGGTGCGAGTAGTGAAGCGGATGTGTTCTTTCAGGTCAGAGCCTTTTCGGTTTTTGATCGCCATGGCGATTGCAATCACCTGTACCCTGCCCGCCTCTGCAGGCGATATTATCGGCGACGTGACTGAACCTGATGTGATCTCGCCCAATCGGTTTTCCCGCGATGTCAGTGCGTTTTATCTGGGCGTCAGCGGCGGGCGCGCATCGGGCGGGTCGGACGACTTTGGCTTGCGCGTTGCCGGTGTAGACGTCTTTGGCGTTGGCGATCTCAGCCCAAGCGGCAATTTCGGCGGTTTTCGCGGCGGCTGGCGGGGTGTCCTGCCGGCCATCGGCGGACGCGACTATGTCTACGGTCTTGAGCTAGGCTATGACACCGGCACGCTGGATGACAGTACATCAACGATGATTGGGGAAACGCTCGTCACCGGGCGATCGGCAATTTCCGACGTGTTTTCGGTGCGCCTTAAGAATGGTCTGACCAACCGCAGCGGCAGTGTTCTGTATTTCGTGACTGTTGGCTATGTGCGCGGCGATATCACCACCTCGACGTCGCTGACCGACAGCAGCCAGTCGACCCGGTTCGAGGATGTGGACCGGCGGCAGGGATTCTCGGCCAGCCTGGGTGCCGAGCACAAGCTGGACGACAACTGGTCGATCACCGGTGAGATCGAATATCTGCAGTTCGATTCGAAAACCGTCGATCTTGGCCCGCAGTTCAGCACCAAATCCACGCCAAAGTACCGCGGGTTGCGGTTCGGTCTGAACTATACGTTCTGATACGCCCCCAGGGATCACAGGGCAAATCGGCGCATTTGTCATCGGTCACGCAAAAATTGAAACTGCCGCTTGCGTCCCCCTCGGGATGTTGTCTACGCTCAGGGTGAAACGCCAAGACAGGAGAACGGATTGGCCATCGGTGCCCTGACCCCACCGCAAGATGACATGCCCCAGCGTGAGGCGCTTGTTGAATTTCCTGACAACAGATTACTGATTGATCTTTGCGGTGAATATGACCGCAACCTGACAGATATCGAACAAAAGCTCTCGGTGCAGATCGTGCGGCGCGGCAATCAGCTGGTCGTTCTGGGCGATGACGATTCGCAGAAGCAGGCGATCGAAGTTCTGCAGGCGCTTTACACACGGCTCGAAGGCGGGCGGGATGTGGAAGCGGCAGATGTAGATCGCGAGCTGCGCATGGGCAACTCCGAAGCCGGAACCGGCACGCGGGACGGCGATCAGCTTGAGATGTTCAAGGGCGGCACGGTTGAAATCAAGACCCGCAAAAAGCTGGTCGAGCCGCGCACCGACGCCCAGAAGGCCTATGTCCAGTCTCTGTTTAACAATGAACTGGCCTTTGGGATTGGTCCCGCCGGGACAGGCAAGACCTATCTAGCCGTCGCGGTCGGTGTCTCGATGTTCATCGGTGGCCATGTGGATCGCATCATCCTCAGCCGTCCGGCCGTCGAGGCCGGGGAAAAGCTGGGGTACCTGCCTGGTGATATGAAGGACAAGGTCGATCCCTATATGCAGCCGCTTTACGACGCGCTGAACGATTTCCTGCCGGGCAAGCAACTGGCCAAGCTGATCGAGGAAAAACGGATCGAGATTGCGCCGCTGGCCTTCATGCGCGGGCGCACTCTGGCCAATGCCTTTGTGGTGCTCGATGAGGCTCAGAACGCCACGACCATGCAGATGAAGATGTTCCTGACCCGCCTGGGTGAAGGTAGCCGTATGGTGATCACCGGCGACCGCTCGCAGGTCGATCTGCCGCGCGGCGTGCAGTCGGGTTTGGCGGATGCCGAACGTCTGTTGAAGACGATCCCCAATATCAGCTTCAACTATTTCACCTCAAAAGACGTCGTGCGCCACCCGCTTGTCGCCGCCATCATCGAAGCGTATGAGGCCGACTCGGGCCGTGAAACCGGATAACCTCCTGCGGCCCCCAACGTATCAGGGCCCGGGACTATTGGCATGAATCTGGAAGTCACCGTTGAGGACGACCGCTGGAGCGGGCTGCAGCCGCTGGCCATTCGCGCGATGGCGGCTGTTCTTAAGCATTGCGATCTTGACGCCGATCTGTGCGAGATCAGCCTGCTGGGCTGCGATGACGCACGTATCGCCGAACTGAACGCCCAGTTTCGGGAAAAGCCCACGCCGACCAACGTGCTCAGTTGGCCCGCCGAGGACCTTTCCACAGATGAGGCTGGCGCTAACCCCATGAAACCAAATTCAGATTTCACGGGTGAAATCGCGTTGGGCGATATCGCGATATCCTACGACACCTGTGCCCGCGAGGCGGCAGAGGCGGGCAAATCCATGGACGATCACGTCATCCATCTGATCGTTCACGGAACATTACATTTGCTGGGCTATGATCACATTCGTGACCCCGACGCCACTTTGATGGAGAGGGTTGAGGTCGAGATACTTGGCAAACTGGGTATAGATGACCCATATAATGTATGACAGGGGCAACTTTGCCCGATCATTTGGAACAGGATAATGGGCGAAACAGACGGCAGTTCTAGGGCGGCGCAGGGCGCGCAACCTCAGGACGGCAACAATGGCAGCGACGAAAAGGGCGGATTCTTGTCCCGCGTTTTCGGCGCTTTCTCCTCTCAGGGCCACGCGGCGGATCAGGTGAACGGCACCCAGATTAGCACCCCGCAGCCCCGAGGCATGATTAACCTGCGCAGGATGCGGGTCGAAGATGTTGCGATCCCGACGGCCGAAATCATCTCGGTCCCCTCGACAACACCCAAGGATGAGCTGGCGCAGATCTTCCGCGAAAGCGGGTTGTCGCGCATTCCGGTGTATGAGGGTACGCTTGATACGCCGCTGGGCTTCGTTCACCTCAAGGACTTTGCTCTGACCCATGGGTTCAATGGCAGCTCGGCTGAATTCGACCTGACCTCGATGCTGCGCACCTTGCTGTTTGTGCCGCCGTCGATGCCGATCGGCGTGCTGCTGACCAAGATGCAGACCGAGCGCCGCCATATGGCGCTGGTGATCGACGAATATGGTGGCGTAGACGGTCTGCTGACCATCGAGGACCTGATTGAACAGGTCGTGGGCGAGATCGCCGACGAACATGACGCCCACGAAGATCTGCTGTGGATACAGGAGAAACCCGGCTGCTACGTGGTGCAGGCCCGCGCACCGCTTGAAGACTTCGAGGCCGAGATCGGGCGCTCTCTGACCAGCCACGAGGATGTGGACGAGGAAGAGATCGACACGCTGGGCGGTCTGGTCTTCATGCTCTCGGGCCGGGTGCCCGCGCGTGGTGAGGTCGTGTGCCATCCAGAAGGGGCCGAGTTCGAAGTGATCGACGCCGACCCACGCCGAATCAAGCGGCTGCGGGTCATGTTGCCGGACATCGCTGCATGAACTCTGCCGGCGGGTGGCCCTTGTGGCTGCGATGCCTGCTGGCCGCCGGACTTGGGGCCGCTGGGGCGTCGGGGCTGGCACCCTTGGGCTATTGGTTCGCCACGCTGCTGGCGCTGATCCTGATCGCGCCGCTTCTTGTAGCCTGCGAAACACCGCGCCGCGCCGCCCTGCTGGGCTGGGCCTTTGCAACAGGGTATTTCGCCCATGCCCTCAGCTGGATTGTTGAGCCGTTTCTGGTCGACGCAGAGCGCCACGCCTGGATGGCCCCGTTTGCGCTGACCTGCATGTCGGGCGGTCTGGCCTTGTTCTGGGCGCTGGCGTTCGGCATCGCAAAACGGATCGGAGGATCCGCTTTGGCGCAAACCACAGTGCTGGCGGTCGCCTTGTCTTTGGCCGAGCTCGGTCGCGGCTATCTGTTGACGGGGTTTCCATGGGCGGGGATTGCGCAGGTTTGGGTCGGTACACCGGTTGCCCAATTGCTATCGCTTATGGGGCCCTATGGGCTGGGTGCGGTGACGCTGCTGGCCACCTTGCCGCTGGGGGCGGCGTTGTTCAGCAATCGTACGCTGCGCGGATTGATGGCTCCGGCGATCACCGCGATTGGGTTTGCCGCCTTGGCGCTCGGCTACGCAGCGACCCGGCCCCCGGTGACGCTGTCCGATCATGTCGTACGTCTGATCCAGCCCAACGCCCCGCAGCATCAGAAATGGGACCCGGCCTACGCCCCGCTCTTCTTCGCGCGGCAGCTGGAATTCACTGTGGCCGAGCCCCGCCCCGACCTGATCGTCTGGCCCGAGACCTCGGTTCCCGCATGGTTGGGCAGCGCACAGCCCTATCTGTCGGCCATCGCTGAGGCCGCGCAGGGCACCCCGGTTTTTCTGGGGATCCAGCGCGGAGACGGCCCGCAGATCTACAATTCGATGATCTATCTGAACGCCGACGGCCAGCAGCAGGGTCTTTATGACAAGCACCATCTGGCCCCCTTTGGCGAATATGTCCCGTTCGGCAATCTGATGGCCCGCTTCGGCATCCACGGCATGGCCTCCACGGCGGGCAGTGGCTTCAGTGCCGGACCCGGGGCCGCCTTGATCGAGGCTGGCCCGCTTGGCAAGGCCTTGCCGCTGATCTGTTACGAGGCCGTGTTCACACAAGACGTTCTGGCCGCACCGGGCCGCGCGGATTTCCTGCTTCAGATCACCAATGATGCGTGGTTCGGCACCTGGTCCGGCCCCTATCAGCATCTGGCGCAAGCACAGATGCGCGCGATCGAGCAAGGGCTGCCGATGATGCGTTCGGCCAATACCGGCGTGTCCGCGATGATTGATCCGTTGGGGCAGATCACCGCCTCCCTGCCTCTTGGACAGGCCGGGTATGTCGACGCCGAACTGCCCCTACCGCAGCACCCCACGCTCTATTCCCGGATCGGAGACAATCCGGTCCTTTTAGCCTTACTGGTGCTGCTTGCGCTGCTCTGGCACCACACCCGACGGGGCCGAACCCAAATACCGATTGACCCCGCCTGACAGGACGCGTATCCGGTCGCGTGCCCGTCACAACGGCTTCCTGGCGTGACGGGGAAATCTTAATGGAGCACTTTCATGTCCCGACAGAACTACACTTTCACTTCGGAGTCCGTTTCCGAAGGGCACCCGGATAAGGTCTGCGACCGCATCTCGGACGCCGTACTCGACGCTTTCTTGCGCGAAGAACCCGAAGCCCGCGTGGCGTGCGAAACCTTTGCCACGACCGACCGGGTCGTCATCGGCGGCGAGGTCGGCCTGTCGGATCAGGAAAAACTGCATGACTACATGGCGCATATCGACGATATCGCGCGCGCCTGTATCAAGGATATCGGCTACGAGCAGGACAAGTTCCACCATGAAACGGTGGAAGTGACGAACCTGCTGCACGAACAATCCGCCCATATCGCACAGGGCGTGGATGCGTCGGGCGACAAGGACGAGGGCGCTGGCGATCAGGGTATCATGTTCGGCTATGCCACAACTGAAACGCCCGCGCTGATGCCCGCTCCGATCCAATATTCGCACGCTATCCTGCGCCGACTGGCCGAAGTGCGCAAAAACGGTACCGAGCCCGCACTCGGTCCCGATGCCAAATCCCAGCTGTCGGTGGTCTATAGCGATGGCAAGCCGGTTGGCGTCAGCTCGATCGTGCTGTCGACCCAGCATCTGGACGCCGCGCTGACTTCGGACGATATCCGCGCTATTGTCGAGCCCTACATTCGCGAGACTCTGCCCGACGGCTGGTTGAGCAACGAGACCGAGTGGCATGTGAACCCCACCGGCAAATTCGTGATCGGCGGCCCCGATGGCGACGCGGGCCTGACCGGGCGCAAGATCATCGTTGACACCTATGGTGGAGCCGCTCCGCACGGCGGCGGCGCGTTCTCGGGCAAGGATCCGACCAAGGTGGACCGCTCTGCCGCCTATGCCGCGCGCTATCTGGCGAAAAACGTGGTCGCCGCAGGTATGGCCGAGCGTTGCACGATTCAGCTGAGCTATGCGATTGGCGTGTCCAAGCCGCTTTCGATCTACGCCGATACCCATGGCACCGGCCAGATCGCAGATGCGGTGATCGAAAAGGCTGTTGATCAGGTCATGGACCTGACCCCGCGCGGCATCCGCGAACACCTGCAACTGAACAAGCCGATCTATCAACGCACGGCCGCCTATGGTCATTTCGGTCGCGAACCTGACGCTGACGGCGGTTTCAGCTGGGAACGTACCGACCTTGCTGCCGCGCTGAAAGCAGCCGTCTAGGAAACGACGAACCGATGCGCCCGAACGGGCGCATCCTTCTTCTGTTCAGAAATACTTCGGGGGAGTCGCCAAGGGCGACGGGGGCAGCGCCCCCCAAGCTCAACGCCGCAACAGAATCGGGAACCAATCCTCTCGCAGCCGCTGCCCAGGCACCATGTCATGCCCCGGAAACGGAGGAGACGTGCGCCCCGGCCTCTCGACATATCGCGCATCATCCCCCACCAGACGCAGCGAAAACGCACGGCGACGGCTGTCGGACTGGTTGCCACGCGCGCCGTGCAGCGTGCGATAGTTGAAGGCCACAGCGTCGCCGGGCTGCATTTCGAACTCGACGACCCGCATACCCTCGGCGTCTGGATCGGGCACGGGGATGTACTGCCCCTCATCGGCAAAGAAACCCTCTTCAGAAACCCAGCGGGTTGGCAGCACTTCTTTCTCCCACCGATGCGACCCCGCCACGCAGCGCAAGG
This sequence comes from Ruegeria sp. CJ3, assembly GCF_056536725.1. Lineage (NCBI taxonomy): Bacteria > Pseudomonadati > Pseudomonadota > Alphaproteobacteria > Rhodobacterales > Roseobacteraceae > Ruegeria > Ruegeria sp. CJ3. The sequence goes on from NZ_JBQFQE010000004.1 coordinate 226,983, forward strand.
TCGCTCGTGTCACCGGGTCCAGCGGAGACCAGAAGCTGATCGTCTGCTGCCCTTCAACAAAGTAGTAAGGCCCGTCCTGGTGCCACGGCGTGGCCATCGAGGTGCCGGGCTCTTTGACCAGCACATGATCGTGGAACATCTGCACCATGTCCGATTGCATCAGATCGGCCGCAACCTCGGCGGCAGGCGAGGTCTCAATCACCGAGCGAAACTGCGGAATGCGGGACCAGTTGCAATAGTCGTCAAAGAACCGGCCCGTTTCGCCTTGTTTCTCGTTTTCAGACGCATAAGGACCCGGCTCGGCCATATTGGCCGCAACCCCGGCGCGCAGGGCGTCGACATGGTCGGCAAACAAACCTTTGACCAGAACAACCCCATCCGTCTGATAGCTGTCGATCATATCCTGCGAAACGAGAGGGTGCGGCATGTCGGTCTCCGTGAATCAGTCATGCCGATCTGCGCATATCTGACCGCCACGTTCAATCGCCCGCAACGCGCAGGCGAATCGCACGTGTAAATGGCTAGGTCTTCTTGCGCAGGCGGATCACCACATCGACCGAGGCGATCTCAACCCCCTCGGGGGCGTCGGGCAGTCGCTGGATGACCAGCTGATCCGAGGGTGCATCACTCAGACGACTTTCATCTTCCCAGAAGAAATGCGGATGATCATGGGTATTGGTGTCGAAATAGCTTTTCGATCCATCCACCGTGATTTCCTGCAGGACCCCCGCCTCGCAAAACGCGCGCAGGGTGTTGTAGACGGTGGCCAGTGACACCGCATCGCCATTCTTCTTGGCCGACTCGAACAGGCTTTCCGCCGTCACGTGACGATGCAGCCCGTCACCGACCAGTAGCTCGGCCAGCGCAACCCTCTGGCGTGTCGGTCGCAATGCCGCGCCGACCAACCAATTCGTAGCAATTTCCCGGCTCTGAGTTGTCATGAATCCGATGCCTGTGTTTAACTATCCCATATATAAGGGCGCGCGCGCCCCGATTTCAAATGAAATTCATTCGCAAAGAATGTCGTAAGCACAACATGATATGGCGTCACGCTCTTGCAGGACCTTGCATACGGGTGATAGACGAGGCCAAATGTTACAAACGGACCCCTGGCAGGAGAGGCGGCAGAATGGCCCAATTCCCGAGCAGCTTTGACAAGGACGATCTGCTGAAATGCGCCCGTGGCGAGTTATTCGGCCCCGGTAACGCCCAGTTGCCTGCTCCGCCGATGCTGATGATGGACCGGATCACCGAGGTGTCGGGTGATGGCGGCGCGCATGGCAAAGGCCATGTGGTGGCCGAATTCGATATCACTCCGGATCTGTGGTTCTTTGACTGCCATTTTCCCGGCAACCCGATCATGCCCGGCTGCCTTGGACTGGACGGCTTGTGGCAGCTGACCGGCTTCAACCTCGGCTGGCGCGGCTGGCAGGGGCGCGGTTACGCGCTGGGTGTGGGCGAGGTCAAGCTGACCGGCATGGTGCGCCCCGACCGCAAGATGCTGACCTATTACGTGGATTTTACCAAAGCCGTTCAAACCCGCCGCCTGACCATGGGTGTGGCGGATGGCCGGGTCGAGGCCGACGGCGAAGTGATCTATCAGGTCAAGGACATGAAGGTTGCATTGTCCGAAAGCTGACCCCAGTTGACGGACTAACAGCACTAAACGGAACACAGGAGTACGCTTATGCGTCGCGTCGTCGTCACCGGACTGGGGGTTGTGTCCTCCATCGGGAACAATGCCGAAGAGGTCTTGGCCTCACTCAAAGCAGGCAAATCCGGGATCGAGGCCAACGAGCAGATGGTCGAACATGGCTTCCGCAGCCAGATCGCCGGAACGCTCAAGATCGACGTGGCCGAGCATGTGGACAAGCGCACCCTGCGTTTCATGGGCCCCGGCGCGGCCTATGCCCACATCGCAATGAGCCAGGCGATTGCCGATTCCGGTCTGACCGAGGATCAGGTGGTGAACCCCCGCACCGGTCTGGTCGCAGGCTCGGGCGGACCGTCCACCAGCGCCATGCTGACCGCGCATCAGACGGTTCTGAAAAACGGCGCAACCAAGCGGATCGGGCCCTTTGCGGTACCGAAATGCATGTGCTCGACCATTTCCGCGAACCTTGCCACAGCCTTCAAAATCAAGGGCATCAACTATTCGATCACCTCTGCCTGCTCGACCTCGCTGCATTGCATCGGCAACGCGGCGGAGCAGATCATGCTGGGCAAGCAGGACGTGATGTTCGCTGGCGGTGGCGAGGAATTGGATTGGACCCTGTCCTGCCTGTTCGACGCGATGGGAGCGATGTCTTCGAAATATAACGACACGCCCGACAAAGCCTCGCGCGCCTTCGACCAGAACCGCGACGGGTTCGTGATCTCGGGCGGCGGCGGCATCGTGGTGCTGGAAGACCTCGACCACGCTCTGGCCCGCGGCGCCAAGATTTACGCCGAGGTCACCGGCTATGCCGCTACCTCGGACGGCCACGACATGGTTGCCCCGTCCGGTGAGGGTGGCGAACGTGCCATGCGTCTGGCCCTGTCCACCGTCCCCGAAGGCCGCAAGGTCGGATATATCAACGCCCACGGCACCTCGACCCCGGTCGGAGACGTGGGTGAGGTTGAGGCCGTGCGCCGCATCTTTGGCGAAGGCAACGTGCCGCCGATTTCTTCGACCAAGTCGATGACCGGCCACGCACAAGGTGCAGCAGGTGCGCTTGAGGCGATCTTCTGCCTGCTGATGCTGGACAATGATTTCATTACTCCGTCGATCAATGTCGACACACTTGCCGAAGGCATCCTGCCCGGTGAAATTGCAACTCAAGTAGTTGAAAACGCAGGCTTGGACAGCGTGATGACCAACAGCTTCGGCTTTGGCGGCACCAACGGGTCCATGGTTCTGTCGAAGTATAACGGGTGAAAAAGATGTCGGAACTTCTCAAGGGTAAACGCGGCCTGATCATGGGCGTGGCCAATGACCGCTCGATCGCGTGGGGCATTGCCAAGGCGATGCACGAAGCAGGCGCGGAACTGGCCTTCACCTATCAGGGCGAGGCGTTCGGCAAGCGGCTGGAACCGCTGGCCCAAAGCCTCGGCAGCGATTTCATGGTCGATGCCGACGTGACTGATGACGAATCCCTGGATCGTGCGTTCGATGAGTTGGGCAAGCGCTGGCCGACCATCGACTTTGTCGTTCATGCCATCGCCTATTCGGATAAGAACGAGCTGACGGGCCGCTTCCTGAACACCACCCGGGCGAACTTTAAGCATTCGATGGATGTGTCGGCCTATTCGTTTATCGAGGTCGCGCGCCGCGCCTATCCGCTGATGAAAGACAATGGCGGTACGCTGCTGACCCTGACCTATCAGGGCTCGAACAAGGTCGTGCCGAACTACAACGTCATGGGCGTGGCCAAGGCGGCGCTGGAATCAGCGACCCGTTATCTGGCAAACGATCTGGGCCCCGACGGCATCCGCGTCAACGCCATCTCGCCCGGCCCGATGAAGACGCTGGCCGGTGCCGCCATCGGCGGTGCGCGCAAGACCTACAAGTTCTGTGATCAGAACGCGCCGATGCGTTCGAACGCGACGCTTGAGGCGGTGGGCGGCACTGCCGTTTATCTGGCCTCGGACGCCGGAACCTACACCTCGGGCGAGATCATTCGCGTCGACGGAGGCTATCACATTCTGGGCATGCCGCAGCCCGAGGCAATGTGACCATTTCTTTCCCTGCTGGTGTCAAGATTTCACCATCTTTAGCCTGCAGGGATTGCAATATGAGCAAACTTGAACAGATCCTCGCCAGCAATGGGCGGGCACCTTCAATCCGGCGCAAAACCCCAGGTGGCCGCGCGCGCATTCTGCTGCTGGCGCTGACCGCGCTGCTGATTGCGGTCGTGTTTCTGACCCAACCGCAGGTTCTCGACGCGGTTGAGCCGATGCTTGGGATGATGCCGGGGCTCTGACCCCTGCGGCGGTCAGTTCACCGAAACGATCTCGATATCAAAGATCAGGTCTTGTCCTGCCAGCGGGTGATTGGCGTCCAGTGTCACGGTCGCCTCATCGACTCCGACAACAGTCACCGGCAAGGTCTGCCCATCGGGCGTCTGCATCTGCAGCTGCGTGCCGGGCTCCAGCGGGATATCGTCCGGGATACCTTCGCGCGGGATTTGCTGGCGCATGCCGGGGTTGATGGGACCGTAAGCTTCGGTGCAGGCGATCTCGACGCGCTTTTTCTCGCCGATCTCCATCCCCGGCAACGCCACGTCAAGACCGGGAATGATCTGGCCCGAGCCGACCTCAAACTCCAGCGGATCGCGCCCTTCGGAGCTGTCAAAGACTTTGCCGTCCAGCAGCGTTCCGGTGTAGTGGATGCGAACGGTGTCGCCTTGTTTGATAGCGGTCATTGGGGGCCTCCGGCCTCAAGGGGAATGAGCGGCGCAGCCTAGAGGCTGACACAGCATTGTAAACCCTGCCCTCTTTAACCTGTGAACCGGTTGTGCTTACCTGCGCGCGATCAGGGGAGGATCAGATGGCTATAACAACCTGCGTATTCGATGCCTACGGCACGCTGTTCGACGTCGCCGCGGCGGCGCGTCAGGCCGCGGCCGAGCCGGGGTTCGAGGCTTTGGCCGACAAATGGCCCGAGCTTGCCAACCATTGGCGTCTGAAACAGCTGCAATACACATGGCTGCGCGCCGTGGCCGATGCGCATGGCGATTTCTGGGATGTCACACAAGACGGGCTGGACTGGGCGCTTGAGGCCGTCGGACTGCAAGGCGACGACACCCTGCGCCAACGCCTGTTGGATTTGTATTGGGAATTGCAAGCCTACCCTGAGGTTCCCGAGATGCTGAAGGCGCTGAAGGCGGGCGGATTGCAGACCGCCATCCTGTCTAACGGCTCACCCCCAATGTTGGACGGGGCGGTGCAGTCCGCCGGGATCGGGGATGTTCTGGACGATGTACTATCGGTCGAAAGCGTCGGCGTCTTCAAACCGCACGCCCGCGTCTATGATCTGGTCCAAGGCCGGTTCGGCTGCGCCCGCGACGAGGTGCTGTTCGTCAGTTCCAATGGCTGGGATGCTGCCGGGGCCAGCGGCTATGGTTTCGTCACGGCCTGGGTCAACCGCGCGGGCGAGCCGATGGACCGTCTGCCATGGAAACCGGCGCATGTGCTGTCCGACCTGACAAGCATCCCGCAACTGGCGGGGCTTTGATGGCCTTCTTCACCACTTCGGATGGCAAACGTCTTTATTTTGAGGATACCGGAGCGGGACAGCCCCTGCTCTGCCTTGCTGGGCTCACCCGCAACAGCCGGGATTTCTCGTTCCTTGCCCCGCATATCAGCGATCTGCGCATGATCGCGATGGATTATCGCGGGCGCGGTCAGTCCGATTACGACCCTGATTTCATGAACTACAACATCCTGCGCGAAGGGCAGGATGCGATTGAATTACTGGACCATCTGGGGCTGGAAAAGGTCACGGTCCTCGGCACCTCGCGCGGCGGGCTGGTCGCCATGGCGCTGGCTGCGGGCCAACCGGATCGTCTGGCTGCTGTCATCCTGAACGATGTAGGGCCGGTGATCGAGGCCGAGGGCATCGCCAAGATCATGGATTATGTGGGTAAACTGCCCAACGCGAAAACCTATGACGAGGCCGCAGAGGCGTTGCACCAGATGATGGAGCCGCAATTCCCCGGCGTGCCCCGTGCTGTCTGGCGCCAGCAGGTTGAAAATCAATATCTGCAATCCGACACGGGCCTCGCCCTGCGCTACGACAGCGCCCTGCGCGAGGCGCTGCTCCAGCAGGCCGCCGCAGGCCCGCCGCCCGACCTTTGGCCGTTGTTCGACGCGCTTGGCGATATACCGACCGGTGTGATCCGGGGGGCGAATTCTGACCTGTTCGGGGCCGCTACGCTGGTTGAGATGCAAAACCGCCATCCCGGTCTGATCAGTGCCGAGATCGCAGATCGGGGGCATGTGCCTTTTCTGAATGAACCTCAATCATTGGACGTCATCCGCAAAACACTGGACGCGACATGAGCAGTATTGAAATGATCGAGGCCGCCGCACAGCGGCTGGCCGGGCATGCACGCGAGACTCCGCTGCTGTCTTCCCCGTTTCTGGATGAGATAGCCGGGCGCAGGGTGCTGGTGAAACCCGAATGCCTGCAGCACACCGGCAGCTTCAAATTTCGCGGCGCGTGGTCAGCGATTTCGGCACTGGATGAGGTCGCACGCCAGCGGGGCGTGATCGCTTATTCCTCGGGCAATCACGCGCAGGGGGTTGCCTATGCGGCCAGCCAGCACGGGATATCCTCGGTCATCATCATGCCCTCGGACGCGCCGCAACTGAAGATCGCGAACACCCGCGCCTTGGGGGCCGAGGTGGTTCTGTACGACCGTGCCAATGAAAGCCGCGAAGAGATCGGCGAGGCGCTGGCCGCGCAGCGCGGCCTGACCTTGATCCGGCCCTATGACGAACCGCAAGTGATCGCGGGTCAGGGCACGGTCGGGCTTGAGGTTGCCCGACAAGCCAAGGCGCAGGGCGTCACGCAGGCCGATGTGCTGGTCTGTTGCGGCGGCGGCGGGCTGACCTCGGGCATCGCGCTGGCGCTGGAAGAACACGCGCCGGGCCTGCGCGCCCGCCCGTGTGAGCCTGAGGGGTTTGATGACGTCAAACGCTCGCTGGCTTCAGGGAGCATCCAGAACAACAATGCCTCGTCGGGCAATATCTGCGACGCGATCCTGACGCCGCAGCCGGGGCAGATCACATTTCCGATCCTGCACCGGCTCTGTGGCCCCGGCCTGTCGGTGTCTGAACAAGAAGCGTTGCAAGCCATGGCGCAGGCCTTCCTGCGGCTCAAGATTGTGCTGGAACCCGGCGGCGCGGTCTCGCTGGCCTCGGCACTGTTTCGCAGGGACCAGATCGAGGGGGATGCGGTGATCGTTGTCGCCTCGGGCGGTAATGTGGACCCGCAGGTTTTTGAACAAGCGTTGGAATTCCTGACCTGACAACCGGCATGAACCGGTGCACTATTCCGCCGCAAACACATTTATGCGGACCCCTCACCGATGCACATCGCCGACCTTGGAGACGTTAAGCTACACTACCGCGTCGACGGAGACCCGGACGGCGCGCCGCTGGTCTTCGCCAATTCACTGGGCACGGATATGCGCCTGTGGGACCCGATCCTGCCATTGCTGCCCAAGGGCCTGCGCATTGTCCGTTTTGACAAACGCGGCCATGGCCTGTCTTCGCAACCCGAGGGACCATACTCGATGGGCGCGCTGGTGCGTGATACCGAACGGTTGCTGGACCATCTTGAGGTCAAAGACTGCATGTTCGTCGGCCTGTCGATCGGCGGGATGATCGCGCAAGGGCTGGCAGTGAAGCGCATGGATCAAATCCGCGCAGTGGTGCTGTCGAACACCGCCGCCAAGATCGGCACGCCCAATATCTGGCAGGACCGTATCGCCGCCGCCCGAGAAGGCGGGATCGAGGCGCTGGCGGATGCCACGATGGAGCGGTGGTTCTCGAAACCCTTCCGCGCCAGTGCCGATCTGGCGCTGTGGCGTAACATGATGGTCAGGCAACCTCTGGATGGCTATCTTGGCTGCTGTGCTGCGATTTCCGGCACCGATTTCTACACTCCAACCAGCGGTTTGCGCCTGCCCACGCTGGGGATTGCTGGCAGCGAGGATGGCTCGACCCCGCCCGATCTGGTGCGCGAAACGGTTGACCTGATCCCTGGCGCGCGATTTGCGCTTATCCGCAAGGCGGGCCACCTGCCCTGCGTCGAGCGGCCGGCCGAATACGCGGACCTCCTCAACGGGTTTCTGACCGAAACCGGACATCTGCAAGGAGCTTAGACGTGGCCGATTTCCTGCTGGTTCACGGCTCATGCCACGGCGCCTGGTGCTGGCGCGATCTGATCCCCGAACTGACCACATTCGGGCATGCGGCGCGCGCCATTGACATGCCCAGCCACGGATCAGACCCGACGCCGATTGCGGATGTCACGCTTGCGTCCTGCCGCGATGCGGTTCTTGCCGCCTGCACCCCCGATACCATCGTTGTCGGGCATTCGTGGGGCGGATATCCGATCAGCGCTGCCGCCGAAGCTGCACCCGACGCGTTGCGGGCATTGGTCTATCTATGCGCCTACGTTCCGCAATCCGGGCTGTCTATGATCGAGATGCGCAAACGTGCGCCCCGCCAGCTGATTGGGGACGCGGTCGAGAAATCCTCGGACGGGTTGTCCTACAGCGTCCTGCCGGACCGGGTGCAGGGGTTGTTCTATCACGACTGCCCGCGCGAGGTGGTGAGGTATGCCTTGGGCCGTCTCTGCCCGCAGGCCATCGCGCCACAAGCCACACCGCTGGATGTGGGTGAGAATTTCGACCGCGTGCCCAAGGCCTACATCCGCACCACCGATGACCGCACCGTTCCGACCGAATATCAGGCCCAGATGGCTGAGTGCGCAAATCCCGGCCTGAGCCTGACCATCGACAGCTCTCATTCGCCATTTTTCTCGCACCCCGAACACCTGGCCGGGCTGATGCACCAGATCTCGCAGCGGATCTAGGGCTTTGCACTGGACAGGCCTGCCGCTAGGGTCCGGTCAAACAAGTTTCGGACTCTCATGCGCCTGCCCTTTCTGTTTGTTCTTGGTACCGTGATGATCGACGCGATGGGCATCGGCCTGGTGCTGCCCATCATGCCGCAACTGATCGTCGAGGTGCAGGGCGGGACGCTGGCCACCGCCGCGATCTGGGGCGGCGTGCTCAGCACCGCCTTTGCGACCATGCAATTTCTGTTCGGTCCGGTTTTGGGCAATCTGTCGGATGCATATGGGCGACGCACGGTTCTGTTGGTCTCGCTTTTTGTTATGGCGCTGGATTATGTGGTGATGGCAGTGGCGGGCAGCATCTGGCTGCTGCTGGCGGGACGCATTATTGGAGGAATCACCGCAGCAACCCATTCGACCGCCGCCGCCTTCATGGCCGATGTGTCTAAACCCCATGAAAAGGCTGCGAATTTCGGCCTGCTGGGTGCGGCCTTCGGGCTGGGCTTTGTGCTGGGGCCGCTGATGGGCGGGTTGCTAAGCGAATTCGGCACCCGCGCTCCGTTCTGGGCCGCGGCGGGGCTGTCTGCCATAGGCTTCTTGCTGGGCCTGCTGGTGATGCCGGAAACCGTGACCGAAGAAAACCGTCGCCCCTTTCACTGGCGACGGGCCAACCCTGCGGGCTCGTTGCGCGCCATCGCAGCGCTGCCCGGTATCCGGCCGCTGCTGTGGGTCTATTTCCTCTACTCGATCTCGATCTATGTCTACCCGGCGATCTGGTCCTATTTCACACTCGAACGCTTCGGCTGGTCGCCACAGATGATCGGGCTGTCTCTGGCCGTTTACGGAATCGGTATGGCCGCCGTGCAAGGCGGCCTGATCCGCCCCGCCACCCGGTATCTGGGTGAGCGGGTCACCATCATCTGGGGCATGGCGTTCGAAATCGTCAGCTTCATCCTGCTGGCTTTTCTGACCAACGGCCTGATCGCACTGATGCTGATCCCCGTCACCGCCTTGGGCGCGGTGGTCACCCCTGCCCTGCAGGCCCTCATGTCCCGCGCCACACCTGACTCTCAACAAGGCGAGTTGCAGGGCGTGCTTGCGGCCCTGCACGCGCTGTCGATGATCATCTCGCCGTTGGTCATGACCAGTGTCTTCGCCCAGTTCGCGGGCCAGAACGCCCCGATCTATCTGCCCGGCGCGCCGTTCCTGCTGGCTTTGGTCCTGATGGCGGTCGGGTTGGTGATGTTCCTGCGGCCGCGCGCGGCTTTGGCATAACAACGACACTTTGATGGCGGATTCCGCCTTGCAGCTCTGGCGTTGACAGGTCACCGTGGCCTCAAACGGAACGGGGACAGACATGCAATCCATAAAAGCAGCCGTGTGCCGGGAGTTCGGCGCGCCTCTGGTGATCGAGGACATCCTGATCGCGCCACCCGGAATGGGCGAGGTCGAGGTCACGCTGGATGCCGTAGCGATCTGCCACTCGGACATTTCGTTCGCCAGCGGCGCATGGGGCGGCCACCTGCCCGCAGTATATGGGCATGAAGCCGCCGGGGTCATCTCGGCAGTCGGGGAAGGTGCCGAAGGGTTCAAGGTCGGTGATCCCGTCGTGGTAACCCTGATCCGCGCCTGCGGATCCTGTCCGTCTTGTGCGGGCGGCAAGCCAACCATTTGCGAGACACCCTACGACACGGTCAAAGGCCCCCTGCGCACCGCCGATGGCGGCGCACTGGAACAAGCCATGGCCTGCGGGGCCTTTGCCGAGAAGGTCGTAGTCAGCCATCGCCAGATCGTCAAAATCCCCGAAACCCTGCCCAAAGACCTCGCCAGCCTGCTGTCTTGCGGCGTGATCACCGGGGTGGGCGCTGCGGTGAACGCCGCCGGGCTACGCCCCGGGCAGGATGTGGTGGTGATCGGCGCGGGCGGCGTCGGGCTGAACGCCATTCAGGGCGCACGCATCGCCGGGGCCCGCCGCATCGTCGCCGTCGACATGACCGAGGACAAGCTGGAAATCGCCAAAGAATTCGGTGCAACCCACGGCGTTCTGGGCAGCCTCGACGCACCATGGAAGGCCGCCTATAAGGCCCTCGGAGGACGTGGCGCGGACGCAGTTCTGATCACCGTCGGCGCGATCCCTGCCTATGATCAGGCCCCGCGGTATCTGGGTCGGGGCGGCAAGGCGATCATGATCGGGATGCCGCATTCAGGGGATGTGTCCAGCTATGAACCCGTGGTGCTGGCCGCTTTGGGTCAGGGCATGGTCGGTTCCAAAATGGGCGACGTGGTGATTCAGCGGGATATTCCGTGGATGATCGACCTTTATGAACAGGGGCGGCTGAAGCTGGATGAGTTGATCTCGGGCCGCTGGTCGCTGTCACAGATCAACGAGGCAATCGAGGACACCAAATCCGGTTCCGCCAAACGCAATGTGATCATGTTCGACAGGGGCTGACCCCGAAAGGAGCGCCGCGTGAAACTGCAGGATCTCGATATCATCGTCACCGCGCCTCCGGCCCCCGGCTGGGGCGGGCGCTATTGGATATTGGTCAAGGTCACGACCGATACCGGCGTTATTGGATGGGGGGAATGCTATGCCTCGTCCGTTGGTCCCGAGGCGATGACCCATGTCATCCGCGACGTGTTCGAACGGCACATGCTGGGCGAAAACCCCGAAAACATCGAACTGATGTTCCGCCGCACCTATTCCAGCGGCTTCACCCAGCGCCCCGACCTGACGGTGATGGGCGCGTTTTCAGGGCTCGAGATCGCCTGTTGGGATATCCTCGGCAAGGACCGGGACCGCCCGGTCTATGCCCTGCTGGGCGGGCGGATGAACGACCGTATCCGGGCCTACACCTACCTCTACCCTCTGCCGCAGCATAATCTGACCGATTTCTGGACCTCGCCGGAACAGGCGGGGGACTGCGCCGCCGAGATGGTGCGGCGTGGCTATACCGCCGTCAAATTCGACCCTGCGGGGCCTTACACCATCCGCGGCGGGCATATGCCTGCGATGACCGATATCTCGCTGTCTGTGGCCTTCTGCAAAGCCATCCGCGAGGCCGTGGGCGACAAGGCCGATCTGTTGTTCGGCACCCACGGGCAGTTTAACACGGCGGGCGCGATCCGGCTGGGTCAGGCGCTGGAACCCTATTCACCGCTCTGGTTCGAGGAACCCACACCCCCCGACATGATCGAGGATATGGCCCGCGTCGCCCGCAACGTCCGCATCCCCGTGGCTACCGGCGAGCGGATGACCACCAAGGCCGAATTCGGCGCAGTTCTGCGCGCCGGAGCCGCCGAAATCCTGCAACCGGCACTGGGCCGTGCCGGCGGTATATGGGAGATGAAGAAGGTCGCCGCGATGGCAGAGGTTTTCAACGCCCAGATGGCCCCGCATCTTTATGCCGGGCCGGTGGAATGGGCCGCCAACACCCATCTGGCCGCCTCGATCCCTAACCTTCTGCTGCTGGAAACCATCGAAACGCCGTTCCACGATCAACTGATCAAGGGGGCGATCCGGGTCGAGAACGGGTTCGTCACCCCGCCGAGCGCCCCGGGTCTTGGTATCGAAGTCGACGAGGCGCTGGCCCGCGCCAACCCCTATACCGGTAAAGACCTGCACCTGCAGATGCAGGAGGAGCCCTGTGATTACGCCAACGGAAATGCCTTTCAGGGTGGTGCCCCGGCAACCGAGGGGTGACAATCTGCACCCCGATAGGGCATATTGATCAAACCCCTAAGTCATATTGGCTATTCCGTGACGACGCAAAACCTCGATACCAAGACCCCGCCCGACGACACCACGGCCGAGATGCAGGAAAGCGCGGCCCAAGCGACTGCGTTTCTGAAAGCACTGGCCCATGAGGGCCGCCTGATGATCCTGTGCCACCTTGGCGAAGGCGAGCGATCAGTCGGAGAGCTTGAGGCACTTCTGGGGATGCGGCAGGCGGCGGTTAGCCAGATGCTGGCCCGCCTGCGCGAAGAGGGGCTGGTGAAAGCGCGCCGCGAGGGCAAGGCGATCTACTACGCGCTGAATGATGGCAAGACCGCGCAGGTGATCGGCCTGCTTTACAGTCTGTTCTGCAAACCCGGCACTTAGCCCAGTCAGTTCGAGACGTAGCCCGAAATCACCTGCAACAGCTTGAACGCCGTGGCCGCATCGTTTTCGACCACCGCCAGGAATTCCTCTTCACCGATGCGCAGGCAGGACAGGTCGGTTTCGGCGATCATGCTCAGGGCGCGCGGTTCCTTGCGGATCAGCCCCAACTCGCCGACCAGCGCGCCCGGACCAACGGTCGTGATCAACTGATCCGCGCCGCCGGGCTGCGGCAGGTAAAGACCGGCCTCGCCTTCAAGAACAACATAGGCCCCATCGGTCGGCTGATCGTCCTTGAGGAACACCACCTGCCCCGGCTTGGCGTCAAACCAACGCGCGCCAAATGCCAGCAGACGAAGCTGGCGGCGATCCAGACCCGAGAACAGCGGCGTTTGTTCCAGCGCGCGCAGTTTGCGTACCAGATCGGCCGAGGCGGCACCGTCGCCTTCGATATCGGTGGGTCCTTCATCCGTCACCACCCGACCTTGCCGAATTTCCACATGCATGTCGAATACATCCGGGTTCTCGAACTGATCGTTCAGATAGATGACGGTGGCATCCGGCAACAGCTCGCGCAGGTTCTTGTAGACCGCCACCTGAGTCTGCATGTCATAGCTCGCCAGCGCGTTTTCCAGAATTAGAATGTCCGGCTTCTTGATGGTGGCCCGGGTGAAGGCCAGCGGTTCGGCAAAGACCGCAGGCAGGTTCTGGCCGCCCAGCGCGACGGGTACGTCGTAGATCAATTCGACCACCATCGGACGCGCGCCATGTTCGGCCAGCACGTCCACGATCAGCTTGCGTGCCTCGTCCGTGCGTGCGCCGCCGATCTGACTGACCTTGCCGAACAGGGCGTTTTCCATCACCGTCAGGCCGGGGGCACAGGCGGTCTCGTCCAGCGGTACAAAGACGTTGTGCAAACGCTCCAACAGCTTTTTCGAATGGCTGTGGCGCAGCTCCAATATGCGGTTCTTCAACTCGTCTGAGAAGGCCGGGCCGATCTGTTCTGCCGAGATCACAAAAGGCACCGCCAACAGAGTAGCCAACTGTTCGTCATCCAGCCCGCTGACGCCTTCTTTGCGGGTCCGCTCAACCAGTTCAACCGCGGTCTCGTAGGTCTGTGCCTCAAGCCCCAGCTTGCGGAACAGGGGATGGTCGGTGCCGTCCAGCCCGAAGATCTGGCGCAGCATTTCGATCACATCCCGGGTCAGATTTGCAAGGGTCTGGTCTAGCCCAAGTTCCCGCAACTGCCCCAGAAACACCGTCTGCTGCGCTAGCAGTTCCTGCGTGACTGGAACGCAAGGGGTGGCGAACAACAGGTTTTCAGCCACAGGCAAGGCCGGGTTATATGTGCACTGATCAAACACCAGCGCCTGTTGTTCCAGCCCTGCATCGCGGACCGCCTTTTGCACCAGCGGACGCAGTTCGATCAGCTTGGCCGCCAACTCGGGGCGCTCATCTGCGTTGAACACCTGCTCGGCCCCCCGCTGAAACAGCGCCGCCCCCGAGCCCATGCCGTCGATCAGTTGCAGCCACCATTCGCGCAGGCGGCTGGAATCATCGAAACCGGCAAGGCTGGGGTCCAGCCATTCGACGCTGAACGGGTCGCTGCTGTTGCCGGCGCGCAGGGTCTCGGGGAAGCCCGGATCTTCGGTCGAGGTCGATAGAGGTCGCGACCGCATCGGCATCATGACATTTTCCCCAAGAGTGCCCTGAAACATGACCGGTCGCGAGGTCGCCAGACCGATCCGCGCGGCCACGACGCTTTGGTGCAGCCCGGCCAGATTGACGCCACCCACCTCGACCCGGCCCGAGGTGGGCAGAATCTCGCGCGTCAGCAATTCGGTCAGCGCCAGGCGGTCTTCTTCGCTGGGGGCCGAGATGCCGATGGTCTTGCTGGCGGGGAAGGTCAGCTCCAGATCATCCAGCACCTGATTGCCGTCGATATCACGGACCGAGACGTGGTTCAGAACGATATCGCCGGTCAGATGTGGGCGGCTCTCGGGCTCGCCATCGAACAGGGTCTCGTCGATCATGCCATCGGGGGCGAAGCGTTCAATCACGACCTCCCACCGCAGCGACATATCCTGCGTCTGGTTGTAATAGGTCAGCAACTCCTTCCACGGAGAACTCAGGTCTTTATACGCCGCAAGCGCCGCGACCAGCGCCCCCAGCGAGACCGAGCCCTGCAGCACCAGAAACCCGCCCACCAGATAGAACATGAAAGGCGTCAGCTGCGAGATGAAGTTATTGATGAACTTCATGAAGAATTTTTTCTGGTAGATCTCGAACCGGATGCCAAACAGCCGTCCCAGCTGATCCGAGATCATCGCCCGACGATACCGCCACCCGCCATTGGCCCGCAGGGTCGAGGCACCGGCCGCGTTTTCTCCGATCTGCGCGGCTAGGATGCGGACCTCTTGAATGCGCTTCTTGTTCAGCAGGTTGATCTGGCGTTGCAGGCGCGGAATCAGCCAGGCCTGCAACGGGATCAGCGCCACCGCCGCCAGTCCGAACCAGACACTTTGCAGAAACAGGAAAGACAGGATGGTGATCATCTGCCCGGCCTGCAGCACCGGCTGGCTGATCGCATCGCCCATAAGCCCGCCCATTGGTTCGCTTTCGGCGGTGATCATCGACACCATCTCGCCCTGGCTCACCCGTTCGAAATAGGGTTGCGGAAAGCGCAGCGCGCGGCTGATCAGTTGATACCGGAACCGGCGCAACATCCGTTCGCTCAGCACACCTTTCATAGTGTTGATGCGCATCTTCATCAGACCATGGGCCAGCACCGCAGCCAGAAACGCAAAGCACAGGATCATCAGAAACGTGGTCTGCTGCAGGCTATAGCCCCAGACATTGACGATCTGGCTCGAGGCCCCGATCGCGTCGTTGATGATCCGCTTGGGCAGTTCCAGCGTCAGGTACAGCAACGGGAACAGCGTTGCCGTCACGGCCAGCAGGATCAACTGGTCGCGTTTGGAATATTTCCAGATGAACCGAAAAATCGTTCGTTCTATGGAACCCGCCCCGCTTTTGATCAGCTGCTCAAATTGATGTTTTTGCTGTGAATACAACGGCCCGAATTTACCGCAATCGTGTCGGGCGACGCAAATGAATTTCCAAACTACGCCCAATTCGCCTTGTGTGAACAAGTTCATTTGCGCGGCAGGCGATTACCCCCTAAGCTTCCGATTCAGGACGATATCGGGAGGATTCATTTGCCTGCCAGTTATGGCACTGTGTTTCTGTTGCTTTGCCTGCTTCAGATCAAACATATGTTTGCCGACTATTATTTGCAGACGCCCAAGATGCTTTCGGGGCG
Source organism: Ruegeria sp. CJ3 (assembly GCF_056536725.1). Lineage (NCBI taxonomy): Bacteria > Pseudomonadati > Pseudomonadota > Alphaproteobacteria > Rhodobacterales > Roseobacteraceae > Ruegeria > Ruegeria sp. CJ3. Next base: position 242,973 of record NZ_JBQFQE010000004.1, read on the forward strand.
GGGCTCGTATCTCCATATGGGACGCGCACAACATGCAGCCGTGCATGTTGTGGGTTCCGTCATTATCTTTGCTTTGTTTCGGGCGCCGGTTGAATTCATCCTGATCATCGCCGCGCTGGAGTGGATCGTCCATTTCCACATTGATTTCGCAAAGGCCAACTATTCCGACCGTAAGAAACTGCAACCCAATCAACCAGCATTTTGGCGGGCAGCGGGTCTGGACCAGCTTTTTCACAATCTGACCTATATCGGCATGGCCTGGGCCTGGGTAGCGTTCGCCACCTGAACGTCATGGCACCACAGGCCGGTTCCGCTTGATCGTCCGCAATACCACATTGGTCTGCGCACTGGCGACCGCGGGCAAATGAAACAGGAAATCCTGCAAGAACACGTTATAGGCCGCAAGATCTCGGCACAGTACCCGCAGGTGGTAATCGGCCTGCCCAGTCGTGGCGTAACATTCCTGCACCTCAGGACTGGTTTCGACCGCCCGGATAAAATCGGCGATCTTCTCGCGGTCGTGCCGGGTCAGATGCACGTGAACGATGGCCTCGAACGTCAGACCCATTTCAACAGGGTTCACGACCGCGCCATAACGCTCGATAAGACCTGCTTCTTCCAGCGCGCGGACACGTCGCCACAGGGCCGAGGCCGACATGCCCACCACATCAGCGAGATCGGCATTCGAAATCCTGCTGTCCGTTTGCAGCAGGGCCAGTATGCGGCGGTCTCTGTCGTCCAGCTGCATCGCCACGGAAAATCCTTTCGATTTAGACCATCATAGTGAACAATAATTTCATCAAACCTGCAATGCATCGGTCAGACTGGCACAACTCTTCAACTGGATTGAATTATGCTTCCTCAAACCCACAGCCAATCCAACGGATCAAGCCATGAGCCAACACGAGACCCCCCGCACCTATCAGCTTGAAGACCGTTATGTGCTGGATCAGGGTCGGGTTTTTCTAACCGGAACGCAGGCGCTGGCGCGGATCATGATGGATCAGGCCCGGCGCGACCGGGACGCCGGATTGAACACGGCGGGGTTTGTTTCTGGATATCGTGGCTCGCCACTGGGCGGGCTGGATCTTGAGCTCTGGCGCGCCAAGGAACGGCTGAAAACCGACCGTATTACGTTCATGCCTGCGGTGAACGAAGACCTCGGCGCAACCGCCGTGCTGGGGGCGCAACAGGCCACGCTGGACCCGCATTGCGAGGTCGAGGGTATTTTCTCGATGTGGTACGGCAAGGGCCCGGGCGTCGACCGATCAGGTGACGCGCTGAAACACGGGAACGCCTACGGCTCGGCCCCGAAGGGCGGCGTGTTGGTCGTGGCCGGTGATGACCATGGCTGTGTTAGTTCCTCGATGCCGCACCAGTCGGATGTGGCCTTCATGGCGTGGTTCATGCCGACGCTGAACCCGGCCTCGGTCGAGGAATATCTGGAATTTGGCGAATACGGCTTTGCCCTGTCCCGCTTTTCCGGGACATGGGTCGGGTTCAAGGCGATCTCGGAAACGGTCGAAAGCGCCCGGTCGGTCGACCTGCGCCCCGACCGTGAATTCACCCTGCCCCAGATCGACCTTCCCGAACGCGGCTTGCATGTGCGCACCGCCGACCTGCCCTCGCCCGAGATCGAAACCCGCATCCAGCACAAGCTGCGCGCCGTGCGGGCCTTTGCCGAAGCCAACCCCATCGACCGGCGCATCTATGACATCGACAACGCCAAGTTCGGGTTTGTCACCACGGGCAAGGGGCATCTCGACCTGATGGAGGCCCTGCGTTTGCTGGGTCTGGATGAGGCCGCTTGCCGCCGTCTGGGCATCGACATCTACAAGGTTGGCATGGTCTGGCCTCTGGCCCGCCGCAACGCGCTGCGGTTCGTGAAGGGCAAGGCCGAGGTGCTGGTCGTCGAAGAAAAACGCGGCATCATCGAAAGCCAGTTCAAGGAATACTTCTATGACTGGCCCGGCGATAAGCCGCAGAAGATGGTGGGCAAATATGACAGCCATGGCGAGCCGCTGATCCCCTGGACCGGAGAGCTGAGCCCGCTGATGCTGGCCCCCATCGTGGCCGCGCGTCTGGACACCTTCTTTCCCGAAGAAAACCTGCCCGCCAAGGCACAGGCTTTGACCGAAACACCCCCGCCCCTAATCAACGTGCCGGGGGCCGTGCGAACGCCCTATTTCTGCTCGGGCTGCCCGCACAACACCTCAACCAAAGTGCCCGAAGGCTCTACCGCAGCCAGCGGGATCGGCTGTCATGTCATGGCCTCCTGGATGGACCGCGAGACGGTGGGTTATGCGCAGATGGGTGGCGAAGGTGTGCCGCAAGTGGTGGCCTCGCAATTCAACGGCGGCAAGCATATCTTCCAGAACCTTGGCGAAGGGACGTGGTACCATTCCGGCAGCCTCGCGATCCGGCAGGCCGTCGCGGCGGGGACGAATATCACCTACAAGATTCTCTACAACGATGCGGTGGCGATGACCGGAGGACAGCCGGTGGACGGGCCGGTCAGCGTCGCGGGCATTGCCCAGACCTGCCGTGCCGAAGGCGTGGACCGCATCGCGCTGGTCTCGGACGATATCACCAAGTTCCGCCGTTCTGACTTCCCCGCCCGCACCACATTTCACGACCGCGCCGAGATGGATACCCTGCAGCGCGAGTTGCGCGAGATCCCCGGCGTCACCGTTCTGATCTACGAACAAACCTGTGCCACCGAAAAGCGCCGCCGTCGCAAGCGTGGCACGCTTGAGGACCCGCAAAAATTCGTCTGGATCAACGATCTGGTCTGCGAAGGCTGCGGCGATTGCTCGGTCGCGTCGAACTGCCTGAGTGTCGAACCGCGCGAGACCCCTCTGGGCCGCAAGCGCAAGATCAACCTGAGCTCCTGCAACAAGGATTTTTCCTGCCTGAACGGGTTTTGCCCCAGCTTCGTGACCGTCGAAGGCGCGACGCGGCGCAAGCGGGTCGTCGAGTTGGATCTGCACGCGCTGGAGGCCGACCTGCCGCCCCCCGACCTGCCCGAGCTGAACACACCCTTCGATCTTCTGGTCACCGGCGTCGGCGGCACCGGTGTTGTCACGGTTGGCGCGCTGATCACCATGGCCGCGCATCTGGAAGGCAAAGGCGCCTCGGTTCTGGATTTCACCGGGTTCGCGCAGAAATTTGGAACTGTGCTGAGCTACATTCGTCTGGGCACCGCCCCCGATGCGCTCAATCAGGTGCGCATTGATCAAGGCGCTGCGGATGCGGTGATTGGCTGCGACGTGGTGGTCAGTTCGGCCCCCAAAGCCTCGGCCCACTACACTCATGGCACGCAGGTTGTGCTGAACCGGGCCGAGATGCCCACCGGCGATCTGGTGCTGCGACGCGACGCGCAATTGCGTGTCGACGCGCGGGAACAAGCCATCGCTGATGTGGTGGGGGCCGACAATCTGACCGGGCTTGACGCAAACTCCATTGCCGAGGCGCTGCTGGGCGATGCGGTGTTTGCCAATGTCATCCTACTGGGCTTTGCATGGCAGAAGGCGCTGGTTCCAGTCTCACACAGTGCGCTGGCGCAGGCCATCCTGCTGAACGGCGTCGCGGTTGAAAAGAACCGGCTGGCCTTTGCGCTTGGCCGCTGTCTGGCCGCCGATCCAGACCGGGTTCAGGGCCTGACCCGACCGACACCACCCGAGGAGACGCTGGACCAACGGATCGCCCGCCGCGTCGCCTTTCTGACCGATTATCAAGACGCCGCCTATGCAGAACGCTATTCCCGGCGGATCAAGAGCATCCGTGAGGCCCACCTGGAAACCTCCGATCAGATTGTCGATTCAGTCGCCCGCAACCTCTTCCGTTTCATGGCCTATAAGGATGAGTTCGAGGTTGCCCGGCTGCAGACCTCCTCGGCCTTCACCGATGAACTTGCGCAGCAGTTCGAGGGCGCGTTCAAAACGAAATACCATTTCGCCCCGCCGATGCTGAGCTTGCGCAAGGACGCGCGTGGCCGTCCGATCAAACACACATTCGGGCCGTGGATGCGCCCCGTGCTGACCGCACTGGCCCGCGCCAAGGGGCTGCGCGGCAAGGCTTGGAACCCGTTCGGCTACCATTCCGAGGCCCGGCTGCATCGTGATATTCTGGCTTGGTACGAAGCGATGCTCGACCGGCTCCTGACATACCCCGAGGGCGACTGGCTGGAGAAACTGGCGGCAGCCGACGAGATCAGAGGCTATGGTCCGGTGCGCGCAGACAGCTTTGCGGCTGCGCGTAAACAGGCGAGTTAACCCAGAACCGAGAAGCTGCTTTCGGAATTGATCGGGCGCTTGCGCGAATAAAAGCCCACGTCGATGCTGCGACCGATATAGGGCAGTTCGAACTGCAGCGGTTGTGCGTCGTGGTCTGACCCACCTTCGACATAGTCGATCAGCGCGGCCATCATCTTGCCCGCAATCGGCGCGTTCTTGTACTGGTTCCCGCTGGTGCCGCAGGCCATGTAAAACCCCGGCAGGCTGGATTTGTCATAGATCGGAATCCAGTCCGTCGACGCGTCATAGAGGTCCACCACCCCCCGCGTTTTCGACGGAATCCCGAGCGACGGCACCCGCTGCGCATAACGCATCGCCTGTGTCGTCCATTGGTCGGTGAAATCGCGGTTGTAGTGCATGTCATCCTCGCACCATTGATGCGGGTCGCAGTCGGGGTCCTCAGACCCTATCAGGATATGGTTGCCATGCTCGGGCCGGCAATAAAGCGCGATGTCGCTGTCGGATACGATGGTCCCCTGATTTTCGAAATCGAACCCCTCGGGTGCGGGCACATGCACGACCTCCTGTCGCAGTGGGCGGGTCTGGATAGTCATGTCATCCAACACGCCCGCCATCCGGTTGATGATGGCCGAGCCCGGCCCTGCGACGTTCACGACGACTTTGGAATGGATCTCCTCGCCCGAGGCCAGCCGTACGCCGGATACCCGGCCCCCTTCGGTCAGGATTTCGGTCACTTCGGCCCCAGTCCGCACCTGTGCCCCACGCAGTTTCGCCGCGTCGATCAGGTTTTGCGCCGACAAGGCCGGGTCCGTCACATAGCCCGCCTTGGGCCAGAACACCGCACCCTGCATCCGGCGGCCGTTGGGTTGACCAAAATCCGGGTCATCCATGCGTTTGGCCGGTGCAAAACTGTCGAGCGCATAGATCGGCAGGCGATCGGTGATCTGATCCGGGGTCCAGTCTTCGAAGGGACAATCCAGCTCAGCACTGTAAGCCTTGTGTTTGTCCAGAAACCCGTTGGCCTCGGTCTTCATCACTAGACAGCCGGTTTGCCGGAATTGCGCCAGATTGGCCCCGTCGGACAGGCCCAGATAGGCGGCCCAGTCGCGCCAGTAATGATAGCCCTCCCATGCGAACGCGGTGCCATCGAATGTCGAGTAATGCATCCGGATAATCGCGCAGGACCCCGCGGTCGAGCCGTGCCCGACCTGCGCGTTGCGGTCCAGCGACAGGGTTTTCCAGCCCGCCTTGGTCATCTCGAACGCGATGGCGGCGCCGATGACACCGGTGCCGATGATGATTGCGTCAGGTTGGCTCATGATCTTCCCCCTGCCAGAATTGCCGTACATAGATGCTGAACTCGTCGATCTCTTCGGGGCGCGGCTCAACCCCGGTGAAGACGTAGAGATAATGCGGCACCATCGCCAGACGCGCCGCCATCGGTTCGTTCAGCTGCGCAAGGTCGTACCCGATCTGCATGTAATACAGCACGCGCGCGCGGGTTTCGGCCTCGGTCTCGGCATATCCGAACCTGGTGAACATGGCGCGCAGGGCCGCAAGCCGCCGCGCATCGGACTGGTCCAGCATCCGCCGCACCTTGCCCGACCGCCGCGCCCAGTCGCGCACAGCGAAATCCAGCGCGGTGTCGAACAGCTCGGTGTTCACCACACAGCGATGCACATTGCAGACCGCCGCCGTGATCGTCTGCGCCGGGGCCTCGGCCTGCGCGATCAGCGCCGCCGTATTCGTCGCCTGCCAGCGCGCCAGCAGGGCATCCAGCAGCTCTTGCCGGGATTTGAAATACCAATAGAAGGACGACCGCGACACCGCCATCCGCGCAGCCAGATTCAGCACCTTGACCTGCTCGACCCCGTCCGAGATCAGTACGTCCATCGCCACGTTCAGCCAGTCGTCGCGCGTGACCTTGATGTTGCCCACCAGAGGTTCGGCATCGGGGTCGTCTCGGTGGAGGAGGGGTTTGCTGGTCATTCAACTCTCCGGCGGGGCGCCGCCCTCGGCGGTGCGTTTGGCGATGAAATCGTGCAGAGCACCAAGCCCGCTGGTTTGCGCTGGTGCTTCGAAGTTCGCCAGAATGTCCTTCCACACGCCCGTTGCCCGTCGATTAGCATCGACCGAACCACGTTCGGACCACGTACCGAAATTGGCATAGTCGTGCAGGTGAGGTTCATAGAAGGCCGTATTGTAGCGCTCCATCGTCTGCGGGGTCGCAAAGAAATGCCCGCTGGGCTCCACGGCGCGAAGCGCGGTTTCAAAGCCGATTTCGTCGGCCCCGGCTTGCGCGCCCGCACACAGCTCGGCCACCATGTTCAGCACTTCGGCATCGCAGACCAGCTTCTCGAACGAGACGGTCAGACCGCCCTCAAGCCACCCGGCTGAGTGGATGATCACGGTCGCTCCGGCCATCAGGCATCCCCACAGGCCGAACTGGTTTTCATTCGCTGCCTGCACGTCATTGGCGTTCGAGGCCGACCCCGCCGCCGATCGCCATGGCAACCCCAGATGCCGCGCCAGTTGCCCCGCAGCCAGCGAGGCCTGAAAATGCGAGGGCGTGCCGAAGGCGGGCGCACCGGACTTCATGTCCACATTGCTGGTGAAGGTGCCATAGCAGACCGGCGCGCCGGGTTTGGTCAACTGCGTCAGGGTCAACGCCGCCAGCGCCTCGGCATGAGACAGGGTGATGGCCCCGGCCACCGTGATCGGTGCCATAGCACCCATCAGCGTAAACGGCGTGATGATGGACATTTGCCCGTGACGGGCAAAGTCGATCAACCCCTGCGCCATCGGGATATCCAGCGTGCGCGGGCTGTTGGTGTTGATGATCGTGTAGCAGTGCGGATGGGCGCGGAAGTCCTCATCGCTGAGCCCCCGCGCAATGGACAGCATCTCAAAGCAGTCCGTCACCTGCGGGGTCCCACGCGAAAAGAAGAACGGGAACTTGTCCGTTAACTCCATCTGCGCCTGCGTGGTGAAATAGTGGCGCAGATTGGTCGGCACATCCTGCGGCTCGACCTGGGGCGAGATCATCTGAAAGACGTCGAAGTAGTGCGTGAGCTTCAGGAACTCCAGATAATCCTGCCCTGTCGCGGGTCGCCGCCCACGTTCCAGATCGGTCGCATTCGGGGCACCTGCCCCGGGCTGGAACACCAGACTGCCCAGTTCCAGCGTAAAATCACGTTTCCGAGCCCCTGCGCGGCAATTGATGGATTTCGGGGCCGAGGCCACGGCGACCTCGACGATGTCTCGACCCAGAAAGACCATCTGACTGTCTTCATCGACCTTTGCCCCGGCCTTGGCAAAAATCGCACGCGCCTCGGGCAGCAGGACCTTGATGCCTAGCTCTTGCAGCATCCGCAGGGCGGTTTCGTGCATGTCGGCGATCTGGTCTGCGGGGAACACCTCCATCTGCGGAAACGGGTTCCGCAATTGGCGGTAATTCACATCACGGTGGGGTTTAGGGGCATTTTCTGCCCCGCGCCCGCGTCGTCGACGTCGTCCACCCTCAGCGTCCATCATCAGCCCCGCATCGCCTTGCCCTGCGGGTCATAGGGCGACGCAGCAATGATCCGCGCGGGCCGTTCAACGCCCACCACATGCACCGACACCTCGGTCTCCGGCTCGGCCTTGTCGCGATTGACCAGAGCCATCGCAAGAGATTTGCCGGTGTAATGCCCGTACCCGCCCGAGGTCACAAAACCGACCCGCTCATCGCCAGCCCAGATCGGTTCATAACCGCTGGCATCCGCGTCCAACGCATCGACCTCCAACGTCACCTGTACCTGCGCGGGGCCATTGCCGTCGCGTTCGGCCAATGCCGCCTGCTTGCCGACGAAATCCTTGTCCCAGTCGATCCAGCGGTCCATACCCGTCATCCCGGGCGTATAGAGCTGCGTGAATTCCGCAGACCAGATGCCAAAGCTCTTTTCCAGCCGCGTCGATAGCATCGCGTTGAAGCCACATTCCCGGATGCCTTCGTCGGCCCCCGCCTCCAGCAGCATCCGGCGCAGTTTGACGTGGTCACCATAGCGGCAGTTGATCTCGTACCCTTTCTCACCGGTCACCGACATGCGGGCGACACGGGCGCGGACCAGACCGATATCGAAATCCCCGCAGCCCATGAATTTCAGGCCCGAGATGTCCTGTTCCGCCAGTTTCTCGACCACCGCCTGCGATTTCGGCCCGACCACGGCGAACCCACAGTATTCTTCGCCCAGATCACGAATGGCGACGCCGTCCATCATACGATCATCGAACCAACGCATGTGCCACGCCCGCAGGTAGTAGCTGCCCATGATCCACCAGGTGCCATCGCCCCAGTTCAGCACGGTCAGATCACCCTTGAGCCGCCCGTTCTCGCCCAGCATCGGGGCCAGCTTCGCCCGACCCGGCGTGGGCAGTTTCGAGGCCATCACCTTGTCCAACCACGCCTCGGCATTCGGGCCAGTGACCTCAAACCGCGAAAAGCCCGAGATATCCAGCAGGCCAACACCCTCGCGGATCACCTTGCATTCTTCGGCCACAATGTCGTGGGCGTTCGACCGCTTGAGCGTCGGCGTTTCCTCGAACCCTTTCGGCGCAAAGTACAGCGGTACTTCGAGGTCCCAGCTGACGCCCCATTTACATCCGGCCTCGGTCATCGCGTCATGCGCCGGGGCCATTTTCAGCGGGCGGCCTGCGGGGAGTTGCTCGTTCGGATAGGTCATCACGAAGCGGCGCGAATAGAACTGCCCTGTCGTCTCGCGAATATACCGCTTGTTCTGCGCGAAGTCGCCAAAGCGGGCCACGTCCATGGGCCAAGCATCGGCCTCTGGCTCACCATGGATCATCCACTCTGCCAGCGTCTTGCCAACGCCGCCGCCTTGCAAGAACCCGGCCATCACCGCACAGGCCGACCAATAGCCCCGCTTGCCCGGCACAGGCCCGACCAGAGGGTTCCCGTCCGGCGCAAAGGTAAACGCGCCGTTCACCCATGTCTTGATACCCACATTCTGAATCGACGGATACCGCTCAAAGCCCAACGTCAATTCGTTCTCGATCCGGTCAAGCTGTTCCTGAAACAGCTCCTCGCCATAGTTCCATGGCGCGCCGTCCATGGCCCAGTGTTCGTGTTCAACCTCGTAAATGCCGACCAGAACGCCCTTCTGATCCTGCCGCATATAGGTGAAGCCTTCCATATCCACAGTCATCGGCATCTCAAAATCCGCCGCTGCTACCTCGGGCACCGTATCGGTGATCAGATAGTGGTGCTTGAGTGGCGACACCGGCAGTTCGACCCCGGCCATACGCCCCACCTGTTTGGCCCAAAGGCCTGCAGCGTTGACCACATGCTCACAGGTGATGGTGCCCTTGTCGGTGACAACTTCCCACCCATCGGCCGTCTGCGTCAGGCTTTCGACCTTGGTTTCTTCATAGTATTCCGCGCCACGTTTCCGGGCCGCCGTGGCATAAGCCTGCACCGTTCCTGTGGTATCGATATACCCCTCGCGATCCGCCCACATCGCACCCAGCACGCCATCGGTAGACATGATCGGGCAGCGTTTCTGTGCTTCCTCCGGCGACAGCAACTCGCAATCATCAATGCCGATGGATTGGAAGATGCGATAGTTGGCCTGCAACCACTCCCACCGCTCGGGCGTGCCTGCCAGTGTCAAACCACCGGTCATGTGCAGGCCGATATTCTGGCCTGACTCTTTCTCGATCTCACTCAGCAAGTCGATCGTATAGGCCTGTAGCGACGCCATATTCGGATCAGCGTTCAGCGCATGGATCCCCCCAGCAGCGTGCCACGACGACCCCGATGCCAGACGCCGCCGCTCCAACATGACCACATCGGACCAGCCGAACTTGGCCAGATGATACAGAACCGAGGCGCCTACGACGCCGCCTCCGATAACAACAACGCGATACTGAGATTTCATCCCGACCTCCCCTCGGACGACATGGCAGGGACGCTAATCGTACTGTTCACTTCTGTCTAGACATTTCTGTCCAGCACTTCAGAGCTGCGCGCTGGGGCGCGCTTTGATAGCCTCGAACCACGCCTGTGTGGCAATGTTCTCGGCAGGAATACGCATCTTGATGACGCGGGCGAAATCCACGAACACAAAGGTCGAGATATCGGCAAGCGAGAACGCCTCGCCTGCGATAAACCGGGTTTCGCTGAGCCGGGTTTCCAGCAGATCGAAAAACGCCGCCACACGATCGCGCCCACGCTTTGCCAATTCCGGGATTTGCGCATAGCCCACAGGCCCGGGCAGTGCGCGGTTTTCAAACGATGGATGCGTGTTGCGCAACGCGTCGGCAATCGGTGCACCACCCTGTTGTTCAACGATAGCGTTCCACATCAGGACCGCGCCCTTCTCATCCGGTGTGCTGCCCATCAGCGTGGGTTCAGGGAAACGCGCCTCAAGATAGGCGGCGATACCGAGGTTTTCGGTCAGAACCGCGCCCTCATCCGTCACCAGAACCGGGATCGTGCCGCGCGGATTGACAGACCGGAACGCCGCACCCAATTGCTCGCCCTTGGCAATCGAGATGTCGCGGGTTTCGATCGTCAGCCCTTTTTCCGCGATGAACATCCGGGCCCGGCGCGGGTTCGGCGCGGTGGAGCAATCGTAAAACAGCATCTGGGGGTCCTTTCCTGCGGCTCAGGCCTCAGGCTAGACCACAATCCAGACCGGTGGAACCGGTGCCTAGCGGCGATAGATGAAACAACGCCCTTTAACCGCACCCTGCGGCAGGGGCAGTTCGGTCAGAGCGTCGAAATACATCCGGTCGCTGGACACCATCAACCCTCCGGGGGCCAGAAGCGGTTCGATAAGGGGTGAGACGAACCGGGCAAAGGCGTCGTTCTTTTCCCGATTGTGCCCGCCCAGATCAGCATGAATCAGGCTGGCCGAGGCTCCGAAACGGGCAACCGAGGCGGGCAGCGTTTCGCGCACATCGCCCAGAATCACCAAGTCCTCTGGCGGGGTCGAGTCGGGATGCGAAGCGACCGCGCGTTCGAACACATAGACCGGGCGGTCCTGAATATGCGTAACCATGTGGTGATAGGTCCGCCCGTTACCCAGCCCCAGTTCGAACACCGGGCCGGGCTGACCGGTCGTCTGCGCGATGGCGAAATCCAGGCAGGCGCGCTGCGACACCATACGGTCGATGAACAGGTCCAGACGGCTTTGCGTGTCGGTCACGGCGGGTTCTCTCCTTGATGGCGGCCTGAACCCCGGATGGGGCCAGTTGCGGCTTTGATGACAAAAACCCGGCGACTTGTGTAGGTGCAATGCCGCGTATTTCACGTTTCCGCGACAAATTCCCCTAAGAAGGTGTTTGACTAGCCCGCCCCAACCGCGCGAAACTGCGTCAAAAAAGTCAGGGAGATCAAAAGGCGATGCCAACCCACGGCCAACCGGGTGGAGAACCCGCATGACGGCGCTGTTGTCTGTCCGGGACCTGAGCATCGGCTTTGGCACGGGCGACTCTGTCGTCCGGAACGTCAGTTTCGATGTCGAGGCCGGGCAAACGCTTGCGCTGGTTGGCGAATCCGGGTCGGGCAAGACCATCTCGTGCCGGGCGGCGCTGCGCATTCTGCCGCGCACCGCGCAAATTCGCAGCGGCACTGTCCTGTTGAACGACTCGCATGGCACGGCGGACCTGACAAAGATCAGCGAACGTCAGATGCGGACCGTGCGTGGCAACCGGGTCTCGATGATCTTTCAGGAACCGATGCGGTCGCTGTCGCCGCTGCACAAGATCGGCAATCAGGTTTCCGAGGTCCTGTGGCTGCATCGCGGCGCATCCGAGGCGCAGGCCCGCAAAGAAGTTCTGACCCAGTTCGAACGCGTCGGTTTTCCCGATCCGCAGCGGGCGTATGACTCGTACCCGTTCGAGCTGTCGGGCGGGATGCGGCAGCGGGCGATGATCGCCATGGCCATGGTCGCCAAGCCCGAACTGCTGATCGCGGACGAGCCGACAACGGCGCTGGATGTGACCACACAGGCGCAGGTCCTGGGGCTGATCAAAGAGTTGCAGCGCGAAACCGGAATGGCACTGATCCTTGTGACCCATGATCTGGGCGTTGTGGCCAATATGGCCGAACAGGTCGTTGTCATGCACAAGGGCCGCGTGATGGAATCCGGGCCCGCCGCGCCCATCCTGAACGCCCCGGCCCATCCCTATACCAAACAATTGTTCGATGCCGCGCCCTCGATCCCTGATCAGGATACGGTCGGGCTGCCGATGCCCGACGAGGATCTGATCCTGCAGATGACCGGCGTGTCAAAAACCTATACCATGCGGTCCAGCAAGGGCTGGCAGGCCGACAAACTGATCCACGCCTGTCGCGGCGTCGACATGAAGCTGGCACGCGGCAAAACGCTGGCGATTGTCGGCGAGAGCGGCTCGGGCAAGACCACCGCCGCGCGCATCGCGTTGGGGGCCGAGCCTCCCGATCCGGGCGGCGAGGTTCTGTTTCGCCCCGCGCCCGACAGTGATCCGATCCGCGTTCATCAAATGACCCGCGCCGAGCGTACTGCCTTTCAGCGCAAAGCGCAGATGGTATTTCAGGACCCTTACAGCTCGCTCAGCCCGCGGATGCGCATTCAGGACGCGATGACCGAACCGCTGGAGATCCATCGGCTGGGCAATGCTGCCGAACAACGCGACAAAGCGGCCGAGATGCTGCAGCGGGTCGGCCTGAATGCCGATATGCTGAAACGCTATCCCCACGCGTTCTCGGGGGGTCAGCGTCAACGTCTGTCGATTGCGCGCGCCATGATGCTGGACCCGGCGCTGATTGTCTGTGACGAGCCGACCTCGGCGCTGGATGTGTCGGTGCAAGAGCAGATCCTGACCCTGCTGGAAAACCTGCAGGACAGTCTGAACCTGTCTTACCTGTTCATCTCGCACGATCTGGCCGTCGTGGCCCGCATCGCCGACGAGGTCGCAGTGATGCGGCAGGGTCTTGTCATCGAACAGGCCCCGCCCGAGACCCTATTCTACAATCCCCACCACCCCTACACCAAGGCACTGATCGCTGCCCAGCCAGAGCCCGACATCAATCGCCCGATCGACCTGAAACTGGTCGCTTTGGGCGCGGGTTCGCCAGACAGTTGGGATGATGCCTTCCGATTTTCCGACTCCGTGGTACCTTCACTGGTAGAGATGGAGCCCGGCCATAAGGTACGTTGCCATGTTTAAGACCACTCATCGCTTGTTTCTGGCCAGTTCGCTGGCCTTTGTGGGGATGCTGCCCGCCACGGCAGAGATACCCTCGAACCTGCAGGAAAGCCCCTTCTGGCAGTCCGAGGTCGACAGCGGCGCCCTGCCGCCAGCGGCTGAACGTGTACCGCAGGACCCGCTGATCGTCGATCTGGGTGCCAAGGGCCGCGACTTTGGCACACAGGGCGGCACATTGCGTACCATGGTCACCCGGTCCAAAGATATCCGCCAGATGGTGGTCTATGGCTATGCGCGGCTGGTCGGCTTTGACCATGACTACAACATCGTGCCCGACCTGCTGGCCTCCTACGAAGATGAAGATAACCGCAAGTTCACACTGAACTTACGCCCCGGGCATAAATGGTCGGACGGCACCGCCTTCACCTCGGAAGATTTCCGTTATTGGTGGGAGGATGTGGCCAATAACGAACTGCTCAGCCCCTCGGGTCCGCCGGATTTCCTGATGGTCGAGGGCAAGCCCCCGGTCGTCAGCTTCCCCGATGAAACCACGGTGATTTTCGAGTGGGAGGACCCCAACCCGAACTTCCTGCAATCGCTGGCGCAGGCCCGTCCGCCGTTCATTTACCGGCCGTCAGAGTTCCTCAAGCAATATCATGAGAAATTTGCCGACGCCGAAGAGCTGGCTTTTCAGGTCGAAGATGCCCGCGTCAAAAGCTGGGCGGCGCTGCATAACAAGTTGGATAACCTCTATAAGTTCGACAACCACGAATTGCCGACGCTGCAACCGTGGCTGAACGCAAGCTCGGGCAAGAAGATCCGGCATAATTTCGTGCGCAATCCATATTACCACCGCATCGATTCCAACGGCACGCAACTGCCCTATATCGATGTGGTCGAGATGGAGATCGTGGCCCCTGGCCTTGTCGCGGCCAAGACCAATGCGGGCGAAAGCGATCTGCAGGGGCGCGGGCTGGCCTTCCGCGATGCCTCGATCCTGAAGAAGGGTGAAGCGGGCGGTGACTATAAAACCCTGCTGTGGAAAACCGGGGTTGCCTCGCAAATCGCGATCTATCCGAACCTGAATTTTGAGGATGAGGCATGGCGCAATGTGCTGCGCGATGTGCGGGTCCGCCGCGCCCTGTCGCTGGCCATTGATCGCAACACGATCAATCAGGCGCTCTATTTCAAGCTGGCGCAGCCCGGCGCGATGTCGGTTCTGCCGGCCTCGCCCTTCTATGACGCAGAAAACGCGCAGGCCTGGGCGCAGTATGACGTCGACGCGGCCAACGCCCTGCTGGACGAGGCCGGGCTGACCCAGCGCGACAAGGACGGCATCCGGCTGTTGCCCGATGGCCGCCCGATGGAGCTGGTGATCGAAACCGCAGGCGAGCGGCAGGAGGTCGAGAATGCCCTGCAGATCGTCACCGATACCTGGCGCGAAATCGGGGTCGATCTGGTCATGCGACCTCTGGACCGGGATATCCTGCGCAACCGGGTGTTTTCCGGCAATACCATGGCCTCGGTCTGGTTTGGCTGGGATGATGGGATTCCGCAGAACCATACCTCTCCGGCCTATCTTGCCCCGACCGATCAGGTGTTTCTGGCCTGGCCCAAATGGGGGCAGTATTACCAGACCGGCGGAGACGCCGGTGAGCCGCCCGACATGCCCGAGGCCGAACGCCTTATGACGCTGGCCCATGACTGGGAGATCGCGACCACCGACGAAGAGCGTCAGGCAGCATGGGCTGAAATGCTGGATATCCACGCCCAGCAGCTTTACGCCATCGGCATTCTGAACGGCGCACCCCAACCCATCGTCGTCTCGAACCGTCTGCGTAACGTGCCCGAACAGGCCATGTGGGCGTGGGAACCCGGCGCGCATTTCGGCATCCACCGCCCGGACGAGTTCTTCTTCGCCGACTGATCAGGAGCAGCTAAATGGTCATGCTGCGCTATGCGGTGTATCGCTTTTTCACGATGCTGCTGACGTTGTTGGTGGTGTCGGTGCTGATCTTCGTGATCATCAACCTGCCGCCCGGCGATTACCTCAGCAACCAGATCGCGGAATTGCAGGCCTCGGGCCAGTCTGCGGGCGTGGCCAAGGCCGAATTTCTGCGCAAGGAATATTCGCTGGATCGGTCCCTCCCGGAACAATACCTGATCTGGATGGGCTTCTGGCCGGGGCCGCATGGCTTCGAGGGGCTGCTGCAGGGCAATTACGGCTGGTCCTTTGAATTCGATCGCCCCGTGCGCGAGATCGTCGGCGATACGCTCTGGCTGACCGTTGTGGTCAATCTGGCGGCGATCCTGTTTGTTTACGCGGTAGCCTTGCCATTAGGGGTTCTGGCCGCCGCGAAATCGCGCACCTGGATCGACTATACCTCAGCTTTCGTCGGCTATCTGGGGCTGGCCACCCCCAACTTTCTGCTGGCGCTGATCCTGTTCTACTATGGCCATCGCTATTTCAACCTGCCGATCGGCGGATTGATGGATCCGTCCTTCGAGGGCGAACCGATGAGCTGGGAGAAACTGAAATCAATCCTGATCCACCTGATCGTGCCGACCTTCGTGATCGGCACGTCCGGAGCCTCGGCCATGATGCAGCGCCTGCGCGCGAACATGCTGGACGAGCTGGGCAAGCCTTATGTGGAAACCGCCATCGCCAAGGGCATGGCCCCGTCGCGGATGCTGACCAAGTATCCCCTGCGCGTGGCCTTCAACCCTTTTGTGGCCGATATCGGCAATCTGCTGCCTTCGATGGTCTCGGGCTCGGTTCTGGTCTCGGTCGTGCTGGGCTTGCAAACCATCGGCCCGACCCTGCTGACCGCGTTGAAAACGCAGGACCAGTTCCTGTCGGCCTTCATCCTGATGTTCGTGGCCCTGCTGACGCTGATCGGCACCATGATCTCTGACATCCTGCTAGTCATGCTCGACCCGCGCATCCGGTACGAGGGGCGCGAAGCATGACCGACAGACCTGACGACAGATATGTTGACGACGCCCCGTTCGACCCCCAAGCCTCGATCCAGCAACTGGAACGCGCGGACCTCGACGCGCCCAACTGGGTGCTGGTCTGGCGTAAATTCCGCACTCACAAGCTGGGCCTGATCTCGGGCATCTTCCTGCTGCTGTGCTATCTGATGCTGCCCTTCGCGGGCTTCATCGCCCCCTACGGCCCCAATGATCGGAACGGAGAGCACCTTTACGCCCCGCCCCAATCCGTCAACTGGTTCCACGAAGGCAAGTTCATCGGCCCCTACGTCTACCCCATCGTGGCCGAGGCCGATCTGGAAACCTTTCAATGGAAGTTCGTCCCCGACACCGAAGACCCTCGCCCCATCCGGTTCTTCTGCGAGGGGTCCGAATACAAGCTGGCTGGGCTTATCAAGTCAGACACCCACCTGTTCTGCGCCCCCGAAGGCGCGACGCTGTTCCTGTGGGGCTCGGACCGTCTGGGCCGAGACGTATTCAGCCGCATCCTCTATGGCGCGCAATTGTCGCTGACCGTGGGTCTGATTGGCATCTCGGTGTCGTTCTTCCTCGGCATCCTGTTCGGGTCGATGGCCGGGTATTTCGGAGGCCGCATCGACTGGGTCATCAACCGCGTGATCGAGGTTCTGCGCTCGCTGCCCGAGTTACCCTTGTGGCTCGCGCTGTCCGCCGCCGTGCCATCAAACTGGAGCCCCGTTGCGGTGTTCTTCATCATCTCGATCATCCTCGGCATTCTCGATTGGCCCGGCCTCGCCCGATCCGTCCGCGCCAAGTTCCTGTCCTTGCGGGAAGAGGAATACGTGCGCGCCGCCGAGATGATGGGCGCAAGTTCCGGCCGGGTGATCCGCAAGCACCTGCTGCCGAACTTCATGTCCCACCTGATTGCATCGGCCACCCTATCGATCCCTGCGATGATCCTTGGGGAAACGGCGCTCAGCTTCCTCGGCCTTGGCCTGCGGGCCCCTGCGGTCAGTTGGGGCGTCATGCTGAACGACGCGCAGAACCTTGCGTCGATCGAGATCTACCCGTGGACCGCAATCCCGATGCTGCCGATCATCGTAGTGGTGCTCGCCTTCAACTTTCTTGGTGACGGGCTGCGCGACAGCCTTGATCCCTATCAGCAATGAGCCTGCTTTCCGCCCTGCCCGCAACCGACAGCTATCAGGTCACAGGGACCGGAGCCCGCCCCAGCGCCTTCGCAGTATCTGAACTGGCCACGGCCAGCTTTGCCGCTGTGGGTCAGGAATTGGCCCGGTTGATGGTGGCGACCAATCTGGCGGACAAACCACCAGAGATCACCGTCGACCACCGCCTCGCGTCTTTGTGGTACGGTTTCTCCTTCAAGCCCGACGGATGGGACATGCCCAGCCTGTGGGATGCGATCGCGGGCGACTACAAGGCCGCCGATGGCTGGATCAGGCTACACACCAACCTGCCCCATCACCGCGCAGCCGCCCTCAAGGTGCTACAAGTCGCGGCGGACCGAGATGCCGTGACGCGCGCAATCAAGGACTGGTCCGTCTTCGATCTGGAAACCGCCATCGTCGCCGAGGGTGGCGTGGCCGCCGCCATGCGCAGCCGGTCCGAATGGCAGGATCATCCGCAAGGTCGCGCCGTAACCCGCGAACCACTGATCGGCTGGCAAGGCCCGCGCCACGTCACGCTGCGTGACCGGCCCGAGGCCACGACGACACGCCCTCTGGCTGGGCTGCGCGTGCTCGACTTGACGCGGATTCTGGCAGGCCCTGTTTCGACCCGAACGCTCGCCGGGTTTGGGGCGGATGTGCTGCGCATCGATCCGCCCGACTGGGATGAACCCGGAGTGATCCCCGACATCTCACTGGGCAAGCGCTGCGCCTATCTGGACCTGAAAGCGGCCGATGGGTTAGCACAGTTGAAAGACTTGCTGGCCCAAGCCGACGTACTGGTGCACGGCTACCGCCCCGGCGCGCTGGACGCGATCGGGCTGGACAAAGCCACCCGCGATCAACTGGCCCCCAACCGGATCGAGGTCACCTTGGACGCCTATGGCTGGCAAGGCCCCTGGGCCACGCGGCGCGGGTTCGATAGCCTTGTCCAGATGAGCGCCGGAATCGCCCACGCCGGGATGGAATGGGCCGGGGCTGACAAACCCACCCCGCTGCCCGTACAAGCGCTGGATCACGCCACCGGCTACCTGATGGCCGCCGCCGTTCTCTCGGCGATGACCGAGGCCGCCTCGGGCCAAACCGTAATGGACGCCCGCCTGTCGCTTGCCCGCACGGCCGAACTGCTGGCAACCCTCGCCAAAGGCAGCGCAGGTGAAGACATCACCCATGCGAACCCAGCAGACTACGGTGAAGAAACTGAGGCCTCAGGATGGGGTCCGGGCCACCGCCTGCAACCCGCCCTGACGGTTGGGCCTGCGCAGATGATCTGGCCACTGCCCGCCAGCAAACTCGGAACCTCAGACGCAATCTGGGCCAACCCCTCAACCTAGTGCACCCGCCGCGCGGAGCGCGGCCCGGCCCAACGCTTTGGGCGGTGTCGCGTCAGCGACGCAGATCAAAGGGGCGGGAGACCGCCCTAGCGGTCGTCCCCTCCGGGTCCGATATCGTCCAGATAATCCTCGTCAATCGCCGCCTGAACCGCACCCGTCACGGCCTCGCGCTGCTTCGGCGTCAGGTCCTCGGCTTCCTTGTCATCGGCCAGACGCACGGTAACCTCGCGGTGCGCAAAACGGATGCCTTCGCGGGCAAACAGCTCGCGAATGTCCTGATAGACCTTCTTGCGCACCAGCCACTGATCGCCGGGTTTGGTCATGAACTTGACCCGGATGATCATCGCGGAATCCTGCATCTCGATCACGCCCTGAGACTTCAGAGGTTGGATGAAATTGTCCCCGATCACCGGATCACTCAGCAACTCCTGCCCCAACTTCTTGATCAGCTTGCGCACCTTCTCGACATCGGTGTCATAGGTCACCCGCAAAGGCAGCTTCATGATCACCCAGTCACGGGAATAGTTGGTCAGCACCTTGATCTCACCAAACGGAATGGTGTTCAGCGCCCCAAGGTGATGCCGCAGTTGGAAGGACCGGACCGAGATCTTCTCGACCGTGCCTTTCACGTCACCGATATCGATATATTCGCCTTTCCTGAACGCATCATCCATCAGGAAGAATGCGCCCGAGAAGATGTCTCGCACCAAGGTCTGCGACCCAAAGCCCACGGCCAGACCGACCACACCGGCACCGGCGAAAAGCGGGCTGACGTTGATCCCAAGCTCCATCAGCACGATCAGCGCAATGGTCACCACAACCACCGCCAATATCGCCCCGCGGAACAGCGGCAGCAACGTGGCCAGACGGCTCTGCCCGCCCTCGCCACCTTCATCGCCCAGCTCGGCCTCGGCACTGCCATCATCGGTCTCTTCGGCGATCTTGCTGTCGATCCAGACACGGAAGAAATGAAACAGGATATAGCCGATGAACAGGATCACCATCACGTCCAGCGCACGCCCGACCGGTAAATCCTCGCTCCAGCTGGCTTGAGGATTCCAGATCACCACCAGCGCATAGGCCCCGACCACAAAGGCCAGAATTCCAGCCACGCGGCGGGCGAGGTCCTCGTAGGTCAGGATCGCATATTTGCGCTTTTCGGCCTCGGGCGTGGCGGTCTCGGCCTGTTCCTCGGCTGCCATCTCGTCGGCTTCGGCGTTCAGCTCCTCAATCTTGCGGTTGCGGTCAAAATAGCGTTCCAGCAGATAGTTCATCGCGCCATAGGCCACCACGACGGACATGAAGATCGCATAGCTGCTGGCCACGATCGGGACCGAGTCCTGCACCTCGAGCACCAGATCCACCGCCAGCTTGAACCAGCTGAACACCATGTACAGGATCAGCACCGGGGCCCAGGCAAACGAGATAAAGCGCGAAATCCACGACACCTGATCCGGCGCACGACCGCCCCGGATTGCGTTGGAAATGGCACGCGCGTTGAACAGGATCATCAGCACATTGCCCAGCATCCCGATCAGGGTCAGCCCGCCATAAACCATCGCATAGACGTTATAGTTCAGCCCGAAATCCGCCACCCAGGTCGAGAACAGAACCACCGAAATATCATAGGTCGCCAGCGCCGACGCCCAGACATACAGCCGTTTTGCGTCACGGTCGGAAAAGGGCGGCAACCGGTACTGGCTGAGATAGGGCGACAGAACCATGCGCCACAGATCGGACACCGTGCGCGCCAGAAAGAACGCCGTGAAGATGGCCGTCACCGTGAACTGGATCGAGATATCCTCGGCCTCGCCAAAGAACAGGTACCCGACGATCAGCGCCATCAGCATGGCAAAGACCGTCCCGCCGATCCCCATCAGAAAACGGAACACCAGAAACGGCATCTTTTCCCGATAGCCGTGCGGCTGTTCCTTGATCCGCGCCACGACAAAGCGCTTGGCGATGCGTTTGCCGTAGATTTCCGTGGACAGCCAGCGCCCCAGCAACAGGAACAAAACATTCCAGAACAGGACTTCCACATAGGTCTGGATGCGCCCGTCCGGGCTTGTCTGCCGCAGCACATAGCGCACCTCGAAAACCGAATACGGCAACGCTTCAAGCCGCGAACGGACGGATTCTCGGAACTCGGAAAAACGCTCCTGCGCCTTCATAAGTTGCGAACCCCCGGCCATCGGGTCCGCCGCGGCCTGCTCGGCAGTTGCCCCACCCGAGCCGGGTGTCGAAACCACCTGCCCGGCGCTGTCGATCACGATGACGCTGGCCCCTGCCTCGGTCGCGGAACGAATGGCCGCCGCCACATCGCCGTCCGCGGGGGCCGTCTCGGTCTCTTCCGTGGCACCGGTGGGATAGCCCGGGATAAGCGATTGCGCTGTGGCTTGGGTCACCAAAACCAGCGTTGCAGCCCAGAATGCCAGAACCAGCCCGGCCAGAATAGTCTTGTTCATGATGCGCTTCATCCAATTCGCAGTTGCGCATAAGACTACAGAAGCCGCCCTGCGGGTTCAAATCTTCCCACACGCCTTCACAACATCCGGCTGGCCCCGTGTTCCCGGCGCAATGGTGGGATAAAGTGTTTCCAAGCCAATGAAAATTGAATATGACCGCGTCAGGCGCAAGGGGACGGTCCATGGTGAAACACTGCGCCCACGATTTACCGGGGAACCGGTTGTTGCCAATTGGCCATGAGCGACAGATTTGCGCAGCGACATTTGTCGCTTTTGGCAAGCGGGCACCGAACATATAGGATAACAGGGGCAAACGCGCGGATTTGCACCGGACTCTGGAACAGGCAAAGGCATGAGCCTAGGAACAGCACACGAAAAACAAGGCCGCGCCCCGCGCATCCTGCTTTACAGCCACGACACGTTCGGCTTGGGTCACCTGCGCCGGTCGCGGGCACTGGCCGCGGCGATCACGCAGGCCGATCAGCGGGCCTCGGCGCTGATTCTGACCGGCTCGCCGGTTGCAGGCCGCTTTACCTTTCCCCGCCGCGTCGACCACGTGCGCCTGCCCGGCGTCACCAAACGCGCCGATGGCTCTTATGCCGCGCGAACGATTGGGATGGGTATCGATGAGGTGACCGAACTGCGTTCGAGCCTGATCCAGACCGCGGTCGAGCAGTTCGACCCCGACGTGCTGATCGTCGACAAGGAACCCACCGGGTTTCGCGGAGAATTGCTGCCCACGCTGGAATATCTGGAACATTCGTGCTCGACCAAACTCGTGCTGGGCCTGCGCGACGTACTGGACGAGCCGGAAGTGCTGGCCGCCGAATGGCAGCGCAAGGATGCGGTCGCCGCGACCGAGCGGTTCTACGACGAGGTTTGGGTCTATGGCCTGCGTTCGGTCTATGACCCGACGCAGGGCCTGCCGCTCAGCCCCGCCGTACAGCAGCGCATTCACTGGACCGGCTATCTGCGGCGCGATCTGGGCCCGATCGGCGAGTCGCCCGAACAGCCCTATATCCTGATCACCCCTGGCGGCGGCGGCGATGGCAAGGCCATGGTCAACCTTGTCCTGTCGGCATACGAGAAAGACCCGACCCTGTCGCCCCGCGCCGTGCTGGTTTACGGCCCGTTCCTGTCGGGTGAACTGCGCGACGATTTCGAAACCCGCGTTGCCGCGCTGAACGGGCGGGTGACCGCGGTCGGCTTCGAATCCCAGATCGAGACCCTGTTTGCCGGTGCTGCTGGTGTCGTCTGCATGGGCGGCTACAACACGTTCTGCGAGGTCCTGTCCTTCGACAAGCGCGCCGTGATTGTCCCACGCACGACCCCGCGCCTTGAACAATGGATCCGCGCCTCGCGCGCCGAGGATCTGGGGCTTGTACGGATGCTGGACGAAACCCGTGATGGGCTGACGGCGGATGCAATGATCCGCGCGATCCGCGACCTGCCGGGGCAGCCGCTGCCATCGCAGGCCATTCGGGCCGGGTTGCTGGACGGGCTAAAATACGTCACTCACCGCGTCGATGCCCTGCTGGGTGCAGAACAAGAGCGCGCCACCGGATGACCGCCAAAAGCCCTAAGCTGGCGGTGTTGGTCAAGGGCTGGCCACGCCTGTCCGAGACGTTCATCGCACAGGAACTGGTGGCCCTGCAGGAGGCCGGGCACGCGTTCGACATCTGGTCTCTGCGTCATCCCACGGACATCAAGCGCCACCCGCTGCATGACCGCTTTCGCGGGCAGGTGCATTACCTGCCGGAATATCTGCACGACGAGCCCGAACGGGTCGCCGAAGCCCGCCGTGTCGCCGCCCGGTTGCCCGGCTATGATCAGGCCTATCAAATCTGGCGGCACGACCTGCGCCGCGAGCTCACGCATAACCGCGTTCGCCGCTTCGGGCAGGCCTGTGTTCTGGCCGCTGAGCTGCCTGCACAGACGCAGGCGCTCTATGCCCATTTCCTGCACACTCCCTCATCGGTCGCCCGCTATGCCGCCATCATGCGGGGCCTGCCGTGGAGCTTTTCGGCCCACGCCAAGGATATCTGGACCTCTCCCGACTGGGAAAAGCGCGAGAAATTGCAGGCCGCCACGCACGGTGCCGCCTTCGGTGCCACCTGCACAGCCATCGGGGCCGCGCATCTGCGCGATCTGGCGGATGACCCTGCACGGGTCGACCTGATCTATCACGGGCTGGACCTGTCGCGCTTTCCCGCCCCGCCCGACCGGGCGCCGCGCGCGACCGAGGGGCCGTTTCACATGCTCTCGGTCGGACGGCTGGTCGAGAAAAAGGGGTTTGACCGGCTTATCCAGGCTCTGGCCCTGTTGCCGGATTCCGTCAATTGGCACTGGACCCATATCGGCGGGGGCACGCTGAGCCAGACGCTGAAAGCACAGGCCGATGCTGTGGGACTGTCGCAGCGGATCAGCTGGAAAGGGGCCTGTGATCAGCCCGAGGTGATCGACGCCATGCGCGCCGCCGATCTGTTCGTCTTGCCCAGCCGCATCGCCGAAGACGGTGACCGTGACGGGCTGCCCAATGTGCTGATGGAGGCCGCATCCCAGCGCTTGCCCATCCTCTCGACACCTGTGTCGGCGATCCCGGAATTCATCGAAACCGGTGTGCATGGCCTTCTGTCTCAGGACGATCCTGTGTCGCTGGCAGCGGCGATGACTGACATTGCCCAAAACCCCGACCGGGCCGCGCAGATGGCTGCAGCAGCCCACGATCGCCTGATCGCCGAGTTCCGCATGGCCCCCGGGATCGATCGTCTGTCGGCCCGGCTAAGCGCCCTGTGCGATGGGGCCCTGTCCTGATGGCGCGGGTTGCCTTCTACGCTCCGATGAAGCCGCCCGACAGCCCCAAGCCCTCGGGCGACCGCGAAATGGCCCGGAACCTGATGACAGCTATCGGCGCGCAGGGCGATCTCGTCGAACTGGCCTCGCAGCTGCGGATCTATGACGGCGCGGGCGACAGCGCGGTGCAGGCCAACCTGCGGCAGCAGGCACAGGCCGAGGCGGCGCGGCTGATCGCCGACCTGCCCGACGATACCAACCTGTGGGTGACCTACCACAATTACTACAAGGCTCCCGATCTACTGGGGCCCGTGATCAGCCGGGCGCGCGGCATCCCTTACGTGCAGCTTGAAAGCACGCGGGCCACCAGCCGACTGACGGGGCCATGGTCCGGGTTTGCCCGCGATGCGCATCAGGCCAGCGATGCGGCGCTGGTGATCTTTTATCACACCGCCAACGACCTGATCACCCTTGAACGCGAGCGCTGCGGCACGCAAATCCTTACCGAACTTCCCCCCTTCCTGCCGACAGCCGACTTGCCCCCCGCCTCGACTGGAACCGGCCCGATGCTGGCGGTCGGCATGATGCGGCCGGGCGACAAGCTGGCGTCTTATGCCATTCTGGCCGAGACGCTGGCCAGCCTGAGCGGAGCGTGGCAGCTGAACATCGCCGGGGACGGCCCCGCCCGCCCGCAGGTCGAGGCGCTGATGGCCCCCTTCGGTGGCCGGGTCCGGTTTCTGGGTCAGCTTGACCGGGCTGCGCTGCAGATCGTCTATCGTGACGCCTCGGTCTTGATCTGGCCCGGCGTCAACGAGGCATACGGGATGGTCTATCTTGAGGCGCAGGCCAGCGGCGTGCCGGTCGCCGCTCAGGACCGCCCCGGCGTGCGCGACGTGCTGATGCCATCGGACCACCCGAGCGCCGACGCTGGCCCCAAGGCGATGGCTGCGCGTATCCAAACCTTGCTGACCGATCCCGACCTGCGTCAGAGCGAGGGCGGTCGCGCCCGCGACTACGTCGCCCGCCGTCATCTGATGCCCGCCGCCACCGAACGCTTCTGGACTACCGTTCGCCCCCTATTGGAGACTGCCCAATGACCCGGCTCGCCCTGTTGCGCCATGGCCATACCAGTTGGAACCGCGCGGGCCGCATTCAGGGCCGCAGCGATATTCCGCTTGACTCCGAGGCGCAGGCCGAACTTGCGGGCTATTGCCTGCCGCCGCCCTGGGACAACGCATCCCTCTGGTCCAGCCCCCTTGGCCGGGCGGTCGAGACGGCACGGTTGGTCTCGGGTCAGGACCCGCAGACATCGGCTGCGCTGACCGAAATGAACTGGGGCGAATGGGAAGGACAGCGCGGGGTCGACCTGATTGCCGAGGCCGACAGCGGCTATCGCCATATCGAGGAGTGGGGTTGGGATTTCCGCCCACCGGGCGGTGAAAGCCCCGCCGACCTCTGGACCCGTATCGCGCCTTGGCTGGCAGGGCTGAAGGGGGACAATCTTGCCGTCTGCCACATCGGCATCATGCGCGTCATCCTCGCAAAAGCCTGGGGATGGGAGTTCTCGGGCCCCGCCCCGTTCAAGATTAAGCGAAACCGGTTCTATGTGGTGGAGCTTGAGGCCATGAAACCGGCCGCCGACCCTATCCGCCTGATCCCGCGCGAGGTCACGCGATGAAGGTCATGATCGTGGTCACGCATCTGCTGGGCACCGGCCATCTGAGCCGGGCTCTGACGCTGGGCCGGGCGTTTGCGCAGGAAAACCACGATGTGTTTGTCGTTTCAGGCGGAATGCCGGCGCCGCAGCTTGATACACGCGGCCTGACCGTGCTGGGGCTGCCGCCGCTGCGTTCGGACGGCACCAACTTCACACGGCTGCTGGATCAGTCGGGCGCGGTGGCCGGTCCAGACCACATGGCCGCCCGGTTGATGGCCTTGACGCAGGCGGTACGCCGGTTTGAACCCGATGTTCTGATTACCGAACTTTATCCTTTTGGCAGGCGTGTGCTGGCCGACGAGTTCTTGGCCGCACTAAAGACGGCTCGGGACCTGCCACGCTCGCCCGTCATCCTGAGTTCAATCCGCGATATTCTGGCCCCTCCGTCGAAACCCGAGAAAGCTGCCCGTGCTGACGCTGTCGTGGCGCAGTTCTATGACGGCGTTCTGGTCCATTCTGATCCAACCATAGCACCGCTCGAGGTCAGCTGGCCCGTCTCTCAGGCGCTTGCCACGCGTCTTCATTACACCGGATTCGTGGCCCCAGCGGCCCCGCTGCCGCATCCCGACGGCATTGGGCGCGATGAGGTATTGGTCAGCGCGGGCGGTGGCTCGGTGGGGCAGCCGATCTTCCGCGCGGCCATCGAGGCCGCCCGGAAGATGCCCAGCCGGCGCTGGCGCCTGCTGGTCGGTGGACAGGATGCAACCGCACGCATTGCCGAACTCTGGGAACTGGCCGAAGGTGCCCCGGTGACGCTGGACCCCGTGCGCCCCGATTTCCGGCAGATGCTGCCTCTGGCTGCCGCGTCGGTCAGCATGTGCGGTTACAACACCGCGATGGACCTGTTGCAAAGCGGCACTCCGGCCGTTCTGATCCCGTTCGATGATGGCAACGAGGTGGAACAGAGCCTGCGCGGGCAAAGCCTGTCGCACCTGCCCGCGATTGAGGTTTTGCCGAGCCGGGATCTGACCGGCGCGACCCTTGCAAACGCGTTGACGCGGGTCATCAAAGACGGGCCGCGCGACCCGCTGACCAATGCCTCCGACGGTGCGCGGCAAACAGTCCGGATTGCCACGGATTTGCTGGAGGCCAAGCGATGACGCCCGACTGGCAACCCTTGCTGAACGAACTGGATCGCTGGCGCGCCGAAGGCCTGTCGTTACCTCTGTGGTGGCGCGACGACGATGCCGTCACCGTCACACCGCATCTGGAGCGGCTGACTGCCTTGTCGGAAACGCTTGGACTGCCGGTGCATCTGGCCGTGATCCCTCGGGATGCGGACGCAACCCTTGCAGCATATGTGGCAGATAACCCGCACCTGGTCCCGGTTGTACATGGCTGGGCACATCGCAACCATGCGCCGACCGGCGAGAAAAGCTCGGAGTTTCGCCTGCATCGTCCCATCGCCGCCATCGTTGATGAGGCCCGCTCGGGTCTCTCGCGTCTGCAAGGCCTGTTTGGCGCACGGCTGCGCCCGATGTTTGTGCCTCCGTGGAACCGGATCGCGCCCGAGGTGGCCGCGCATCTGCCCCGCCTCGGGTTTCGCATGCTGTCCACCGCCACACCGCGCGCGGCAGCTGAGGCTGCACCGGGGCTGCAGCAGATCAACACGCATCTGGACCCAATCAACTGGCGCGGGACGCGCGGATTGGCCAATCCTGCGCGCCTGATCGATCAGACGGCGGACCTGCTGCGCGACCGACGCGAAGGCCGTGCCGACAACACCGAGCCCTTCGGCATATTGACCCACCACCTTGTCCATGATGAAGACATCTGGACCTTTACCCATGACCTGCTGCGCCGATTGCTGGACGGCCCTACGACCGTCTGGACCGCGCCCACGACCCCAAGGAGTGCCCCATGAGCCGACTGGATTCCATGCTACGCCGCCTGACCGCGCAACGCGACGGGCTGAACTGGGCCGCACGGCAGATTGATGGCCAAGACGGCGACGTTCTGGACATGGGGCTGGGCAACGGTCGCACCTATGACCATCTGCGCGAGATCCTGCCTCAGCGCCGGATCTGGGTGATGGACCGGGTGCTGCAATGCCACCCGGACAGCACCCCTCCGCCCGAAGACTTTCTGCAGGGCGAGGCCGAGCCCATGCTGCAAAAGCTGGCGGAACGTGGCCCTACAATCGCCCTGGCGCATTATGATTTCGGGCGGGGGATCAAGCATGAAGACGTGGCCGAAGCCGCCCGCCTCAGTCCCTTGATCGCGCAGGTGATGCGGCCCGGCGCGTTGCTGATCTCGGGTCAGCCACTGGAAGGGTTCGCCCAGATCAAGGGCCCCGAGACCATCGCCCCCGACCGCTATCTGTTCTACCGCGCATAGAGGCGGCCAAGCAGGAGGCCAATGTGACGTTCAAGCGATACGCGATCTATTTCGCACCGCCCGCGGGCGCTGAGTGGACGGTCTTCGGCGCGCATTGGCTGGGCTGGAACATGGAACACGGCCAACCTGCAGCGCATCCCGATATCGAGGGCGTGGATCTCCCTGTCGTCACCGAAGCTCCGCGCAGATACGGCCTGCACGCCACGCTGAAGCCGCCGTTCCCTCTGGCCCGCGACCAGACGCTTGCCGCTTTGCAGAGCGCCTGCGCCCGGCTGGCCGCGCGGCAGGCCCCGGTGGTGTTGGACGGGTTGGAAATCGCCCGGATGGGCCGCTTTCTGGCGCTACGCCCGCTGGGTGATACACATGCGTTGAACGCGCTGGCCGCTGCCTGCGTACGCGATCTGGATCCGTTCCGCGCACCCGCGTCCAAGGCCGAATTGGACCGCCGCCGCACCCCCGGTCTGACGCAGGTGCAAGAGGCCAACCTTGCCCAATGGGGTTATCCTTACGTGCTGGAGGCGTTCCGCTTTCACATCACACTCAGCAGCCGGCTGGACAAGCCGAGCCTGACGCGGGTGCAGCAGGTATTGGAAACCCGGCTCGCCCCGCTGCTACCTGCGCCCTTCCGCATCCCCGATCTGGCCTTGACGGGCGAGGCACCGGACGGGCGGTTTCACCTGATCCATCGCTA
Organism: Ruegeria sp. CJ3; assembly: GCF_056536725.1. NCBI lineage: Bacteria > Pseudomonadati > Pseudomonadota > Alphaproteobacteria > Rhodobacterales > Roseobacteraceae > Ruegeria > Ruegeria sp. CJ3. Next base: position 271,897 of record NZ_JBQFQE010000004.1, read on the forward strand.
CGCCCTGTCTGGCTGACGGCGCATCTGCCGGAGTTCAGCTTCTGGCACAGCCAAAACCCTCGCCGCCCTCGCTCTGGGGTCGGGTGAGGGCGCGGCGCGCGGGCTTGGGCATGGCAACCGGAGGCCGGATAGACGTCCAAGCCGACGGCCGCCATGTGTCTCTATCTGGGGTCGTAGGCAAATTCGATCCGGTTGCCGCCGGGTTCGCGAATCATGAAATGGATCTTGGGCCCTCCGCCCGAGGGTTCGGGGCTGAACTCGACCTCCACGCCGGGCCAGTTGCTGACCGTCTCGAACACCTTATCCAACGACTCGGCCGAGGGGATTTTGAACGCGACATGATGCAGGCCCACATTGGCGTGACGGTCAAATGCGCGCTGATCCTCGCCCTTTTGCTGCCACAAGGTCAGCACCGCCGACCCGTTGCTGATAAAGACCGACGGGTATTCGGGCCGCCCGCCGACCACCTCCCAACCCAGCGCATCGACAAAGAACCCTTTGGTCTCATCGAGATCCGCAACCGTCAGGCCCAAGTGATCGATTCCCAGAACGTGTTCACGCATCATAAAAGCATCCTCCTTGCTTAAACGCCCTTCGCACCCCGCCGCACGGCGGGACCGGCAATGATCGGCATCTGAGCACACCTGCAAACGCTTGCCCACGCCATCCGCGATAACTTCATCGAGATAATTTCACCGCCGGGAACCGAGCATCCAAATGACGAGCCGTGGTGACCTCGGGCTCAAGCCAGCAGTCGCGCCACTGATCCTTCTGACAAACAGCATGTTGACTGCCATCCGCCGCCGCAGGCCGGTACCAGATCGGCAAATTCCGCAGCACAGCCGTCGGGTCTACACTTTGGCCACCATCACCGTTATACGCGCCAAACAGACTCACCTTCTGCCATGAGGCCCACCATGAGCTTTGACCGCACCATCAAGATCGCGCCATCCATCCTGTCCGCCGATTTCGCCAATTTCGGGCAGGAAATTCAAGCCATCGAAGCGCAGGGGGCCGATTGGGTCCATATCGACGTAATGGACGGGCATTTCGTGCCGAACCTGACCTTTGGCCCTCCGGCGCTGAAGGCCTTCCGTCCGCATGTGAAAACGGTAATGGATGTGCACCTGATGATTACTCCGGTCGATCCGTATATTCAGGCCTATGCCGATGCCGGGGCCGATGTGCTGACCGCCCATGTCGAGGCTGGCCCACACACCCACCGTACCCTGCAGGCAATCCGCGCCGCCGGGATGAAGGCAGGTGTGGCGCTGAACCCGGGCACTCCGGCTGAGGCGGTCGAGCATCTGCTGGATCTGACCGATCTGGTCTGCGTGATGACCGTCAACCCCGGCTTTGGCGGGCAGAAATTCATCGACATGACCGCCAAGATCCGTCGCCTGCGTCAGATGATCGGAGACCGCCCGGTGCATATCGAAATCGACGGGGGCGTCGACCCGCAGACCGCACCGTTGGTGGTGGCCGCAGGGGCCGACGTTCTGGTTGCCGGGTCTGCGGTATTCAAGGGCGGATCGGTGTCCAATCCCGAGGTCTATGGCGAGAACATCGGCGCCGTGCGGGCGGCAGCTGAAGGTGCGCGAACATAAACGGGGACCCTCCCGCCAGTCGTCGATGTTCCTGACGGAACACCTCCTCCTGTTGGGCCCGGCATCGCGCCTTGCGCGATGCCGGGCCCAAGGCCGCAAGCGGTATTGGCGCAGCCAATGTCGCGCGGGCGCGGGAGTATCCCCGTCTCAGACCTGTTTGTTCAGATCGTCGAACGTACGACCCTCGGCCACCAGTTGCTCGAGCAGCGGCGCGGGTTGCCAGAAATAGGCATCCTCGGCGGACCAAGCCCGGATATCCGCCAGCACCTCGGGCAGCCCCCGGATGTCAGCCCATTTCAGCGGCCCACCCCAATAGCGCGGAAAGCCGTAGCCATAGAGCAGCACCACATCCACATCCAGCGGACGGCGGGCGATGCCCTCGCCAACTACCCGGGCGGCCTCGTTGACCATCGCCGTCATATAGCGGCGCACGATCTCTTTATCCTTGAACGCCCGGGGTGTGATGCCCTGCGTCGCGCGATCGGCCTCGATCAAAGGCATCACTTCGGGGTTCGGCACACCGCCGCGCTTGCCGGGCTCGTAGACGTAATACCCTTTGCCGGTCTTCTGACCGAAATGCCCCGCCTCGCACAGCTTGTCGGCATAAGAGCTGTCGCGCACGCGCGGGTCCTGCCCCGCCGCCCGCTTGCGCTTGCGCGTGGCCCAGCCGATATCCAGCCCCGCCAGATCCGAGACCGCAAACGGCCCCATCGCAAAGCCGAACCCGGTCAGCGCCGCGTCGATCTGATAGGGGCTGGCCCCGTCCAGAACCATGTGGTCGGCGCAGGCGCGATAAGCGCTGAGGATACGGTTGCCGATAAACCCGTCGCAGACGCCCGCGCGCACGGACACTTTGCCCAGTCGCTTGCCCAGCGCGAACCCCGTCGCCACAACTTCGGGCGCGGTCTTGTCAGCCACGACAACCTCGAGCAGCTTCATCACGTGCGCGGGAGAGAAAAAGTGCAGCCCGATCACGTCGTCGGGTCGCCCGGTCGCCCGCGCGATCTCGTCGATATCCAGATAAGACGTGTTCGTGGCCAGTACCGCGCCGGGTTTGCAGACCTCGTCCAACCGTGAGAATACCTGTTTCTTAATGTCCATATCCTCGAACACCGCCTCGACCACCAAATCGGCAGTTCCGAGCGCGCTGTAGTCAACCGCAAGTGTTAGCTTGTTTTCAAGGATATCATCGTGATCGGCTTGGCTCAGCTTGCCGCGCTTCACCGCGCCGCTGAGGTTACCTGCGATCCGCCCTTTGGCCGCGTGGGCCGCGTCAGACGACATCTCGAGCATCACCACCGGAAGCCCCGCCAGCAGCGCGGCGGTGGCGATGCCCGCACCCATCGTGCCGCCACCGATCACGGCGATCTGATGTGCCGGGCGCGGCTCGATCCCCTGCAATTCAGGCAGTTTTCCAACCGCCCGTTCCGAGAAAAACGCGTGGATCAGCCCCTTGCGCTGGTCCGAGGCCATAAGCTCCATGAACAGCTCACGTTCGCGCGCCTGACCGGCGGAGAAGCTGTCGGCTTCGCATGCGGCCTGAACCGCGCGTACTGCCATGGCCGGGGAAAGCTGGCCCCGGCCCTTCCTCAGCACGGCCTCATAGGTGGCATCGAAATCCATCGGCGCGGGTGCGGGCATATCACAGACCGGGCGACGCGTGGCTCCGCCCGCCAGCAGCTCACGCACATAGGCCAACCCGACCTCGCGCGGGTCGCCGTCCTGCACCTTGTCCAGAATGCCCAGTTGATGCGCCTCGGGCGCGGTCACGTGACGGCCCGTCGTGATGATGTCCAGCGCCGGCGCCACCCCGGTCACGCGCGGCAGGCGCTGCGTGCCTCCGGCGCCGGGGATGATCCCCAGATTGACCTCGGGCAGCCCCACTTTGGCCGAGGGCACCGCAATGCGGTAGTGGCAGGCCAGCGCCACCTCAAGCCCACCGCCCAGCGCGGTACCGTGCAGGGCCGAGACCACCAGCAGCGGCGAAGCCTCGATCCGGTCACACAGCGCTGGCAGCAAGGGGTGTTGAGGGGTCTTGCCGAACTCGCGAATATCAGCCCCAGCGAAATAGGTCCGGCCTTCGCCATAGATCAGAACGGCCTGCGCGCCTTCGGTCTCGGCCCGTTCGATCCCGTCCAGCAACCCCTGCCGGACCGCGATCCCCAGCGCGTTGACCGGCGGGTTCTGCGCCGCGAGCACGGCAATATCACCGATTTTTTCATAGCTGATCACCTGGGACATCCGGCTGCCTCTCTCCCCGATTGACATATGCGGGTGAGACTGGCCCGGTCCGCGCCCGTATTCAACCCTATTTCCGACCATGCGTTCGGTTTTTCGGCAATCGTGTTAACGGATATGTGAGCGCCGCTGTCGGGCGCGCACGATAGGGTGCTGAAATTGAGCCAAGTGGACCGGGCGGCAAAGCCCGGGCAAAGCCGCACTGCCAGAAACACAGAAGACAGGGAGTAATTCGAATGTGCGATATATGCGTAATGAACGCCGTAAAGGACCGGATGCTATCGCGGCGGTCGTTCTTCAAGGCCGGGGCTGCGGTCGCCGCCGGAGCCGCATTGGGAACCGCCAGCACCCCGCCCGCCATGGCGGCCGGGCATGGTGAGGTCGTCGATATGACCCATATCTATGACGCCGATTTCCCCACCTATTTCGGACAGCCCGGGATTGAGGCCAACCAGTCGTTCAACTTCAAAGACAACGGCTTTAACCTGTTCAATCTGGCTGTGAACGAACATACCGGAACCCATATCGACGCGCCCCTGCACTTCTCGGCGGATGGTCAGTCGGTCGATGAAATCCCGGTGTCGAATCTGGTCTGCCCGCTCTGCGTTGTCGATATCGCCGCCCGCGCGGCGGAAGACGCTGATGCGCAGGTCACGCCGGATGACCTGAAGGCTTGGATCGCCTCGAACGGGCCGATACCCGATGGGGCCTGCGTGGCGATGCATTCAGGCTGGGGCGCGAAAACGGCCACCGCCGGGTTCCGCAATGCGGATGATGAAGGAAAAATGCACTTCCCCGGGTTCCACGTCGAAGCCGCACAGATGCTGATGGACGAAACCCAAGCCGTCGCGCTGGCCGTGGATTCACTGTCGCTGGATCATGGGCCGTCGGCGGATTTCGCCACCCACTACGCCTGGTTGCCCACCAACCGCTACGGTATCGAGAACCTCGCCAATCTGGACAAGGTCCCGGCCAGCGGCGCCACGCTGATCGTCGGTGCGCCGGCCCATCGCGGTGGCTCGGGCGGACCGGCGCGCATCTTTGCGATGGTCTGAACCCGACCGCCGACATTTTGACGCAGCATCCGGGCGGGAGTCGACCCTGCCCGGTTTTTTTGTTTCTTTTCAATGAACCTGCGCCAGCGATGCAAATGCTGCACAGCTGCTATGCAGCGGGCACGCTAGCCGGGGCCAGCCCCCGGGCGTAAAGAGCAGCCGCGTTCAACAGCTCAGACGGGCCCTGATTTATGCGACATTCAACGGCACAACAATCCTCTCTGCAGGCGGTATTTGCGGCGGTAGCCGATATCGCCAAAGGCATCTGCCAGGCCGTGGCCCAGATCGGCTCGGCTCGCGCGAAGGTCCGCAAGATCTCGGCCCTGTGGTCTCTGACCGATGCCGAACTTGCCGTACGCGGTTTGCGGCGCGAGGATATCATTCGTCTGGTCATGGCAGACGCGATCTAAACCCGAAAGTCAGACCAACAGATGCAGCCCGCGCCCGTCGCGGGCTTTTCTTTGCGCTCACATAATATGTTACCGAAATTCTCTCAACTGTAGCTTTGCGTTACATTTCCCTTGCCGCGAATCAATCCAAAGCGTATTAACCGACCCATCGGTCACTTAATCCGTGACGCTAAGTTGGGAGTTCACGACCCATGGACGCATTCATCTGCGACGCCCAGCGCACCCCCATCGGGCGCTACGGAGGCAGCCTGAGCCAGGTGCGCACCGATGATCTGGCTGCAATCCCGCTGGCCGCGCTGATGGCGCGCAATCCGCAGGTGAACTGGGCCGCAATTGACGATGTGATCTATGGCGACGCGAACCAGGCGGGTGAAAGCAACCGCAACGTGGCGCGGATGGCCGCCCTGCTGGCCGGGTTGCCGGTTGATGTGCCGGGCACGACGATCAACAGGCTCTGCGCCAGTGGTATGGATGCGGTTGGTATGGCGGCACGCGCAATCAGGGCGGGCGACTATGACATGGCACTTGCGGGCGGCGTTGAAAGCATGTCCCGCGCGCCGTTTGTGATGCCCAAGTCGACCGGCGCCTTTTCCCGGTCGAACGCGGTCTACGACACCACCATCGGCTGGCGGTTTGTAAACCGAAAGATGCAGCAGGAGTTTGGGATCGACTCCATGCCCGAAACGGCAGATAACGTAGCGGAAGATTACGGCATCAACCGCGCGGATCAGGATGTTTTTGCCGCACGCAGCCAGGCCCGCTGGGCCGCGGCGCACCAGGCCGGGGTGTTTCAGGAGGAGATCACCCCGGTCACAATCTCCCAGCGCAAGGGCGACCCGGTCATCGTCGATCAGGACGAACACCCCCGCCCGGGCACAACCGCCGACAAGCTGGCCGGGTTGAAAGCGATCAACGGACCGGACAAGACGGTCACTGCGGGGAATGCCTCGGGCGTAAATGACGGCGCGGCGGCGATCCTGATGGCGAATGAGGCGGCGGCTGCGCAAAACGGCCTGACACCAATTGCCCGCGTGGTCGGCATGTCGGTCGCGGGGGTCGAGCCGCGCGTGATGGGCATCGGCCCGGTGCCCGCCAGCCGCAAGGTGCTGGCCCGCGCGGGCCTGACCATCGACCAGATGGATGTGATAGAATTGAACGAGGCCTTCGCCTCGCAAGGGCTGGCCACGCTGCGCGAGCTGGGTGTTGCCGATGATGCGCCGCATGTGAACCCGAATGGCGGAGCCATTGCCATCGGCCATCCGCTGGGCATGTCGGGCGCGCGGCTGGTGATGACCGCCGCCTATCAGTTGCGCCGCACGGGCGGGCGCTATGCGCTGTGTACCATGTGCGTTGGTGTCGGTCAGGGGGCCGCACTAATTCTTGAACGCGTGTAAGGGAGGAGACCTCGCATGTATGCTCAGATGATCAAGACCGCCGGAACCGGTGTGAAAACCCGCGATGAGATGTCCGAACAGGAACGCGCCTTTCAGGACAAGATCGACGCAGGAATCAAGATCGAGCCCAAGGACTGGATGCCCGACGATTACCGCGCGACGCTGATCCGCCAGATCGGCCAGCATGCCCATTCCGAGATCGTCGGCCAACTGCCCGAGGGCAACTGGATCACCCGCGCGCCCACCCTGCAGCGCAAGGCGATCCTGCTGGCCAAGGTGCAGGACGAGGCCGGGCATGGGCTGTATCTGTATTGCGCGGCCGAAACACTGGGCGTCAGCCGGGACGAGATCACCGAGATGCTGCTGGATGGTCGCATGAAGTATTCCTCGATCTTCAACTATCCGACGCTGAACTGGGCCGATATTGGTGCGGTGGGCTGGCTGGTCGATGGCGCCGCGATCATGAATCAGGTTCCACTGCAGCGGACGTCTTTCGGGCCCTACTCGCGGGCCATGATCCGCATCTGCAAAGAGGAATCGTTCCACCAGCGGCAGGGCTATGACGCCATCCGCAAGATGGCCGAAGGCACGCCCGAGCAACGCCGGATGGCGCAGGATGCGATGAACCGGCTGTGGTACCCGTCGCTGATGATGTTCGGGCCGTCGGACAAGGACAGCGTGCATTCGGCACAGTCGATGGCTTGGAAGATCAAGATCAACACCAATGACGAGCTGCGCCAGAAATTTGTCGATCAGACCGTGCCGCAGGCCGAGTATCTGGGCCTGACCATCCCCGACCCCGACCTGAAATGGAACGAAGAGCGCGGGCATTACGATTTCACCGAGCCGGACTGGGCCGAGTTCTTCGACGTCATCAAGGGCAACGGCCCCTGCAACGTCGACCGTCTGGCCGCGCGTAACAAGGCCTGGGACGATGGCCAGTGGGTCCGCGACGGGCTGCTGGCCCATGCCCGCAAGAAACGCGCCGCCGATATGGCCGCAGAATAACCCGAAGGAGGAACCAGCATGAACACCGAATGGCCCCTGTGGGAAGTCTTCATCCGCGGCCAACATGGCATGAGCCACCGCCATGTCGGCTCGCTGCACGCACCTGACGCGGAAATGGCGATCAAGAACGCCCGCGACGTCTATACCCGCCGCAACGAGGGCGTCTCGATCTGGGTGGTCGAAGCGAACAACATCGCAGCCTCCTCGCCCGGTGACAAAGGGCCACTATATGAGCCCAGCGAAAGCAAGGTCTACCGCCACCCGACGTTCTTCGACATCCCCGAAGAAGTGGGGGCGATGTGATGACCCGGGACGAGGCATTTCACCAATTCCTGCTGCGGATGGGGGACAACACCCTGATCCTGGGCCACCGCGTCAGCGAATGGTGCGGTCATGCGCCGGTGCTGGAGGAAGATATTGCGCTGGCCAACACCGCGCTGGACCTGATTGGGCAAACCCAGATGTGGCTAGGCCTGGCGGGCGAGATCGACGGCGGCAAAAGCGCCGATGATCTGGCCTTTCTGCGCGACGCGTGGGATTTCCGCAATGTGCTGCTGGTCGAAGTCCCCAACGGCGATTTCGGCCGCACCCTGATGCGACAGTTCCTGTTCGATGCGTGGCATTCGATCATGCTGGGGCGGTTGATGACCTCTTCCGACGAACGTGTTGCGGCCATCGCCGCCAAGGCCAGCAAAGAGGTCGCCTATCACCTCGAACGCTCGGGCGATACGGTCGTCGGACTTGGTGACGGGACCGAAGAAAGCCATGCCCGGATGCAGGAGGCGCTGGATTATCTGTGGCCCTATGTGGGCGAGATGTTCGCCAGCGACGCGGTCGACGCCGAGATGGTCAAGGCGGGCATCGCGCCCAATCCGGCTGATCTGCGCGCTGAATATGACGCGCTGGTCGGGCGGGTTCTGGCCGAGGCGACGCTGACCGTTCCCGACAGCCGCTTTGCACACAAGGGTGGGCGCGACGGGCGGATGCATACCGAACATCTGGGCCACCTTTTGACACAGATGCAATGGCTGCAACGCGCCTATCCCGGCGCTGAATGGTGACGCCGGATTGATTTCTTTTGAAGAAATCAATCCGGAATTTTTTCAAAATTCCGCCCGCCTTAGCGGTAAGGGACGCACAAGATGACACCTGCGCGCATAGACCAGATCTGGGAGTGGCTGGACGCCGTCCCCGACCCCGAGATCCCGGTGATCTCGGTCGTCGATCTGGGCATCGTGCGCGATGTTCGTTGGGAAAACGACACGCTGAACGTCACGGTCACCCCAACCTATTCCGGCTGCCCGGCCACATCCGTCATCAGCATAGATATCGAGACCGCCCTGCGCGACCACGGGATCGACAAGCTGCGGATCGAAACCAGCATCTCGCCCGCCTGGACGACCGATTGGCTCAGCACCAAGGGCCGTGCGAAACTTGAGGAATTCGGCATCGCCCCGCCCCAGCCCGCAGGCGGCCCCGAGCGCTGCCCGCGCTGCGGCAGCACGGCGGTGGAAAAGGTCAGCCAGTTCGGCTCGACCCCGTGTAAGGCGCATTGGCGCTGCACCGACTGCCTGGAACCTTTCGACTATTTCAAGTGTATCTGACACAGGAGCACCGGATGGCACGCTTTCACGATCTGGAAGTCACCGACATTCACAAAACCATCCGCGACGCGGTGGTCGTCACGCTGAAACCGGTCAACGGCGCAGCGGACGCGTTCGATTTCACCCAAGGTCAATACCTGACCTTCCGGCGCGATTTCGACGGAGAGGAGTTGCGGCGGTCCTATTCGATCTGCGCGGGCAAGGATGACGGCGTGCTGCAGGTGGGCATCAAGCGGGTCGAGGGCGGTGCATTCTCGACCTGGGCGAATACCGACCTCAAAGTCGGCGACGTGGTGCAGGCGATGCCGCCGATGGGCGGTTTCTTCACCCCGCTCGAGTCCGAAGCCGAAAAGCACTATCTGGGCTTTGCCGGCGGATCGGGTATCACGCCGGTGCTGTCGATCCTCAGAACCACGCTGGCGCGCGAGCCGGGGTCACGCTTCACGCTGGTTTACGCCAACAAGGGCGTCAACACGATCATGTTCCGTGAAGAGCTTGAGGACCTCAAGAACCTGCATATGGGCCGCCTCACCGTGATCCATGTGCTTGAGGCCGACGCGCAGGAAATCGACCTGTTCACCGGACTGGTCACGCAGGAAAAATGCGCCGCGCTGTTCGAGCACTGGATCGACGTTGAAACCGTCGACACCGCGTTCATTTGCGGCCCCGAGCCGATGATGCTGGGCATCGCGGCGGCGCTGCGGGGGCATGGGCTGGACGACAGCCAGATCCGGTTCGAGCTATTCGCCAGCGCCCAGCCCGGGCGTGCTGCACTAAAAGTGACGACCCAGACCGCAACGCAGGGCAACCAGACCAGTGCCTCGGTGACACTGGACGGCGCGACCCAGACCCTGACCATGCCCAAGGACCAGACCATTCTGGATGCGGCGCTGGACAACGCCATGGACGCGCCGTTTGCCTGCAAGGCCGGGGTCTGCTCGACCTGCCGCTGCCGCGTGATCGAGGGCGAGGTCGAGATGGTCGCCAACCATGCGCTTGAGGACTACGAGGTTGAAAAGGGATATGTCCTGAGCTGTCAGGCCTATCCTCTGACCGACCGCGTTGTCGTGGATTACGACCAGTAAGAGGGGCCCGAACATGACCGATACGATGACAATCGAAGAGTATCTGGCCGCAGGCGGCGTTCTGACCAACCCGGCCAACGTGCCCCCGCGCTATCGCGCCGAGGTGCTGAAGCTGATGGCGACCTTCGTTGACAGCGAACTGGCCGGGGCCGCCGGGTTTGCCGACGCGATCAATCTGGGCCCGGGCATCAAGGAACGTATCGCCGCTGCCCGGATCGTGCTGGAAAAGACCGACAATGCCGACCGCGTTCTGAAGGTCATGGGAGAGTTCGGGGCCGACACCGAACGCTATGCCACCCACCACCCCTGGACCGCCCGCCTGAGCCGTGACGCCGATATTGGTGCCTCGCGGTCCGAACATGACATGCGCCTTGCGGTGTTCAACTATCCGATCGACGGCTGGGTCGACGCTGTGGTGATGAACCTGTTGATGAGCCGCGCCGTGGCCGAGCAACTGGCCGAACTGTCGATGGTCTCGTACCAGCCGCTGGCCGAGGCCTTCCGCACCATTGCTCCTATCGAGGCGCACCATGGCGCACTGGCGCTGGAAGGGGCCGAAAAGCTGGCTGAACAGGGCATGGGGCCGCAGATGCAGGCCTCGGTCGACTACTGGTGGCCGCGGGTGGCCGCCAGCTTTGGCGCGGCGGATGCGGACAAGACCGAGCGTTTGCGCAAGATGGGTTTGCGCCGCATGACCGGGGCGGAGCTCAAGGCGCGGTGGATGGCAGAGGCCGCAAAGGTTATAGAGACGCTGGGGTTGAAGACGCCCTGACCGTCAACGCGGACGGCTGATCAGCCCAAACTTCAACGCCAGAGACCGCAGCGTTCTGCGCCTGCGTTTAATCGCAGGCACGCCGCGCTTGCCGGGCGCGCCGCCCTGACGGTTGAACTCGTACACGTCAATGACCCGCTCGGCGCAGCCACAGGCTTCACCCATGCCGACCTTGGCGAAATAGAATTTCTCGAAACGTTCCGGGGTTTGCATGATGATCCTCCGGCGTCAGTAAACCCCGGCGGGCGGCAAAATGCCAAATCAACTCTGCGAAAGCGCGGTCAGAGCCCCCGCACCCCGGTCAGCGTCAGATTGCTGACCAGCGCGGCATAATCCTTGCGTGCTTGGGCATCGGCGCCTGGGTTCCACATATAGTACCAGTTCAGCATCCCGAACACCGACATCGTGGCCGCGCGCAGCTTGGCGGCGTCGTTCTGAAACACCTCGGGTGCGATTTCGGCGATGATATCGCTGAGGAACACGACCATGTCCCGCTGATACCCGCGCAGCAGCTTTTGCTGATCGGCGGGCAGCGCCGATATGCCGCCGGTTTGCACCCGATGCTCATCATCCACACCCTGATAGGCCAGCAGGATTTCTCGCACCGTCACCCGCAGCCGGTCCGCTGCGCCGAGCCCCTGCATGTCCAGCCCGCAGATCGCATCGCGCAACTGCCGCAGATAGGTGTCGAGCATGTCGAACAGGATCGCGTCCTTGCTGTCGTAGTAGTGATAGATATTGGCCTTCGAGATCCCGCACTCGCTGGCCAGTTGCGACATCGAGGCCCGGTCGAACCCTTCGCGCGCAAAGACGCGAGCAGCCGATTTCAGGATGCGGGCGCGCTTGTGATCATGGTCTTTTGCTATCGTGCGGGCCAAAGCGTTGCTCTCCGTTTGTGGGTCATGCGTCCCGGTTGTCGATCACACGGCGAGCCTTACCCTGGCTGCGCTCGACCTCGCCGGGTTCGCCGACATCTATCTCGGTGGAAATGCCGACTACTTCCTTGATCCGGCGCGACAGCATCCGCGCGGCGGCAGTCTTGCTGAGTTCATCCGCAGCATCCGGCGCGGCCTCGACGTGAATGCGCATCGCGTCCATACGTCCCGCGCGGAACAGTTCGATCTGGTAATAGGGCGCAAGACCGCCGGTGGCCAGAACCTGTTCTTCGATCTGGCTGGGGAACACGTTGACGCCACGCAGGATGATCATGTCGTCCGAGCGTCCGGTGATCTTCTCCATCCGCCGCATCGACCGCGCCGTGCCCGGCAGCAGCCGTGTCAGATCGCGGGTGCGGTACCGGATCATCGGCAGGCCCTGTTTGGTAAGCGTGGTGAACACGAGTTCCCCCATCTCGCCATCTGGCAAAACCTCGCCCGTCGCGGGGTCGATGATTTCGGGATAGAAGTGATCTTCCCAGATCACCGGCCCGTCTTTGGTTTCGACGCATTCATTCGCCACGCCGGGTCCCATGATCTCGGACAGGCCGTAGATGTCGACAGCGTGCATGTCGAACGCCTGCTCGACCTCGGAGCGCATCGAATCCGTCCACGGCTCGGCCCCGAATACGCCGACAGACAGCGAGCACTCGCGCGGATCGAGACCAACCTTATGATACTGTTCAAGAATGTTGAGCATATAGGACGGCGTCACCATGATCCCGTCCGGCTTGAAATCGGTAATCAGATCCACCTGTTTGGCGGTCTGGCCACCGCTCATGGGCACGACCGTGGCCCCCAGACGTTCAATCCCGTAATGCGCGCCCAACCCGCCGGTGAACAGGCCATAGCCATAGGCGTTGTGCACCATGTCGCCGCGCCGCAGCCCGCTGGCGCGCAGGGATCGCGCCACCAGATCGGCCCAGTTGTCGATATCGCCCTGGGTATATCCCACCACCGTCGGCTTGCCGGTGGTCCCCGACGAGGCATGAACACGGACGATGTCCTCGCGCGAGACGGCGAACAGTCCAAAGGGATAGTGGTCACGCAGATCGTTTTTGTAGGTAAACGGGAACCGCGCCAGATCGCTCAGCGATTGCAGATCGTCGGGATGCACACCGGCCTGCTCGCAGCGCTGGCGGTACATCGGTACGTTGTCATAGGCATGGCGCAGCGACCATTTCAGCCGGTCCAGTTGCAGGCTGCGAATCTCATCAATCGACGCGATCTCAATCGGATCGAGATCCGCCTTGTTCGGTGTCAGATCCTTCATGCCATCCCTCTTCGTCTTCAGGTCTCGTCAAACACCGGGCCTTTGACCGCGCGGGAAAAACCCCGGAACTCTGCGATCTTCTGGTCGGTTTGGTTGGTTACGGTCACGTCATAAATGCCACTGCGCCCGGTCAGGCTTTGTTCCGTCGCGCGAGCGGTCAGGAGGTCACCCGCATGGGCAGGGGCGACAAAGCTGATAACATTGTGCTGCGCCACCGTGGACTGGTTGCGGCTGTTGCAGGCAAAGGCAAAGGCGCTGTCGGCCAGCATGAAAGTCACGCCGCCATGGCAGATGCCATGCCCGTTGCAATGGTGGTCCTGTACCGTCAGCGTCAGGGTGGCGCGGCCCTCGTCAACCTCGCCCAACTCCATCCCCGCCCATTTCGAGGCGTTGTCCCGCCCCCACATGGCCGCGGCGGCCTTTTCAGCGCGTTCCTTCGGCGTCATCCTAGTTCCCCCGAAATACCGGCGCGCGCTTTTCCAGAAACGCGGTCACGCCCTCGGCATAGTCCGCGCTTTCGCCGCAGGTCTTCATCGCGTCGGCCTCAAGTTCCAGATGATCGGTCAGAGTGTCCGTCGCGGCAGCCTGAATGGTTTGCTTGGTCAGCCCAAGGCCCAGCGTCGGCCCGCTGGCGAACTGCGTGCACATCGCGCGGGCCTCGGTCATCAGATCGGCGTCGGGGATCGCCTTCCAGATCAGCCCCCAATCGGCGGCCTGTTGCGCGTGCAAGGGCTGCCCGGTCAGCGCCAGCCCTTTGGCGCGCGCTTCACCCAGAAGGCGCGGCAGGTGCCAACTGCCGCCGGTATCGGGGATCAGGCCGACCTTGGAAAACGACTGAATGAACTTCGCCGATTCAGCGGCCAGCACCACATCGCAGGCCAGCGCCAGATTCGCCCCAGCCCCCGCTGCAACGCCATTGACGGCGCAGACAACCGGAAACTCAAGCGACCGGATCAGCCGCACCAGAGGCGCATAGAAGGTGCGTACAGTGTATCCCAGATCGGGCGGGCCTTCCATCGTCGCGGGATTCCGGTCGCCCAGATCCTGCCCGGCACAGAAACCGCGCCCGGCGCCAGTCAGTAGCACGGCACGCGCCCCGCCGTCCCGCGCGGCCTCAAGCGCGGCGCGCAGGGCATAGTGCATCTCATCAGTAAAACTGTTCAGGCGATCCGGGCGGTTCAGAGTGATTTCAACCCATTGACCATGATTTTGCGAAAGAATTGTATCAGACATACCCGGTTCGCTTTGCATAAGTTACAACAAACTTCTTGCATAAACCGAACGGTTGGTCAATAAATTCTCCAAGCTTTTGTGACTCGGTGGATCGGCAGGACCATCTGCGGCCCGTTGATAGTTACAAAACGCACTATTAGCACGTTCACGACTTGCGCTTTTGAGGAGGAGACCCGGTCATGAAATTCACCAAGCTCACCACCCTTTTGGCTTCTGCAACGCTGGCGGTGTCTGGCACCATCGCCTTTGCTGCCGACTACACCCTGACGATTTCCAGCTGGGCCCCGCCGACCCATGGCATCAACGCGAAGATGTGGCCCAAATTCGTCGAGATGGTCGAAGAGGCAACTGACGGCAAAGTCACTGCCGAGCTGAAGCTGGGCATCGCACCGCCGCCCGCGCAGATGGACCTGATCATGGATGGCGCGGCAGATGCCTCGATCATCTTCCATGGCTATCAGCCGGGTCGCTTCGTCACCACTAAGCTGATCGAACTGCCGGGCTACGAAGGGTCCGCCGAGGAAGCATCGGTCGCCTATTGGCGCGCCTATGATGCCCATCTGAAAGCCGCTGACGAGCATCGCGGCGTGAAGGTCATTGCCCTGCACACCCACGGCCCGGCACAGCTGCATTCCAGCACGCCTGTTACTTCGCTTGATGAGGTCTCGGGCCTCAAGGTCCGCATCCCCGGCGGTGTCGGTGGTGACGTTGGCGCAGCGCTTGGTGCGACCGGCATTCAGGTGCCCGCGCCGAAGGTATACGAAACCTTGGCCTCGAAGGCCGCTGATGGTGTCGTCATGCCTCTGGAATCGCGCAAAGGCTTCAAACTGACCGAAGTGGCGCAGAACGTCTATGAAATGCCCGGCGGTCTGTATCGTGGTTCCTTCGCCTTCATCATGAACGAAGACACCTTTGCCGATCTTCCGGCGGACCTGCAGGCCGCACTGGACGAAAACGTGTTCGGCGAACCGCTGAGCCGTGAAATCGGCAAGATCTGGGATGAGATCGATGCCACCGGTCGCGAAGCCACGGAAGCCGCAGAAGGCAACGCCATCAACGCCGCCACCGATGCAGATCTGGAAAAGTTCTCGAGCATCGCCGAAGATATTCGCGGCAAGGTCATCGCCGAGGTTGACGCGACCGGTGTCGACGCACAGGCGGCCTACGACATGATTAAGTCGGAAATGTCCTCGAACTGATCCGATTGCGGGGCGGCCAGATGCGCCGCCCTGCCCCACCCTGCGTGAGTTTCCCATGACCCCGATAATTCAGCTTGTGCGCCGTGCCAGCGCCCTTCCCGTGATTGTGGCCTGCATTGCCCTGTTCATCCTGATGGTGATGACCTTTTGCGATGTCATCCTGCGCTCGGTCTTTAATGCTCCGATTGAGGCAGCGACCGAGCTGACGCGCATTCTGATGGCCGTTCTGGTGTTTTCGGTGCTGCCCATTGTCTCGACCACAAACGGGCATATCGCGGTCGATCTGACGGACGGGTTCTTCAACCGCCTACACCTGTCACGCGCCCGCGACGTTGTGATCTATGTGGCCAGCGGCATCATGCTGTTCTGGCCTGTGCAACGCGTCTGGGTTCTGGCCGAACGCGCGCGGGATTATGGGGATGTGACTGAATACCTGTCGATCCCGACCTACCTGATCGGCTGGTTTATCGCGCTGTCGGTCGCCATCACCGCGCTGGTGATGATCGCCACCGGCCTGCTGAAAGCCTTCGCCCCCAATGCCCTGTCGGAGCCCCTGTAATGACCGCTGCGCTGATCGGATTTGCGATTGTCCTGATACTGGTGCTGATGCGCCTGCCCATCGTCTTTGCCATGGGCCTCGTCGGCACGCTGGGCTTTGCCTATGAACGCGGCGGGTCGATCCTGTCCGAGCGGGGCCTCAAGGCCGCCATGTCCATGGTGGGCCGCCAGATCACCGACACGGCACAGGATTACGGCCTGTCGGTGGTGCCGCTGTTCATCCTAATGGGCCTGTTTGTGAACAAGGGCGGCATGGCGCGCGAGCTTTATGCGGTGTCCAACGCCTTTCTCGGCCATATGCGTGGCGGCATCGCCATGGCAACCGTCGCGGCCTGCGGCGGATTCTCGGCCATTTGCGGCTCGTCGCTGGCCACGGCGGCCACCATGTCCAAGGTCGCAATGCCACAGATGCGGCGCTATGGCTATTCGGATGAACTGTCGACCGCGTCGATTGCGGCTGGCGGCACGCTGGGCATCCTGATCCCGCCCTCGGTCATCCTTGTCATCTACGGGCTGCTGACCGAAACCTCGATCGGCAAACTGTTCATGGCGGGAATCATCCCCGGCATCCTCGGCATTCTGTTTTACCTCTTCGCCGTGCGCTGGACCGTCTGGCGCAACCCCGAGTCTGGCCCAGCCGGAGAACGCGCCACATGGTCCGAACGCATCCGCGCGCTGGGCTCGGTCTGGGCGGTGCTGCTGCTGTTCTTTCTGGTCATCGGCGGGCTTTACGGAGCCTTCGATTTTGAACCCCTGAACCTGACCTTCTCGCCCACCGAGGCCGCAGGCATGGGCGCTGCCGGGGCTTTCCTGATCGCCCTGTTCCGGGGCGGCCTGACCGTCGGTTCGACCTTCGAAGTGTTGAAAGAAACCTGCTTTACCGCTTCGGCCCTGTTCGCGGTGCTGATCGGAGCGCAGATTTTCTCGAACTTCATCAATCTGGCCGGGTTGCCCGAAGCCCTGATCGCCATGGTCACCGCCTATGACGTTGCGCCCTTTATGGTGATCCTGATGATCCTGGGCATCTACATCATTCTGGGCTGTGTGTTCGAGTCGCTCTCAATGCTGCTGCTGACCGTTCCGATCTTCTTCCCGCTGGTCACATCGCTGGGCTATGACCCGATCTGGTTCGGCATCGTCGTCGTGGTGGTCACGGAAATCTCGCTAATCACGCCGCCCGTTGGGCTGAACGTCTTCATCCTGAAAGGGGTGGTCGGAGACGTTTCGACCGGCACTATCTTTCGCGGCGTCACCCCGTTCTGGGTCGCCGATATCTTCCGCCTCGCGCTGATCGTGCTGGTGCCCATCGTGGTTCTGTACCTGCCGCAGCAAATGGGCGCGTTGGGGCACTAGGCCCCCGCTAAAAACAGGAGAACACCATGTCCCTGCATCAAATTTCCAGCTTTGCCGCAGGCCAATGGCTCGCACCCGGAGACGGCGCACGCACCATTGCCTCGGCCATCACCGGCGCACCTTTTGCCAGCGCCGGAAACGCGGCGCTCGACGTGCAGGCGATGCTGGACTACGCCCGCAATACTGGCGGCCCGGCCCTGCGCAGGCTGACGTTCCACGACCGCGCCCGAATGTTGAAGGCTTTGGCGCAGGCGCTTTCAGCGCACAAACAGGCGCTCTATGACCTGAGTTTTGAGACCGGCGCGACGCAGAAAGACCACCTGATCGATATCGATGGCGGCATCGGCACGATGTTTGTCTTCGCCTCCAAGGGCAGGCGCGAAATGCCGGATGCGCAGGTCTATCTGGACGGCGACACCGAGCAACTGTCGCGCAACGGCACGTTTCTGGGCCAGCACATCTGCATGCCCCTGCAGGGTGTGGCGGTTCACATCAACGCCTTCAACTTCCCGATCTGGGGGATGTTGGAGAAACTGGCCCCGACCCTGCTGGCAGGCGTCCCGGCCATCGTGAAGCCCGCGACCAACAGCTGCTATGTCACTGAACTGGCGGTGCGGATCATGCTGGACAGCGGCATCCTGCCTGCGGGCGCGCTGCAACTGGTGTCCGGCGGGTTGGGCGACATGCTGGACCATCTGGGCTGTCAGGATGTGGTCAGCTTTACCGGCTCGGCCAATACCGCGCTCAAGCTGCGGCAGACGCCTGCGATCCTGCAGAACTCGGTCCGGTTCGTGGCCGAGCAGGACAGCCTGAACGCCTCGATCCTTGGCCCGGATGCCGCACCCGGAACGCCCGAGTTTAACCTGTTCGTCAAGGAAGTCAGCCGCGAGATGACCACCAAGGCGGGCCAGAAGTGCACCGCCATCCGCCGGATCATCGCGCCCGAGACGCATGTCGATGCGGTGATCGCCGCGCTGTCGGACCAGCTGGCAAAGATCACCATCGGCGACCCTCGGGCCGAAACCACGCGCATGGGCGCGCTGGTGTCGAACGGGCAAAAGGCCGACGTGTTGGAAAAGGCCGCCCTGATCGGGCAGGAGGCCGAGCGCGTCTTCGGCAACCCCGATACCTTCGACCTGCAAGGCCCCGAAACCGGAGCCTTCGTGCCCCCGATGCTGTTCCACTGTGCCGATCCTGACAACGCCCAGCGCGTGCATGATACCGAGGCGTTCGGGCCCGTCTCAACCCTGATGGGCTATCGCGATCTGGATCATGCCGTGGAGTTGGTCAATCGCGGTCAGGGGTCGCTGGTGACGTCGCTGATCACCCATGACACCGATGTTGCCCGCGAGGTAGTGATGGGCTCAGCGGCCTATAACGGGCGGATCTACATCAACGACCGCGACTCGATGGGGGAATCGACCGGCCATGGCTCTCCTCTACCGCATATGGTGCATGGCGGGCCGGGCCGCGCGGGCGGGGGCGAGGAACTGGGCGGCGTGCGCGGCGTAAAACACTACATGCAGCGCACCGCGATTCAGGGCTCACCCCGAATGCTCAGCAGCATCGGCCCCAAATGGGTGCCCGGAGCGCCCGAGATCAAAGGCCCTGCGCACCCCTTCACCCGCAAGTTCGGCGAGCTGCAGATCGGTGAGACGCTGCACACCAATCCGCGGACTATCACGCTCGACGATATCGAACATTTCGCCCATTTCACCGGCGACACATTCTATGCCCATATGGACGAGGACGCCGCCGCGCGGAACCCGTTCTTCCCGGGCCGCGTGGCGCATGGCTACCTGCTGCTCAGCTTTGCGGCGGGCATGTTTGTCGAACCGAACGAAGGGCCGGTGCTGGCAAACACAGGCCTCGACGGGCTGCGCTTCATGAAGCCCGTGGTTGCCGGAGACAGCATCAAGGTGCGTCTGACCGTAAAACAGAAGACCCCGCGCAATGATGAATATGGTGAGGTGCGCTGGCACGTGTCGCTGACCAATCAGGATGACGAACCGGTCGCGGAGTACGAACTTCTGACCATGAACGCGCGCTGAATACCTGTTTTTCTTATTCACCCTAATGGGTTAAACTGGTCGTATGACCAAACAGAGCTCGTGGTTCGAAACGGCTGTGGCCGAGCTGACGGACCCGCAGGACCAGCGGGTGTGGTCGATCATTGTCTCGCTGTTCGGCGACATGGCACAGGAACCCGGCGCGCAGATCTCGGGCGGGGCCTTGACCCGGATCATCGAACCGATGGGGATCAAGCCCGAAGCGATCCGTGTCGCCCTGCACCGCCTGCGCAAGGATGGCTGGATCGAAAGCGACCGGATCGGCCGCGTCTCGCGCCATGTGCTGACCGAGTTTGGGCGCACACAATCCGCCGCCGTCACGCCACGCATCTACGCGCGCGGCCCTGTTACCGTTGAACATTGGCACCTGCTGATCGCCGAGGACGGCGCAGGCACACACGTGCTGGAAGACCTGATGCTCAGTCGCGACTATTCGCCAATCGGGCGGACCGTTGCCCTGGGCCCGGGCCCGATGCCGGATCAGGCGGACGGGATTCTGGCGCTTGAGATTTCACCACAGGACGCACCCAAATGGGTGCAGGACCGTCTCTGCCCGCAGAACCTGCGCCTTTCGTGCCGGGCATTGCACCGGGCGGCCCAGAGCGCTTTGAAGACCCGCCCCGACGGCTGGTCGCCGACGCCGTTGCAAAGCGCCACGCTGCGCACTTTGCTGGTGCATCGGTGGCGGCGTGTCGTCTTAAGGCAACCGGACCTGCCCGCAGGGTTCTACCCGGCAGATTGGGACGGGCCTGCCTGCCGCGAGGCTGTGTTTGGCCTGCTTGACGCCCTGCCCCGCCCCCCGGTCAGCGTGCTGAACGCCACCGGTTGACCCAAGGGCGGCCTGTTCAGGACCCGGCCCTACCCCATATGATGATAGAGTTCTGTCGACAGACAGCCCGCGGAAAGGGATGGAACTGATATGCCAACCAAGACCGACATGCTGATCATCGGGGCCGGGTTTTCCGGCCTGACCATGGCGCTTGAGGCCCGAAAGCGGGGTGTCAAACATATCGCGGTACTGGAAAAGGCCGATGACATCGGCGGCACCTGGCGCGAAAACACCTATCCGGGCGTTGCCTGCGATGTGCCCTCGCACCTCTATTCAATGGCGACCCATCTGAACCCGCACTGGACCCGCGCCTATGCGGGCGGGGCCGAGATTCAGTCTTATCTTCAGCGCATTGCCCGGGAAGAAGGGCTGTATGACCTCTGCCACTTTGGCCAAAAGCTGAAATCCGCCCGCTGGGATGGTGCCCGCTGGCAGGTCGACACCACCAACGGTGAGCGCTGGTCGGCCCGGTTCCTAATCTCGGCCATCGGCGCGCTGCACCTGCCGCGCATCCCGGCCATTCCGGGGGCTGAGAGTTTCCCCGGCCCCAGTTTCCATTCCGCCCAATGGGATCACACCACCCCGCTGAACGGTAAGCGGATCGCGGTGATCGGAACCGGAGCCTCGGCCGTTCAGTTCGTGCCCGAGATCGCAAAGACCGCCGGGCACGTCACCATCTTTCAGCGCAGCGCACCTTACGTGCTGCCCCGACCTGACGGTCCGATCGCGCCATGGGTGCGGCAGCTTTATCAGCGCGTCCCGCTGCTGCCCCGCATTCGCCGTCAGCTGATCTATATGCTGTACGAGTTTCGTCACCGCGTTTTCCGACACGAACCCGGGGCGGTTGATTTTGCCATGAAAATGTGGCGCAAGGCGCTGGATCAGGCCATCACCGATCCCGCACTGAAGGCCGCACTGACTCCGGACTACGACATCGGCTGCAAACGCATCCTCAGTTCGAACGACTGGTATCCGGCGCTGGCACGCGACACCGTGGATGTTGTGCCTCATGGCGTTGCCAGGATCGAACAGAACCGCATCATCGCGACGGATGGCACCGAGGTCGAGGCCGATGTTCTGATCTGGGGCACCGGGTTTCGCGTCACTGACATGGGCGACGCGCTGGACATCACCGGAGCAAACGGCCTGACCCTGCAGCAGGCTTGGTCCGATGGGATGGAGGCCAATCTGGGCACCGCCATTGCCGGGTTTCCGAATTTCTTCATACTGCTCGGCCCACATACCGGGTTGGGCCACAACTCGGTCGTTTTGATGATCGAGGCGCAGGTCGAACACATCGGCCGGGTCCTGAGCGCGATGCGGGATCGCGGGGTTGATATCGTGGGACCCGACGCCGACCGGCAGGCGGCGTTCACCCGGGAAATGCAGGACCGCCATGCCGACAGCATCTGGCAATCCGGCGGCTGTACCTCGTGGTACCAGGACGCCAATGGGCGCAACACGACGCTCTGGCCCGGCACCGTGTCCGAGTTCAGAAAACGCATGGCACGATCCGGGCTGGAGCAGTACCATCCGGTGACCGAAACAAGCGGAGAAAACTGATGTGGACACTGATGGTGATTGCCGGTCTTCTGGCCGCCTTCCTGCTGGGCATGAACCTCTGGACCCGTCGGCTGACCCGGCAGGGGATGGAAATGGTGCCGCAACTGGGCCAGATCACCCCTGTCGAAGGGGGCGCAATCCACTATGTCGAGAAAGGCGACCCGTCGAAGCCCACGATCGTCATGATCCACGGCCTGTCCGGGCAATTACAGCACTTCACCTATGCGCTGATGGAGGACCTCGCCAGCGATTATCACGTTCTGGCCGTCGACCGCCCCGGCTGTGGCTACTCCGCCCGCGACTCGGCACAGCGCGCGACGCTGCCCGAGCAGGCGCGCATGATCCATGCGTTTCTTGAGGCCAAGGGCGTGCGCGATCCCATTCTGGTCGGGCATTCGCTGGGCGGTGCGGTTGCGCTGGCGATGGCCCTTGATTACCCCGACCAAATCCGGGCGCTGGCGCTGCTGGCGCCGCTGACACAGCAGATGCCCGCAACGCCTGCGGTCTTCAAACCGCTTGAGATCCGCACCGAATGGCTGCGCAACCTGATCGGTCACACCATTGCGGTGCCGATGGCCCGCAAGACCGCCCCGCTGGTTCTAAGGGACGTTTTCGCGCCCGAACCTGCCCCGTCAGATTTTCTGGATCGTGCCGGCGGTGCCCTGGGGCTGCGCCCGTCAGCTTTCATCACGGCCTCGCAGGACGTGATCGGAGTTGAAGCCAGTATCGGCCCCCAGTGTCAGCGCTATGATGATCTGCACGTCCCCGGTGGCATTCTGTTCGGCGCGCAGGACCCGATCCTGTCGGCGGAGTTCCATGGCGCACCCATGGCGCAATACGGCCTGAGCGTCGAGACACTGGAGGATCGCGGCCACATGATCCTGATCACGGTGCCCGACGCCTGCAGCAGCTTCATCCGCAAGATCGCCGACGCTTCAAAGGTCTCGCCAACACGGGCCGACACGCCCTGAACCGGGCTTTCAAAGAATCCCGGTCCGGGCGCTTTTCCCTCTTGACCCTCCCCGGCCCCTCGCTTACATCGCCTCTCACTTACGGCGGAGTAGCTCAGTTGGTTAGAGCAGCGGAATCATAATCCGCGTGTCGGGGGTTCAAGTCCCTCCTCCGCTACCAAAATTCATTTAACCCATTGATTTTAAAGAATAAAACGAGGTTTTGCGCACATGCCGCACAGACTCGTGTATTTTTAAGGTATTGATTTTGAACGATTATAATTTGGGGAAATCCACTACGGGTTCCGTTTCGTACCCCCCAAATCACAATAGCAAACCTCGTTGTCGGCTTTTACAATCGTCGCACATTGCTGAACTTTCGGACGATGCAAATCAAAATCGTTTACCGAATTCCGAAATCTGACGAGATCAAGCCAACTAGCCAAGTCATCGACTTGAATGATACTCGTTTGAAATTAGTTCAAGCGATGGCTAAAGATGCAGCGCGTCGCGCTTCAAAGAACAGCATGAGGCAAAGTGCGCGAAAACGCATCCTGCAGGCATCAAAGAAGAAGAAATGAACTACGTTTAGGATTTTGGGTTCAGTCAAAATAACTGCGTCGCCTGAAACAGCTGCTGCTCTAGGTCGTTCAAACGCTCTGTTTCAGATTTTAAGCTTAAGACAACGTCTTTCGTTTTCGCCACGAAACTGGAGAAAGACGCTTCGCCGTCGAAGTCGACGTTAAGCTCTATCGTATCGATGATGAGGTCAAACTCCACGTGTACACCCTGACCTTGCTCAACCTTACCGGACGCAAGGGTTAGTTCACGTTCTATGTTCATGACCGGCATTGGGCGATCACCCGAGAGATCAATTCCGTCTTCAATGAACATCCATTTGACGACGGGTTTTAGGATCAGTGGTCCTTTGTGCTTTCCCTTCCCGGACAGCTTTGTGATCAGCCAAAGCAACTCACTCATTCCAGATTTGAATGGCTCAAGGGAGCGAACAAAAGCAAGTAACCGATCATCAACGCCTCTACACCGCCTCCGAATCTCGTTCTCCAAATCATCGGGACTATGCGCTATGGGAAATGAATATTGCTTTCTCAAGTCGCCACCAAGCTGCACTGAGGCGTCATTGAATGCGTAATCCAAAGCGTTTCGTAAGTCGGAGAAAGCTTGCGTTGCTAGGAAACGAGTTTCCTTGGAAACGTAGTCAGACAGCTTAATGACGAGATCTTCAGGCTTGGTACCATGATTTTTGCGGGTAAACGTTCTTGATCCTGAAACCAACCTTCTAATCTCTTCACCACCCTCAACCTCTCGAAGCTTTGTTTCGGCTTCGATAATCGAATGAAGAGCGTTTTCGAAAGGCGCTGAACTTTCAAAGTGACTGTTCTCGTAATTCATGAAAGTAGACTATCGCAGGCATGCAGCCGAACAAGTGTTTATGTTTGGGATGGAATATTCTTCCAAATCAATATCTAGCCGCCTTGAAATACCATTGACTACAACACGTTTCCAAAAAGCAAAATGTTGTAATTATGCAATAATTTCAGATAGATATAGCAATGGGGGTGAAGCTCAACAACGGACCTCCGCTACCACCAATCCCCAAATCCCGGACTATGCCGCTGCGTGAGCCGCAGGGTCTGATGACGGCACTGCTGTGGCACAAAGCGGTTTGTGATTGGCCTGATGCCGTTGCGCGAATGCGGTCATGCGCCGGCCTTTGACGGGCACATCCCGCGCGGGCAGAGGGTGGAAATCCGGCCGGGCGATTTCGGGGAACAGGGCGTGGATTTCGGCCAGCGCCGCGGGCGACAACGACTTGAGCGCTTCGGGTCCAGTAAACAGACTTTCGGTCGGAGATCCGTTCGAAAAGACGATCTCATGCCGGTCGAACAGGATGTGATAGTACTCGATACCTTCCGCCGGGGTGTCGATATGCACCCCCTCCAGCGGCAGTAGTTTTTTGGCCGGGATAAGCACCTCGTCAACACCGAACATGCGTCGGGCGATTTTGGAACGCGCAAGGATACGGTGCTGTGGCGAGACACGCAGATCCCGGGACGGCAGGCCCGGGCCCAGCGCCCCGGCGTCGATGCAAATGGGCCGAAGTTTGGGGTTTACCGCAAGCTCAACCCCATCGAGCCGCCGCCGCCCGATCCAGCGGATCTTCTGGTATCCATGATCGAGGGTTCGCACGCTGTCACCAACGGCGAGATCCTCGACGGCACGTGCGCCATCGCGCGTTTCGATCTGAACACCGCCGGCAAAACACACCAGCGCATCAAAGCCCAGCAAGCCGCTCCCGCCGCTCAGATAGTTCAGCGTGATTTCCGAAATCGGTATTTTGAACTGAATCCGAAACCCTTCGTTCTGAGCCCCGGGCGTGCCATCCAATATGGTGCCGTTGACCACATCGAGCCCATTGTTCGGAAGCGGCGTTCCGTTCCCCTGGGTCACGATCACATCACCATTTATAATCGCCTGTTCAAGGTTGAACGTCGTGCCATTCACCTCAAATTGCGCTTCTTCTCTGAAAGCGGCGTCGAGGTCCCCGACCCGGATGATCAGACCGGGCAGCGGGTCATCAAAGCTGATGGTGGCGGACTCGCCATCGTCCAGCCTAAGATTTCCACCCGCGCCGGCGGTGCCGGATGACGAGATCTCATAATTCGTGGTTACGCCATTATAGGTGATGGAGCCCGTTGCCCCATCGCTCCAGTCGTTGATTGCGTCTTGTATCATCTTGACCTTCCAGAACCGCCCGTGCCGTCGGTTATGGCACCACCGGATTAAGCAATTGAAAACGCGGATGTATGAGGGCTGGCGGTTGAGTCTTGCTTGCAGATTTCGCGTCGTTCATCGTCACTTGCGGCGGCGCTGTCAATCGCTTGTTTGTGGACAATTTGTCCTGCCCTGTTCACCAGTTGCACCCTTTAGTGAAAATCTCGCGATTTGGGGATGACCCGTACATCCCGCGGGTGTCTGTGCGTGTGTCGCGGCATGGGTTTGCGAACCTCATCGCTGTGGGCCAGCGGTACGTCCAGAACGTCGTTTGACAGGCGCTCTAACGCATCGCTGCGATCCAGCAGATGATGGGCGACCACATGAATCACATCCGCATCGCGCTGTACGATGCCTCGCACCTCTAACAGCCGCGCCTGCATGATCGCCTTGCGATAGGTCTGCATCACTCGGGACCAGATCACCAGATTGGCAATACCGGTTTCGTCTTCCAACGTGATGAAACAGACGCCCTTGGCGCTGCCCGGGCGTTGCCTGACGAGGACCAGCCCGGCCAGCGAAACCGCCTGCCCGTTGCGCATCTGCAGCAGATCACCGGCGCGGCGATAGCCCTGCCGCGTCATGCTAGCCCGCAGAAAGGACATCGGATGCGCCTTGAGCGACAGGCGCAGCGTCTGATAATCGGCCACCACATGCTCGCACCGCGGCATTTGCGGCAACGTGAACACAGGTTCAGGGCCTTCATCGCGGCGATCCGCGAAAAGAGGCAGGTCAGGCGCGTCGCGCAAGGCCCTTGTATCCCACAAAGCCTGCCTGCGATCCCGCCCGACCGAGCGGAAACTGTCCGCCGCCGCCAGCTTGCGCATCGTGCCCGCATCGATCTTTGCCCGCCGCTTGAGATCTTCAATGTCCTCAAAAGGGTTGTCACGGGCCTGCAATACCCGCCCCATCACCTCGTGCGAGAGCCCGTCCACCTGCCGAAACCCAAGACGCACTGCAAAGGCTCCGGGACCGTTGGGTTCCAGACTATTGTCCCAGTTGCTGTAGTTCACATCGGGCGCGCGCACCTCGACCCCATGTTCGCGCGCGTCGCGGACGATCTGGGCGGGGGCATAAAACCCCATGGGCTGAGAATTCAGCAACGCAGCGCAGAAGACATCCGGGTAATGGCATTTGATCCAGCTTGAGATGTAAACCAGCAGGGCAAAGCTGGCCGCGTGGCTTTCGGGAAAGCCATAATCTCCGAACCCCTTGATCTGGTTGAAACATCGCGCGGCAAACGTGGGGTCATAACCACGCCGGATCATGCGGCTGACCATCTTGTCCTCAAGCTCTCCGATCGTGCCGCGGGACCGGAACGTGGCCATGGCCTTGCGCAGATCATTGGCCTCTTGCGGGGAAAATTCGGCCGCAACCATGGCGATCTTCATTGCCTGTTCCTGAAAGATCGGCACGCCATTGGTGCGCCCCAGAATGTTGCGCAGCTCATCCGGGTCATGGTCCGGCCCCGGGCTGGGATACTCCACCGGCTCGGCCCCGCTGCGGCGGCGCAGATAGGGATGCACCATGTCGCCCTGAATCGGACCGGGGCGCACGATGGCCACCTGAATGACAAGATCATAGAATTTCCGTGGCTTCAGCCGGGGCAGCATGTTCATCTGTGCCCGGCTTTCCACCTGAAACGTGCCAAGGCTGTCGCCCTTGCAGAGCATGTCATAGACCGCCGGATCCTCTTGCGGCACGGTGGCCAGATCGAACCGTTTTCCATAATGCGCAGCGATCAGATCAAAGGCCTTGCGGATACAGGTCAGCATCCCCAGCGCCAGCACATCGATCTTCAGAATGCGCAGCTCGTCAATGTCATCCTTGTCCCATTCGATAAAGCTGCGATCGGCCATGGCGCCATTGCCGATGGGCACGGTCCGGGTCAGCAGGGTCTGGGTCAGGATGAACCCGCCCACATGCTGGCTGAGATGGCGCGGCATCCCGATCATCTGGTCCGCCAGCTTGATGGTGCGCGCCATCAGCGGATCGCGCAGGTCGATACCGGCCTCGCGGGCCTCGCGCTCGCCCACTTCACGGCCCCAACTGCCCCAGATGGTTTTCGCAAGTGCCGAGGTCACATCCTCGGACAGCCCCATGACCTTGCCCACCTCGCGCACGGCCATGCGCGGGCGATAATGGATCACGGTGGCGCACAACCCCGCCCGGTCGCGGCCGTATTTTTCATAGACATGCTGTATGACCTCTTCGCGCCGCTCATGTTCGAAATCGACGTCGATATCGGGCGGCTCAATCCGTTCCTCAGAGATGAAGCGTTCGAACAGCAGATCGTTTTTGTCGGGGTCCACGGCGGTAATGCCCAGCACGTAACACACAGCCGAATTGGCCGCCGACCCCCGGCCCTGGCACAAAATGGGCGGCTGGGTCTGATGCCGGGCAAACTGTATGATGTCGTAGATGGTCAGAAAATACTGGGCGATCTGCATCTTGCCAATCAAAGCAAGCTCTTTCTCCAGCGCCGCTCGGACCTTGTCCGGCACCCCCGCGGGATAACGCTGGTCTGCGCCTTTCCACGTCAATTCGGCCAGATACCCCTGCGGGGTTTTGCCTTTCGGGATGGTTTCCTGCGGGTATTCGTAAGACAGTTCCCGCAGGTCGAACCGGCAGGCATCCGCAACCTCGCGCGCCGCGCGGATCGCATGGGGCCAGTCGGCAAACAGCTGCGCCATCTGGGCCGGAGATTTCAGGTGCCGCTCGGCATTGGCCTGCAGCAGGAATCCCGCCTGCGTGATGGTCGTCTTGTGCAGGATACAGGTCATCACATCCTGCAGCGGACGCCGGTCGGGCGCGTGGTAATGCACATCATTGGTCGCCAGTATCGACAGTCCATGCGCCCGCGCCAGCCGGTCCAGCGCGTTGATCCGCGCCCGGTCATCGCCGCGATACAGATAGCTGGCCGCGATATGGCGCAAACCGGGCAGAGCACGAGTCAGACGCGGCAGGCCCGCTGCAAACAGGCCCGTATCCTCGCCGGGTATGGCGATCAGTTGCACACCCTCGGCATGGGCGGCCAGATCGTCCAGCGTGATATGGCAAAGCCCTTTCTGCTGCCAGGCCCCCTCTGCATCCTGCATTTTCCCCTTGGACAGCAACATGCAGAGCCGCCCATAAGCGTCGCGGTCGCGCGGATAGGCCAGAAATTCTTCGCCACTGACAAGGCGCAGGCGGCAACCGATGACGGGCCGCATTCGCGCCTTGGACGCTTCGGCATACAGGCGCACAACCCCGGCCATGGTGTTTAGGTCCGCCACCCCAATCGCATCATACCCCTGCGCCCAGGCCGTCGCCGCCAGATCCACTGCATCCGAGGCCCCACGCAGGAATGAAAAACAGGTGGTCAGGCCCAGCTCGACAAAATCCGCACGCGGGTTGGGAGTGAACCCCTCATGTGTCAGGGTCCGCCGGGGGCGCTGATGATCCATCTCGGGCATCAGGCAAACATCCCGTGCACGAACCAGCGCGGCGCACCACCGCGCCCATCCTCATGCAGCCCTTCGCGGTAAAGCCACAGGCGCGCGCCGTGCTGATCCTCGACCCTGAAATAGTCGCGCAGCCTTGTGCCGGCGCGGTCGCACCACCATTCCGGCGCGATCCGCTCCGGCCCCGCATACCGGGCAACCTTATGGGGCCTCCTGCGCCAGATGAACTGTACGGGTGGGCCTTCGGGCACGGCATAGAGAACCCGCACCTCTTCGGGCACGCGCAGCAGGCGGACGGGGCGTTCGGCGCGCGCCGACACGGTCTCGGCCCCGGTTGCGTGCAGGGCCGGGACCGTGACTTCGGCGCGTTCCGGGATATGGCTGGCCTGCAGCACAGGGCGCTTGACAGCCGCAGCCCCGAACCGAGCGACCAGACGGTCCACAAGCCGGGGCAGTTCGACATCCTGCGCGTCTGAGCCATCCAGATTGTGCTGACTCAGCGCGATAGGTTCGACCACACGCGCCTCAAGCGTGATCAGGTCGAAGCCAAAACCGGGGTTGATCCGTTCCAGCCGGTCGTCGAACAGGCGGCGCAGATGATCGGCATCGCGCGTGGGGGCCGAGGTGGCAGCGCCAACCTCGCTGACCTCGCCATCGGTCCGGTAGACGGTCAGGGTCAGACGGCGGCAGCCCAGACCGTGATGGGCCAGCTGACCGCATAAGGCGCTGCAAAGCTGCGGCAGATAGGCGGTTGGGTCCTGTATCGGTTCGGGCAGCCGGGCCTGCGATGTGATCCGGGGGGCGGCGTCCTGGCTGGCGACGGGCTCTGCCAGATGGCCCATCGCCTGATCCAGCCGGATCAGCGGATTGGCCTGCATTTCAGCCCGGGTAAAACGCCGGGCCAGTGACAGGCGGGGCACCTGAGCCAGCGCGCCGATGGTTTTCAGACCAAGGCGCCGCAAAAGCAGCAGGGTCGCCGCAGTCAGTCGTAACCCGTCAATCGGCACAGGCGCCAGCATCGGTGCAAGCTGATCCTCCCGGCAAACCGCGCGCACCGGCCCGTAACGGGCCAACGCCCAGGCCGCGCCCCATGTGGGGGCCACGGCCAGTTGCGCGCTGAGGCCCAGCCCGGACAGGCGGGCCTCTATCTCGGCCAGCATCGCGGCTTCGCCCCCCAGAAGATGATCGCTGCCTGTGGTTTCGAGGATCAGACCATCCGGCCCGTCCACCACCGTCCACGGGCACCAGCGCCGTGCCCAAAACATAAGACGGTCCAGCGCCGCGCTGTCGCCTGCCACATCCGCATATTCGACCCGCAGATCGGGACAGGCCGCGCGAACATCCACAACCCGTGCCCCCACCGAGGCCCCGGCCAGACAGGCGGCGCGATTGGCGGCATGGATCACCGGGCCGTGCGGGCCTTCGGTCACCAGAACAACGGGAACATCATCCGGCGGCGCCGCGCCGGTACGCTCCATCGTGATCTGCCATCGTTCGATCGCGAACCGGGGCAGACAGATCGACACGATCCGCCGCCCGGTCATACGTCGCAACCCATGTGCCGGGCCGCTGATGACGCGAGCGGAAAAGTTCGACCTTCCAGCGCGGCGCGCCCGGGGATTTGGGGTCGTCCGGATGCGGCAGCGAGGGCAGCGACATCACCCGCCAGCGGTTGCGCGCAGCACTCAGATCCGGCGACGCGGCCCGGCGCATCATCCAGCACGGAACGCCATGGCGCTCGGCCCGCAGGGCCAGCCGCTTGGTTGCCGTAAAATCCAGCACTGGCGGCGCGCCCCACACTTCGCCGATCACCGCCTTCAGCGCCCGGCAGCGCAGCCCCTCTTCCAGCGCCCAAAGCACATCGGCGGGCCGGTTTATATCGACCCGGATCACCGACCGGCCTGCCAGCCCCGGCAGATACGGCTGACCTGCCTCGGTGCGCGACAACCGGTCCTGCACCCACAAGACCGACCCCGGCCCCTTGGGCAGAGCAGTCAGCACAAACCCGACCGCCCCCGCATCCGTCGCCGCGTCCGGGAAGACTTCGGACAGTGTCGCCTCCTGCCCTTTCGACGCTGCAAACCATCGTTTCCGACGGTGCGCCAGGGTGAAATTCGTGTCGCACAGCACAAGTGATTCCAATATTTGTTCACTATATGTTCTACACAATTTGGCCGCTTTCTGGCAACTCCATATCGGGCGAGCTGACGTTCTCTGAAATCCGCACGACATCATGAAGGCCCGGGCCCATGCTGATACGTTCTCGCCCCGCCGTGAGCAGGGTTTATTGGGCAAGGCGCATCCGCATCCCCATCTGACACTCGAGCCCACCTATCGGGCAGCAGTCAGGAGGTACGATGAAACGGCCTAGAAATACCTATCTTTCCGCCATCGCGGTGCTGGTTGCCGCTGGCCTTGCCGGACATTCCGCACAGGCGCAAAGCGGCTTTGGCCCAGCACCGGCGATTGCGTTTGAATCCGCAGACCGCGCGTTCACTGCACCGGGCAGCGGCCCATATACCGGGCAGGCTGCAGTGTACCAGCCGACGGTTTCAGACGATGTGCCGGTGGTTCAAGTCAAAAGCTTCAAAAAGAAGCTCAAGCTTCACTACAAATACCGGTCTTACAAGAAGCCCAAGGTGGTGAAGAAGGTCAAACGACATCCGGGCTATTACGCACCGCATCACGGGCTGCATCCGAAGAAATACAAAGCCCATCGCGGTCATCACTATCGCTTTAAGCCGAAATTCCGCGGACGGTACTAAGCTGCAGGATCACCCCCCGCGCAGGCGCTGCATCAGGTAAACCTCGGCACCTTCGGGGATGGGTTCGGTCAGGCCGCTGGCGATGACGCGGCCGTTGATGGCAATCGAGACGCCCGCGTCTATCGGGGCCTGCAGTCGCGGATAGGCCAGCACCAGCGCATGCAGCAGCTCTCCGGTGGTTTTGGCCTGAACCTCGACCACCTCGCAGCCCCCGGTCAATGACCGGAGGCCGGACCAAAGGTGGACCTCAACCATTGTCCTTGAGCGCAGCCAGAATGCGCGGTGGGGACATCGGCAGTTGCTTCATCCGCACGCCCGCCGCGTTGGACACCGCGTTGGCGATGGCCGCCAAGGGGGGCACGATACCGGTTTCACCGACGCCGCGCACACCGAACGGGTGGCCGGGGTTGGGGACCTCGACGATCACCGTGTCGATCATCGGCAGGTCGCTGGCCACCGGGATGCGATAATCGAGGAAGATCGAGTTCTGCAGGCGACCATCGTCGCCATAGATATATTCCTCGTTCAGTGCCCAGCCGATGCCCTGCGCGGCACCGCCCTGATACTGACCCTCGACATAGGTCGGGTGGATCGCCTTGCCGGCGTCCTGAATGACCGTGTAGCGGGTGATCGAGGTTTTGCCGGTTTCCGGGTCAACCTCGGCATCCACGATATGGGTGCCGAAGGACACGCCTGCGCCTTCGGGTGTTGCCTCGAAATGGCCCGAGATCGGGCCTCCGGTACGGCCCATATTGGCGGTGATGTCGGCCAGCGGCAGCGGGTCGAAATCGCCTGCATTGGGGCCCGAAGGCACCGCGCAGCCGTTTTCCCATTTCACCGCGTCGACCGGGATGCCCCATTTGGCGGCCGCACGTTCACACAGCCGTTCAACCGCGTGTTTGGCCGCCTTGATGGTCGCCAGCCCCGAGGCATAGGTCACGCGGCTGCCGTGGCTCACGTCGTTGTAGCCCAGCGTTGCGGTGTCAGCGACGGTGACGCGGATGTTCTCATAGGGAATGCCCAACACTTCGGCCGCCATCAACGCCATCGACGCGCGCGAGCCGCCGATATCCGGCGTGCCGACCATGACCTGCGCCGAGCCGTCCTCTGACAAGGCCAGCGATACGGATGTTTCGCCACCATGATTAAACCAGAAGCCGCAGGAAATCCCGCGCCCCTGTCCCGGTTTCAGCGGGGCCGCGTAATGCGGATGCGCCTTGGCGGCCTCAAGCGTTTCGACCAGACCGATGCGTTCATAGGTGGGCCCATAGCTGGCCTTGGTTCCCTCATGCGCCGCGTTTTTCAGGCGCACATCCACCGGGTCGAGGCCCAGCTTATTGCACAGCTCATCCAGCACGGATTCGACCGCGAAGGCCCCCATCGGCGCGCCGGGTGCGCGATAGGCGGCTTGTTTCGGGCGGTTGGCCAGCACGTCATAGCCCACCTGCCGCACATTGGTCAGGTTATAGGGCGCAAAGGCGCACATGGCAGTCATGTCGCCGGGGGCACCCGGGAAAGCCCCGCCTTGCAGGCGGAAAATGCCCTGCGCGGCGGTGATCGTGCCATCCTTCTTCATGCCGATCTTGATGTCCATCGACGCGGATGAGGTCGGCCCTGTGGCCCGGAACACCTCGGACCGGGTCATCACGATCTTCACCGGACGGTTGGCCTTGCGGCTCAGCGCCAACGCCACCGGCTCGATGAAAACGGTAGTCTTGCCGCCGAACCCGCCGCCGATCTCGGATGCGGTGACCCGCAGTTGCGAGGTTTCAATGCCCAGCAGCGCCGCGCAGGTTTTTTGCGCGATCCAGTGGCCTTGTGTGGTGCACCACAGCTCACCCTTGCCGTCCGCGCCCAACGAGCCCAGACAGGCGTGGGGTTCGATGTAACCCTGATGGGTGGCCTCGGTCGCAAAGCTGTCTTCGATGACCAGATCAGCCTCGGCGAACCCGGCCTCGACATCGCCGTGTCCGCTTTCGTGATAGCGCACGACGTTGGGGTGCATCCCTTCGGGGACGGAGTAATCTGCCGCGCCCTCGCGGATCACTGGCGCATCCGGGGCCATTGCCTTGTCCACGTCGGTGACGTGGGGCAGGACTTCGTATTCGACCTTGATCAGTTTCAGCGCGTCGCGGGCAGCCAGCGCCGAAGTTGCAGCCACGGCGGCAATCGCGTGACCGTCATACAGAGCCTTTTCGCCCGCCATGACGTTTTCCAGAACGTTCCAGAATTCGCCATCCAGACCGGGAAAGAACGGCACATCGGCGAAATCGGCGCGGGTGACGACGGCTTTGACGTCCTTGTGCGCCTCGGCTTTTGACGTATCGATCTTTACGATCCGCGCATGGGCATGCGGCGAGCGCAGGATGGCACCGTGCAACATTCCGGGCGCATAGGCATCGGCCCCGAATTTGGCGCGGCCTGTGACCTTGTCCAGACCGTCGGGGCGGTCGGGGCGTGTGCCGACAAAGGTGAATTCGGATTTGCGATCGTCCAGAGCCATTATGACGCCTCCCGCATTTCAGCCGCCGTATCCATCACGGCGCGAATGATCTTGTCGTAGCCGGTGCAGCGGCACAGGTTGCCCGCCAGCCAATACCGGGTTTCCTCTTCGGTCGGGTTCGGGTTCTTCTCCAGCAGCGACTTGGCCGCCACCAGAATGCCCGGCGTGCAGATGCCGCATTGCAGGGCGGCATATTCGATCATCTTTTTCTGCAGCGGATGCAGGACGTCGCCGTCTGCGATCCCTTCAACCGTTTCGATCTGCTTGCCCTCGGCCTCGACGCCCAGCATCAGGCACGAGCACACCAGACGGCCATCGACGCTGACCGAGCAGGCACCGCAATCGCCGGTGCCGCAGCCCTCTTTCGCGCCGGTCAGGTTCAGCTTGTCACGAAGACAGTCCAGCAGGGTTTCGCGCGGATCACACAGATATTCGACCGTGTCACCATTGACTGTGGTGGATACGTGGAACTTGCTCATGGCTTATTCTCCCTTCGCGCGGGCATAGGCGATTTTCGCGGCGCGTTTGGCCAGAACACCGGCCACTTCGGTACGGAACGCGATGGTGCCGCGCTTGTCGTCGATCGGGTTGCAGGCAGCCGAGGCCGCGGCGGCCAGCGCATCCAGTGCGGCGTCATCGAACGTGCTGCCGATGATGGCTTTGGCACAGTCTTCGACCAGCAGGACGGTCGGGGCCACTGCGCCCAACGACACGCGTGCCTCGGTGATGGTATCGCCATCCAACCGCAGGTTCACGCCGACGCCGACGACGGCAATGTCCATCTCGGTGCGCGGGATGAAGCGCAGATAGGCGTCACCCGCATTGTCGCCGCGTGCAGGGATATGTACCGCCGAAACCACCTCGCCCTTGGCCAGGGACGTCTTGCCGGGGCCGGTCGGGATATCTTCGACCGCGACCTTCCGATCCCCGTCGGGGCCGGTCACGGCGACGGTCACGCCTGCCGCGACCATCGCAGGCACCGAATCCGCTGCCGGAGAGCCATTGCACAGGTTGCCGGTCAGCGTCGCGCGCCCCTGCACTTGGGTCGATCCGATCAGGTCCATCGCCTCGACCACGCCGGGCCAGTCGCGGCCCAGTTCCGGGTGTTCGCTCATCTCGGCACCTGTGACGGCGACACCCAGCGTCCAGCTGCCATCGGCGTTGCGGGTGATATCGCTGACGCCGTCGATCTTCTTGATGTCGATCAGCGTGTCCGGCGTCACCAGGTCCGAGCGCAGCTGCACCAGAACATCGGTGCCACCCGCCAGAAACCGCGTGATGCCCGTTGCGTCTGCGGCCAGCGCCGAGGCTTCGGCAAAACTGGCAGGGCTGTGATAATTCATGAGTATACCTCGCACCTGTTTTTCAGGATCACTGGGATTTGGAGGGGACGTTAGTGCAGCAACCCGCCCGCGTCCATGGCTGCCGCGACGTATTTTTCAGGTTGGAAATGTCGGCTTCAGACCTCGGATCACAGGTCGATTTCGATCACGCCGTCCTTTTCCGCCGCGCGGCTTTGGCACAGGATGATCGCGCCCTCGCGCTGTTTGTTCGACAAGACAAAGTCGCGATGTTCGATCTCGCCCGCAATCACGCCGCATTTGCAGACCCCGCAGATACCGTCGGAACATTTCACATCTACGTGTATCCCGGCCTCGTTCAGCACCTGCGCGGCATCCTTGTCGGCGGGCACGGGCAGGTCACGCCCCGATTTCGCCAGCCGCAGGGTGAACGGGTGGTTTTCGTATTCGGGCTGTTCGGGGACCGAGAAATATTCCAGATGCCGCGCCTCCTCGGGGAAACCCTGCGCCTCGGCGGCTTGCATCACGCCATCCATGAATCGGTCCGGGCCGCAGGTATAGACGTGCCAGCCGTCCTGATACCCCGACAGAATCGCGTCCAGATCGGCGCGGGTGCCTTCATCGGAGAAGTGATAGTGCACATGCTCGGCCCATGGCATCGCAGCCAGATCGTCCAGATACCCGGCTCCGGCGCGGGTGCTGGTGGAATAGTGTAGTTGGAACGGTTTGCCCAAGGCGTGCAGTCGGTGGGCAAAGGCGATCATCGGGGTGATGCCGATGCCGCCGCCCATCAGGAAGGTTTTGGTGGCGGTCTCATCCAGTTCGAAATGGTTGATCGGCTTCGAGATGAAGACCTTGCGCCCTTCGTTGAAGATACGATGCAGCAGGGCCGAACCGCCGCGCCCTTCATCCTCGCGCAGCACCCCGATCTGATAGGTGCTTCGGTCGGACGGATCGCCCGACATCGAATATTGCCGCAGGAATTCAGGCGACACCAGCACGTCCAGATGCGCGCCAGCGGTCCATTCGGGCAGCGGCGCGCCGTCTAAAGTGGTGAATTCGTATTTAGTGACATCCGCGGTCATCTTGTCGACCTTGGTCAGTTCCACCCGCATCACCGGCGCGTCGCCCGCGACCTGATAGCGGTGGACGACCGACCAATCGCCCGCAGCCTTGCGGGCCTTGTAGTCTGCGGCTGTGACCATCGCCTCATAGGCCGCAATCCCGGCTTCGCGGTCCATGTGGAACGGGTAAGGCCACGGGTGCGGCGCAAGCGGGGCGGGATAGACAGCCAGCGTTTGATCCTCGTATTTCAGATCAAGGTCGCGCTGCAGATCGCGCCGGTTGAGTGCGTGTTTGGAAGGGCGGTAGGCCCCATCGGGGTCCAGTTCGATATCCCACCACCATTTCTTGACGTCATTGAGCCCACCATTGCCCACGGCATCATCCAGCTTAGCCAAAGCCGGCGCGGCTTGGGGAATATTCATCGCGGCCCAGCGGAAGGGGCGCTCCTTGAAGATACCTTCCAGATTCCACGGGCAGGTCTTCATGCAGCGCCCACACATGGCGCCTCCGGGCGTGGTGATCCGGTAGGTCGCGCATTTCTGGCTGTCGGATTTCCAGATCTCATAGCCGTTGAACATCAGCTTCGGCCCGGCCGTGATCGCCCCCGAGGGGCATTCGCGGGCGCATTTGTTGCAGGACTCGCAGAAGGTCTGAAGGCCGAAATCAATGGGCTTGTCATGCGCCATCGGCATGTCGGTGGTCACAACGCCGGATTTCAGGCGGGGACCAAGGTAAGGGTTCAGGATCACCTCTCCGATCCGGCTGACCTCGCCCAAGCCGGACAGCAGTAACAGCGGAGGCTGCAGCACCTCGCCATCCATCACCGTATGCGCCTTGGCCTTGTAACCGAGATTGCGGATCTGCTGCGCGATCACGCCGCCCAGCAGCGAGAACCGCAGATAGGCGCGCATCGACTGCGCCACGCTGATCCAGTCGTCGCCGCTGGCACCTTCCATCGTCTCATAGCCCTGATCGATGATCATGCTGATGGCCTGATCATGGGGTGGGACGATCTCTTCCCCGGTGGCGTCGTGGGAATACCAGCTCCACTCGGGACACCGGCTGAGGCCCACCGCATCGACCCCAAGGAAATAGGTCGCGGCCTTGATATTTGCGGCGTTGCGTTCTGCATCCGTTGGACGTTCAACCGCAGCGCTGTCGCCATCTTGCAGCAGAACAAACGCGCCCAGCGCGCGGCGTTGGGCAAAGCTGGGGGCGGATTTGCGCACGTAATGCCCGCCCTTGGTCGCGTCCTGAAGCGACTTGCCCATGTCACCAAACTGCGCCCGCGCGAACATATCCGCACGCTTGGGCACGCGGGCGACGTTCTCCTCGTCGATATAGGTGGTGGGGCTCTCGACCCGCTTAAGATTTTCAAACGGGTGCGCCCCGTCCACATAGCGGCGTTTGGCAAAAGGATCCCGGTTCAACGCGTTCTTGGCAAAGCCCGCGCCCAGCCACCATGCGGGGCCTTGGGTGCGCATCCACGGCTGGTCGGCCATCGGGCACAGGGGGCGATCATGGGCGATCTCCATCTCGGTGGTCACGGCGGCCAGACCGAACCGCTTGCCCAGCCACGGGGTGATCACTTCGCCCCCCTCAACCGAGGCCAGCCCCGCCGCTACTGCCAGCTTGCCCAGATCAACCTCGGAGGACATCGCTGTATGCGCCCGCGCATCAAAGCCCAACAGGCGGATATAGTTGGCGATCACCACCGCATTCTCGGTCGCCAGCAGACAGGCACGGTGGTCCTGAGCGTGGCCGATCCAATCGGCTCCGGGTTCGCTCGGATCAGGGTCGCGGTTATGTTCATAGAGGAACACAATCGCATGGCGGTGATTGTCCATCGCCCGCGGCGCGGCCTCCATGCTTTCCTTCAGGTCCGCCATGATCACGTCGATGCCCGAGGCCAGCGTCTTGGTCTGGCGCGTTTTCAGCGCATGGGCCAGCCGGTCGATATCGGGGTTGCGCCGAGGCTCGGCCAGCACCACATCGACCGGGAGAGGTCCACAGCCCATCATCGACGCATCATTGAAATAACCAAACGCTTTCAGGTGGTTGGCCCGCTCGGTCGGATCGACAGGAACCTCTGAAGCGACCGGGTTCACAAACCCGTCCCGGATCGCATCCATCATCGCCTGAAACTCGCCCATCGCATTAACGATGCTCTCGGGCTGTTCCGACCGGTGAAAGCTGAGCGCGCGCATCGGGACGACCTGCGCCAGATCGGGCATCTGATCCTGCCGCGCCAGTCGCTCCAGCGGGTATGGCCCCATATGAACCGGTCGGTTCTTGTCCGAGAAAAAGCGGATCCCCATCGCGCGCCCTCCTGCTTGCTAACGACCATCTAAACCTGCATGGACACCAAAACCATTCATGAATAATCATAGATGGTATGAGCAATATTGATTTCACCGATCTCGACGGCAAGGTCCTGCGCGTGTTCCTGACGATCCTCGAGGAAAGCTCGGTTTCAAAAGCCGCTGACCGGCTGGGCGTGACGCAATCGGCGATCAGCCACACGCTGGCCAAGCTGCGGCAAGTGTTGGGTGATCCGCTGTTCGTCCGATCCGGTCAGGGCCTGACCCCAACCGAGCGTGCGTTGTCGTTGAAAGAACCCGCGCAACAGGTTCTGGACGGGATGCGGGCGCTGACGCAAGGGCGGCCCTTTGATCCGCTATCAGAACAGATCGATGTTCAGATCGCCACCAATGACATGCCGCGTGAGTTGATCTTTCCCGATCTGTTGCGCACAACCCGCGCCGAAGGTGTGCGCCTGGGGCTAGAGTTCATCCCATCGGGCGTACCAGACCCTGACCTGCTGCGCAGCGACCGGTGTCAGTTGATGTTGACGCCGCTGCCGCCTGACGGGCCGGATATCTTTCAGAAACGGCTAGTCACCAGCCCCTTGATGGTGTTCTACGACGCAGCACGGCGCAATCCACCGGCGGATTGGCAGGCCTATTGCAACAGCGACCATGTCGAGGTGCGCTTTGCCGACGGCCGCAATGCCCGCGCCGTGATGCGCGGCGTGGATCAAAGCCAGATCAGGCCGCCCGTCGTGACCCTGCCCCATTTCAACGCCATCCCTCCTTTTGTGAAAGGCAGCGACCTAATCTCAACCGACACGGCGTTGATGAAACGCGGGCCGCTGGCCGCGCTGGACTGCGCGCCGCTACCGTTCAAATGCGAGCCGGTATCGATCTATATGGTCTGGCACCAACGCCTGGCCAACGATCCGGCCCATCGGTGGTTGCGGAACCGGATCGAGACCATCGCCAGCACGCTTCAGGACTGAGACAGCAGCCAATCGCGCATCTGATTCACCAGCTCGGGCTGACGGGGCTTCTGCGGCGTGACGATGTAAAAGCTCAGGTCGTCAACCAGTACCTCGGACAGAGGTTGAACCAACCGCCCCGAAGCCAGTTCCGATGACACCAGCGGCGCATGAGCCAGAGCGAACCCCTGCCCCGAAACGGCAGCGTCAATTGCAAGGCTGGTCTGACTGAAGCTCATCATTCTCGGCCGCCCTTCGACGCCGGCACGGTCCAGAAACAGCGGCCATAGCCCATGAGTGTCGCTGAGCAGGACGTGCCGCATAAGGTCGCTCGGCTCTTTGATTTGCGAGGCCAGCTCAGGGCCGCCAACTACAACGAACTCGGTCGAAAACAACGGAACGAAGTCCAGCCCTTGCGCCAGCGGCGACCGGCTTTGGCGCACCGCGATATCGACGCCGTCCGACTGGAAATCAGCCAACCGCTCGCGCGCGTCGACCTGCACCGAGATATCGGGATAGCGCGTAACAAAATCATTCAGACGCGGCACCAGCCATTTTGAGGCAAAACTGGGCGTGACCGAGATGGTGATCTGCCGCTGATCCGATAGATCATCGACAGCCTCTTCAATCAGTCGGAATGCTCGGCGCAGGGGCGCATGGAACCTGCGTCCAGCCTCGGTCAAACGCAAACCGCGCGGCAAACGCTCGAACAAAGCTGTGCCCAGCCGTGCCTCAAGGCCACGTACCTGTTGGGCGACAGCACCTTGGGTAACGCCCAGCTCCTCGGCGGCGAGGCGGAAATTCAGATGTCGGGCCGAGGCCTCAAAGGCGCGTAGCGCGTTGAGTGGCGGGAGTGCTGGCATCGCAATAGCTGTAGATTTTCTATACCATTAGTGCAGCAGAACTGATTGGTCAAACGGGCCGCGTCACCCCATCTTAGCGCCAGACAACACAAGGAATCACAGATATGGGAAAAGTAGCACTGATCACCGCAGGCGGCAGCGGCATGGGGGCGGACAGCGCGCGCAGACTGGCCGCTGATGGGTTCAAGGTCGGCATACTGTCCTCGTCCGGCAAGGGCGAGGCGCTTGCCCATGAACTGGGCGGCGTGGGCATCACGGGGTCGAACCAGTCCACGGATGACCTGCAAAAGCTGGTCGATGCAGCAATGGCCCATTGGGGGAGAGTCGATGTGCTGGTGAACTCGGCGGGCCACGGACCGCGTGCGCCGGTGCTGGAGTTGACCGATGAGGACTGGCACACCGGCTTGGACGTCTATTTCATGAACGCCGTGCGCCCCACCCGGCTGGTCACGCCGATCATGCAGGCGCAGGGCGGCGGGTCGATCATCAACATCTCGACCTTCGCCGCGTTCGAGCCCGATCCGGTGTTTCCGACCTCGGGCGTGTTCCGCGCGGGGCTGGCGGCGTTCACCAAGCTGTTCTCGGACAGATACGCCGCTGACAACATCCGCATGAACAACGTCCTGCCCGGCTTCATTGACAGCCTGCCCGAGAAAGAGGAATTCCGCGCCCGCATCCCGATGGGTCGCTATGGGCGTAGCTATGATGAGATCGCCTCGGTCGTGGCAATGCTAGCCTCGGACGGCGGCGGGTATATCACCGGGCAGAACATTCGGGTTGATGGTGGCATCACCCGGTCGGTCTGAGGTTCAGAACCGTGCCTTGACGAAATGCGTCAGCGTCGCGCCGGTTTCGAAATAGGCGCGGCGCAGGCCGG
This sequence comes from Ruegeria sp. CJ3, assembly GCF_056536725.1. Taxonomy (NCBI): domain Bacteria; kingdom Pseudomonadati; phylum Pseudomonadota; class Alphaproteobacteria; order Rhodobacterales; family Roseobacteraceae; genus Ruegeria; species Ruegeria sp. CJ3. Next base: position 313,922 of record NZ_JBQFQE010000004.1, read on the forward strand.
TCCAGCGTTCGCTGTAACCCTCGACCGCCGGAAGGGGTAGCAGGGCAGGGTCGTCCTGCAACAGGCTCTGCGCGCATAGGCGGCCAAACACTGTGCCCGGCCCGATGCCACGGCCGGAATAGCCGTGGACCGACAGCGCGTTCGGCCCAATCGTTGTGATTTTGGGGATATGGTCCGAGGTCATGGCGATGCGCCCATGCCAGCCATGCTCAAAGGGCTGATCGGCGAGTTGAGGATAAAGCGCGGCCAGCTTGCGTTTGATCCACGCGGTATGCGCCACGGCACCCACGTGGCCCAAATCCCCCATCGCGCCCAGAATGAAGCGACCCTGCTGATCCATACGGAACGAAGTCATGATCAGGCCGGTGTCCCAGCAGCCCTCACCCTTCGGCAGGATGGTAGCCCGCAGGTTTTCGGTTATCGGAGCGGTTGCGTATTGGAAGTAATAGACCGGCACATAGGCGGGGGCCGTTTCTGGTAGTTTCCGGTGATAGGCATTGGTCGCCTGGAGCACCGCTCTGGCCCGCACTTTGCCCTGCGGGGTCGTCAGAACCCAATCCTCGCCGTCGCGTTGCATGGCCTGAACCGGGCTGTGCCCACATATCCGCGCCCCGGCCTGTTGCGCCGCGCGCGCCAGACCGCGCACATAGCCCAACGGCTGGATTGTGCCTGCGCGCGGGTCGAACAGAGCCCCATGAAACGCCGCACTGCCTGTCCGCCCGGCGGTCTGATCCGACGACAGCAACTCAACCGGAGCCCCCGCTGCACTGAGTTGTGCGTGTCTGGTCTGCAGGTCACTAAACCCTGCGGCGGAATGCGCGCAGTGCAGTGTGCCGTTTCGCAAGGGTTCGCACGCGATCCCGTGCGCGTCGATCAGGTCAAACACCTCGGTCGGGGCGGCGGCCAAAAGGTCGATCAGCCGGTTTCCGACCTCATTCCCCAGATGTGCCCGTATATCAGCCGGGGGCAGCCAAAGACCCGCATTGACCAGCCCGACATTGCGGCCCGATCCCCCGTGCCCGATCTCGTCGGCTTCCAGCAGGCAAACCGATGCCCCGGCCTGCGCTGCGGTCAGAGCGGCGGAACAACCGGTATAGCCGCCGCCGATGACGGCTAGATCGACGGTTACGTCTCGGGTCAGAGGAGGGCTGTCGACCTGCTCGTGACAGGTATCCAGCCAAAGGGATTGATTGTGGTCGCTCACGTCAGGCTCTCTGCAGGGTCAAAGTCCATTAGGGCCAGCGATCAGGCGGTTGCAAGCGCGCGCTGGTCGTCTCGGCCCATGGCGATGAGGAACGGCTGCGCCTCCTGCCGCGCCTGAAAAGCGGCTTTGTCACTCATGCCGCGCCAGTCCGACAAGACCAGAGACTGCGCCACCGCACCGCCCAGCGTTGCACCGGGACCGGTGACGATGAACAGATCGGGCGCGAACTCGCGGGCTGCGGTCTGGATGGCGCGGGTAAAATCGTAAGGTTCAGTCACTTGATGGCCCAGAGTGTAGTCCCATAAAGCCTGCGTGTTTGTCGCGCCCGGCCACCAGATCTTGCCGCGACCGTCGATCAGGGGGAGTTCGGGCTGGCCAAAGAGGTCCGCCCCCAGCCGCGCCCGGCCCTCTGCCGCGACCGGTGCCTGCAGGGCAGTGTGAAACGCAGCGTGGTTGGCCAGTCGCATGGGAAAGCGGTCCTGCACTGTTGGCTGAGACGCCTCGAAAGCTTTGAGCCCGTCCTCGTTGCCCGCCAGAACCAGCATCCCGCCCAGATCAATCGACAGCGCCAGAGCGTGGCCTTCGGTCTGATTGATCCTGTCCACTTCGGCCAGCAGGTCGGCCTTATGAGCAGGATCACTGACCCAGTTGTCGCCCGTGAAGGGATAGACCAACTGCCCGCCGATCAGATGCTCCTGCATCAACGTTCCCATGGCGTTCACTACCCGGAAACCGTTCTCGGGGCTCAGCGCGCCCCCGGCAGCCAATGCGATGTACCAGCCCATCGAGTTCCCGGTGACGGCGACCACCTCGATATCATCGGCCAGCGCCTGCGCATCGGCCAGGGATGCCGCGTAGATCAGGGGCGAGGCCACATCGCCACGCGAATACTTGCTGACAGTATAGCGGCTCGCACTGTCCAGAGCAGTGACGGTCTCTTGCCCGACTTCCGCGCGGAGAGCATCGAAGCTGCGGAACATCTGCATCTTGTCGGCGTGGTGACGGTGCAGATAGCCCAACTCGGGCTTGTTATAGGTGCCACGGCCCGGGCAGATGACAACGGCGGTACGGGTCATGAGGCGCCTCCAGTCAGTTCGAGCGCAGCGGCAACGATGCCGTCTTTCGACGGCAACGGCGCGGCATAGGCCGGGCCGGTTGCGATGAAACAATCCTCGGCCACCACGCGGGCGGTCGGGGTGGCGAGACTTTCTTCGTCGAAGAAAGTCATCAACGCCTCGGACTGACTGCCGGTGCGGCGGCATTCGTCTACAATCAAAACATGCGCGCATGTTTTGGTGGCCGCGCGTAGAGCCTCGACCGGCATAGGGGCCAGCCAACGCAGGTCGATGATCCGCGTCTTCAGCCCCGCCGCATGCAACTGGGGCAGCGCCTTTTGTGACAGGTAATGCCCGTTGCCATAGGTCACGATGGCCAGATCGGTGCCGTCCCCATGCACCCCGACCTCGCCCAAAGAGATGCGCTGATCCGGCGAGGGATACTTCGTCATCCACCCCGCATCCTGAGGCGCGTGCAGATCGCGCATCGGATAAAGCGCGATGGGTTCCAGAAACACCACCACCCGTTGCTCCTCACGCGCCAGCCGCACGCATTCGCGCAGCATCTGCGCTGCATCCGACCCGGTCGACGGGCAGGCGATGATCACCCCGGGAATATCCCGCAGAACGGCCAGAGAATTGTCGTTGTGGAAATGCCCGCCAAAGCCCTTTTGATATCCCAACCCCGCGATCCGCAGCACCATCGGGTTGGAGAACTGGCCGTTCGAGAAGAAGGGCAACGTCGCGGCTTCGCCCCGGATCTGGTCCTCGGCATTGTGCAAATAGGCAAGGAACTGGATCTCGGGGATCGGAATGAACCCGTTATGGCCCATGCCGATAGCAAGGCCCAGAATGGACTGTTCGTCCAGCAAGGTATCGATCACCCGGTCCGCACCAAAGCGCTGCTGCAGCTTTTGCGTCACGCCATAGACGCCGCCCTTGCGGCCCACGTCTTCGCCCATGCAGACGATCTCGCCATGTTCCAACATCAGATCGGTCAGCGCCCAGTTGATCAGGCGGCTCATGGGCTGCGGCTCATCCATCGCGCGCATATCGCCGCCAAAGGCTTTGGCCCGCGCCTCGGCGCTGGGGCCGTTGGTCGAGCGGCAAGCGCGTTTGGGCGGGATCAGGCTCGCCATAACCTCTGTCGCCGAGGCCAGATGAGGACGCGAGGCAGCCTCAGCCGCAACGCGGTCGGTACGAGCACAGGTCTCTTCGTAGATTTTCAGCGCCTGATCCGGAGCCAAAGCCCCCGCCTGATCCAGCAGGCGCACCGAATGCAGCAGGGGATCATTGGCCTCATCCGCCTCGACCTCGGATTTCGGAAGATAGGTCGTAGGCACATCCGCCCCGGCATGGCCATAAAGGCGCACGGTTTTCAGGTGCAGGAAGGCCGGTTTGCGGCGCGTGCGGACGTAATCGGCAGCCTGCTGCGCCACGGCAAACGTCTCATAGATATCCAGACCGTTGGCCTGAAAGTACTTGATCCCCGGCCGATGTTCCATCGAGCCCTGTATCCACCCTTTGGGCGTCTTGACCGAAATCCCGATTCCGTTGTCTTCGCAGACAAACAGCAGGGGCAGCGGCGTCGATTGCACGCTGGTCCAGCCCGCCGTATTGATCGCCCCCTGCGCGGTGGAATGGTTGGCCGAGGCATCGCCGAAGGAACACATCGCAATCCCGTCTTCGGGCAATTCGCGATGCTCTGGATCGTGCCGCCGTGCCGCACCCAGACTATAGGCCGCACCGACGGCCTTGGGCAGATGGCTGGCGATGGTCGAAGTCTGCGGCGGGATCATCAGCGCCTTTGAGCCCAGAACCTTGTGTCGCCCGCCCGAGGTCGGGTCCTCTTTCGAACAGGCAAAACTCAGCAGCATGTCCCAGGCGATCTGCTGACCGGGAACCTGTTCAGCGCGGGCGATCTGGAAGGCGGCATCGCGGTAGTGCAGAAACGCGATATCCGTCGGGCGCAGCGCGTGCGCCACGGCAGCCATGCCTTCGTGCCCCGAGGAACCAATCGTGTAGAATCCCTGCCCCTCCTTCTGCATGGCGCGGCTGGTCCGGTCCAGCGCCCGGCTCAGCACCTGCGAGCGAAACAGCGATACGGCATCTGTATCGCTCAACCCCGGGCGCGGCGGCACACCTTCGGGTAAGTCGCGGCGCGCCACGCGGGTCAGGAAGTTCTCATGTACGATCTGGGCACGGTCCATGGGTCTTGCCTTGTCTGGTCTGTGTCATCGGCCAATGACGGATTTGTCACGTGCCCAGTCACGGATTTCAAGGTCGCCAGAGGCTTGGGCAAAGAGGCCATTTGCACTCATGTCTCTGGTCGCTGGAAAAAACCAGTGCTATTGCATGTAAAAGGTATGAGGATTTGTCATATGATCGCGCCACGCCGGTTCTTGCCCTCGATCTCGTCCCTGCTGGCGCTTGAGGCGGTGGACAGACTCGGCAGCGCCTCAGCTGCGGCAGAGGAATTGTCTTTGACGCAAAGCGCAATCAGCCGCCAGCTGAAAACCATGGAGGATCAGCTCGGCGTACAGCTGATCGAGCGCAGCCAGATGCGGTTGCACCTGACACCGGCGGCCAAGGACTATGTGCAAATCGCAAGGTCTGCGGTGCAGGATTTGGCGCAGGCGGCGCTGAAGCTCAAGGCGAACCCGGCGGGCGGATCACTTGATCTGTCGATCCTGCCCGCCTTCGGGATGCACTGGCTGGCCCCCAGGCTGCAGGATTTCGCGCGCCGCCACCCCGAGGTCACGGTCAATCTGGGTACCCGATTAAAACCATTCGATTTCGCGACGGAACCCTTCGATGCAGCGATCCATTTCGGTCAGAAAGATTGGGCCGGAGTCCACTACCTGCCGATCATGCGGGAAGACGTTCTGCCGGTTTGCGCCCCAGCGCTGAAAGAAGCCGCGCATGAAACGCTGGATGCCCTGCGCAGCACCCCGCTGCTGCATCTGGAATCGCGCCCCGACGCTTGGGAAAGATGGTTTGAGATGCAGGGCGCACAGGTCTCAGGCCTGCGCGGAATGCTGTTCGATCAGTTCTCGACCATGATACAGGCCACCATCCACGGGATGGGCGTGGGTTTGCTGCCCTCGTATCTGGTGCGCGATGATCTGAAGGCGGGGCGCCTGGTCCCCGCCTGGCAGGGGCCGCCCGTCAGTCTGGGCGCCTATTATCTGGTCTGGCCTACCGACCGCGCCATGCCCGAGCCGCTGAAATCCTTCAAAGATTGGCTTCAGGACCAACTGGCATCAGGATAGGTCAGAATTTGCCGTTGTCGTTTTTCCATTGCGCGCGCGGGGCGATGGTCTCAACCGTGTCCCAATGCTCGACGATCTTGCCATCCGCGACGCGGAACAGATCATAGAATGCACTGTGCTTGCCCTGAAACGCGCCTTCGCAGACGGTCAGGACAAAGTCCCCCTCGGCCAGCACCCGATGCAGACGCTGGTAGTTCACCGTTTTGGCATCGGACAATTCAGCACGCAGGGCGCTGATGTCATCAGACAGGCGCGGGTTATGCTCGACATAGGTCTCCGCATTAATGCAGGCCGCGATCTGATCCAGATCACCCGCGATCAGAGCCGTTTCGACAAACGACCGCACGAAGGCCCGGTTTTGCTCGGTCAGGGCAAGATCGCCCACGTCCGTCACGCCATCAACCATGCTGTGGCCCGAGGCATTGGGGCCTTGGCGTGGCTGAATATTGTCCCAATGCTCCACCGCCTGACCATCCTCAAACCGGAACACCTCGAACCCGATATTGCGGCGCGAGAAATCATACTCGGTATGGGCAAAGACAAAGGCCCCGTCTTCGAACGCGCGGACAATGTTCACGCGGGGAGAGGTCTCGGACAGGCGCTTGAACAGCGCCGCCAAGCCTTCGCTGCCTTCATGGGTCTGTGGGTTATGCTGGATGTAACGCGCCTCGTTCACCACCGAGACAGGGCCCGGATCACCGGTTTCAATGCTCTTGAGCAGGGCGCATATGCGGGACTTGTTTGACGCAGCCATGAGCGAGGAGCCTTTCTGCCGAACTAATCTACGGCGATCATGGCAGGCGGAACCCGCCCCGGCAACGGTGGTATGCAAAAGGCTGCGCGGCCTTCGGCCTTGCGTCCTGCGGACGGCAGGGGGCCGGGCAGGCGCGGGCTGCGCCCGCGCCTGCCCGGCCCAACGGGAGGAGACGTTCCGCAAGGAATGTCGACGACGGGCGGGAGCGTTTTGCCTCAGACGTCCAGCGAACGGGCGATGAGCTCTTTCATCACCTCATTGGTGCCGCCATAGATCATCTGTACCCGCGCATCCGCATAGAGCCGCGCGATCGGATACTCCATCATGAAGCCATAACCGCCAAAGAGCTGCAGGCATTCGTGCATGATCTCGTTTTGCACCTCGGACCCCCAGTACTTCACCATCGAGGCTGTCGCCGCATCCAGCTCACCGGCCTCCAGCTTGCCGATGCAGTCATTGACGAAACTGCGCAGGACCTCAGCCTTGGTCTTGCATTCGGCCAGCTTGAACCGCGTGTTCTGAAAGTCCATCACCCGCTGCCCGAAGGCCTTGCGTTCCTGCACGTACTTCACCGTCTCGGCGATGGCGAAGTCAATCGCGCCCAATGCCATGATGCCGATAGTCAGCCGCTCCCACGGCAATTGCTTCATCAACTGATAGAACCCCTGCCCCTCTTCCGGGCCCAGCAGGTTGGTCATCGGTACTTTGACGTCTTCGAAGAACAGCTCGGCGGTATCGTTGCCCTTCATCCCCAGCTTTTTGAGGTTGCGCCCACGACGGAACCCTTCGGCCCCTTCGGTTTCCACCGCAATCAGCGACACCCCCTTGGCCCCCAGCGATCTGTCGGTCTTGGCTGCTACGATCACCAAATCGGCAGTCTGGCCATTGGTGATGAATATCTTGGACCCGTTCAGCCGATAGGAATTGCCGTCCTTCTCGGCACTCGTCTTGACCGCTTGCACATCCGATCCGGTGCCCGGTTCGGTCATGGCCAGCGCCCCGATCATCTCGCCTGAAGCAAGCTTGGGCAGCCAGCGCGCCTTCTGATCGTCGCTGCCATAGGCGGCGATGTAATGGGTCACAATGGACTGGATTCCATAGCCCCAACCGGCATCCCCCCGAGCGGTCTGTTCATACAGCGTCACGGAATCGAACCCCATGCCGCCGCCCACGCCGCCATATTCCTCGGCAATCGAGCCCGCCATCAGACCCGCCTGCCCGGCCTGCAGCCAGAACGCTCGATCCACGACACCGTTCTCGATCCAGGTTTCGGCATTCGGCACCAGCGCATCATCCATGAACCGACCGGCCATATCGGCAAACATCCGGTGTTCATCCGTAACCCAAGCGGCGGTGCTGGTAAAAAGCGACATCAAAAGCTCTCCAGATCAGGTGTTTGCCCAAGGCTAGCTGCGCAAACGCGCCCTGCCAATCCATGTGACGTGGCGTCTGTAAGTTGCGCTACGCCACGTCCCGACCGATTTAGGATCACATCTGCGTTGGGTGAGGTGACAGGCACGGCGACAGCGGCTTGTATCTCGGGGATTCTTTGCTGAAAGGATATCCAATGCCCCGCGCCTTTTCCGAACTGACCTTCACGCCCGCAGTTCGCGCCCATCAGGACCGCATGGGATCGGCAGAGGCCTATGCGAAATTCATCGAATCCGGGCCGCAACAGGGCCATTTGATCGGCCCCTCCGAAAAGGCATTCATCGAGGCGCGGGATGGGTTCTATCAGGCCACCACCTCGGAAACCGGTTGGCCCTATGTGCAGTTTCGTGGCGGGCCGGCAGGGTTTCTCAGGGTGCTGGACGAACGCACCGTCGGGTACGCGGATTTCTCGGGCAACCGGCAGTATATCTCGCGCGGGAATCTGGACAGCAATGACCGGGTCGCGCTGATCCTGATGGACTATGCGAACAGCCGACGCCTGAAGATACTCGGGCGGATGGCGTTCACCGAAGGGGCCGAGGCCGCCGCCGACCTGTTCCCCGACGGGGCCGAGGCCGAGGCTGAACGTGCGGCGATCCTGCATGTCGAGGCGCTGGACTGGAACTGCCCCCGCCACATCACCCCGCGCTTCACCGAGGCCGAGCTGCGCCCGCATCTGAACAAGCTGGGGCAGGAACTGGCAGTGCTGCAGGCGGAAAACGAGCGGCTGCAGCAGGAACTGGCCGCGTTGAAATCCGGCTCCAGCTGACCCGCGCCAAACCGACGCGGGGCGGCAGAAGCGCGGCTTTTCCCTTGACCTTCCAGTGACTGGAGCCCCTATGTCAGGGGTGAAATCCACAGCCGGACGACTCGGATGGCCGAACCACAGCACATTCAGATCAAAATTACAGGCATGGGCTGCGCGTCTTGCGTGGGCCGGGTCGAGGGGGCGCTGCGCGCACTGCCCGGCATCAACAAGGCTGCGGTCAATTTCGCGACCGGAACGGCGGATGTGACCCATGACGCGGCCCTGCCCGACATCCTAAGCGCGCTGGATGCGGCGGGATATCCGGCGGCAACCCGTCAGGCCGTTCTGCAGATCGAAGGGATAAGCTGCGCCTCCTGCGTGGGTCGGATCGAACGGACCTTGTGCGCCGCGCCCGGAGTAACAGAGGCTGCGGTGAACCTCGCCACCGGCAGCGCGACGGTGACATATGTCGAGGGCGCGACCGATCCGGCGCAGTTGGCCCGGGCCGTGACTGCAGCAGGGTACCCGGCGCGCCCCTCGGCCCCGGAAGTCGAGAATCGGGACCGCAAGGCCGAAGACCTTGCCAAGCTGCGCCGTGCGACGTTGATCGCGGCAGCGCTGGCCGTGCCCGTCTTCCTGCTTGAGATGGGTGGGCACATGATTCCGGCCTTTCATCATTGGGTGATGGCGACGATTGGAACGCAAACCAGTCATCTGATCCAGTTTGCACTGACCTCGGCCCTGCTGATCGGGCCCGGGCGTGTGTTTTACGCCAAAGGCATCCCCGCCCTGCTGCGCGGTGCGCCGGATATGAACGCGCTGGTGGCGCTGGGAACCGGGGCCGCTTATCTGTATTCGGTCCTTGCGACCTTTGCGCCCGGGCTGTTGCCGCAGGGCACCGCCAATGTCTATTTCGAGGCTGCCGCCGTGATCGTCGTCCTGATCCTGTTGGGCCGCCTGATGGAAGCCCGCGCCAAAGGCCGAACCGGGGCGGCCATCCGCAAACTGGTGGGCCTGCAACCCAAAACCGCGCGGATCGAGGACAATGGCGCGCTGATCGACCGTCCCATCGCCGAGATCCTGGTCGGCGACATCATACAAATCCGCCCCGGAGAACGCGTGCCCGTGGATGGCGAGGTGCTGGACGGCAGCTCTTATGTCGACGAAAGCATGATCACGGGTGAGCCGGTGCCCGTTGGCAAGGCCATCGGCGCCTCGGTGGTCGGCGGCACAGTGAACGGCACCGGGGCCCTGCGCATCCGGGCGACCCATGTGGGTGCCGATACGGTGCTGGCGCAGGTCATCGGCATGGTCGAACAGGCACAGGGGGCGAAGCTGCCCATTCAGGGGCTTGTCGACCGGATCACCTACTATTTTGTGCCCGCCGTGATGGCCGCTGCCGTGTTGACGGTTGCCGTCTGGCTGATCTTTGGCCCCGCCCCGGCGTTGCCATTGGCTTTGGTGGCCGGGGTATCGGTGCTGATCATCGCCTGCCCCTGCGCCATGGGTCTGGCCACGCCGACCTCGATCATGGTCGGCACGGGCCGCGCGGCAGAACTGGGCGTCCTGTTCCGCAAGGGCGATGCGCTGCAGCAGTTGCAGCAGGCCAAAGTCATCGCGCTGGACAAGACCGGGACGCTGACGCTTGGGCGACCCGAACTGGACGAGGTCATCACCACCAACGGCTTTGACCGCGCCGAGGTGTTGCGCCTTGCTGCCGCCGCCGAGGCCCAATCCGAACACCCGATTGCCACCGCAATCACCCGCGCAGGGCCCCAAGTTTTGCCCGAGGTTGAGATGTTCGAGTCGCTCACAGGTCTTGGCCTGCGCGCGACGATTGAGGGGCGCGCCGTGCTGGTCGGCGCGGATCGGCTGATGGCACAGAACGGCATTGATCTGAGCGATCTGCGCCCCGAGGCGCAGAAGCGCGCCGCAGAAGGGGCGACTCCGATCTATGTCGCGGTCGACGGTCGGGCTGCGGTGGCGCTCACGGTGTCTGACCCGATCAAACCCGGCACGCCCGAGGCTCTGGCCCGCTTACATGACATGGGGGTGACGCTGGCGATGATCACCGGCGACAACGCGCGGACGGCGCAGGCTTTGGCTGATCGTCTGGGCATCGACCATGTCACAGCCGAGGTACTGCCCGACGGCAAGGTCGCCGCAATCTCGGCCCTGCAGCAGCAATTCGGTACGCTTGCTTTCGTGGGCGACGGGATCAACGACGCCCCGGCGCTGGCCTCGGCGGATATCGGGGTCGCAATTGGCACCGGCACCGATGTGGCGATTGAAACCGCCGATGTGGTGCTGATGTCCGGTGATCTGCGCGGCGTGGCCAATGCGGTCGAGATCAGTCGCCGGACCATGCGCAACATCCGACAGAACCTCGGCTGGGCGTTTGGCTATAACACGCTGCTGATCCCGGTTGCGGCGGGCGTGCTCTATCCGTTTGGCGGGCATCTTCTGTCGCCTGCGCTGGCCGCCGGGGCGATGGCGCTGTCCAGCGTCTTTGTCGTCTCGAACGCGCTACGCTTGCGCCGCATACGGGCCAGCCTGCCAGAGGCACAAGTCAACACAACCCCACAAGAGGTGACGGCATGAATATCGGCGATGTCTCGACCCGCACCGGCCTGCCCGCCAAGACCATCCGGTATTACGAGGATATCAACCTGATCAAACCGCTGCGCGATGACAACGGATATCGGCGTTTTCGTGATCAGGACATTCACAAGCTGAACTTTCTGGGCCGCGCCCGTGCGCTGGGGTTCACGATCGAGGACTGCCGCACTCTGATGGCGCTTTATGAAGACGAATCCCGCGCCAGCGCGGATGTGAAACGCGTGGCGCGTGATCATCTGGCGCAGATCGATGCAAAAATCGCTGACCTGAAGGGGATGCGAGATACGCTGAGTCATCTGGTTGACGCCTGCGCCGGGGATGATCGTCCGGATTGTCCGATACTGAAAGACCTCGGCAGCAAAGCGTGACACGGGGTTGCCCTTTGGGCTCAGCTTTGCTTTGTCTTCGCTGAACACTCCGGCGCGTTCTGCGCAGCCGGTCAGCGGAGGGGATTTCGGAAAATGGCAAAAGTCGCGTTTCTTGGCCTTGGCGTCATGGGCTATCCAATGGCGGGGCATCTGCAGGCCGCCGGACATCAAGTAACGGTTTACAACCGCACCAGCACCAAGGCCGAGGCCTGGGTGAATGAGCATGGCGGCGCGATGGCGGCCACGCCCCGCGCGGCGGCAGAGGGCGCGGATTTCGTGATGGCCTGCGTGGGAAATGATGATGATCTACGCATGATTTGCACCGGCGAAGATGGTGCTTTTCACGGCATGACCAAGGGTTCCGTTTTTGTGGATCACACCACCGTCTCGGCCAAAGTGACGCGCGAGTTGTGCGAAGCGGGCCGGGCGGAGGGCATTGCCTTCGTCGATGCTCCGATATCGGGTGGTCAGGCTGGGGCTGAGAACGGCGTGCTGTCGATCATGTGCGGCGGGGATCAGGCGGCGTATGACACGGCCGAGCCCGTGATGCAGGTCTATTCGAAAATCTGCCGCCGGATTGGCGAGAGTGGTGCAGGCCAGATGACCAAGATGTGCAACCAGATCGCCATCGCCGGGCTGGTTCAGGGTCTCAGCGAGGCGCTGCATTTTGCCGAGCAAGCCGGGCTGGACGGGCGCGCGGTGGTCGAGGTGATCAGTCAGGGCGCTGCGGGCAGCTGGCAGATGGCCAACCGCTATGAGACCATGCTGGACGATCATTTCGAGCATGGGTTTGCCGTGGACTGGATGCGGAAAGATTTGGGAATTTGTCTGGCGACGGCGGATGAAACCGGGGCTTCTCTACCGGTGACGGCTTTGGTGGATCAGTTCTATAAGGACGTGCAGAAGCTAGGTGGCGGGCGTTGGGATACGTCCTCTTTGATCAAACGGTTGCGCGCGTTGGGGTGAGCGTAAGGGGGGCTGTCTGCCCCCCATCGCGCCTGTGGGCGCGATTCCCCCCGAGGATATTTTTGGCCAGATGAAGAAGATCCCCTTTGGGGAGAGCTATGGGGTGTCGCATGGGCGATTTGAACGCGTATTGGGCCGGGAAGCTGCGGCAGCATTGGGGGCTGGAGGCGCGGTTGACGCGGTTGGATGGGGAGTATGACCTCAACTTTCTGGTGCGGGCGACCAATGGGCAGGACTATGTGCTGAAGGTGATGCGGGCGGGGTGCGCGCCGGGGCTGGTCGATTTGCAGATCAAGGCGCTGGAGCATATTGCCTCGGCCGCGCCCGGGCTGCCGTTTCCGAAGGTCTTTGCTGACCTTTCGGGGACGATGTTGCCCGTGATCGAGGATGACGGTGGCGCCGAGCGGCTGGTCTGGTTGCTGGAGCGGATGCCCGGAGAATGCTATGCCCGCAGCTTGCCCAAGACCGAAGATCTGATCCTGAAACTGGGCCGCGTGCTGGGCGCGACCGATCGGGCGTTGGAGGGGTTTGAGCATCCCGGCCTGCACCGTGAAGGATTCAAGTGGGACCTGATGCAGGCGGGTTGGATTGCCGATCAGTTGGGCGCGATTGCGGATCCCGCGCGGCGGGCCTTGTTGCAGGATGTTGTGACGGGTTTTGATGCGGTTCGCAGCCAGTTGGATGATCTGCCCCGGCAGGCGATCCACAATGACGTCAACGACTATAACATTCTGGTCGAGGGTCAGCTGAGCGACCGCCGCAGCGTCTCGGGTCTGATCGATCTGGGCGATATGTGTGCCGCGCCGCGGATTTGTGATCTGGCGATTGCCGGGGCTTATGTGGTGCTGGATCATCCAAAACCCGAACGGGCGCTGGCGGCGCTGGTGCGCGGGTATCATGCGGCCAACCGGTTGCGCGCGGAGGAGGTCGATCTGATCTGGCTGCTGCTGCGGATGCGGTTGGCGGTGTCTGTGGTGAACTCAACCCTGATGGCGGCGGAGAACCCGGATGATCCGTATGTGACGATCAGTCAGGCCCCCGCGTGGCGGTTTCTTGAGAACGCCTCGGTCAATGGCGATCTGATGGCGGCGCGGCTGCGCGCGGCCTGCGGTCTGCCGGTGGTTGATGGGGCCGAACGTATCCACGCCTACTTGAACAACCATCGCGGGCAGTTCACCCAGATGTTCGGGCAGGATCTGAGCGAGGTGCCGATGGGTTCGCTGTCTGTTGAAAACTCGACATGGCCCCAGAACCCGTTTCACATGCCGCTGGACGAGGCCGCACGGGTGGGTGAGGAATTCGGGGAAGGTCTCTGGCTGGGATATTACAACGAGCCCCGCCTGATCTATGCCGAGCCGGGGTTTCGCAAGGGGCCGTGGAAGGCCTCGGACCGGCGGACCGTGCATCTGGCGGTGGATGTGTTTGCTCCCGCCGGGACAGTGCTGCATGCACCGCTCAGCGGTCGGGTCGAAGCGGTTGAGAACCGCGATGCGCATCTGGACTATGGTGGCGTCGTGATCCTGCATCATGAGACGCCCGAGGGTGATGCGTTCTATACGCTCTACGGCCATCTTGACCCTGAGGTTTGCGACCGTCTGAAACCCGGTGATCCGGTGGCGCAGGGGGCGGCTTTTGCGCGGCTGGGGGATCCGACGCAGAATGGTGGCTGGGCGCCGCACGTACATTTCCAACTGGCGCTGACCACGCAAGGCATGCAGGCCGACTGGCCCGGTGTGGCCGATCCGGATGAGTTGGAATTGTGGAATGCCGTCTGCCCGAACCCCGCGGCCTTGCTGAACCTGCCGGATTACAAGGTGGCGTATCAGCCGACGAACAAACAAGCGATCCTGCAGGGGCGGCGCGATCATTTTGGGGGCAACCTCAGCCTGACTTACGATGATCCGGTCATGCTGGTGCGGGGGTGGAAACACCACCTGTTCGACGAATGGGGCCGCCCTTATCTGGACGCCTATAACAACGTGCCCCATGTGGGCCACGCGCATCCGCGCATCCAAGCGGTTGCCGCGGATCAACTGAAGCGGATGAACTCGAACACCCGCTATCTGCACCCCGCCCAGACGGCCTTTGCCGAGAAGGTTTTGTCGAAACTGCCTGATCATTTCGAGGTCTGCTTCTTTGTCAATTCCGGCACCGAGGCCAACGAACTGGCGTTGCGTCTGGCCCGCGCGCATACCGGGGCGAAGGGGATCGTGACGCCGGATCACGGGTATCACGGCAATACCAACGCGGCGGTGGCGATCTCGGCCTATAAGTTCAACAAGCCCGGCGGCATCGGCAAGGCGGATTGGGTCGAGCTGGTTGAGGTCGCAGACGACTATCGCGGGTCGTTCAAACGCGACGATCCCGACCGCGCCACAAAATTCGCGGATTTTGTGGATCCCGCGATTTCTGCTTTGCAGGACCGTGGTCATGGGATTGCCGGGTTCATCGCCGAGACCTTCCCCTCGGTCGGGGGACAGATCATTCCGCCCAAAGGCTATCTGCCTGCGGTTTATGAAAAAATACGCGCCGCAGGCGGTGTTTGCATCGCCGATGAGGTGCAGACAGGGCTTGGTCGTTTGGGTGAGTATTATTTCGGCTTCGAACATCAGGGCGCGCTGCCCGATATTGTGGTGATGGGTAAGCCCATCGGCAACGGGCACCCTCTGGGCGTGCTGGTCACCACCAAAGAGATCGCGCAGAGTTTCGACAACGGGATCGAATTTTTCTCGACCTTCGGAGGATCAACGCTGTCCTGCCGCATTGGCAAAGAGGTGCTGGATATCGTCGATGACGAAGGCCTGCAGGACAATGCGCGGCTCATGGGTGCGCGCCTGATGGACGGGTTGCGGCGGATCGAGGCCGATTTCCCTCAGGTCGGAGATGTGCGGGGCATCGGGCTGTTTCTTGGGGTCGAGCTGATCAATCCCGATGGTTCCGAGGGCACCGAGATTTGCAGCTATGTCAAAAACCGAATGCGGGATCATCGCATCCTGATCGGTAGCGAGGGGCCGAAGGACAACATTCTGAAAATCCGCCCGCCGCTTACGATTGAGGCTGAGGATGTGGATATGATCCTCTGGGCCTTGCGCGATGTGTTGTCCGAGGTGGGTGATTATGCGCCCGAAGCTGCCTGCGATCACGATCATCATCACGCGGGCTGCGGCTGCTGCTGAGACAAACAAAACCCCGGCGAAATGGCCGGGGTTTTGTGTCTGCCAATCAGTGAAGCACCGAAGGTGGGGGTTGGTGCCCGGTCGTCGGCAAGGGGACTGATGCGGTCATGCGGCGCAGGGCCAGACCAAGCTCTTCGGACAGTGATGTCAGCGCGGGGGCGAAATCAGGCCGCACGATCAGCGAGGCCATCATCATCGCATCCTCGCGCGCACCCTCGGAGGCTGCGGCGATCATCTGGGCAAAGCAGTTCTCATCCGCGCCCAAGCAGCCACATCCAAGCCCGTGCCGCACCAGTGGCCGCCGCCCGTGATGAGCACAGAGCGAACACAAGCGATCCAGCGTCATCATCGCCGCGCGCCCGTGATCAGCACCCAACGCGATATCGAAATCGCTGGCCGCGTTGGCCCGGCCACCGGCACCATCGCCCCAGAGGCGCAGGTACATCACCGCGCCCGCTTCAATCGGGGTCAGGTCGGACAAACGCCCGACCGCGGCACCGCCGCGCGATGCAGGCGCGCTCATTTCGTCAGAATCAATTTACCCGCGCGGGTGATGCGCAGGGTATACAGCTGATCGCCCAGCTCGATATGGGCCAGGTTTCCGCCTGCGGTCAGTTCTTCGGCCTTATGGGCGGGCAGCATCGAGACAGCATAGCTTTGGGTCGGGTTGGGGGTCTGCGCGTTCATCGGGGCATCTCCAGAGCGTTTTTGGCACATGGCCTTATCTGTTCGTGGTTCGCTTGATCTGGCTGACCCGGAATCGGGTTGGCTGACTGTTTCTGAGCTTTAATCTGATAAAAATAGTAAGATTTGTCAACCCTCGGTTTTTCGACCCCACCCTGTTGCGCGGATCGCGGCTGCGGCTTAGGCCTTGGACGACATAAAACACAGGTGGATTCGGGAATGGTTGCAGTTGTTGTCTTTGATCT
The DNA here is from genome assembly GCF_056536725.1 of Ruegeria sp. CJ3. Classification (NCBI taxonomy): domain Bacteria; kingdom Pseudomonadati; phylum Pseudomonadota; class Alphaproteobacteria; order Rhodobacterales; family Roseobacteraceae; genus Ruegeria; species Ruegeria sp. CJ3. The sequence goes on from NZ_JBQFQE010000004.1 coordinate 330,444, forward strand.
GGACGGAACTTTGGTGGACAGCATTGCCGATATCGCAAATGCGGCGAACCGGATGCTGCAGGGGCAAGAGGTCCCACCCCTGCCCCATGACACCATCCGGCAATTCGTCGGCAACGGCCTGCCCAGACTGGTCGAGCGAGTGATGCACCATTGCGGCATCGACCCGGATCGCCACACGGAACTGGCTCAGATCACATTGGCCCATTACAACGCTGCCGCCTGCGACCAGACCACCGCCTATCCCGGCGTGCCCGAGGCGCTGGATCAACTGCGCGCCATGGGCTGCGCCCTGGGCGTGTGCACCAACAAGCCCGAAGAGCCCGCGCGCCATGTGCTGGACGCGCTGGACCTGTCCCAGCATTTCGACACCGTCTTTGGCGGAGACACCCTGACCACCCGCAAACCCGACCCCGCACATCTGCACGCAAGCTTTAATGCCCTGCCCAATGCAGGCCCGCGAATCTTTGTCGGCGACAGCGAGGTGGATGCGGAAACCGCACAACGGGCGCAGGTGCCGTTTCTGTTATTCACCGAAGGCTATCGCAAATCCCCGGTGGACCAGATGCACCATACACTCAGCTATGGTGACAGTCGGGACCTGCCCGGTCTGGTGCAGCAGATCCTACAGGACACGGCGCGATCCTGATACCCGTAAAAGGGGTTGAGGGGCCGGCCAAGGGGGTAAAGAGCCAGCCCCTCATCGGGGGAAATTTGTGAGAGTGGTATGGGCACACCGGCCCGGTGGTTAACCAATAGTTAACGCACAGCTGCCAGGAGCAAAATTGGGGGTTTCCCGTAGAAGCACGCATTTTTCGTCAAAAACCCAGCAAAATAAGGCCAAAACATGGCAATCAGGCCGACAGTCCGGCCGCGGCCTGAGCAATCACAAGTTCTTCGTTGGTTGGTAGGACCATCACACGCGCAGCGGACGCGTCGGTCGAGATCACGCGCGCGTTGCCTTCATTGGCCTGAGCGTTCAATTCAACCCCGAGCCAGCCCATATTGGCGCAGATTTGCGCGCGCACCAGGGCCGAGTTCTCTCCGATCCCGCCCGTGAACACGATGGCATCCAGCCCCCCCAACACAGCCGCCAGCGCGCCCAACTCGCGACGGGCGCGGAAGGTGAAGTATTCGATGGCGCGGCGAGCCTCGGGTGTGTCCGACTGTTCAAGCGTCCGCATGTCGTTCGACAGTCCCGACAGCCCCAACAAGCCCGACTTGCGATAGAGCAGGTCCGAGATCTCCCCGGGCCCCATGCCTTTCTGCTCCATCAGATATAGCATCACACCCGGATCAAGCTGACCGCAGCGCGTGCCCATGGCCAGCCCGTCCAGCGCCGAAAAGCCCATGGTCGAGCCCACCGACTGGCCGCCGCGCATGGCACACATGGACGCGCCGTTGCCCAGATGGGCGACGATGACGCGCCCCGCATGGACCTCGGGCATGGTCTGGGCCAGATGTCCCGCGATATAGTCATAGCTGAGCCCGTGAAAGCCATAACGCCGGACGCCCATGTCGTAATACTCGGTCGGCAGCGCGAATGTATCATTGACCCACGGGTGATGGCGGTGAAACGCGGTGTCGAAACAGGCGATCTGCGTGGCGTCGGGGAACCGGGCCATCGCGGCGCGCGCGCCCGCCAGATTGTATGGCTGGTGCAGCGGTGCGAAGGGTTCAAGCGTTTCAAGGCTGCGCAGAACCTCGCGAGTGATGACGACAGGGCGGTCGTTATCCGGCCCGCCATGTACGATCCGGTGTCCGACCGCGGTAATCCGGGCCGCCGGGAACCGGGCTTGCAGCAGGCCCAGAACCCGATCCAGCGCGCTGTCGTGATCCTGTATCGTGTCCGATATCTCATCGGACAATTTGCCGCCATCCGCGCCGCGCAGGCTGACCGAGGCCCCGATGCTGCCGATCCGGTCGACCATGCCGGTGCAGACCGGGTTGGGCTCGGGTCCCTCAAGGGCAAACAGACCGAATTTCAACGAGGAAGACCCGGCATTCAGCGTAACGATATGATCCATCAGACCTTTCCAGACAGGCGCGCCGCATGCAGCGCGGCCACGGCGCAAGAGGCGAGCCGCGCCTTGTCATCATCTGCCCGGCTGTTCAGGATGATCGGCACCCGCGCCCCCAGCACCACCCCGGCACCTTCGGCATGGGCAATATAGGTCAGCTGTTTGGCCAGCATATTGCCAGCGTCCAGATTGGGTACGACCAGAATATCGGCCCGCCCCGCAACTTCGGAGACAATCCCCTTGGTCCGCGCCGCCGCCAGACTGACAGCGTTGTCCATGGCCAGAGGGCCATCGACCAAACCGCCCTTGATCTGACCGCGCTCGGCCATCTTCGACAACAGTGCCGCGTCGATAGACGAGCGGATCGCCGGGTTCACCGTTTCAACCGCTGACAGCACACCGACCTTGGGCGCACCAATCCCGATCGAGATCGCCAGATCGATGGCGTTCTGGGTGATGTCGATCTTGGTTTCCAGATTTGGCTCGATATTGATGGCTGCATCCGTGACCAGCAGCGGATGGGGCTGGCCCGGCACATCCATGACGAACACGTGGGTAAAGCGCCGCCCGACCTTCAGGCCGCGATCCCGCCGCAGGGCTGCGCGCAGCAGGTCATCGGTGTGCAGGTGACCTTTCATCAGCGCCTCGGCATGGCCTTCGACAACCAGATCGACGGCTTTATTGGCAGCGTCAAAATGGCCCTCAACCGGAATGATCTCGGCATCCCCAAGCAAAAGACCAGCCTCTTGCGCCGTTGCGGCAATCTTGTCCGGGTCGCCGATCAGGATCGGACGGATGATGGTTTCGCGCGCCGCCAGCAGCGCCCCGCCCAACGAGTTGGGGTCTTCCGGCGCAACAACTGCCGTGGGGATAGGCGGCAGGGGCCGCGAGCGGGCGAGCAGCGCGTCGAAATGCCGGTGGCGCTGTACCACAAGGCCGGGAACCTCGATCTCGTGGAACGACAGCTCTTTTTCCGGCGCGATCACCACCGCCGTGCCGGACACGATCAGCGCATCATCGGCGGGTCGGGTCACCTGGGTTTCCAGCAACACTTCGCGATTCTCGCGTTTTTCGATCACCGTAACCCGCGCCATCAACTCCTCGCCGGCATGGGCACGATCACAGAAATCAAAGCTCTGCGATCTATAAAGCGTCCCCGCACCGGGCAGGATGTTCCCCAGCACCGCCGAGATCAGCGCGCCGACGAACATCGCGGGTGCGATCGCCTCGTTCACGCTGTCGCCATCGCCGTCCTCAGTGGACAGGTGCAGGGGATTGTGATTGCCCGAATTCGATGCGAAGGCAAAGAAATCATCCTCGGTACAAATCCGTGTCAGCTCGGCCGTGTCGCCAATCTGAAGCTGATCATAGGTTTTGTTGTGATACTGCATGGGACCTCTCGGCGGCTGCTTTGGGCCGAGCATTATGGGATTTGTGATGAATATCCAATGCCGCTAGCGGGACTTTTCTAAGGTTTGAAGTCCTCGGGCACACCAAAGAGGGGTGTGTCGAGGGTTGTGCCTGTCAGCGCACCCATGAAGGCCACGAGGTCCGCGATCTGGGCGTCGGTCAGGGTCAGCGGCACGATATCGATCTTGGAACGCTGACGGGCCATCTCGAACCGATCCTGCCAAACGATGAAATCCACCTTTGCCAACCACGGAACGTCAGGTAACTCGGCCATAGCGGGCGTCCACCCGGCAAGGCTTTCGGATGGGTTCAGGTGGTGGCGAATGATGCTTTCGAGGTCGGGAAAGGCACCGTTGTGGCCGTAAGGTGCCGTCTCGGTCACATTGCGCAGCATCGGGGTGCGAAAGCGATAGGCGTCCTCAAGCCGGTTGCTCTCGCCCATGCGGCCCACATCGCGGGCATAAGGGTCCCACTGACGGGTCTTGCCGGGGCCAAAAGGCGGCAAGCCCAGCGCGTGGAATTTTTGATCCGATAACAACGGGCCGGTATGGCAGTTTGCGCATCCTGCCTCTCCGAAGAACAGCATCATGCCGTCTTTCTGTTGCGGTGTCAGGGCCGTGTGATCGCCGGCAAGATATTGGTCGAACGGGCTATCGGTGCTGCGCCATTCCAACGCCATGAACGCGGCCAGAGCGTTGGCAATCTGGGTGATCGTGATGTCCTCGGTCGTGTCGATGTCATCGAACGCCTTGACGATGGCGGGACCATAGCGCGGATCGGTACGCACCCGTTTGGCAAGGATCGGCCAGCCCTTGTCGATCCGGTCATGCACCGCGCCGGTCACCTGATTTTCGGCCACATTCCCGGCCATTTCGAACTGCGAAGTCAGCGGGAACAGCGCCTGCGCCGCCAGCAGCGAGTTCAGACCTTCGGGCAGCCATTCCTGTGCGGGGGAATTGAAGCCATTGCCGTAGACGTCCGAAAGGCTCAGGCGGCCATCATGGAAAAGGGTGTGAAGGTCCTTGGCCCCAAGGTTCCAAAGCCCCGGCGAGTTGCGCGGGATACGTTTGCGGATCATGTCCGCCCCAATACCCGGCGTGCGGTCCGGCCCCAACCCCTGCCCGCCTTCTCCGATGCCCAAAGACAGCCCATCCGAAGTGCCAAAATCCGGGTGGTGGCAATGGGCGCAGGTGATATTTTGGTTGCCCGACAGGATCGGGTCGTAAAACAGTTGATGACCGATGGCGGCCTGTTCCATATCAAAGGGAATGAAATCGTCATCGGTCAGCGGACGCGGCAGGTCCTGCGCTACCGCAGTCCCGGCCAATAGGAAAACAGCCCCATGCGCCAGCTTATATTTGCCCTTTGCCTGCTTGCCACCCCAGCGCTGGCCGAGTTGGAAGAGGCGCGTGATCTGATGGAGGCAGGAGAGTTTGAGGCCGCGCGCGAGGAGCTTCTGCCAGCGGCGCGGTCCGGCAATGCTGAGGCCGAAGAACTGATCGGCGTGATGTACGGGCTGGGTCTTGGGGTTGAGCAGGATTACGAACGAGCGTTCGAATGGTACCTGCGTGCCTCGCTTAAGGGGCACCCGGGGGCGCAATCCGGGATCGGCTGGTACTACGAGTTGGGGCTGGGGATGCCCGCGCCCGATCTCGTACGGGCCTATATGTGGTATACGCTCAGCGCGATTGGCGGCGATCCCGACGCGGCGATCAGCCTTGAGGAAGTGGTCAAGAAAATGTCGCCGGAGCAGATCGAAAGGGCGCATATTCTGGTCAACGATTACAAAGGGTGGATGTATCCGTTTCGGTGAGGGCCGGGCGCGACGCCCGGCCCCAGTTGCTTAATTCAGATCCGCATCACGCGAGGCATTTACATCTGCCTCGGCCGCTGCGACGGCCTCTGTCAGTGCCATGAATACTTCGTCCCCACGGCCAACATTGGTCTGGAACCACTCGTAAACCGGGGTTGCCGCCTCTTTGAAGGCCGCTTTCTGCTCGGGTGTGGGCACATAGAGGTCACCGCCACCGGCGACGAAATCCTCATAAGCCTGGATCGACTTGCGCTTGGGCGAAGCAAAAGTGGCCTGCTGCAACGCATAGAACCCGTCGACCACGACGCGGCGCATCTCCTCAGGCATCTCCTGGAACTTGGCGTTGTTCATCCACCATAGCGCGCCCATATAGGCGTGACCGTCCAGCGTGACATATTGCAGACCTGCGTCGGGGAATTTCATGCCCATGATGTCAGTAATGCCGTTTTTTGAACCCTCGACAACACCGGTCTGGAAGCTGGTGAACAGTTCTGGCCACGGGATCGGAGTGGGCGACGCGCCCAGTGCCTTGACCAGTTCCTGCGGCAGGTCGGCGACCACGGTGCGGATTTTCAGACCTTCCATATCTGCAGGCTCGGCCACCCGACGCTGCGTGTTGGCAAAGTTGCGCCAGCCGCCGGTGTTCCCGATGGTCATCAGACGGATCGCGCCGCCGGAATCCTCCAGCGCCATGTCACGGACCTTGCGGGTGAAATCGCCCGACAGGACATGCTCGGCAATCCGGTCGTCTGCCATCAGGTAAGGCAAGTCCAGAACCTGCACGTAAGGAAAGATGCCCGAGGCCCCGCCCGAGGTGGAGATATAGATGTCGATTGTGCCATCCGCCACGCCCTGCAGGCATTCGGCCCCGTTCGAGCACAGCTGAGTGCCGATGAACAATTCGACCTCAATCGCGCCGTTCGATGCGGCCTCGACATAGTTCTTGAAGACGATCAGGCCGTCATAATCCTCATCGTTTTCATTCGAGTTGGCGGTTGCGCGCAATGTGTAATCGGCGGCCGTCGCGGCAATCGCGGACGCGGCCACCAGCGATGTCGCCACCGCTGCGGTTTTGATGAAGTCTCTGAGCATGCGTTTCCTCCCTGTGATACTCAGTTGGCAAATCCCGTTATCCTCGGGATCGTCATGGATAGTGCGGGGATGTAGGTGATCAAAAAGATCACAATGATTTCGACCGCCAGAAACGGCAGGATCGCCTTGGCGATGGTTTCAACCCGTTCCCGCGACACGGCAGCGGCCACGAACAGCACCAGCCCCATAGGCGGCGTGGCCAGACCGACGGTTAGGTTGACGCTCATGATAATGGCAAAATGGATCGGGTCCACGCCGAGGCTGGTGAAGATGGGGCCAAGGATCGGACCAAGGATGATGATCGCCGGGCCCGCGTCCAGAAACATGCCCACGATGAACAGCAGCAGGTTGATCAGGAACAGCAGGATCAGCGGGTTCTCGGACAGGCTGAGGATCAGCGAGGCCAGTTGTTCGGGCGCATGGCTCAGGCTGACCACGGTCTTGAACGCCATCGCCGCCCCAACCAAAAGCAAGACGACAGCCGAGGTCATGCCCGCATTGCTGAGAATCTCGGGCACCTCTTTCAGGGTCAGCGTCCGCAGGACAAAGAACCCGATGATGAAAGCATATCCCACGGCCACCGCAGCGGCCTCGGTTGGGGTGAAGATACCGCCCAAAATGCCGCCCAGAATGATCACTGGCGTCATCAGCGGGAAGAACGCCTTGAGGCTGGCCTGACGGCGCTCGCCCCAGGTGTATTTGCGGCTGGCGACCGGAAAATCGTACTTGTCGGCCATGAATTTGATCATCAGCATCAGCCCGACGCCCACCATCACGCCAGGTACGATGCCCGCAAGGAACAGGGCCGCGACGCTTTCACCCATCACATAGGCATAGATGATCATGATGCCCGAGGGCGGAATGATCGGCCCGATCACCGAACTGGCCGCCGTGATCGCAGCGGCGAATTTGCGGGAATAGCCCTGCTTTTCCATCGCCGGGATCAGCATCGAGCCCAGCGCCGAGGTATCCGCCACGGCGGACCCCGAAAGCCCGGCGAACAGGATGGAACTCAGCACGTTCACATGCGCAAGGCCGCCCCGCAGGTGGCCCATCAGGGCCTGGCTGAACTCGACAAGGCGAATGGTGATTCCGCCCCGGTTCATCAACTCGCCTGCCAGCATGAAGAACGGGATTGCCATCAGCGGAAAGCTGTCCATGCCGTTATAGACATTGCGATAGAGCAGCGTGATGTCGTTGGTCTGACCGCTGAGCCACAGCAGAATGCCGGGAGCCGCCAGCAGCGCGAAAAACACCGGCAGGCCGATCAGCAGGAATATCAGGAATGTGGGCAGGAACCAGATCAGCATCTATTCAGCCCCCATCGCCGCATCCGGTATGATGGGCAGCAGGTGCCCTCCGCCCATCAGGGTGACGACCGACCGCAGGATCAGTTCGATGTTTACCGAGATCAGCAGGATGATCCCCACCAACAGCGACGCCATCATCCAACTGCGCGGAATGCGATACCATTCATCAAACCCGAAAGAGGTCGGCAGATACAGCGCGGCGGTTGCGAACCGACCGCCAAAGCCCGTGACCTCGGACCAGCCGATATTGACCGCGACCAGCAGTACGCTCAGCGAGATCAGAAGCAGGACCAGATAAAGCGCCTGTCCGACAATGCGTGGCAGCAGACGTTGCAGCATGTCGATAGCCACGAACCCGCCGCGCCGGAAGGCGGTTGGGGCCATCAGGCCGGTCATCCACAACATGCAGAACCGGGCGGCCTCGTCCGGCCAGGGCAGCGCGTTGTCCAGAACATAGCGAAAGAACACCTGAATCAGGATCGCGACCACCATGACCGCAATCGCAACGACACCAACCGCACGGCCCAGTCGCAGCGCGGTTTCGTTCACAAATGCAATCGGCGCAAGCACCGATGCCAGTCCGCCCATGCGGATCCTCCCTTGTTCAGCCGCAGGTTTTTCCTGCGATCATAATAGCGCGCTTAAGACTGCGCGAATTGGCCGAGTTTTCCGGCGTAAAAGGTCAGTGCGTCTCCATCCGCCATGCTGGCCTTCAGAACTTTGCCCACCACGATCACATGATCGCCTGCATCGTGATAGGCGTGCTGCTCGCATTCGAACCGCGCAAGGCTGCCGGTCAGCAAAGGTGTGCCGTTTTCACAGCGGTCATGTTCGATGTCCCGCAACGCGTGGGCGTCTTTTGAACAGCCAAAGCACAGTTCGGCCTGTTCGGCAGACAGGACATGCACGCTGAAATGGCGCGCTGCGTGGAAATAGCGGAACCGGCGCGAGTTGCGATCGCCCGCCCACATCACCAGCGGCGGGTCCAGCGACAGGGATGAAAAGCTGTTGGCGGTTATGCAGATCGGTCCATCTTCGCTGTCGCAGGTGACCACCGTGACACCTGTTGCGAACCGGCCAAACGCGTCACGCAGGGTGCGCGTGTCGTCTTTATGCGGCACAAAAGTATGGGTCATGTCACGTGAGATTGCATTCATCATAGCACCTCATGTCCCAGCGCCGCCTCATACAGGCGGAACCAGCTTTCACGATCCAGTTTGACCTTGAACGCGTCCGAGGCGCGCTTGATCCGGCCCAGATTGTTTGTCCCCAGAACCGGCAGGATATGCGTCGGGTGCGCGAGCAGGAAAGCCACCGCGACTGCGGCACGGTCGACACCGAACTCTGCGGCAATCTCATCGGCGACCGCCCCCACCGGAGGGTTCCCGGCCATCAGCAACCCTCCTCCCAGAGGTGACCACGCCATCAAGGGGTGCCCATGCTGCTGATGAAAGGCCAGATCACCATTGGTGAAGGGGCTGATTTCGCTCAGAGAAATCTCGATCTGGTTGGTGACCAGTTGCGTTTTCATAGCCGATTGTAGCAGCGACCAGTCCCACGGGCGAAAGTTCGACACGCCCACCGCACCAACCTTGCCGCTGGCCACGACCTCATCCAGCGCCGCACCGGTTTCATGATGATCCATGAACGGATCGGGGCGGTGGATCAGCAGCAGGTCGATATGGTCAATTGCCATCTCGGTCAGCGAGGTCTCGACCGATTTAAGGATATGCGCGCGTGAGGTGTCGTAGTATTTGACCTTGGCATGCGAGTAGCGCCCACAAGGGGCAACGATATCGCATTTGGTGACGATCTCCATCTTCTGGCGCAACGCAGGATTTTCGCGCAGGGCCGCACCCAACACGGCCTCGGCATTGTAGTCGCCGTAGATATCAGCCTGATCGAAGGTGGTGATGCCCTGATCCAGACAGGCCTGTATCTTGGCCTCGACATGCGCTGCCGAGGTATCGTCGTCATCGCCCAGCCGCCACATGCCATAGACAAGGCGGCTCATGTTCAGCGTGTCGGATAGTTTCACACGTTGCATTAGCGACGAACTCCGTTGCCCAGCGGGGTCGCCGGGGTGGTTGCAGGCACGCGCCCATAGGCTTCGGGCAGCGAGCAGGTTTTCAGGTTGGGCATCACGCGGGCACCAAAATGCTTGGCCTCATCCATGTGCGGATATCCCGAGAAGATGAAGGCGCGAATACCCATCTTCTGATATTCCTCGATCTTGGACATGACCTGATCGGTGGACCCGACCAGCGCGGCACCACAGCCCGACCGCGCGCGGCCAACGCCGGTCCACAGACCCGGTTCGACATAGCCATATTCATCCGCCAGATCGCGGTTCTTGGCCTGATGCGCCACCCCCAGCGAGGTCGCATCCAGCGCCCGTTCCCGGATCGCGCGGCCATATTCATCATCCAGTTTCGAGACGATATAGTCCGCGTATTCCTGCGCCTCGGCCTCGGTATCGCGGACGATCATGTGAACGCGCAGGCCGTAGTCCAGAGTCCGGTTGTAGTTCTCGGCTACGGCATGAACCGCCTTCATCCGTTCAGCCAGTTGGTCCTTCGTTTCGGGCCACATCAGGTAGACATCGCAATGTTCGCCGCACAGGTCCAAAGCAGATGGGGAATAGCCCCCGAAATAAAGCAGAGGGCCACCGATCTGGTAAGGCCGCGCCGGGTCGGTGGTCAGACCCGAGAAGTTATAGACCTCACCCGCATGATTGATCTCATCCTGCGTCCAAGCCTGTTTCAGGATCTCCACCACTTCGCGCGAGCGTTGGTAACGGTACGCACTATCGGCTTTCTCACCGGGGAAGTCGGACGAGATGATGTTTACCGTCAACCGCCCCTTCAGCATGTGATCCAGCGTCGCGATGGTGCGGGCCAGCATGATGGGCTGCATCTCGCCACAGCGCACGGCGGCCAGCAGATTGATCTTGTCGGTGATCGGCGCGCAACCGGCGACAAAGCTCAGCGTGTCCTGACCGACCTGATAAGACGAAGGACACAGGATGTTGCGAAACCCTTGCGCCTCGGCCTCTTTCACGATGCCGGAACAGTGATCCCAACTGGACCGCAGATCGCCATCGGGCACACCAAGGAACTGATAATCGTCCGAGCAAAGCGCGGAAAACCACGAGACCTCGGCCGCATCCAGATCGGGGGATGTGATGGGGACGATGGTCATTTGATTCGCGCTCCGTACATCTTTTACTTTTCTCTTGCGTAGCAACCACATTGATGTAGATCAATAGTGTATCAATTTTTCCTGCGACCGAATGAAGCGCGCGACAGTGACCCCAAACAGCCGCAATCCCAACGCCCTGCCGATCTATGTGCAGATATCCGAGCTGCTGATCCGTGATATCGCGGCGGGTCGATTGATCGATGGCGAGCGTCTGCCGCCTGAACGGGACATGGCCGCCAGCCTGAACGTCTCGGTCGGGACCTTGCGAAAATCGCTGGCTGAGCTTGAGAAAAAAGGCATGTTGGAGCGTATTCAGGGCTCGGGCAATTACATCCGTGAGACCGGAACGCAGAACAGCGTCTATGCGATGTTCCGGCTGGAGCTGCCCGAGGGTGGTGGCTTGCCGCGCGCCGATATTCTGTCGGTCGATCATCTGGAGAAGCCATTCGACCTGCCCGATTTCGGCCAATCGAAGCGGGGATCGCGGGTGCGGCGGATGCGCTATCTGAATGACACAATCATCGCGGTCGAGGAAATCTGGCTGGACGAATCAGCCGGAACCATCGACCAAAGCCTGCTGTCGGACTCGCTCTATCGCTACTACCAGCAACAGCTCGGCTTCTGGATTACGCGGGCCGAAGATCGCGTTTCGGTCGGTGCCTTACCCGACTGGACGCCGGAAGGCTTCACCAAACCCGCAGGACAAACCGCAGGGTATATCGAACGGTTCAGCTGGTCCGAGAGGGCCGAACCTGTCGAGTTTTCAAAAACATGGTTCGATCCCGATCGGGCCACCTATGTCCAACGCCTGAAGTAAAAGGAACTGCGCATGACCCGGACCATCCATTACGGGCTGATCGGATGCGGCATGATGGGGCAGGAACATCTGCACAATATCGCGTTGCTCGAAGGCACGCGCGTCGCCGCAATTCTCGAACCCGACCCGGAGATGGCGAAAAAGGCGCAGGCTATCGCGCCCGAGGCAAAGATGGTCGCATCTATCCAAGACATGCTAGCGGTCGATGATCTCGATTGTCTCGTGATTGCCAGCCCCAATCACCTGCATGTCGAGCAGCTGGTCGAGATCGCACAGACCCGCCCTCTGCCATTGTTGGTGGAGAAGCCGCTTTTCACCGACCCCGCCGATCTGGACCGGCTTGAGGAGTTGGAGCGCACCTACCCGCACCCGATCTGGGTGGCGATGGAGTATCGCTATATGCCACCCATCGCGGCGCTGATTGATGAGGCGCAGGCGACTGGTGGCATCAAGATGCTGTCGATCCGGGAACACCGCTTTCCGTTCCTTGAGAAAGTAGGGAACTGGAACCGGTTCAACCGCAACACCGGCGGAACCTTTGTCGAAAAATGCTGCCATTTCTTCGACCTCATGCGCCTGATCCTGCAATCAGACCCGGTACGCGTCTCGGCTAGCGGCGGGCAATCGGTGAACCACCTGGATGAGACCTATGCGGGCGAGACCCCGGACATTCTGGACAACGGCTATGTCATCGTCGATTTTGCCTCGGGCGCGAGGGCAATGCTCGAGCTATGCATGTTCGCCGAAGGATCACGTTATCAGGAAGAGATCTGCGCCATCGGCCCCGCCGCCAAACTCGAGGCCCTGATCCCCGGACCGGGCCGTTTCTGGCCAGAGCACCTGGGCGAGGCTCCAGTACCTCAACTGATCGTCAGCCCGCGCGATCCCAAGGGCCCGGTCGTGCGCGATATCCCGGTCGACCCCGAATTGCTGGCGGCTGGGGATCACAACGGATCGACATATTACCAGCACAAGGGCTTTCTGGAACTGATCCGCGGCGAACGCACGGCCCCCGCCGTATCACTGCGCGACGGTATCTGGGCGGTACGCATCGGGTTGGCTGCCCATCAGGCCGCAGAACAGGGCCGAGCGATCGATCTTGCGGGCTGAGGTGCTCGGGGGGGCCGTTTGGCGGTCGCTAGCTGACCCCTCTGACCGCCGCATAGAGTTGACGAAACCGCGTCAACCGCTCGAAAAGCGGCGTCATTTCGACGGGGTCAAACCTGTCTGATGTCATCGGTTGAAACGCAAGGTCGGCCCTGGTGAGGGCACCTTCACCCAAAGCGGCCAACCGCGCCGCGCCATAGGCTGGGCCGGAATTCGCCCCGCCCGAGCGCACTATTGGCTTATCAATCACCGTTGCGATCAGCTTTAGCAGCAGGTCTGACTGACTGCCCCCTCCGATGGCGGCAAGTTCCGGCAACCCATCGGTAGTATCACCGAAACTCAGCGCTGCATCCGCAAAGCAAAATGCGATGGCCTCGACCACCGAACGACAGATGTCTGCACGGGTCGTGGAATCCTCAAGACCAAAGAAACCGGCGCGGATATGCGGATCACCATGCGGGCTGCGTTCACCTGTCAGATAGGGAAGAAAGATCGGCACACGATCACCGCTAACCGTTTCGGCAAGGGCTACGACTTCGGCAGCGGAAAGTCCCAATTGGCCGCCGATCCACGAAATGGGCCTGGCACCGTTCAACATCGCCGCCATCTGATACCAGCGGTCGGGCACGGTATGTGCAAACGCATGAACATACCGTTCCGGATTGGGCCTGTATTCACGATCCGCCACGAACAACTGGCCAGAGGTTCCCAATGAGATAAACCCACGCCCCGGTTCGGTCGCGCCCAATGACACCGCGCCGGTTGCGGCATCCCCTCCTCCGGCCACGACCGGCACGCCGGGCCTTAAGCCTGTCTCGACCGCGGCTTTCGCTGTCACAGCCCCGACGACCTCGTGACCGCCGAAGATCTGCGGCAGCCAATTGAGGTCTGCATCCGTGGCATCAACGATTCCGTCATGCCAGTTGCGCGAGACCTGATCGAACCAGAGCGTCCCGGCGGCATCGGACGTATCAGTTGCCAACTCGCCGTGCAGGCACAAACCGATGTAGTCTTTGGGCATTAGAATATGGGCAATTCTGGAATAGTCCGCCGGGTCATGCTTTTTGAGCCATGTAATCTTGGGTGCCGTAAACCCCGGCAGAGGAAGGACCCCCGCAATCTGTCCGATCTGCGGCTGGGCCATGTGCAGCTCGTCACACTCACGTGTAGCCCTGCTGTCATTCCAAAGGATCGCCGGTCGGATTGGGCGCAGATCACGATCCAGCAGCACAGCGCCATGCATTTGACCGGACAACCCTACCGCCTTCACCTCTGACAGCGTGATGTGCCCTGCGATCTGTCCGAGTGCCTTGCATGTCGCCTGCCACCAAAGATCGGGGTGCTGCTCGGACCAGCCGGGTTGTGGCGAGGTCGTATTGATCTCGACCGAAGATGTGGCAAGAATTCGATCCGTATCCGCGCAAACAAGCTTGACCGCTGACGTTCCGATATCAATCCCGAGATACATTCAAACCCCTTGCCCGCACAAACGCGTCGAATTCGACTGGTCATTGATATTTATCGCGCGCAAAGAATATGTAAAAACATGATAAGATCAAGGCAGTTGATATCCGCAGGCAGGCTGGAATGACCAAGATAAAAAATATGGAAGAATTTGCGGCCCTCAGCGGGATCTCGCGGCCAACGGTATCCAAGTACTTCCACGATCCTGACAGCGTTCGCCCAACCACAAGGGCCCGCATCGAAGAAGCGCTCGAACGGTTCGACTATCGCCCGAATATCTATGCGGTGAATCAGAACCGGAAGCTGACCAAGAATATCGGCATCGTCGTGCCCTATCTGGCTGATCCGTTCTTTGCCGAAATCGCCCGGTATCTGGAACAATCCTGCATCGCTGCGGGCTATCGCCCGTCCCTGTTCAGCTCACATGGTGAACAGAAGCTTGAGGTCGAGATTCTGGACGGCCTGCAATCCCTGAAGCCCGCCGGAGTCCTGTTGGCTCCGTTGGGGCGTATCTCGGACCGGACCGTGATCGAAAAGTTCTGCACCAATGTGCCCACGGTCCTGTTTGACAGCAACCTCGAGGGTCTGGGTGCTGCCTTTGTTGGTTCGGATAACTTTAGCTTTGTGTCGCAGACCGTCGAATACATGATCCGGACGGGCGAACCCCCTTCCTTCTTTGAAATGCGCACACCGGCAAACCCGAATGCGAACAAACGACGGAAAGCTTATGTCAAAGTAATGGAGCGGCTGGGGTTCGAGCCGCACATCATCAAGATCGACGGCAAAGGTTGGGCCTTTGAAGAGATCGGCCACAAGGGTGCGCTGAAAGTTCTGGAGGAGCGCGCGTTGAGAACGGATTCGGTCCTGTGCAGTAATGACCGGCTTGCCATCGGGTTTCTGGCAGCCTGCTTCGAACAAGGGATTCGCGTCGGTCGGAAGGCAGACTGCACGCTGCGCGTTGCCTCAAATGATGACCACCCCTTCGCCAAGTTTACGTGCCCCTCGTTGACGACGGCGGCGCATGACTATGACAACGTGGCCGGGCGGAGCGCCGAGACGCTGTTCGAACTCATTGAAAGTGGTGGAAAATTTGACAATCGCACCGAGACACTCTTCCCCGCACGGCTTGTTCTGAGGGACTCCGCGTGATTTCATATTTTTAACGCGCGTAAAGTTTTTATTGACGGCGCGACAATTTAACTACTAGGCTCTCTGCACGACATCCAAGCTCAGGGAGGACAGGGATGTATCTGAAACACGCACTTCGTGCGGCGACTGCGTTGACATTCGTCGCCACGGCAGCGGCCCACGCGCAATCCATAACGATCGCCACGGTAAACAATGGCGACATGATCCGGATGCAGGGCTACACCGACAAATTCACCGAAGCGACCGGCATTGATGTGGAATGGGTGACGCTTGAGGAAAACGTGCTGCGTCAGCGCGTAACCACCGACATCACCACCAAAGGCGGTCAGTTCGACATCATGACCATCGGCATGTACGAAACCCCGATCTGGGGTGCCAATGGCTGGCTGGTGCCGCTGGATGGCCTGTCCGAAGGCTACGACGAAGATGATCTTCTGCCTGCCATGGCGGGCGGTCTGAGCAACGACGGCACACTGTATGCCGCGCCGTTCTACGGCGAAAGCTCGATGATCATGTATCGCACCGACCTGATGGAACAGGTCGGAATGGAGATGCCAAAGGCACCGACATGGCAGTTCATCCGCGAAGCGGCCGCCGCAATGACAGACCGTGACAACGACATCAACGGCATTTGCCTGCGCGGCAAGGCCGGTTGGGGTGAGGGCGGTGCCTTTATCACCGTGACTGCAAACTCCTTCGGCGCGCGCTGGTTCGATGAGGATTGGAAGCCCCAGTTCGATCAGCCGGAATGGAAAGAGGCGCTGACCTTCTTCGTCGACATGATGAATGAATCCGGTCCGGCCGGGTACGCCACCAATGGGTTCAACGAAAACCTGTCGCTGTTCCAGCAGGGCAAGTGCGGCATGTGGATCGACGCCACGGTTGCGGCATCCTTCGTGACGAACCCCGATGACTCGACCGTGGCGGATAAGGTCGGCTTTGCTCTGGCCCCGAACTCGGAAGGTGTGGACAAGCGCGCAAACTGGCTTTGGGCCTGGGCGCTGGCGATCCCTGCGGGTACGCAGCAAGAAGATGCCGCCAAGCAGTTCATCGAATGGGCAACCTCGAAGGAATATATCGAGTTGGTTGCCGAAAACGAAGGCTGGGCAAACGTACCTCCGGGCGCGCGGACCTCATTGTATGAGAACCCAAACTATCAAGAGGTCCCCTTTGCAGCGATGACGCTGGAATCGATTCTTGCGGCTGATCCACAGAACTGCTGTGCGCAGCCGACGCCCTATACAGGCATCCAGTTCGTTGCGATCCCCGAGTTTGCAGGCATCGCCACACAGGTCAGCCAAGAGTTCTCGGCGGTTTACGCCGGACAGCAATCGGTGGATGAAGCCCTTGCCAAAGCGCAGGCCTTTACCGCCGAAGAGATGGAAGCCGCAGGGTACTAAGGCATCCTCCCTAGTGGGGGACAGGAGATCTGTCCCCCGCTTCTTACTTGGACAACTCATGTTTTTCTCGCAGGCTTGCATTACGCCTGAACAGAGAGGGTTTGCGTCATGGCAACTCAACATTCCCGATCCGTTGCGCGCCTGATGATGGCACCTGCAGTGGTCCTGCTACTTGGCTGGATGCTGGTGCCGCTGACGATGACGCTGTATTTTTCCTTCAAGAAATACCTGCCCCTGCGCGGTGGTGATCTGGGCTGGGTTGGCTTTGACAACTATATCCGGTTCGTCTCGTCCAGCACGTTCTGGCCTGCGGTTCAGGCGACATTGATGATCGTCGGCGGCGTGCTGGCCATCACGGTGGTTCTGGGCATCCTGCTGGCGATGTTGCTGGATCAGCCGATGTGGGGGCAAGGCGTCGTCCGCATCCTCGTCATCGCGCCCTTCTTTGTCATGCCGACCGTATCCGCGCTGGTCTGGAAGAATATGTTCATGGACCCGGTGAACGGCTTGCTGGCGCATCTGTGGCGCTTTTTCGGGGCCGAGCCGATCTCGTGGCTATCCGAGGCCTCGATGACCTCGATCATCATGATCGTATCATGGCAGTGGCTGCCTTTCGCGACGCTGATCCTGCTGACCGCAATCCAGTCGCTGGACAGCGAGCAGTTGGAAGCCGCCGAAATGGACGGCGCGCCGCCGCTGAAGCGCTTCTATCACATCGTCCTGCCCCATCTGGGCCGCGCGATCACCATCGTGATCCTGATCCAGACGATCTTCCTTCTGTCGATCTTCGCGGAGATCTTCGTGACCACCGGCGGCGCCTTCGGCACCCGCACCCTCACCTACCTGATCTTCCAGCGCGTGCTGGAAAGCCAGAATGTCGGCCTTGGATCAGCCGGAGGTGTCTACGCCATCATCCTTGCCAATATCGTTGCCATCTTCCTGATGCGCATCGTCGGCAAGAACCTGGACGCGTGAGGAGGTAAGATCATGGCCCGCACCGTCACAACCCGCCGTAAATCGCTGAACACTGTCCTTGCATGGGCTGTTGGACTGCTGATCTTTTTCCCGATCCTGTGGACCATCCTGACCAGTTTCAAGACCGAGGCGCAGGCGATTGCCAGCCCGCCGATCTTTCTGAACTTCGAATGGACGCTGGAAAACTATGCCATCGTACAGGAACGCTCGGACTATATGCGGTTCCTTTGGAACTCGGTCATCATCGCAGGTGGTTCGACCATCTTGGGCGTGATCATCGCGGTCCCTGCCGCATGGGCGATGGCCTTCGTACCTTCGAAACGCACCAAGGACATTCTGCTGTGGATGCTGTCCACCAAGATGTTGCCTGCAGTTGGCGTGCTCTATCCGATCTACCTGCTGTTCATCCAGCTGGGCCTGCTGGACAGCCGCGGAGGACTGGTGGTCGTCCTGATGCTGATCAACCTGCCGATCATCGTCTGGATGCTGTACACCTATTTCCGCGAAATTCCTGGTGAAATCTTGGAAGCCGCGCGGATGGATGGGGCGACATTGAAAGAGGAAATCCTCTATGTCCTCACGCCCATGGCCATTCCTGGCATCGCCTCGACTGTGCTGTTGAACTTCATCCTGGCGTGGAACGAGGCGTTCTGGACGCTAAACCTAACCGCCGTCGATGCGGCGCCGCTGACCGCCTTCATCGCCAGCTATTCCAGCCCCGAAGGTCTGTTCTTTGCCAAGCTCAGCGCGGCCTCGACCATGGCAATTGCGCCAATCCTAATCCTTGGCTGGTTCAGCCAGAAACAACTTGTCCGCGGCCTGACCTTCGGCGCTGTGAAATAAGGAACACGACACATGGGACGCATTCAACTCAAGTCCGTGACCAAAAGCTTCGGCGACGTGCAGGTCATTCCTCCGCTGGATCTGACCATCGAAGATGGCGAGTTCACCGTCTTCGTCGGCCCCTCGGGTTGCGGCAAATCCACCCTGCTGCGTCTGATCGCGGGATTGGAGGACATCACCAGCGGCCATATCGAAATCGACGGGGCGGATGCTACCGATGTGCCTCCCGCCAAACGTGGCCTCGCGATGGTGTTTCAGTCCTATGCACTCTATCCGCATATGTCGGTGCGCAAGAACATCGCCTTTCCGTTGCGCATGGCAAAGCTGGAACAGGCCGAGATCGACCGGCGCGTCGAAGGTGCGGCAAGCGTTCTGAACCTTGCCGACTATCTTGATCGTCGCCCCGGGCAGCTGTCAGGAGGCCAGCGGCAAAGGGTTGCCATCGGGCGGGCCATCGTCCGTGAACCGGCGGCCTTTCTATTCGACGAGCCGCTCTCGAACCTTGACGCCGCTCTGCGCGTCGGAATGCGGCTGGAGATAAGCGAGCTGCACGAACGCCTTGAAACCACGATGATCTACGTCACCCATGATCAGGTTGAGGCGATGACCATGGCGGACAAAATCGTCGTGCTTCAGGCCGGTGTGATCGAACAGGTGGGCAGCCCGCTGGAATTGTACCGCGCGCCGCGCAACCTGTTCGTGGCTGGATTTATCGGGTCGCCCAAGATGAACTTCATCCAAGGCGACGAAGCGGGCAAGCACGGTGCCCACACCATCGGCATCCGTCCGGAACATATCGCTGTTTCTGAAAGCGAAGGCCTATGGTCTGGCGTGGTCAGCGTCTCGGAACATCTGGGCTCGGACACGTTCTTCCACGTCCACGACACCGGCCTGGCCGAGACAATCACTGTCCGCGCAGACGGTGAGGTCGGCTTTCGCCACGGGGATCGCATTCACCTGACGCCACGTGCCGATGTGATCCACCGGTTTGACGCGAAAGGCTTGCGGATCGAATGAAGCGTCTGGCAGGCAAAACCGCCCTTATCACCGGGGCTGCGCGCGGCATCGGGCTGGCCTTTGCCAAGGCGTACGTGGCCGAGGGCGCGCGTGTCGCCATCGCTGACATCGACATCCAGCGCGCGCAGGACGCAGCTGCTGAAATCGGTAACGCCGCCTTGGCGGTCGAAATGGACGTGACCCAGCAACGCAGCATCGACAAGGCCGTCGCGACGACAGCAGCTCATTTCGGGCCCATCGACATCTTGATCAACAACGCAGCCATATTCTCGGCGGCTCCGATCATCGAGATCGAGCGCGCCGACTATGACCGCGTCTTCAAGATTAACGTGGCCGGAGCGTTGTTCACAATGCAAACCGTCGCACGCCACATGATCGAACATGGAACCAAGGGCCGGATCATCAACATGGCGTCACAGGCCGGACGAAGGGGGGAACCTCTGGTCGCGGTATACTGCGCCAGCAAGGCCGCGATTATCTCGCTGACGCAATCCGCGGGATTGAACCTGATCTCTCATGGGATCAACGTAAACGCCATCGCGCCCGGCGTCGTCGACGGAGAGCATTGGGACGGCGTTGATGCGTTCTTCGCAAAGCATGAGGGCAAACCACCCGGTCAGAAGAAACGCGAAGTGGCCGCAGGCGTTCCCTATGGCCGAATGGGCCGCGCCCAAGACCTGACCGGGATGGCCGTCTTTCTCGCCTCGGACGAGGCTGAATACATCGTCGCGCAAACCTACAATGTCGATGGCGGAAACTGGATGAACTGATGACCCCAGCAGCGAATGCCAACCCGCCGGTGCGGCTGTGCCAAGGCAGCCTTTCAGACCTGTCCGCAACGGTCAGGATCCCGTCATATGCACCGTCGGACCTCACGCCCGGCATCGTCCACATCGGACTTGGCAATTTTCACCGCGCGCATCAGGCCTGGTACATTCACCGGCTCATGCAACAGGGTCAGGCCCATGACTGGGCAATCGTCGGGGCGGGCGTGCGCGACTACGACGCCGCCATGCGAGAGCGGCTGCTGGCACAGGATTGCCTGACGACCTTGATCGAACTGGACCCGAACGGGATATCCGCCGAGGTGATCGGACCGATGGTCGATTACCTGCCGATCGAAACCGGAAATGGCGCATTGATCCAAAAGATGGCCGACCGATCCATCAGGATCGTTTCGCTGACGATCACCGAGGGCGGGTATTATCTGGATGCCAACACCGGGGCCTTCGACACAGATCACGACGATATTCGCCACGATGCGAAAAACCCCGATCACCCTCGAACGGCCTTTGGGGCCATCGTTTCAGCCCTCGGGCTGCGTCGTAAGAACGGAGCCCCGCCCTTTACCGCGCTAAGCTGCGACAACCTTCAGGGCAATGGTGAAATCCTGCGAAACTGTGTTGTTGGCCTGGCACGTCTGTCCGACCCCGGTCTGGCCGACTGGATCGACCAGAACGGCGCGTTCCCCAACTCGATGGTCGACTGCATCGTACCCGCGACGACCGACCAAGTGGTATCGCAATGCCAAACCCTTGGCGTCGACGATCATGCACCGGTCTCTCACGAGAACTTTCGCCAATGGGTGATCGAGGATGATTTCTGTGCCGGGCGACCGCCGCTCGAACAGGTCGGGGTAACGCTGACCCATGATGTTCATAGCTATGAGACGATGAAGCTGAGGGTCTTGAACGGCGGACACCAATTGCTTGCGAATGCAGGGGAAATCTTGAACGTCCCGACGATTTCGGAATGCATGCAGGACCCCGACATCAAGATGTTTTTCAGCAAGGTTCAGGCCGATGAAATCCTGCCTCATGTGCGGCCTGTCCCCGGCATAACGGTGCGAGAATATCTTGGGTTGGTCGAAAGGCGTTTTGCAAATACGGCAATTCATGACACCACGCGCAGGGTCGCCTTCGACGGATCAGCACGCCATCCTGGGTTCCTGCTGCCGTCGTTGCGAGATGCGCTTGCGGCGGGGTCTTCTGTCGATGGTCTTGCGTTGGCCGAGGCCTTCTGGTGCCGGATGTGCGCGGGTTTTCGCGAAGATGGTTCTGAAATCGCCCCCAACGATCCACAATGGCACAACCTGCGAAATACCGCGCTGGCCTCGAAAGCTGACCCGCAGCTGTGGCTGGAACAACGTCAGTATTACGGCGCCTTTGGCCGCGACAGGCGGTTTTCCGACAGGTTCACCGCGTTGCTGACCGCGATCTGGCAGAAGGGCAGCCGGGCAGTCCTTGCTGAATTTGCTGCTAACGGCTCGGCAACTCGCCGGTAGCACTAGCAGCGCTTGGCCCGGTCGCAAACCGATCTTGCCGCTTTTGGCGGTCGAGGCCCCAACATCGGACAAAGATGCTCAGCCCTCCGGCAAAGTGCCAGCTGCGGGTTTTTGTGGCCCGGGTAGCCATACATCCGGCAACGCCATTTCACTGCATCGTGACGCTTTTCGATCGGAAACCGAAGATATCATTGCAAATGTCAGACTGCCCGGGGCAATGTCATGGCAGCATAGGATTGTTAACGAGAGAAGAATTATGAAGAATCTACTAATATCCTGCCTGTTTCTGGCACTCGTCCCTGGTGCCCTTGCTGCTCAGAAGATTGATATTGAAGCCATCAAATCCACCGCCAAGAGCGATGCCAGCGAGTTTTCCGAACTTCGGGCATTGATGCGAGACGACGACCCGAATGTCAGGCTTGCTGCATTCGATGCCCTGGTGGCACATGGTGACCCATCGCTCTATGAGATCGCTGTCTCGATGGGTATTGCGGACATTGACGAAATTGTCCGCGCGCGCGCGCTTTGGGAGATGTTAAGCCGAACGCGAACTCTTGCAATTCTGGTTGACCCTGGCTCCGAGGTGACCTCGCAAGAGGATCAAAAAAAGCTTGCGGACAAATATCAAGGGCGAATGAGCCTGCAAGTGGCCACCGCAATCAAGCAGGAAAACTGCATCAATCTTTACTATGAACGTGAGAACTGCGCCGCCGGACACAACTTGTCGATAAACGGGACCAGAGTGAGTTTTGTTTACAGCAACCAAAGCCTCGACGGTACGCTTAAACTTGATAGTGACGGAACACTTCGGGGAACATTCCGCGATACCCGTTTAAAGATTGACTTCCCCGTCGAGATTCCTCTGCGTTGATCACGCTTAATTGGGAGAGACCACGCGGACGCTCGACAGTTCGATAGGCTGGCCAGTGCTCCACGCCGATAGGATCCGAACTCGTATCCTGCGCACCAGGGTATTCATCTTGACTGAAATCCGACCGTCCTGAGTCATTTCCACCGTGGTAAAAAGCTTAAAGTCGGCTGGTCCTCTGCGGGACCGGTCCACTTCAATGGCAATCTTTTTGGGTATCGCAACTTCGGCGTCAGAGGTTGGACCAGACAGAACCAGTTCTCGAACGCCGATCGGATCACTCTCGGCCAGTTCCATGACAAAGGAGGCTGCACCTTCTGACGGATAGGCCCGAAATGGTGCGGACCCGCTCGATAAACCAGTTGGAAGTAGGTTTTCATCCGCGAGTCGGCCCGCCCATTCAGTTATCTTGAATGGCAAACCGCCCACTTCCGCAACCACCGGGCTGTCCTCTTGCAGCGCCCCAAAGCTTCCGCTGGCCAGCCAGCGCGCCAGTGGAACGGATATCTCTTCGATCCGCAGGGCGCGAACCGTTTTCGCATCGGGGGCAGTAACGACCATCGCAACCGGCGTGTCTTCGATATAAAGGATTGAGCCGCTCGTGCCCTGATAGACTTCTCTGGTTTCACCGGCCGTCTCGTCGACTGATGCAAAGACATATTGATAGAGTCCACTTGGCTTGCCATCGGTTGCCGCCATCCACGCAATCCGTTCGATCCGCATCGCCAACCGCTCGAGGCCGCCCTGCGGATTAACACGCTCCAGAGTGGCGCTGCGCGATTTGCTCAAAAGAGCCGAACTATCGCGAGGAAGCAGGCTCAGTGATTCAGAGCAGCGGTCTCGGGCGCTGCCACTTACGACCCCGACCGCTATGTCTGGTTCGGTTCGCCGAAAGTACACGGTTGCAATGCCGCCGGCCTGCGGGGACGGCGTGAAAAGGTTCAGGACCGGCCCCGCTTCATGAACATGCGAGGGAAAGATGACGTAGCAGTTCCCGCTGTGCCGTAGCAAGAGCCCCTGACCCAGCCCCTCTTTCAGCGCAACGGGCTGGGCAAACAAGGCGCCGGGAAACAACAAAAGCAATATAATAGCACGACAGGTTAACACTTTATTTCCAATCAGATATAGTTGGCAGAATGATACATAAGGCGCTGTTTGATGGATAACTTTAGAGCGATAGTCCTCAGTTCTGCAATTGCCGTTTGCGCCTTGCCCGTGTCAGCGGCTGACAAGCTAAAGCTTTTGGACCTGAACGACGAAATTCTTTCCGAACCACGCGTTACAGCCGAGGCCGTATTTGTCGGGTTGGTCCGATTGAAACGCAAGGCTGAGACCCAGGCCCCAAGCGATACGATACTGGCCGCTCTGCCACCGGCAGACAGGCCCGCCGAAGTCTGCGTCCGGGTGACGACCGAAGATGGCCTCTACTCGGGAAATGCACGCTACCTCTCTGGTGAAACAGGTGAAAGCGCGATGACGCTCATGGACTACGTGTCAGACAAGCAGGAACTTAGAGACTATTCCGATACAGAAGTTGCCGTGCTGACGTTCCCATGCGACACGGACCCTGCTTTGACAAACGTTGCTGTTGCGACCTGGCGCGCGAACGATGCAAGCGCCTTGGGCGAGGTCGTAACGGTCTACGTCAATTCTTTCCGGGCAGATGCAGCGTTTCTGGTCGTCAACGACACCGAGCAGGTAGACTGCAGCCCCAGAGAAGGAGGCGCGCGCGCTGCATTCGACTACAGCTGCCCGTTGAACGCATCCCAGGTAACCGGCGGAGCACGTGTCACGCTATATCGAATGCGGGGAGCGAGCATTGATCCTGCAGTTTCGATCAACATCGTTGGATGGGAATGAGCGAAGAAACCACAACCGGGGTAAGCGGACGCGTGACTCTGCGACGCCTATCATCGCTGCTCCGGGTCTTCAGGAGGCGATTGCCTTTTATACTAACCCTAGTCGGCGTGCCCGCCCTTGTTATTGTCAGCTATTCAATCCCGTTGGGTCAGATTAACCTGGTGGAAGCAAGAACCCTTGGTGCACAAATAACCACGGCGGGCCCGGACACCATCTGGAAACTACCTGCATCGACGGTTTGCCAAACTCTCGGTTCAAACAAAAACTTGAACACAGCCGCCTCCTGGACCGGACAGGGATGTAACCCCGGACTGTACGAGATATCAAATATAAAACAGGCCGAAATTCGAATTCCGGACGGCGTACGGATAAGTTTGCGGACGGAATCGGGTGGCGGTGTTCTGTTGCGCCGACTCCCGGAAGCCGGCGATCAGGCGACGACGTCGCCGCCGGTCATTCGGCTGAACAGCACACTTCAATGGGAGCCCGGCTCTCTGCTGCGTATCAGGGCTGAGGACTGGAAAGACGTCGCCCTTCTGGAATTTGCAGGTAATGTCGTGGTCGGTCAGGAGGCGGGGTCAGGGGCAGACGCCTATCTGATCGAGGGTCGCTATGAAGTGCGTGAGCACTTTCTGCACCAATTCCGCCCTTGGAGCCATACGGATGCAGACCCCACACCGGTGATATCGGGAACGCTGTATCGAGGTGACAAAGTCAGCTTTGATCAAAAAAGCGCAGGAGACCAGGCGTCTGCTTCCGTTCTGGTAACAGGTTTTATCGCACCAGTTTTGCAACAAAACCTACGCGGCTTCGAAATTGTGGTTTCAAGCGGCTTCGGTCAGGCTCAACCTCGTTTTACGGTCAAAAGTTACGGAACGCGTGAGACACATATCAAACCGACATGGGTTGCACGGGCACTGCGTGATCCGGTTTTACTTGCAATGACCGCAATTCTCGGGTTCGCGGTAACGGCCTTAACCTTCGCGATTGAAGTCAAGAAGCTGGCCTCGAGGGAGACATCACAAAAAGCAGACCAAACGGGTTCCAAGAAGTAAGTTAGGCTTGGTTCGCTGTCATAAACACTCCAAAGACTGCCTTCATTGCGAGTACAAACGACGGATGCCTTTTGCGTGCGTTACCGGAACCCGCCCGTTCTTCACTGGGACCGGTCAGCTCGACACCACTGGCAAAGCCCGCCCCACGGCCCAAAACGTCGAATATTTCCAACCCAACAGGAACGCCGTGCCTTTGAGGCGGGGGCCGTACGCCCCAGTCCTCTCATTTGGTCAGCACGGGTGAGGAAGCTGATAAGCTTAATGGAGCAGACATCGGCTTATCTCGTTATCTCGCGCCAATTGGCGGGAAACTTCCTTACCGATGTCGCGATTGGGTCCGGTCACGAGTATTGTACGCCGACTGGTCATGGTTCTTCTCTCAATTCGCCTCTGCAGCGCGCTGTCCAGCAAGAGCCACAAGACCACGGTCACCAGTTTCCCAGAGCGCCGTCATCGTCATCGACGTGACAACCCAGCGATCGTTCGATTTCTCAAGCTCATATTCGTAGCGACCACCAAGAACCCACAAGCCATCATCAAGACGATGGGTCGCCGTGAAATCAGCTTGTGCCGTAGCGGATGTATCGGACAGAGAGGTGATCGCATGATTAGTTACCATGTGGTGCGTCGCGTCGAAACCGGGCAGGAATGCGGACCATCCCGCCACAAGCTCGTCGGCAGGTTGCGTGACCGGGTCTCCGCCCCAGAGGCTGGTGTAATCCGTTGTGACGGCATCGGCAAATGCGTCACGCACGCGGGTCCAGTCGTGGCGGTCTGCACCTGCCGCGATGTCGATGATTGCGGTCGAGATATCGGCCTGTTGTTCAGCAAAAGCTGCGGTTCCGATCATGGATACAGCAGCAAGCGTGGAAGTGGGGTTTCTGCGCATGAGGATGCTCCGGGTAGGTGCGGGTGGACGCCGAAAGATCATTCGGCGTCCGGACAGGGCTTACTTGCTTGATCCAGCGCGGAAGTGGTCCGCGACGGTATCGGCAGCGCGAGTCACATCCTCGGGGTTGTCGTAGAAATCGAACTGCGTGACATCCTCCAACCATTGCGCTGTCGCCTCTCCTGCAAAACCAGAGAGGAAAGCCTGCACACCCTGTGGGATCGCCGCGCTTTCCGAGTGCACAATGGCCAGTGGCTTATCCAAACGCTGCGGATTATCGGCGGGATGATAGGTCAGCCAGCCTTCCCAGCCCGCATTGTTCCACTTGTCGTCATATTCGGGGATCGCGCCACGGTCGGCCTCATAGTAGTATCCGCCGATCGGCATCAGCACGCCCTCGGCACCCTCGGGGCCCGCGGCAGGGATGATCTGACCCCCTGCAGCCTCGGCTGCGTGGGACACCTCAATCAGCCCGGCGACACCTTCTGCGCCGCCATAAACCGCCTCGACAATCTCTTCATTCTGCAACCATGGCGCAACCAGCCCCAGCCGCTGAACCAGCGGATTGCCGGAGACCGCATCGACCATGTAACCGGCCGAGGCGCAGATCCCCAGACCGTTGATGTGATCGGCGTCCACTTCGGGCAGGGTCGCGACAAATGCTATGGCAGCTTGGATGTCAGATGTCTTGGCCTCGGGGCTTTCGACAAATCGCACGTTGTTCGGCAGATCACCCGATTTACCCCAACCGCGGAAATCAAAGGTGAAGGCGGCAAAGCCACGCACGGCCATCTCGCGGGCATAATTCGCGGGCATTTGTTCCTGAACCGAGGTCCAAGCACCGGTTACAACGACCGTCGGCAGAGGCTCGGCTCCGCGCTCTTCTGGCAGGTACAGCGTGCCGGTCAGGGTGGCGCCCTCGTTCTCAAAGGTGACGATGCGGGTTTCAACCTGCGCAACGGCGGCTGTCGAGGCCATCAGCGCGGCGGCAGTGTTCAAAGCGAGTGTTTTCATGGCGGTATCTCCCAAAATCTGTCTGGATGGGCACAAGCCCGACGACACCCGAGATACGTTGTCGGCAACAGGGATACTTGCACCGGACTGCCGCGTTTTTGAAAGATTCTGCTTTAGACGAAATTCGCTGCGCGGAACGCGCGCGGGGTCTCGCCCATCACCTGTTTAAAACTGCGCGTGAAATGCGCCTGATCCGAGAACCCACAAGCCAAGGCGATATCGCCCAGAAGACGGGCGGGATCCTTCATCATCTTCATCGACTGTTCGACCCGGTAGACCATGACATATTGCATCGGAGTCGAGCCCAGTGTCTCCTTGAATACCCGCGCAAAATGCGAGGGGCTCATGCCCGTTTCAGAGGCCAGTTGGTCGACTGTGATCGTCTGATCCAGACGGTTCTGCACATAGGCCAGCACTCGTTGGTAGTGTCGAGATGTAAAACGTGCGGACAGCTCGATCTCTTCAGCACGGCGCTTTCCGTATTTCTGCAGCAGCTTGACCAGAAACACCCGGCTCATGGCTTCGAACATCACGGCCGAGGACATATCGTCGGTTGCAAGCGCGTCACGCAGGATGACGCCTGCCGCACATAGGTCAGGATCAGAAAACTGCGGCTGATCATGAAACTGTTCCGCCGCCAGCAACATGCCAAGTTCCGACTGCGCAAAGTACCGGACCTTGTCCGGGTGCAAAGTGACCACAATAACGTCGGACTGCCCGTACCACCGCCAACCCGACCGCATACCTGCTGGGGTCACGATGACCTCGTCCTTGCAAAAAGTGAAATCCCGCAACATGCCATCCCGCCAATTCTGAACGCGATGCCCCTTTTCCTGCAGGTTCAGAAGGACATGATGTTCCGCAAAAACCTCCTCCGGCATCCGGTCAGGCTCGGCCCGGAAATACCGTACCGACATCAAGCCCGCCGCCGAAGGGCGCTGTACCGCATCACTGTTCAGCAACGGTTCTGACGGGTAGATATCAGCGTATCTTAAGGGCAATGAGCGGCTCCGGCTGGCGACGTAGAGAGATTTGCAGGTCTCATCTTCGCAGGCAACGGTAGATGGACCAACAGGTGCACGGCCAAACGCGCCCAGCGCGGATCGGATCGCATAGGCAATCTCTTCTTAGGCGAGAAGACGGCCTTCGAAGGATACCGTCACCGGTTTTTTGGAGTGCCTATGCGAACTAGAATACCCTCAGCGCATAACGAATGGGTTTGCCATCGGTTCCCGGGACGTGCTGATCCAGGTCGTCTTGGTTCGCGTATAGTCGTGGATCGCCTCGATCCCTGCTTCGCGGCCATAGCCGGACTGTCCATACCCTCCGAACGGCGCGATCGGTGATACGGCCCGGTATGTGTTGATCCAGCACATGCCCGCCTTGAGCCGTGACGACACGCGGTGCGCGCGGGCGACGTTCTGCGTGAAAATCCCAGAGCCGAGGCCAAAGGGGGAAGCGTTAGCGATTGCGATCGCTTCTTCCTCGGTGTCGAACGGCAAAAGCGACATGACCGGGCCAAACATTTCAACCTCAAGGGTTTCCGTATGCGCATCGGCGCATTCGACGAGTGTCGGGGCCATGTAATTGCCGGGGCGGTCTATCGGGGCTCCGCCAAAGCGGATCGCGGCGCCGGAGGCTTGGGCCTTGGCCAGCGTCTCTTTGATCTTGACCACCTGTGCCTTGGTACAAAGCGGTCCGATATCGGTTGCGGCCTCAAGCGGGTCACCAATGGTGACCCCAGCCATTTTCTCTTCGATCCGGGTGATCAGCTCTTGCAGGATAGGGCGATGGATCAGCCCCCGCGACCCGGCCGCGCAGCTTTGCCCCGAGGCACCGAAATTACCGGCGATCAACCCATTGGCCGCGCCGTCCATATCTGCGTCGTCAAACACGAGGATCGGGGATTTGCCACCCAGCTCAAGCGAGGTAACCGCGAAGTTTTCAGCCGAGTTGCGCACCACGTGGCGCGCGGTTTCGGGCCCTCCGGTAAAGGCTATGCGGTCCACATCGGCATGGCGCGTCAGCGGGATGGCGCAGTTTTCCGCATCGCCGGTTATGACAGACACAACGCCCGGCGGAAAGCCCGCCCGTTCGATCAGGCGCGCAAATTCCAGCATGGGCGCAGGGGCCGCTTCCGAGGCTTTCAGAACCACCGTGCAGCCAGCGGCCAAGGCAGGGCCAAGCTTGGTCGCAGCAAGAAACATCTGCGCATTCCACGGCACGATGGCAGCGACAACGCCAATCGGTTCGCGACGGGTGAAGACATGCATGTCCGGCTTGTCGATCGGCAGAACGGCACCTTCGATCTTGTCGGCCAACCCGGCATAATAACGATAGTAGTCGCCGACATAGGCCGACTGGCTTGCGGTTTCCGCCAAGAGCTTGCCGCTGTCGGTGGTTTCTATCCGCCCCAACTCGGTGGCGTGTTCTTCCACCAGCTCTGCCAGGCGATAAAGCAGTTTGCCCCGGGCGGTTTGTGTCATGTCGCGCCATGCAGGATCACCGAGGGCGCGCCGGGCGGCGGCGATGGCGCGGTCAACATCCGACGGCGCTGCGCAGGCGAATGTGGCCCAATCTGCGCCGGTAGCGGGGTTTTCCGACGCCATGACCTGACCCTCGGCGCCTTCGACCCACTCCCCGTCGATGAAAAGCTGATAATGCGGTTTGGTGTCCATCCGGTCCCTCATTGGAATGCTGGCATGACGTCGTTGATGAACCGCGCCAGCGAGTCGCGCTTGCGCTCGAAGCTCATGCCGCTATCGATCCAGAACGCGTATTCATCATAACCCAGATCTTCATATCGCCTGATCTGATCAATGACCTCTTGGGCCGTGCCGATGGTCAGATCGCGGCGCATGTTTTCCGGGGCCATAGTAGTGTTGGCGGCCAACTCCTCGGTCGTAAGTTCCTGAATCAGGCCCTGCTTGACCCGGCGTTTGTTTTGGAACCACGCGCCAAAGTAGCAGTAGAACGTGGACAGTTCGCGGGCGGCCCGCGCCACGTCGGCCTCATCGGTCCCGACATAGGTGTGATGCAACAGCATGATCTTGGGCCGAGGGCCGTCATAGGTTTCGCAGGCCGCGTTGAACCGTTGCATCAGGCTCTCGATCTCTTTGATGCCCTGCCAGAGGGGCGTGACCTGTATGTTGAAACCGCTATGTACGCCGAACTCGTGGCTGTTGGGGTCGCGGGCAGCGATCCAGATCGGCGGGCCGCCATCCTGCAACGGTTTCGGGGCCGAGGTCGTGGCCGGGAAGGCAAAGAATTCGCCATCATGGGCGCAATCGCCTTCCCAGAGCTTTGGGATCAGGGGGGCCATCTCACGCATCCGCTGCCCGGCCTCCCAGGCATCCATACCCGGCATCAGGCGCTCGTATTCATAAGAGTAAGCACCGCGGGCAATCCCCAGTTCAATCCGCCCTCCGGTGATCAGATCTGCAGAGGCAACCTCCCCGGCCAGTTTGATCGGATGCCAGAAGGGCGCAATCACCGTGCCGGTACCCAGGCGTAAATTCCGGGTATGATTGGCGACATTGACCAGCGCCAACAGGGGGTTCGGCGTAATGGTGAAATCCATTCCGTGATGTTCGCCAGTCCAGATCGCTCGCATTCCGCCCTCGTCAGCCATTTTGCAGAGCTGAAGAAACTCGGTATTGAGTTGTTCGTGCGAGGCTTCGGGCGACACGCGCTCCATGTGCGCGAACAGGGAAAACTCCATGAATCAGGTCCTTTCGTTCAGGCTGTGGACATCGCCGCGTTGGGTGTCACCGAGATAGAGCGCAAAGCTGCGCGTACGGGCCTCGATCGCAAAGCGAGTCATCATTTCACCGATGGCGGGAGTAAAATACTTGAGCGACGGCAGGTCTTGGATCGCCACTGCGTGGATATTGCCAGCGGCCTCGGTCCTGCCGGAGGCCAGGAAATAGGCATAGTGCGTGTGGCTTCGCGGATCGTCAAAAACCGAATAGGCCGGGCCAAGCCTTACGGCGACGCCGCGACGGCCCATCTCGTCAATCAAATCCTGCCGCAACCGTCCCCGACCCGGGCGGGTGATCTGCGGCGGGCGAAAACCATCCGGTGTTTGCTCCAACAATACGGTATCGCCCTGTTCGATGATCGCGCCGCAGACGGCGGTACCTGTCGCATCTTCAAGCGCGGCACGTTCGAGGCCCAGACTGAAATATCGACCGCTCGCATAGCCCAACCCCCTTTCCGCGCGATGGGTAAAGTCCTGCACCTCACCGATCAGGACCAAGTGATCGCCGGCCGGCAGAGCCTCGTGCGTTCTGCACGAGAACTGCGTGATTGCGCCATCGATCAGCGGGATGCCATTGTGATCGAGCGTGTGCGGCACGGCGGCAAAGCGGTCGCCTTTGAAGCCGGCAAAGGTGTTGGACACCTCCTGCTGCCCTTCGCCAAGGATGCTGACGGCAAAATGCCCGCATGTTGCGAAGGCGCGGTAAGATGAGAGGAATTTGCCCGGACACACCAGCAAGAGAGGCGGATCAAGCGAAACCGAGGAAAAGGAATTGGCCGTAAAGCCCACCGGAGCACCTTGCGGGTCGCGGCTGGTCACGACCGTCACGCCGGTCATGAAACTGCCAAAGGCGTTGCGCAGGGCGCGCGGATCGAGCGGTGTCATGCGAACACGCCCTCGGCAAAGCGCAGCAGCTGTTCATTGACGTCGTCGGCATGGGTCATCGGCATCATATGTGCCGCGTGCTCCACAATATGCGCGTGTCCATACGGTGCCAGCGTGGCCATGTGGCGGGACATCTCGGGCGTCGAGTTCGGTTCCACGCTGCCGGTCATGAACAGAGCAGGACGGGCAAAGCCCAATAGCGCCCGCGCGCTGGGGCCGTTCTCTTGCGCGAAGACCTCATATGCCATCTTGTAACCTGCCGGAGACACGGATTTGAGCCACGTCCGGCAAGCTTCGCGCTCAGGCGACGGCGTGCTGCCAAACCAACGGTGCAGCGGAGCCACGGGATCGGCAATCGCAACACCATCGAGGCTGGCGGCCCGCACCTTTACGGCTGCAGCAGCCTCGGGGCTGCGCCGATAGATGGCGTTCAGCGCCGCCACGCCACAAACTCGTTCGGGATACCGGATCGCCAGGTCCAAGGCGATCATGGCCCCCATCGAGTGCCCGATGACCAAGGTCGGCGCATCCAGCGTCTTGGATATGGCGTCCGTGTATCCAGAAAGGCCAAGACGCTTGGACAACACAGCACTCTGTCCGTGGCCCGGCAGATCGACAGCGATCACGCGGTGCTGCATCGCAAGCGCATCGATCTGACTGTTCCAAGCTTCGGCTTGCAGACCAACGCCATGGATCAGCAAGACGTTTGGCCCGGCCCCCGCCATGATCGCGGCGAGGCCCGAGACCTCAGACCGCGGCCGGGTTGTCCAGATCATGGCCCAAGTCCTTCAGATCCTGATAGCGATCACCGATGCGATGATGCGGGCGACCTCCGGTTGCGGCGCCCAGCGCCACAACGATCTCGTCGTCGCGGGGCGCATCGGGAATGGCAAATTGGATTGTCAGATAGTGGGAGCGGCGACCGGCGTCGTTCTTGTCCATCAGCGGCACCATGATCGGCGCATTCGCGGTTCCGCGCGTGTTGGTAAAGGCCAGATAGGACTTCGCACCGACCGCCTCGCGATAGAAGTTGCCGAACCGCAGGGTGTGGATCAGGCCCGAAGCGTGCTCGATCTCTCCATTCAGACCGACAACAGCGGCCTTGCCATAGGCCTCGATAGCGTCGCCAGAGCCGCCCACCAGAGCAATCATGCGATCCGCAAGCATCTGCCCCAGCACTGGACCATAGGCCTGAATCTCGGGTTTCAGGTCTTCAACATAGCGACCAGCCCATGGGTTTCGAACCACAGCGGCCACCGCAAACATGCGCCATGGCAAGTCAGCGGCACGAAATCCCTCGATCAGGACTTCTTCGTCATAGGTTACAATTTTCCGGATATCTGGCCGCATATTCTTCCCCTGTCCGCTAGGGATCGATTATTCGGAAGGTGGATTTTTTGACAAACGAATGATTTATACGCATAGGCATTAAAAAGACTAATAGGTAACTTGATCAATGCCCAAGTCGTTGCCCCCGCTGACCTGGTTTCGCGCCTTCGAAGCCGCAGCGCGCCACCTGAGTTTCACTGCCGCTGCCGATGAAATCAGGCTGACCCAATCCGCCGTCAGTCAACAGGTGAAATCGCTTGAAATGCGCCTGCATGTGACACTTTTTGTGCGCCGAGCGCGGGGATTGTCTCTGACGGATGACGGGCGCAGGCTGTTGCCGCAGGTCGGGGCTGCGCTCGAAAAACTGGCGACCGCGACCGAGTTGTTTGATGCCGGGCCCTCGGAAAACACATTGACCGTCGCAACCTCGGTCAGTGTGGCGCATTGGATCCTATCGCCCTATCTGCACGAGTTTTCCACCCAGCATCCCAGCGTTCAGGTGAGATTTCTAAGTGCCATCTGGCCGGATGATTTTCACTCTGCCCGGGCAGATGTCGAAATCCGTTTTGGTTCCGAGAAACAAGTAGGCTGCGATGCCGAGTTGTTGATGCCGAACCGGCTCGTCGCACTCAAATCGCCGCGCCTGCCCGGAACGCTTGCACAATTGCCGTTGATTGAAGCCGTGGGCACCTCTGCCGGGTGGCGGGCCTGGGGCAAGCAGGTGGAAACCGTTCAATCTCCCAGCCTTTTCGCTGACTCGTTCGGCATGGCCCTCCAACTGGCGGCTCACGGCAACGGCGTGGCTCTTGTGAGTGAATTACTTGCCACCCACGCGATCCAAAGCGGCCTGTTGGAACGCGCGCATAGGGCATCGATCCCCAGCCAGGAAGGCTACTTCTTGTCGATAGATGAGGGTAATCCGATGGCAGTCAGTTTTCGCAAGTGGGTTCTGGCCACGCTGGATGGTCAATGAAAGACCGGAAAACCAAGCGTTCTCAAACCAGCCAGAACTGCAAGCAGATCGGGAGACGTCCGGCAGAGATATATCCCTCCTAAATCGGACAGATCAAAGGTAATTCAGCTTTTTGGTGAGCCAGAACAGAATTTCTGCCAACACTGAAATCGCACCTGCATCCTCGGTGATAACCAAACCGGTGCCCGACGCACCCAGTTTGGTCACTTTTGCGCTCTGCTCCTCCGGAATATCTGCAACAACGACATAGTCCGTCGCCCCGGCCAGTTCGCGCAGCGAAGGCAGACCGCTTCTGGCGTCCAACGCGCCTTCCCTGGTGGCAGGCGGGATATCCGAAATCGTGGCTTCAAATTCCTCGCCGGGCATACTCCGCAGGGCGACACAAATTGTATCGCTGGTTGAGATGTTTTGCAGGCTGCTCAGAGGCAGCGTTGCGACCAGCACCCGGTCATTCGGCACAACGAAATTGATGGCCTCCTGCAAGGTCATCATGCGGTTTCCAGGGCGCAGGGTCAATGCGGCGACCATGCCATCCGCCGGCGCGCGGATAACGGTCTATGCTAAAGCCCAGCGCGCCTGAACCAACAAGTTCTCGACTTCGACACCACCGACCTGGGCGGCGATACGCCGTTCAAGACCTGCCTTCCACGCGTTTGCGGCGCAGATCGGCCTCCAGTTGCTCTATCGTTGAAACGGCATGCTGAAGCTGGAACTCGGTGGATGCTCCGCGTTCGGTCAGTCGAATAATATCATCGCGTCGCGCCACCCCGAATTCCAGTTGCGCGGTCAACCAGGCGGTGTCTGCCGCGGCCAAAGATGCTTCAAGCGGCGCTACCTCGGCGGTGAATTCCGTATCATCGAGGCGAAACAGAACATCCCCTTTGGACACTGGCTCATTGGGACCGACCGCAGC
This sequence comes from Ruegeria sp. CJ3, assembly GCF_056536725.1. Classification (NCBI taxonomy): domain Bacteria; kingdom Pseudomonadati; phylum Pseudomonadota; class Alphaproteobacteria; order Rhodobacterales; family Roseobacteraceae; genus Ruegeria; species Ruegeria sp. CJ3. Next base: position 365,890 of record NZ_JBQFQE010000004.1, read on the forward strand.
TTCTGTCATTGGTCCCGCGACATCGGGCAACGCTAATCACCGCACCCTGAACCGAAATCGTTCCGCTTGAGGTGGTGTGATTCAGCGCACCGATCACCACCAGCGCAAGAATGATGGCCCCACCATAGATCGTTGTCTCGGAGGTGGCATTCTAGGGCAAAAGCTTGAGTTCTGAAAACACAAGCCACGCGACACCAACATACAGCCCGAGGATGATCAGCTTATCGAAGGTCAGGCCCGCCTGCCATGTCAAGCCGCTATCGCCGCCGCCGGTATCCGTGATGAAAGACAGCGCCCAGCGGTCTGCCAGAGGCACTACGCCCCGAACACCGACGATAGCATCGGTGCTGGAGATATACCCGAGATGGTCGGAAATGTGTGTTTGGAGGGGCCAAACTGAACCGGCTGTTCGGGGCGGGCACCAGTAGCCTCTATGCGGTCGACCTAAATGTAAACAATGCCTCACCGGTTTGAATTTACTTGCCACCTGGTTTTGCAGGCAGCAGAGGCACCTGCGAAATCTGGCGCTTGTCCCAAGCGTGCGGTTTTGGAATAGGTTACGAGACAAGCCTATTGAAAGGCCGGCGTTCCCTTAAAGGAACTGTTTGAATGTTCATTTTGTATTTGCTGCGGAAAGCTTCGCGTCCATGTCAGAAGAACATCACGGCTGAGCGCGCTGAATGCCCTCAATGCGAACGGCGACGGCAGCATTTGGGTATCGGACTGGATGTCGGCTTTGGGCCATCTTCAACCCAACCGTTTCTTGAACCTCAGAGTGGCCGCCAGCAATCCAAATGCCGCAAATCCGATCATCCAGAGAATTCCCCAGCGCAGCTCGTATAGCGACGCGTCACGCAGGACCACACCGCGGATCATTTCCATAAAATGAGTGGCAGGCAAAACCTGAGCAATCATCTGGACGGGTTGTGGCATTCCGTCGAAGGGAAACATGAAGCCCGACATCAGGATAGAGGGCAGCAGGACAAAGATGGTCATCTGCATCGACTGAAGTTGGTTCTGCGCAAGCGTGGAAATCACCAGCCCCAGCGAGAGGCTGGCGACGATGAACAGCAACGTGACTACAAGCAGCACGCCCAATCCGCCGTTGATTGGGACATCAAACAGGACGTGCCCGAGGCCGAGGATGATTGCGACCTGTATCAGGCCCAGAAAAATGTAGGGGATGATCTTACCGATCATCAGCTCGATCGATTTGATCGGAGTGTTGATCAGCATTTCCATGTTGCCCCGCTCGCGTTCGCGGACGATGGCGGCTGAGGTGAACAGGATCATTGTCATGGTCAGGATCACACCGACAAGACCAGGCACGATATTGACCGCCGACCGCTGCTCAGGGTTGAAATAAAGCGTCACCTCGAACGTGGGCACTTGCCGGTTTGGCGGCTGTTTAAGCAATTCGGTCAAAGGCATCGTGCGCAGGGATTTGATCGCGCTGGCCACCATCGTGTCCGAACCATCGACGATCCAATGGGCAACAGGCCGGCTGCTGGTCTGGTCGGTTGCGTCGGGCAAGCCCAGCCCGACCGAAGGGCTGCGGGCAAGTCGCTGGCTGACATCCGGCGGGATGATCAGCGCGGCGCGCACGCGGGATTCAGTGATCGCGCGTTCGGCCTCTTGCGGGGTGGTCAGCTGTTCGGTGATGGTCACGACCTGCGTGGCCTGAACGATCTGCGCCAGTGTGCGGGACAGTTCGGTTCCGGACTGATCCACCACCGCGACGGGCACATGGCGCAGGTTGGTGTTGATCGCATAGCCAAACAGCAGCAGTTGGATCAGCGGGATCATGATCACCATGGCGAACGTCATCCGGTCTCGCCGCAGTTGCAGCAGCTCTTTCTTCAGTACAGCGGCGATGCGACGAGGAGAGATCACTGTTCCGGGCCCCGTGTGGCGCTGACGAACACGTCTTCCAGATTTGGCCGCTGCGGGGTCAGCGACAGGTTGGCAAACACAGCAAGCTGGCTGCGTAGCATATCCACCGGCTGAGGCTCGGATTTGTCCACCAGCACACGCAGCCGCGACCCGACTTGCGCAGTCGACAGAATCTTGGGCTGACCGTCCAACGCGTGTTTAACCTTGCGCAGGTCCGGGCCTTCAACTTCGACAACATCGGCTTGCAGATCATTCATCAACTGGCGTGGAGACCCGTCGGCCTTTTTCACACCGTGTTGCAGGATCGCCAGCCGGTGACAGCGCTCGGCTTCGTCCATGAAATGGGTCGAGACGATCATCGTCGCGCCCTGATCGACCAGATCGAACAATTGCTCCCAGAATGTGCGGCGGGTTTCGGGATCAACGGCCGAGGTCGGCTCGTCCAGAAACAGCAATTTGGGTCGATGCATGACCGTCGCCGCAAGGGCGAGTTTTTGTCGTTGTCCGCCGCTCATACTGCCGCTGAGTTGATTGATGTTCGTTGTCAGATCATAGGTCTGAAGTAACTCGTCAATCCGATCCTTAGCCGTTCTCACGGGAATGCCATAAATCTCTGCCGCGAAACTAAGGTTCTCCAGCACGGTCAGGTCTCGGTAGTACGAGAAGATCTGGGTCATATACCCGATCTCATTCTTCAACGGCTCTGCCGCCTCGGGCATCGACCGACCCAGAACCGATATCTTACCGATGCTGGGGGTCAGCAGCCCCGTCAGCATGCGCATCGTCGTGGTCTTGCCGCAGCCATTGGGGCCGAGAAAGCCGTAGATCTGGCCAGTGCGGATTTCGAGGTCAAGATTGTTCACGGCAATATTGTCCCCGAACCGGCGGGTCAGACCTTTCGTCGAGACGACGACATCGTTCATGGCATGGGGACCTGCACGGGCACTCCGGCGGGCAGGTCCGGGGATGCGGTGGGCAGGTCAATTTCGGCCAGATAAACAAGCCGGGTCCGGTCATCCTGGTTCAAACCGTAATAGGGCGTGAACGACGCATCGTCGCTGATCCAGCGGATCACCCCGTCCAGCGGATCGGCCAGCCCGTCAACCCGCACGTCCAGCCTGTCGCCGGGTTTCAGTTTGACGCGATGCGGCTCTGGCACATAGACGCGCGCGTACGGCGTCTGGCCCGTGACCATCACGGCAACCGGGCTGCCGGAGGTTACACGTTCGCCCAAATTCCACGGCAGGGAATCCAACACGCCGTCGCGGGTGGCCGTGACCGTCAAATCGTCCAACACGGTCTGTTCGGCGGCGACTGAGGCTTCTGCCGCCCGCACATTGGCCTCGGCAACCGCAAGGTCTTCAGGGCGGGTGCCGTTTTGTAGCTCTTTCAGGGACTCCTGAGCGCTGGCCAGTTCAGCCCGCGCGGAATCGCGCAGGGCCAGATCATTTGCCACCTGCGCCTCGGTCACGACCGAGTTTTCGACCAGTCTGGCGTTTCGGTCATAGATGGCCTCGGCATCGGCAAGGCGCGCAACAGCGCCTGCAACCTTGGCCTCGGCATTCGCAATCTCTTCCTCGCGCGGGCCCACCTGCAGTTTCAGAAGCGTGGCCTGCGCCCTTTCCAGTTCAGCCTGCGCCAGTGCCAGCTTTGCGCTTTGCAGGGTGGGGTCAAGCTGAACCAGCGTGTCGCCAGCCTTCACCACAGCACCTTCGGCAATCGGCAAATCGACAACGATTTCGCTGGCCGTCGCGGTCAAAGCCACCCGGTCGCGCGCCAATACGCCCAAAGCGACGCCGGTATCGGACCCAGAGCACCGGTCCAGAAAGGCGGGCAGGACAGCCGCCAGGATCAAAGTTAAGGGGATCGTCAGATTCAACAAGGCTTCCCTCCGGTGCTTGGCCTTTGAACGCATTGGGCGATCGTCAAAGCATAAAATCAGGAAATCCGATTTATGTATACGGTTCAGCCACCGCAGATGGCAGGACAGGGTCATGCGGGCAGCCGCGCCAGCCAGTCCTCCAGCTTTTCTCCGATCAGATGGGGGTTATCTTCCTGCAGGAAATGAATGCCTTCGCCGATATCCACCACGTCGAGATTCTGGATGGTTTGGCGGCACCAGGCGACCTCTTTTGGCCCGATGATGCCTCCGGGTTTCGCATGGAACATCAGCATCGGGATCTGAGTTTCTCTCAGCCAACGGCTGTAGGCGTCGACAATGTCGTGAACGTCCGAAGGTGTGCCGTCGAACGGTATTTCACAAGGCCACACCCGAACCGGCTTGCGACTGCGCGCGGTGGGGAATGGCGCTCGATAGCGCTCCATTTCCTGCGGTGTCAGGTCGCGCACAACGGCGCTTGGCAGAATTTTCTCGACGAACATATTTAGACCCGAGATCATCATACACCCCAGCCCGGGCGTCCGCATCATGCGAAACCCGGTACGGAAGTCGGGTGGGAACCCGCCCCAGCTCATCGAGCGAATGACGCCCTCCATGAACGCGATGCCGCGGATGTTTTCAGGATGCCGATGCGCATAGTGGAACCCTAATGCCGAGCCCCGGTCATGGATGACCAGCGTCATGTCCTTCAGCCCCAGCGCCTTGATGAAGCCGTCAGAGTAGGGAACGTGGTCGACAAAGCGACAGGGAATATCCGGCTTATCCGATTTGCCCAGGCCGATCAGATCCATCGCGATAGCGCGGCCCTGCCTGGCGGCATAGGGGATGATGTTACGCCACAGATAGGACGAGGTCGGATTGCCGTGCAGAAACAGAACCGGTGCGCCTTCGCCTTCGTCGACATAGTGGATGCGCTGCCCGTTCACCTCGACATATTTCGAGTCAAACGGGAAGTCGGGTGAAATCCCCTTTTTGATGCTCATTAGGCTGCTTTTCTGCGTTGCGAGTCTCTTCGATCAATCCCAGCACCTCATCATACCACGCAGGCCGGGACACCCATCCGACAATCGCGTTGGCGGTTCCTGAGAGCGGGCGGGACAGACTGCCAACGGGGACAACCAAAAACTTTCCGTTCTGTGTCTCGAATGGCAGCGTCTTCCCACAAGCCCGGCAAAACACCCGGCGCACCTGAGAATTGGGTGCGTCGAAGCTGGTCAGCATGTCCTGTCCGTCCAGCCATTCGATCTGCCCGGGCGTGGTGAAGGCATTTGCAACATGGGCCGAGCGTGAAGCCTTTTGGTAGGGGCATCGCTTCGGCCGAGCGGATGCCAAAGATCGAAGATGCCGGGTGTCTTGCCTATAACTCGACCAGTTCATTCGACCGCTCTGACCCCGAGGTCAACGCGCGAATCGAGCGGTACCTGATCGCGTTGGAAGGGCGGTTTGCGGCAATCCTCAACCATGCCAAATCACAGGGCGCGGTGCGCGCCGATGTTGACCCTGTGGGAAGTGCGAGGCTGCTGATCGGACTATTGCTGGGGCTTCACGCGATCATGAAAGCCCGGACATCGGACCAGTTTCCGCAGAGCTGCGCCGAAGCGGCGGCTGGGTTGATTGAAGGGTGGAAAAATCGGTAGGTCATGAGATATTCAAGCGTGACTGGCTGCTCCAAGCTAACTTCAAAAGACTACTGCCCAAACGACGTGAGAACTACCGCGTAACAGTCGGCTTCATGGGATCTATTCGTCCATTAATGTGAGTTGCGCAGTTCTCATCTCTTGCAGCGTGAACATTACATGCCCATAGCAAATGTCAGGATTGTCGGCTGCCACTGCAGCATTTCGTTCTCAACTCCAGTGGCGGCTAGGGGCCAATCTGACTCGGAGCGGTGACACGCGGCTCAATTGGCTTCGACGCTCCAAGGCCGACGGAGAAACTTCGCGCACCGCTTCAAGGCTCACTCGATACGGTAGTATCTAATTGCTGTATCGTGGAACACGCTGTTCTGCTGCGCTGCGGGGATCAGCTTTTGAAGACGCAAAACCAAATCTTCATAAGTTGAAGAGAGACTATCGACCGGAAAGTTCGATCCGAACATGCAACGATGGACACCGAATTGCGACAAGCAGGTTGAAACGATTGGCGCGGCGCTTTCCACGCTCCAGTTGTGATCAAACATGCCGAGGCCGGAGAGTTTGCAATAGACGTGCGGCAACGTCGAAAGGGAACTAAGCGCCTCGTGCCAGTGGCTTAACCCCTCGGCACTGCGGTCATGTGGTGAGCCAGCGTGACAAAGCACGACAGACGTACTCGGTATCTGAGAAAGCACTTCGGCTGTTTGCTCCATCAGTTCGGGAAGCAATTGCAGATCAAAGGAAAGACCCCGCTCGCCCAAGGTTTTCAGGCCAGTTCGGAAATCCGGGTTTTGAAGCAGTCTGTTTGTACCGGTCTTGGCATCTTCGCCGGGCGCGCGTCCGACGATCTGACGAACACCACGGACCAAGGGTAGCGATTGGAAGCGGTCGAGTTGTTCCTCAAGATCATTGGCCGTCAGATCTCAGAATACGACCTGAACCAGTGGCCAGTCCGAATATCGGTCGGCCACGGATTGCACCCACTGCGCCTCGGCCCAGGGATCCGCGGCACCGACCTGGATATGGACCGAAGCAGAGAAACCTTGTGCCGACGCATCCGCACGATACTCTGGCAACAAGTAGTCCCGCTGGATCGGCGTGGGATCGCCAAAGAAACGGACGGCGCCCTTTTCCATCAACCAAGGATAGTCGACCGCGTTCAGGTCCCACAGATGGTGATGGGCGTCTATCTTCATGGCGCTTCAATCCCTGTTGTACGACCCAGAATGTCGACACCCTGCTGTTTCCAGAAATGCAATAGGTCGATGAATACCCAGTTTTCGGCCAGCTTGTCCTGTGCGCGTCGATAGATGTCGATCACCCTGAACTCGCCGGGTCTGCCCGTGGCCGGCATACCCATGAACCCCCCTGAGGGTGTGGCCGTGAAGTTGGGCCAGCCAAAGAATCCGCCATAGTGCCCCTCGGCCAGACGGCAGATATGGTTGGTCTTTGAGCGGTCTTTGAAAGCGGCGCGGAACGGTCCCGAGTGTTGCTTGGCATAGCGTTCGATCGTGTAGGTCGCGCCGATCCCCTCGGGCCCCCACCAGATCATGTCGTGGTGCCAGGTTCGGGCCAACTCTTCTTCAAGCGGCAACCTGCCTTGCCACTGGCCAAGGTCCGTGATCATCGCGTTGATCACTGCCAGTGTTTTTTCTCCGTCTGCAACGGGCTGTTCTGCCAACAGCAGGCCGTCATGTGGCCTTGGGCCGGGCTGGACCAGATGCGCGGCTGTTTGCGGAGGAAACGGATTCTGTCCGGCTTGCATCATCAGGTGGGGTATGTCGAAATACATTGCCGTTTCCGTGATCTTTCCGTCGGCGACTTTGTAGAATGCACAATAGCGCAGAAACGCCAGCCTACTGGTCGGACGAATGCCCAGCCAGGGATGGTCGAAAAGCCCCATCAGATGCCCCATGGTGACGACCCAAACATCCGCCTCATCCCGCAGCGAATTCTGCCCGGCGAACAGGACATCGACCCGGTTCTGCAATTGGGTCAGGCTGGATTTCAGAGGCGTCCAGAACCGCAGGGCGACCTGTTCGGAGCCTTCGACAAGGTTGAATGGATGAAAGCCGCGCCACACCATATCCGGTGTGCAGAAACGGCCCAACACACTGGAAACATCTTGAACTGACACTGACTCCAAGGCCGCGTGAAAGTCGGAGACAACTTTTTTCTCTTTCTGGAAGGTCACGGTATTTCCCATTTTTGTCAGGGTGTTGCGAGTGTGGTGCAGTAGGCATGAATCGGGCGACCGCTGCATTCTTGCATACGTATGCAAAAAAGTCTTGCCTGATTTGATACATGCGAATTACAGTTTTGCAAACGTATGCAAAACCGAATCCTTGTTGGGGGCACCATGGCGGAAATTCAGTTGCGGAACGTCGGCAAGCGATGGGGTGCGTTTGTTGGGGTGCATAATTTCGACCTGACGATCGCGGATCGCGAGTTTCTGGTGCTGCTCGGGCCATCGGGTTGCGGCAAGACTACCACCATGCGGATGATCGCAGGGCTGGAGGATGTAACCGAGGGCGACATTCTGATCGACGGCAACGTTGTCAACGATCTGGAGCCCAAAGACCGCGATGTGGCGATGGTGTTTCAGAGCTATGCGCTTTATCCCAACATGAACGTCTATGAAAACATCCGCTTCCCGCTGAAAGTGCGCGGCATCGACCCTGCAACCCATGACGACAAGGTGCGCCGCGCGAGCGCGATGGTCGAGCTGGACGATTTCCTGCATCGCAAACCCGCTGAACTGTCGGGCGGGCAGCGACAGCGCGTGGCGCTGGCCCGCGCCATCGTGCGTGAGCCGAATGTGTTCCTGATGGACGAGCCTCTGTCGAACCTTGATGCCAAGCTGCGCGTCTCGACCCGGGCGCAGATCAAGAACCTCAGCCATGAGCTGGCTGTGACCACGATCTATGTGACCCACGACCAGATCGAGGCCATGACACTGGCCGACCGCGTGGTCGTTATGAAACAGGGCGTGGTGCAGCAGGTCGGCAGCCCGACCGAGATCTATGACCGTCCGGCGAACACGTTTGTGGCCAGCTTTATCGGCTCACCCGCCATGAACCTGATGGACGGCGAGGTATCGGGCGGCGTGTTCCGCGCCGAGCATGTCGAAATTCCGGTCGATGCGCCGGACGGTCCGATGACGCTGGGCTTCAGGGCCGAAGATGCCAGCCTTGCCGAAGGCGCGGGGCAGATCACCGCGCCGATCTACACGCTGGAGCTGCTGGGCGACGCAACCATGATCTCGGTCCGGGTCGGCGGTGCCTTGGTTTCGGTCAAGGCCGACAAAGCTTTCCGCGCCGAGATCGGAGATGATGTCTCGTTCTCGGTGCCAACAGAAATCTGTCACCTCTTCGAAGCTGGAAGCGGTGCGCGGATCGGGGAGTAACCCCCACAACAGCCCATAGGGGCGCAACAGCGGTCCGGACGTCGACGACGGACCCATCCTGACAGGGAGAAACGCATGAAACTCAAGACAATCCTAATGGCAGGGGCCATGGCCATCGCAGCAAGCGGTGCATCGGCAGCCTGTTCTTATGAAAACGAAGTGCCGCTGAAATCGTTGTCAGCCGGTTTCGAGGCTTGGAAAGCGGTAACGGATGCGATGGCCGAATGCGGCAATTTCAGCGCCTCGCTGGACCAGGAATTCCGCGAGAAGCAGCCCGAAGCCTTTGCGGCCAACCCTTCGCTCTATCAGATTGGCGGCGTTGCGAATGAAACCATGATCCCGCTGCTGAACGCGGGCTCGATCCGTCCGCTGGATGATCTGGTTGCAAAATACGGGCAAGACCTGCTGCCCAACCAGTTGATCAAGGTGGATGGTCAGGTGATGGCGATCGCTATGATGGTGAACGCGCAGCACCTGATGTACCGTTCGGACGTTCTGGCCGATCTGGGCATCGAAGAGCCCAAGACCTATGACGACGTTCTGGCCGCCGCGGCCAAGATCAAAGAGGCCGGTGTGATGGAATATCCCATCGGCGGCACCTTCAAAACCGGTTGGAACCTCGCACAGGAATTCGTCAATATGTATATGGGCGAAGGCGGCACGTTCATCGGCGAAGGCAACATGCCTGCGATCAACAATGAAAAGGGCGTTAAAGCGCTTGAGACGATGAAGGCCATGACCGAGTTCATGGATCCCGAATACCTCGTGTCCGATTCCACCTATGTTCAGCAGCAGTTCCAGCAGGGCAAGATCGCCATGGCAAACCTGTGGGCCAGCCGCGCCGCTGCCATGAATGACGAGGCCGAAAGCCAGGTGGTCGGCAAGGTCACCATGGCCTCGGCCCCGATGGGCTCCGAGCGTCCCTCGACCACGATCTGGTGGGACGGCATCGTGCTGGCCTCGAACATGAGCGACGAAGAGGCCGACGCTGCCTTCCGTCTGGTCATGGAAGGGATCGACGGTGACATGGTCAGCGCCAACAATGACACTGCTGTCTGGCTGAACGCAGCCTACCAGCCCGGCGAACTGGCTGCGGGCGCTGCTGCCTCGGCGGAAAACGGTGCGGGGGCCTACCCGGCCAGCGCCGCAATGGGTGTTCTGCACAGCGCGTTGGGCAACGGTCTGGCCGACTACCTGACAGGTGCCAAAGACGCGCAGACCGCGCTAGCCGATATCGAGGCGGACTACATCACCGCCGCGAAAGAAGCCGGTCTGATCAGCAACTGATCCTCTCTGGGGAGGGCCCCGGCCCTCCCTAACTCTCCACCTGAGAACCATGAGAAAGGCAGAGCCATGAATTTCCGGACATTTGCCGCCTTTGTTGGCCCCTCTGTCTTTATGATGCTTCTCTTTATCGCGTTCCCACTGGTCAGCGTGTTCAAGCAGAGCTTTTACATCACCCAACCCATTTATGAGACGGTCGAGGTCGAAACCTGTACCCCCGGCTTCCTGACCCAGACTTGCGTCACCGAAGAAAAGTCGCAGCCCAAGCTGGATGAACATGGCGAGGTGATCACCCAAACCGAATATGTCGGCCTGCAAAGCTATCGCAACGTGCTAGAGCCGGAACGGGCCTGGCGCGCGATCACCGAGGGCAACTGGTCGGTCCTGTCCACGATCAACTTCTGGAAGGCACTGCGATTCACGCTGACATTCACGCTCATCACGCTGCCTCTGGTCATTGGGTTCGGGCTGGGTATCGCGGTTCTGATAAACAACGCTGCGCGGTCGATCCGCGGGCCGGTGATCTTTATCTCGCTGCTGCCCTTCATCATCACGCCAGTGATTGGCGCGCTGTCGATCAACTGGCTGTTCCGTGGTGACGGCATCCTGACCGCGCTGCTGGAGTGGTGGTTGAACCGAGACATCGCGCTGTTTGCGCAGGCGTGGACGATAGAAATACTGATGATGTTCTACCGCGTCTGGCACGTGGCCCCGTTTGCGGCGGTGGTGTTCTATGCCGGGCTTCAGACCGTCAATCAGGACAGTCTGGAAAGCGCCGTGATCGATGGGGCGACTCGTTGGCAGCGCATGAAATACATCGTCATTCCGCATCTGATGCCGCTGATCATCTTCGTGTCGATGATTCACTTGATGGACGCCTACCGGGTGTTCGAAGAGATCGTCGGTTTCTCAAGCCAGGCTTATGTCATCTCGCTGCAATGGCTGACCTTTGACTTCCTCGTTCCGGATCAGGCGGGCAACCGGTCGATCAGCCGGGCCTCGGCCAGCGCGATGCTGACCATGATCGGGATCGTCCTTCTGCTGATCCTGCCGCTGCGTCGTACCTGGCGCGACCATAAAGGAGGCCACTGATATGTCCTCGCGCGCGCTTCGCCAACCTCTCAGCCTGCGGCTGACCTCGAACATCTTCCTTGCTTTCTGGTGTCTGGTTGCCGCCTTCCCGATCGTCTGGATCGCGATCATGAGCGTCAAATCCCCAGTGGACGCCTATGACAGCAACGCGCTGAATGTGATCTTTGGCCCGGCGACGCTGGCCACAGGGAACGGGTTGTCGGTTCTGGATATTTTATTCGGGATCGCGGTGATCTGGGGTGCGGCCATGGTCGTGACAAAGGTGCTGCCCGCGAAGATCAAGGAATACACCGCTCCGGGTCAGGCGTGGTTCGGTTGGGTGGTCGGAGTGCTTGTCGCCCTGATCGCTTTCCTGCTGGTGTTCTTTGTGGTCCTGCCCGCGGTTCTGAACCTGCTGAACCCGCTGCTCGGCCCTCTGGGTCGCGACGTGTTGGGCGTCACGACCGAGCACTACAAGACCGTCTGGGTCGATCGGGGCTTTTCCAACAACTTCAAAAACTCGCTGATCGTGACCGCCGGGGTTGTGACCGTATCGCTGACCGTGGGCACGCTGGCGGGTTACGGTCTGGCGCGGTCGGGCTCGACACTGGCCTTCTGGATTTTGCTGATCGCGCTGATCTTCCGCGCGCTGCCGCATTCGGTTCTGGTGGCAGGCTATCTGCCGGTCTTCATCAACTCAGCCGAATGGCTGGCGCCCATTCTGGGTGAGAATGCACCGACGCTGTATGGCAAGCCTTTCGCTGTGATCGCGGTGTTGGTGGCGATCAACCAGCCGTTCACGATCTGGATGCTGCGCTCGTTCTTCCAGAACATCCCGGCCGAACTGGACGAGGCCGCGCGGGTTGATGGCTGCAACCACTTTCAGGCCTTCCGCCGCGTGATCATGCCGGTGATGTGGCCGGGAGTGATCACGACCGGGCTGTTCAGCTTCCTGCTGGCCTATAACGACTTTCTTGTGACCTCGCTTCTGCTCGATGCGCAGAACCAGACGATGGTCCCCGCCATTGCGGGCATGTTCAACCGCGAGACAACGACGACCGATCAGGTGGTCGCCGTGGCCGCTGCGGTGTCGATCATCGCCCCGCTGTTCTTCCTTGTGATGATCTTCCAACGCCAAATCGTAAGCGGACTGACCGCAGGCGCAGTAAAAGGATAAAGAAATGAAGGGTTCCCGCCCGGAACAAGCAGTTCTGACCCGTGATACGGATCTGAGCAAAACCGAAGACACGCGCCGCGTGATCGAAACCATGGTGGATGGTCTGAACGACCACCGTATTGACGATATCGGCGAGTTCTTCTCAAAGGGGTTCCGCTGGATGGGCAATCAGGGCTGCGGCACCAAGACCGGCCTGAAAGAGTTCCAGGACAACTGGCAGCGCCCCTTCCAGGCGGCGTTTTCCGACAAGACCTGCATCGACGAGGCACGCCTCTATATGGGCGAATGGGCCGCCGCCTTTGGCCGGCAAGAGGCCACCCATTCCGGCGAGTTTCTGGGAATCGCTCCCACCGGCAAACGGGTTGAAATTCGTTACATGGATTTCTGGAAAGTGGTCGATGGCAAGATCGTCGACAACTGGGTGAATGTGGATTTCGCCCACGTGGCTGCACAGCTGGGGGTCGATCTGTTCAATGGCGAGGGCTGGGAAGCCTATGACCGTGGTGAGAAAATCGCCCCCCGCCCCGACAAGTAAGGATCAGGACTATGGCAATCGAGTATCTCAAACGCGGCAAGTCCGACGCTGACCGGGCCGAGGATGACGCCAAGACCCGCGCCGTGGTCGAGGCCACACTGAAAGACATCGAAACCCGTGGTGACGCCGCCGTGCGCGAGCTGAGCGAGAAGTTCGACAACTATTCCCCCGCCTCGTTCCGCTTGTCGCAGGAGCAGATCGACGATCTGATCGGCCAGCTGACCGACCGCGAGCTGGACGATATTAAATTCGCCCAGGAACAGGTGCGCAATTTTGCGCAGGCGCAACGGGACTCGATGCTGGATATCGAGGTTGAAACCCTGCCGGGCGTCATTCTGGGCCACAAAAACATCCCCGTGCAATCGGTGGGCTGCTACGTGCCCGGCGGCAAGTTCCCGATGGTGGCCTCGGCCCATATGTCGGTTGCGACGGCCAGCGTGGCGGGCGTGCCGCGCATCATCGCCTGCACACCTCCGTTTCAGGGCAAGCCGAACCCGGCGGTCATTGCCGCGATGCATCTGGGCGGGGCGCATGAGATTTACGTGATGGGCGGTATTCAGGCCATCGGCGCGATGGCGCTGGGGACCGAAACCATTGATCCCGTCCACATGCTGGTCGGCCCAGGCAACGCCTTTGTGGCCGAGGCCAAGCGCCAGCTGTTTGGCCGCGTGGGCATTGATCTGTTCGCCGGTCCGACCGAGACCATGGTGATCGCGGATGAAACCGCCGCCGATGCCGAGCTTTGCGCAACCGACCTGCTGGGTCAGGCCGAGCACGGATACAACAGCCCCTGCGTGCTGCTGACCAATTCACGCAAACTGGCCGAGGATACTCTGGCCGAGGTCGACCGCCTGCTGGGCATCCTGCCAACCGCCGATACTGCGAAAGTGTCCTGGGCCGAGTATGGCGAGGTGATTGTCTGTGACTCCTATGACGAGATGCTGAAAGTTGCCGACGACATCGCGTCCGAGCATGTGCAAGTCATGACCGACCGCGACGATTGGTTCCTTGAGAACATGACCTGCTACGGTGCGCTGTTCCTCGGGCCGCGCACCAATGTGTCGAACGGCGACAAGGTGATTGGCACCAACCACACACTGCCCACCAAAAAGGCCGGGCGCTATACCGGCGGGCTTTGGGTGGGTAAATACCTGAAAACCCACAGCTATCAGAAGGTTCTGACTGATGAGGCGGCGACGCTGATCGGCGAATACGGCTCGCGCCTGTGCATGCTGGAAGGCTTCGTGGGCCATGCCGAGCAATGCAATGTCCGCGTCCGCCGCTATGGCGGGATCAACGTCCCCTATGGTGAGGCCGCACCCTATCGGGACGCCGCCGAATGAGTGATATCCATACACAGCACAAGGCCCTGATCGCGCAGGTCAGGGCGGCTATGTATGATTTCACCGAAACGGGTGTGCGGCAGGCGTTGGCAAATGTCAGCGCTCCGGACGCCTTGTTTCGGTTGTGCCATCCGTTCGGCGACAGCACAGGCAGCGACGCGTTTTATGACACCGCTTACAAAGGTTTGCTGGACGCATGGCCTGACTTGGAGCGGCGCGACTACATCGTCACAGCCGGGCCGGATGAACACGGCGCGGATTGGGTCGGTTGCGGCGGCTACTATACCGGCACCTTCACCGGGCCGTGGCTGGATATCCCCCCGACCGGCCATCAGGTGACGATGCGGTTTCACGAATTCTATCGCTTCAGCGATGACAAGATCGTTGAGATGCAGGCGCTGTGGGACATCCCCGAAGTGATGATGCAGGCCAACGCCTGGCCCATGGCCCCTAGCCTTGGGCACGAATGGCATGTGCCGGGTCCCGCGACACAGGATGGTCTGGTGCCGGGGCCATATGATGCCGCCAAGGGCCAGCAGACATGCCAGCACATCATCGACATGCTGGATCACCTCAAGAAACACCCCTCGGAAGGCGGGCCAGAGGTGATGGGGATGGAGAAGTTCTGGCACCCCCGCATGAACTGGTACGGCCCCGCCGGGATCGGCACTGGGCGCGGTTATGCGGGGTTCCGCAACTGGCACCAGATTCCGTTTCTGAACGGGATGCCGGATCGCGGGCAGTATGTGGATGACATCACCTATCACTTCTTCGGCGATGGCGAGTATGCCGCAGTCACCGGGTGGCCGAACATGATCCAGACCGTGACTCATGACGGCTGGATGGGGATTGCGCCCTCGGGCCAGCGGATCACCATGCGCAGCCTTGATTTCTGGCGGCTCGAGAATGGCCTGATCCGCGAAAACTGGGTGCTGGTCGATCTTCTGGACGCATATCGCCAACTTGGCGTTGACGTGTTCGCCCGCCTGCGGGAATTCAACAAGGCCCGGAATATGGGCCGTATTGAGATACCGGATGGAATGAGCTGATGACTGACCTGCCCCGCACCCCCTCGTTTTCGCTAAGCGGTAAAACCGCGCTGGTCACCGGTGCCTCGTCGGGTATCGGTCAGGGTTGCGCCGTTGCGCTTGCCGAAGCCGGAGCGCATGTGGTTTGTGCTGCGCGCGGGGCGGATAGACTGGCAGAGACCGTCGCCGCGCTACAGGCGCAGGGCTGGTCGGCCGAGGCTGCGGTGCTGGATCAGGGTGACTTGCAGGCGCTGAAACAAGTGTTCGACGGCCGCGCCTTTGACGTGGTGGTCAATTCCGCCGGAACCGCCCGCCACGGCCCGGCAATCGACACCACGCCCGAGGATTTCGACGCGGTGACCGACGTCAACCTGCGGTCGGCCTATTTCCTATCATCCTACGCGGCCAAGGCGCTTCTGGCGGCGGGGCGGCCGGGGTCGATCATCCATATCTCTAGCCAGATGGGCCACGTAGGCGGTGTGGACCGAGCGCTGTACTGCGCCACCAAACATGGGCTTGAGGGCATGGTCAAAGCGATGGCGATCGAATGGGGCAAACAGCGCATCCGCATCAATACGGTCTGCCCGACCTTCATCCGCACACCGCTGACACAAGCCACCTTCGACAACCCCGAACGGGCCGCTTGGATCATGGACAAGATCAAGCTGGATCGTGTGGGCGAAGTCGAAGACATCATGGGCGCGGTCACCTATCTGGCCTCGGACGCCTCGGCGCTGGTGACGGGCACCTCGATGTTGATTGACGGCGGGTGGACGGCGGACTGATGGCTGAAAAGGTCACATCCCTTCAGGTTGCGCAACTGGCTGGTGTCAGCCAATCGGCGGTCAGCCGGGTCTTCACGCCCGGCGCGTCCGTGAGCAAAAAGACCGAAGACAAAGTGCGCAAAGCCGCCTCTGAACTGGGCTACAGACCCAATGTTCTGGCCCGCGCCATGGTCTCGGGCAAGAGCCGGATCATAGGTCTGGTGGTCGGGTATCTCGAGAATTACTTTTACCCTGAGGCGCTCGAGAAACTGTCCAATGCGCTGCAGGAACAGGGCTATCACGTGTTGATCTTCATGGCCTCCCGCTCGGCCGGGAATATTGACGACGTGATGGATGAGATTCTGGATTATCAGGTGGACGGGGTCATTCTGGCCTCGGTTCCGATGTCGTCGGATATCGCCACACGCTGCCAGCAGGCCGGCGTTCCCGTGGTGCTATTCAACCGTACGCAGGATCTTGACGGGATCACCACGGTAGCCTCGGACAACTATGCGGGCGGGCGCAAAGTGGCCGAGTTTCTGCTGGCCGGTGGGCATAGCCGTATCGCCTACATCGCGGGTTGGCAGGGCGCCTCGACCCAGCGCGACCGCGAGGCGGGGTTCCGTGCGGCCCTGGTCGAAGGCGGGCAGGATGTGTTCGCCCATGATGTCGGAGATTTCCACACCGAAAACGCGCGCGCCGCTGCCCGTCGGATGTTTGATGTTGCCCCCGACAAACGGCCCGACGCGGTGTTTGTCGCCAATGATCACATGGCTTTGGCCGTGATGGACGTGATCCGCTTCGAATTGGGCCTGCGCGTGCCCGAGGATGTCTCGGTCATCGGTTATGACGACGTGCCACCAGCCGGGTGGCCTGCCTATAACCTGACGACAATCCGCCAGCGCGCAAACCTGATGGTGGCTGAAACCGTAACCGCGTTGCTTGACCATATCGACACACCGGCCACGGCCGAACCGCGCAAAGTGGCCATTGACGGGCCGCTGATCGTTCGGACCTCCGCGCGTTTGCCGAAGGGGTGGAAACCACAAAGGACTGAGACATGAAGGGCTTTGATCCGAAATTCCGGGACTTCCCGGATTACATCATCGGCATCACAAAAGAGATCTGGGAGGATCGCGGCATCGCCACGCTGCACGAGTACTACGGCAAAGATATAGTGGTGCGGATGCCGGGCAGTGTCTCGACCGGCAATCAGGGTGTCATCGGCGCGACCATGGCGACGCTGGCTGAGTTCCCCGACCGCACCCTTCTGGGCGAGGATGTGATCTGGTCCGGCACGCCCGAGGACGGGATGCTGTCGAGCCACCGCATCATGTCCACCGCAACCCATCTGGGTGATGGTGCGTTTGGTAAGGCGACGGGTTCCAAACTGCGCTATCGCATTCTGGCCGACTGCCATGCGCGCAACAACGCGATCGACGATGAGTGGCTGATCCGCGACAACGGCGCGATCGTCCGGCAAATGGGGTGGGAGCCGAAAGAGTTTGCCCGCGACCTAATCGCGCGCGAGGGTGGGGCCGAGGCTTGCGCGAAACCTCTGACCCCTGCCAACGATCTTCCGGGGCCTTATACCGGGCGCGGCAATGACAATGAATGGGGCCAGCGCCATGCCGATCTGCTGACCCGGATGATGGGCGCGGATATGGGCGCGGTCGAACGCGACTATGACCGCGCGGTGCAAAGCGAATATCCGGGCGGGGCCATCGGCCATGGGCGCGACGCGGTAGACCGGTTCTGGATGTCCCTGCGCGCAGCACTGCCCAACGCCACTTTTACCATCCACCACCAGATCGGGCGCGATGATCCAAACATGCCGCCCCGGTCCGCAATTCGCTGGAGCCTGCATGGCAAACATGATGGCTGGGGGGCGTTTGGCATACCCACCGGGGCCGAGCTGTATGTGTTGGGTATCAGCCACGCAGAATGGGGGGAGCTGATCGGCGGCGATATCCGCCTGCGCCGCGAATGGACCTTGTTTGATGAAACGGCGATCTGGAAACAGCTTTTGCTGGCAACCGGAGACCTGTGATGCCCACCTGTCTGACAACTGGCGAAGAAGCGCGGCGTTTTCATGGCCATCGGGCCTCTTTGCGGGCTAGGCGACTGAACAACCGACCTCCGGGCGCAAGGGGTTCCTGATCCCTTTGTACGACCTCAAACAACGGAGACCCTCATGAGCACCATTCAGCAACGCATCGTCCGCTATGGCGAGTTGCAACCCTGCAAAACCGCTTTTATCGACGCTCACACGCCGGGCAGCGATCAGAAGGAAAACTTTACCATCGTCGGCGGCGGCGTATCGGAATCGCCCGACCAACACGTCCACATCACCGACAAGATCGGGTTCAACATAGGCGCGGCAGGGCAGCCGCCGAAATGCCGCAACTCTCTGCACAGCCACACCACGGCCGAGGTGTTCTTTGTCGCCAAGGGCCGCTGGCGGTTCTTCTGGGGCCGTTATGGCACGGCGGGAGAGTTCATCGCCGAGGAAGGCGATATCTTCAACATTCCCACCGGTATCTTCCGCGGGTTCGAGAATGTCGGTCAGGACTACGGTATGATCATGTCGATCCTCGGCGGAGACGATGCCGGGGGTGGGGTCACATGGGCCCCGCAGGTCATTCAGGACGCACAGGCCCACGGGCTGATGCTGGGCGACAATGGCGTTCTGTATGACAGCAAGAAAGGGCAAGAATTGCCCCACAACGTGCGCCCGATGCCGCTGCTGACCGAGGAGCAGTTGAAAGCCTATCCCGAGGTTCCGGTCGAAGATGTGGTGGGCAACCACGTCGCCCGCTACTGGGATTTGATGGCGCTGTCGGCCCAGAAACCGGCGAAGGTGATCGGAGAGGATGCTATCATCAAAGATAAACCGGGGTTCGAGGTCGACTTCCTCGGGCGCGGATCGAGCGTGAGTGATCCGGTTGTCGCTGAAAAGCCTGTTGTTCTCATGCCCGCCAGCGGTCACTGGCGCATCTCGATTGATGGGTATGAGGCCGCTCTGTCAAATGGAGACACTGCCTTGGTTCTGCCGGGAGAACGCTATAGCGTTGAACCGTCGATGACCGGACAGGCGGGTCTGTACCGGATCACCGCAACCGATGACCCGGCAGGAGCCACCTGGACAGGATGACCGCAGATCCAAACGACACCCACGCAATCTATGAACGGCAGGCGACTGACTATGACAAGCGCCGCTCAAAGGCCTTGTTTGAGGCGCGCTGGCTGGCGCGTTTCACCGCCAGTCTGAAGCCCGGCGATCGCGTTCTGGATTTAGGTTGCGGCACAGGCGATCCCATTGCGCGGTGGTTCAAGGCCGAAGGGTTTGACGTTACGGGTGTCGATTTCTCCGAAGCGATGTTGGCCATCGCCCGAACCCGATGGCCCGCTGGGGAATGGCATCATGGCGATATGCGCGATTTCGAACTGGATCAGAGTTTCGACGGCATCATTGCCTGGAACAGCTTTTTCCATCTGACGGCGGATGAACAAAGGGATTGCATCGACCGCATGGCTCGTCATTTGCGACCCGGTGGAATGCTGATGCTGACCGTCGGTCCCCGCGCGGGGGAGGTCAGCGGAACCGTTGGATCGGAACGTGTCTATCATGCCTCGCTGTCTCCGGCAGGTTATGCTGTTTGCCTTGAAGAGAACGGGCTGCAATTGACCGGGTTTCTGGCGGAAGACCCTGAAACCCAAAGCCACACAATCTTGATGGCTCGCAAAATCTAAGGAGGTCCCTATGACCATAAAGACCACGCATGTTGGATCTCTGCCCCGCTCGCAGGATGTGGTGGACTACATCTTCGCCCGTGAAAACGGCGAGCCCTATGATGCCGCAGCCTTTGATGCCTGCATGGCGGACGCGGTGTCCGAGACTGTGCGCAAACAGGTCGAGGCCGGGGTGGATATCTTCAGTGATGGCGAGACCTCGAAGATTTCCTACGCCACTTACGTCAAAGACCGCTATACTGGTTTTTCCGGTGACAGCCCGCGCAATGCACCCGCGGATCTGAAGATGTTTCCCAGTTTTTTGCAACGCCTGGCGGATGATGGCGGTACACCGAAATATGCGCGACCCATGTGTACGGGTGAGGTGCGTTCAAAAGGGCAAGGGGAGTTGCAGAAGGATATCGCCAACCTCAAGTCAGCGATGTCCCAGCACGGGATCGACCGAGGCTTTATGAATGCCGCGTCGCCGGGGGTGATTTCGCTGTTCCTGCAGAATGATCACTACCCAACGCGCGAGGCGTATCTGGCCGCGCTGGCCGATGCGATGAAAGAGGAATACGAAACTATTGTAACCGCCGGTCTGGACCTGCAATTGGATTGCCCCGATCTGGCCCTGTCACGGCATATGCTGTTCACCGATCTGTCGGACAACGCCTTCTTGAAGATCGCCAATATGCATGTCGAGGCCCTGAACCACGCGCTGCAGAACGTCCCGCAGGACCGTGTGCGCGTGCATATCTGTTGGGGCAACTACGAGGGCCCGCATTGTTGTGACATCCCCATGGACAAGGTGTTCTCCACGCTGATGGCGACCAAATCGCGTTATGTGCTGTTTGAAACCTCGAACCCGCGACACGCTCATGAATGGACCGTGTTCCGCGACCGGAAAAGCGAGATACCCGATGACAAGGTGCTGGTGCCCGGCGTTGTCGACACCACCACGAACTTCGTCGAACATCCCGAGCTTGTTGCGCAGCGCATCGACCGGTTCTCGGGCATCGTTGGGGCGGATCGGGTGATCGCAGGCAGCGATTGCGGTTTTGGCACCTTCGCGGGCTTCGGGGCGGTCGATCCGCAGATCGCTTATGCCAAGTTGGAGGCGCTGTCGGCTGGGGCAAAGTTGGCCGCGTCATGACGCCTTTGATCTTGTTGCCCGGCATGATGTGCGATGCGCGCCTTTTTGGTCCGCAGATCGACGCATTGTCAAACAGGGTGCCGTTGATGAGCTTTCCGCTAAGCCAGCAGGACAGCGTCGGGGCCATGGCCGCCGAGGTTCTGAACAACGCCCCTCCGCGCTTCGCTTTGGCGGGGCTGTCGATGGGCGGAATTGTTGCGATGGAAGTGCTGCGTCAGGCCCCGGATCGGGTGGAACGGCTGGCTTTGCTGGATACCAACCCGCTGGCGGAAACGCCCGAGGTTAAAGCGCGCCGTGCGCCGCAGATGGCCGCCGTGCGCAACGGACGCTTGCGGCAGGTGATGCGCGATGAGATGAAACCCAATTACCTCGCGGATGGTCCGCGACAGGGCGCTATTCTGGACCTGTGCATGTGTATGGCCACGGATCTGGGACCAGAGGTCTTTCTGCGCCAGTCGCAGGCGCTGATGGACCGGCCCGACCAGCGCGCGACCCTGTCAGCTTATACCGGCAAAACACTGGTTCTGTGCGGGCGCGCTGATGGCCTTTGCCCTGTCGAACGCCACCAGCTTATGCATGAATTACTACCAGACAGCGTACTGACAATCATCGAGGGCGCAGGACACTTGCCCACACTGGAACAACCAAAAGAAACCACGGCGGCCCTGACCCGCTGGCTGGAGGACACATGACCCCGTCGCTTCTATCCCTGCTTCGCAAGGTCGACACGCCCACCGTCTGCAACGCCATCGAAGTGGCGCAGGGCAAACGAGGCTTTGATCAGTTTACCCGGGGCACCATGCAGTGTTCTGCCCCTGATGAGCCAGCAATTGTTGGCTATGCACGCACCGCCAAGATCGCCGCCCTTAACCCGCCATCCGAGCCAGCAGATGTGATCCGGGCGCGGCGCATGGCCTATTACAAGTATATGGCCGAGGCCCCAGAGCCATCTGTCGCCGTGATTGAGGATGTAGATTTCCCGGACTGTATCGGCGCCTATTGGGGTGAGATCAACACGTCGGTCCACAAAGGGCTTGGTATGTCGGGGGTCGTCACCAATGGCGTGATGCGCGATCTTGGGGACTTACCCGATGGATTTCCAGTCATCGCCGGTTCGGTCGGCCCGAGCCATGGTTTCGTCCACATACGAGAGATTGATACACCAGTTTCCGTGTTTGGCCTGACTGTAAGCCCAGGTGATTTGGTGCACGCTGACCGTCATGGAGCACTGGTGATACCAGAGGATGTCATTGTGCATCTGGAAGCGGCGATCCAGAAGCTGCTGGTGACAGAACGTATCGTCTTGGATGCTGCGCGCCAATCCGGGTTTGATTTTGAAACCTTCGAAACCGCTTGGGCTGAGTTCGAAAAGGCCAGAGTTTGAGTGCAATCGGCACATGAACTGATCGCATGAAAAGTAAAAAGATAGCAGGAGCTTAAACCTGTCGCATCAAGCAAGGTTAGGAGAATTGCCGAGATCCTTCACGGTAGTTAAAGAGTGGTTTTGAACTGCCATTGTTCTAAGCAATACCTGAGTTGACCAGCGCCAAACTATTGCGCTCGTTGGGAACGCCCGAAAGTCTGGCTCGACCGCGCCGGCAAATTAACGCACCCAAGATCGTTCTTAACTTTGCCCCGATGACGGCTCGATTCGTCAGATTTCAATGACCTCCACGATGGCCAATGCGCCGTCCAATTCAATGCCAAGGCAGCGCACCGTACGGTCCATCTTGGTACGGTCGGGCGGTAGCTGAACCGCATGCAAATCGCCTGTCTTCTCATGTTGTCTGACGTCAGCCCTTATGGGTCCAAATAGGGTCATTTGCTAAGAGAGTGTTTGTCGCTCATCGTCACCACCGAGGAGTGGAAGATGAGAAAGCCAACGAAGAGCCCCGGCGAGAAGATCGTCAAAGACATCAAGCGCGCCGCTGCATCCAGAAGCGACAGATCACAACATCCTCGCTTTGCTTAAACAAAGTAAAACCCATAAGGAATTTGCCACGCGGCTCGGAATTAGCCCGTTGGTTGTGCGACGGCTCTTGGACTTGCTTGGCGTCGATTATGTTCAACGCCTCTATAGGCAATATAAAAAGGGAAAAACCTGCGCGGATATTGCCAACGCAAACGGGATGAAGCCTGCAACACTGTCCAAACTCTTTAAGGAACGAGGCTTTGAGGTACAGCGTGGGGTTCGCAGACCCAAAGTGCCAAAACATAAACTGCGCCGCATCTGGACAGAGACCCAAGTAATCAACAGGGTGGCGAAAAAATTCAAAATCCATTGGCAAACGGCGCTACATCTGCTTGAAGACGAGAAGCTGATCATGGATTATAAATGTCGACCGAGAAAACTCTCAAAATCATCACGGCCACCGTAGGTTTTTCGTATGCGCCTCAGGGGCATTCTAGAAAACCTAGATAAGTCACGGCACGGCCCGTTGTGGACCTTGGCCATTGGCTCCTTCCGCTGCGCTGCGGCCCTTGAGACCAGACTTTCGCTGCACGCGCAATATCAGAAACTCGCTGAACTGACCCTTGGCGGGACAAAACTACCGTTGATCGTAAGCAACCCAATGACCGCAATCAAAGTGCGTATGGCTGGTCTAATTCCAGTATGTTGCCCTCAGAATCGCGGACGTAGACTATCAGGTGTGGTTTTTCTTTTGTGCCAAAGTTGGTGACTTGGCCCTGTAAAGACCCACCATGCCGAAGCACGTCATCAACTGCCTTGTCCAAATCCGGAACCGAGATAGCCAGATGGCCGAATCCGGGTTCATTAACGGCAGGGATGCCTCTGTGGGGTGTTGCAGTGTATTCCATGATTTCTAAGAAGGTTTCGCTGTCATTGAGAAATTCCAGCCAGATGGAATAAATGCCCGTATCTGGTAGACCATTTCCGCGAGAGAACAGTTCGCCGGAAAGCTTTTTGGGCGGGCGCCTGTCAACAAGCCCGAATACCCCCCTGTAGAACGCAGACAGTTGGTCAGCATCCCGCGCAGTGAGGCTCACATGTGCCAATTTCAAAGTATACGCTCCTAATCTGCCTACAACCGATCCAGCAGTTTGAACGCTATACAAGACCGGACACTCGCGCAAAATATGCAGCATCCGTGACGTTGGGCTCCGAGCGGACCTCGGAGCAGACGCAGCAATTGCCCCTGCCCCGCTTGTCACGACCTAACCATCGGCCCATTCCCGACATTAAATGGGTCGTCACAATGCTGCGATGCAGCCCAACAAAGCGGCCATTTAGGCTCCCGCGCAGTACTGGAGGTGCCCAACCTCGGTTCAGCCACACCAAGCCTCTATTGGAAAAACTGTGTCTTCGACGAGTAGACCCGCTGCTACGGCGCGCGCTTTTCATTCAACCAAATGTGCGCAAGAGAGCCCCAGGAATTTCGAGAACAAAACCCATCGGGCAGAAATCCGGGCAGCCATGACACAGCTGCCCGGAATCGAGCCTACTCGGCCGGGGCTGTCAGTTTTTGGCGTAGGCTGTCGCGGTAAAGAGCCTTGGCGAGTGCCACGCACATCAGACCCATGACTATCGTGAAGGGCAGTGCGCCGATGATCATCGCGTTCCTCAAGGCGTCCATCGGGTTGTTTTCACCCGCAGCCAGAATCAGAGCGCCAATCACCGCTGTCAGGATCAGCCCCCAGATGATCTTGTGCTTGTTGCCGATGTTCTGATCGCCACCCGACATGATGGTGTTCATCACCAGAATGCCCGAGTCAGCCGATGTGACCAGGAAGGTCATGATCAGGACAACACACATCACCGTAATTCCCGACAGCAGACCGCCAGCAATCATCTCTTGTAGGGTGACAAAAAGCTTGGCGGTGTTAGACGCACCGATGATGGCGCCCTCGGCGGTGCCGTTCAGTTCAAGATCGATGGCAGTACCACCCAGAATAGTCATCCAAGCAAAACAGACGAGCGCCGGAGCAAACACGCAGCCGATGATGAACTCGCGGACCGAGCGACCTTTGGAGATGCGCGCCAGGAACAGGCCGACGAAGGGCGAGAACGCGATCCACCAGGCCCAGTAGAACGTGGTCCAACCAGCCTGCCAGCCGAACTGACGGCCCGGATCGCCTGCGGCGTAGACCGAAGCCAGAACCGATTCCGGCAGCGCTGCTGCGTCACCTTCAAGGCCCGACACGAACCCGTCGAACGACCCCCAAGGATTGGTCGCACCGGCATAAAGCGCGTCGGCAAACGGCGCGGCCTCGCTGGGCAGAGCCGCATCAAACGCTGCTGCCGATTGCGGGTTGAACGCGCCAAAGCTGAGCGAGATGAAGTGCAGGATGTAGTCTACAAACGCTGTTGCATAGGTGGTCATCGCAAATAGGAACGATCCAAAGACAACGAAGACCAGAAGCAAGATCAGCGACAGCACCAGGTTCAGGTTCGACAGGTACTTAACGCCACGACCGACACCCGAAACAGCTGAAACGATGGACAGTCCCATGATGACCATCAGGCCTGCCAGCAGGCCAACAGTGCTGGGGGCCGGAGTGTCACCAGTCAAGTCCATCATCCATTCCATTCCCGAAATGGCATAAAGGCCGTCAATGAACTGCGAGACACCGTATCCAATGGTGACCGACACGCCCAGAATGGTCGCAACCACGCCCAGTACATCAACCACATGGCCCAGGAAACCGTTCATCAGCTTGCCAAACAGTGGTGTGAGCGCGGTACGAATAGTCAGCGGCATGTCGCGCGTATAGGCGTAGTATGCCAGCGACAGACCTGTCACCACATAGATCGACCAAGCGTGAAACCCGTAATGCAGGAAGGTATACCGATACCCGGACTGCAACGCTTCGTCGGTGTTGCCGGCGACGTCTCCGGCAATAACGACCGGGTTTGATCCCCACAGGCCCAGAGGTTCCGCGGTCGCAAAGACCATCAGACCAACACCGAGGCCGGCACCAAACATCATCGAGAACCATGAAAAGTCCGAGAATTCCGGCTTTTCGCCTTCAGGCCCCATCAGCCGTTTACCGGTTTGCGGCAGTGCGGCTACGACAATCAGGAAAAAGGCAAATAGGCCTACGATAATGATGTAGAATGCATTGAAGTCTTCCAGCAGGCGCGAATTCAGGCTTCCCAGAACGCCATTTGCGTTTGCAGGCCAGACCAGGGCCCAGATGACCAGCGCAACCATGATCGACTTGCTGAGCAAGGCAATTTCGACGCTGTGACCTTCATAGAAGCCGCCCGAAGATCGCTTGATCTCCAGATCGGTAAAAGGATCTTTCATTGACATGTGTTACCTCCCTGTTCGCACGTGTCCTGATGTCCAGAAAAGACTTGGTAGGTGTCCCGGAACTTCACCATTTGGGCCCTAGGTGAGCAGGGCCTCAATTTTCTCCAGCGTTGCCACGTTGACGGCTACGCCTTCAGAATTTGCCGCCAAACGCTTTGCCCGGCGACCATCACCGGGCAAATGTGCGCCGTCCTGATATCGGATCGCTTCAACAAGATCGGCAATTCTGGTCGAAAAAGCGTCGTTTGCGGTCGCGGATGTGTCAATCGCGATAAAGAACTGGCCCGTCTTGGGAGGGCCACCGGCCGTTCCCGAAAAGGGTGAAGCATGAATTCCAAGCGTCGCACCGGTTAGCGCAGCGGCCAAAACCTCGGTCAGCAAAGCCACTCCGACGCCTTTATAGCCCCCCGAAGGGGCCATCGATCCTTTTAGCCCGACATTCGGGTCGGTTGTGGGGTTCCCATCGGGGTCCAGCGCCCAGCCAACCGGGATCGGCTTGCCTTCCCGGGCATGTTTCATGACTTCGCTCTTTGCAATGGTGCTGGCGCTCTGGTCGATCAGCAGGGCGGGTTGCCCATCGGTTCCAGGAGCGGCGATTGAGAACGGGTTGGTCCCAACCACTGGCTTAGAGCCTCCTGAAGGTGCAATTGAAGCCGGAGCGTTGGTGAAGCCCAGACCGACCAAGCCGGCCTGTGCCAGCCGGTGAGTGTGATACCCCAAAACTCCGCAATTATAACTGTTTCGGATCGCCAGCGCGGCAATCCCCTGCGTCCGGGCAGCTGGGATCAGCGCTTCGAACCCGGCTTCGATGGCTGCATGCGCAAACCCGGTGGCAGCATCGACAGTGATAACACCGGGGCGTGGCTTCGCCAGAACCGGTCGGGCCTGCCCATCGACCTTGCCGCATTGAACATGCTCGCAGTAGATCGGGATATAAGCCAGGCCATGGCTGGCTACCCCGTCAGCTTCGGTCGCGGCGGTTGCCACCGCCAGAGGCCGCGCGTTTTCCTCGCTTGTGCCCGCGGCGACCAATGCCCGGAAAGACAGCTCTTCGATTTCAGCAAGTGACAGGGTGCGGGTCTGGATCATGGCGGTCTCTTTTCAGTCGTTGTCGGAAAGCCCGGCACCAGCGCCAAGTAAACGGGATTCTTCCGTTGCCGGGGCGTAGGTGCGGTGTGCAAAACGGTTAAGCATGTTCCATGCCGACGGATCGGGCGTCGCGCGTGTCTTTTGCGCGCGCGGGTTGGTCAGGATATCACCCAGTGCAATCTCGATCACGCTCGCCTGGGCAGGGCACTCGTTTTTCAGTGCCAATTGCGTTCCGTCAGTCGTAGCAATGAAATCACCCGTTACGACGGTAACAATTGCAGATTGATGGCGCGCGGCTTGAGCCGCAAATGGCAGCAAGACAGCAGGCGTGGCCAAATTTCTGATCCGGCTCGGGCCGGATTGCAGCACATTCGAGCAATCCGACAGCAACGCCCCGGTCATTAGCGGACACAAGTCCATA
This sequence comes from Ruegeria sp. CJ3, assembly GCF_056536725.1. Classification (NCBI taxonomy): domain Bacteria; kingdom Pseudomonadati; phylum Pseudomonadota; class Alphaproteobacteria; order Rhodobacterales; family Roseobacteraceae; genus Ruegeria; species Ruegeria sp. CJ3. The sequence continues at coordinate 393,599 of NZ_JBQFQE010000004.1, forward strand.
CCCCCGGCCCAGTCAGGTTCCATTTGCTTAGGAACGTGTTCATCCAAATTACTGGCAAACCCGCGCTCCAGCACGCGCGCCAATTCGGCCACCCCATCAAGACCCTGTGCGCAGAGCCAGCGCGTCGCCTTTGCTGCCTCTTCCGCCACACCCCAGTCATAGCCTGCACCGCGCGTTGCACGTTTGGCGGTGGCTTCGACCTCATTAAGGGAAAAGTTCATCGCGCAAGCTCCGGGTAGACCCACAGATCGGCATTGTCGGGGTCCAGCTCTTCGGGATAGGGCGCGCCTGCATACATACAGATGCGAACCCAGCGGTCTGAACGCGGGTCGAAATGGGTTGCGCCAAAAAACGAGAGTTTGGCGCGCAGCATATCGATGGGCATAACTTCTGAGCTGATCGTATTGTCCCGGATTTCACCATACGGGGCGACGCGGCTCATTTGCGCACGGCGTACCGTGTGGCGATGTTCCGGGTGGCGCAGCAGGAATTCTGCGACCGGGGCTTCGCCTGGCCATTTGTCCAGCGCGTCAAACGCACGCGTGGCATCACGCGCCGGCGCAAGAGGTTGCTCATAATCCGCGATTGGTTCGTCGAACCGTTCACCCAGGCGGGGTTCAAGCTTTTCTTCGGACACATACCAGGCGCGCGCGCAATGTTTGGCCGCGTTCCAGTCCAGATCAAGCGCCCAGCCAAAGCTCGTGCGGATGAGCTCGCGCACCTGGGTGACCGGCATCGCGCCTTCGATTGCAAAGGCCGCGCTGTTGCTATCCGCCATGCAGCTGCACAACCCGTCCACCAGATCGCCATATGGCTCAAGGATCAAAGAGGCCAGCAACTCTTGTCCTTCTTCGCTAAGGGCGGTCTGAGACCATTTGATCAGGTGATCCCAGGGCTGGTTCTTCGTCAGATCTGTTTGATCGAGATGCGCGGCTATCGTATTCAGATCGGCATTCAGGGCGACAAGTTTCTCGATCTGGATCGGGTGTTCAGACAACCACCACGAGACGGACAATTTGCTGCGTTCGAACACCTCGCAGAACATGGCTACTTCGGCGTCTGTTGCGGTCTCAATGGACCGAACGCGCGCGATGGCCTCTTCCCGTGCCATGATCCAATTGTTGAATAAGATGGAGTGATTGACGATGAAGGGCGCCATGCCCAGTCCGGTCGAGTTGCCAATCCCCAGCCAGCGGGCGATATTCGGGTCAAGCTGCGCGGTCTGTGCACCGCCCTTGGCCTGCGCCATATGCTGCACCAGATCCCGCACGAATATCCGGGTCAGATAGACAGAAAGCATCTCGGCCTGAAACGGGCCGCTGACCTCGGGGCGGTCGGCGATCTTTTCCCGGTCCGCCGCGCCGAACTTACCCGATCCATACACCGCAGTGGTGCGCATCAGATACCCAACCTTGTAGATCTGCGCGAGGTCAGGCTGCTGACCCGCGGCCAGCCGGTCGACCACATGGGCCCACAACCGAGCTGAGCGGTTGGCACGCGACAGCGACAACTCGCTTTCGCTGACCCGCCCAGCCTCTTGCAGCGGTACGTTCCGGGACAGGCGCTGAATATCGTCTTTGGTGGGAACACCGTCGAACAAGGCGAAGGTGGCATCCCAGGCTTCGGCTATCACACGATCCGAACGTTGCTCGGGCGGCAGGTCGTGGGCGAAGGCGACCAGTGAATAGGTGCGATCGAGTCCTTGCGCGGAATATACCGCTTGGCCCACTCCGTTTGCATCAATATCAAAAACGGGCCGGGAAAAGACCCATTTCTCGGCCGCCATGCGGCGGGTGAGCTGGCGCATGAAGCTGAGCCGACATTGATGCAACGATCCAAGACGCGAAAGACGCATCACCCGGGCAGGTTCACGACGTTCGACATTTTGGCGCGTGGTGTTCATGGCTGTTGCGATCCAAAGTTTTCAGCGAAGAAACGGTACCAGTTGCCACCCATGATGCCCGCAACCTCTTCTGCGTTCATGCCAACGGCGCGAAGCCCGTCTTTGATGTTGCCAAAGTCGCGATTGTCGCGGAACCAGTGCGGCATCGGCGGGAAGCCAGGCGCCGAGGCCGAGCCCTCGCCATAGTCAATCTCTTTCGTCCAGCGCCCAACCCGCATCCATTCGACAACGCTGTCGGATTGATCCTGACATAAGTCCGTACCGATCCCCAGGTGCTTTGCCCCAAATTTGTCGGCCGTACGGGCGATCATCTCGCAAAAACTGTCCAGCGTGCAGTCAGATTTGCCCTTCAGGTGATGCGGATAGACCGAAAAGCCGAGCATCCCACCGTTTTGTGTCACCGCGCGGATCACGTCCTCGCGCTTGTTGCGCAGCGCCGGGGACCATTCGTGCGGGTTGGCGTGCGTGATGGCGATAGGACGTTCGGAAATCTCAGCCGCTTCGATGGTCGAGCGGTCTGCCGAATGGCTCATATCGACCACAAGCCCGACGCGGTTCATTTCCTTGATGACCTGCTTGCCCATCCGGGTGATGCCGGTGTCTTCGGCCTCGTAACAGCCGGTCGCCAGCAGGGACTGGTTGTTATATGTCAGTTGCATGAACCGCGCACCCAGATCGTGCAGGATTTCGACCAGACCGATATCATCTTCGATCGGAGAAGGGTTCTGGAACCCGAAGAATACAGCTGTCCGGCCCGTATCCTTTGCTAAATCAATGTCGCTGGCCCACCGGCCTTTCATAATCAGGTCCGGATATTGCTCGAACCAGCGATTCCATTTCTCAAGGTTCAGAACCGTTTCGCGGAAATTTTCGTGATAGGCGATGGTGACGTGGATCGCGTCCACACCACCTTCGCGCAGCTGACGGAAGATCTTTTCCGACCAGTTGGCATATTGCAGGCCATCGATCAGCATCAGACAGGGCCTGCGCTGATATAGGCGGTTTTGACCGTGGTGTAGAACTCGGCGGCGGCCCTACCCTGCTCGCGCGGGCCATAGGAGCTGTCACCACGGCCACCGAAGGGCACGTGATAGTCGGTACCCGCAGTCGGCAGGTTCACGGTGACAACACCGGTGCGCGCGTTGCGGCGGAAATGGGTCGCGCGGGCCAGCGACTTGGTCACAATGCCCGAGGTCAGACCAAAGTTGGTGTCATTGACCACGCTCAGCGCCTCATCATAGCTGCCGACCTTGATGACGCTGGTCAGGGGCGCAAACATTTCCTCACGGTTGATGCGCATATCGTTGGTCGTGTTCAGGAACACGCCGGGAGACATATAGAACCCGTCATGCGGCATCTCAAGCCGCTGGCCGCCGCAAGCAAGCTCTGCACCTTCGGATTTGCCCAGATCGACATAAGCGAGGTTCTCAGACAGTTGCTGCTGGCTGACAACAGGCCCCATCTGGGTGCCGTTTTCCAATGCGTGACCGACCTTCATCCCCAATGCGCCCGCGACCAGCTTTTCGACGAAGGCATCATGGATGCCCTCATGCACCACGAGCCGCGACGAGGCCGTGCATTTCTGACCCGTACCGCCAAACGCTCCACCCAGTGCCAGGGTCACCGCCAAATCCAGATCGGCGTCATCCATGACGGCCAGGGCGTTCTTGGAGCCCATCTCCATTTGTACCTTGGTCAGGTTCTGGATGGCAGCAGCAGCGATACCCTTGCCCACTGGTACGGAGCCGGTGAAGGAAATTGCGTTGACCTTGGGGCTTTCGACCAGTCGCTGCCCGATCGAACGTCCCGAGCCCATAACGAGGCTGAACAGGCCCTTCGGAATATCCTGACGTTCAATGATTTCGGTCAGCGCCACAGCAGAAGCAGGTGTGATGTTAGCAGGCTTCCACACAACCGCGTTGCCATAACACAGCGCAGGCGCAATCTTCCACGAGGCGGTCGCAGTAGGGAAGTTCCATGGGCTGATGATCGCGACAACGCCAACCGCTTCACGTCGTACGTCGATCTCGATGTCAGGGCGTACGGAATCAGCGTTCTCACCGATTTGGCGCAAGCACTCAGCGGCATAGTAGGTAAAGAACTGACCGGCGCGGAAAACCTCGCCCTTGCCTTCTGCCAGTGGTTTGCCCTCTTCGCGACTGAGCAATGTACCCAGTTCCTCGGCGCGGGCCATCAGTTCATTGCCGATGTTCATGAGCACGGCTTGTTTACGTTCCAGCCCATAGGATGCCCATTCGACCTGTGCGATGCGGGCCTGATCCAGCGCTGCATCCAACTGATCGGCACTGGCCTGGGCAAACAGGCCCACCAGATCGCTCAAATCCGACGGGTTGCGGTTTTCAATCTCGCTTTCGCCAGCCAGCCACTCGCCCGCAATCAAGTTCAATTTGTTCACTTTGGATCCCACCAACAGAAATTCGTATTGCAGAAGGATGGATTCATTTGCCTTCATCAGTCAAATTCAAATAAATTGACTTCACTTCAGGGTAATTGAAGCATGGCAATCAAGATCGAAATGTTGCGCTGCTTCTGCACCGTCGCGCAAACCGGAAACCTTGCCGAAGCGGCAGAACGGCTTGGCCGCACACAATCCGCTGTTTCAATGTCACTGAAGCAGCTGGAACAGCATATCGGAAAGCCGCTGTTCGAAGGCGAGCGCAAGAACCGGCTCACGGTGCTGGGAGAGGAAGTGTTTACGCTGGCGCTGAAACAGGTGCGCCAATTCGAACACACCATAAACAGCATCGGAGAAGCCGCAAATTCCGAGCACGGCCTGGTCCGGATCGTATCGGTCCCGTCGGTCGGAGCGCTGATCTTTCCGGCCGTTCTTGATATCCTGGCAACCCGATATCCCAAGCTGAAAGTCGAGATACGCGATACGGATACGCAGCGCGTTTTGGATGCGCTAGCGGAAGGAGAGGCCGATATCGGAATCGCGTCCGGTCACCACCCGATCAACGGGGTCGAAGCGATCGCGCTGTTTGAGGATCGGTTTGGACTGGTATGTGCTGCGGATCATCCTTTGATCACGCAGACAGCCCCTCCGACAATCGAAGACGTGGTTGCCGCGCCATTCGTACGAAACGCTCTGAGCGATAATATCCAAACCCAAGCCTTCGTAAGCGCAATGGAGGGCGCGGCGATCACACTCCACAACACACACTCGTTGATTGCTTTGGTCAAAGCCGGAAAATGGGTCACGATACTGCCCCAAACCGTTTCGCGGTTTATGCCGGAAACCATAGCGTTTCGTTCCGTTTCCGACCTGCCGGACAAAAGGCAGGTCTATCTGTATGTCCGCAACAGAACACGATTTCGGGAACAGACCGTTGCGTGCAAGTCGTTAATCTTGAAGTGCATTGGTGATTGGCGGACGGAATAGCCATTGCCCTATTTGGTACTGGTGCAATCTTTAAAGTCTGACTTTTTGAAACGAAACATTCGTGTTAGTAGCATCGCAGATGGCAGGGTAATTGTCTGCTTGGTGAGATCGCGACCTTGTTAATTGCTCCTGCAGCGAAAGACTGCTTTCCGCCTGACCTGCAGAACAGCAGAGCTAGGGGACGTCGTCCCCCCGCGCCCAAAATACAATTAGACAGGGCCGTGTCCTCGACGAACGCCTGTGGGCCGCACCACCCTGTCGAATTGTTTTGCACCTGCTACCCCCGACCCTCGCCGGGAGCAGGTTTTGGAGACGAGCGCCCTGAAGGGCTTCGCTCAAAACCAGTTTTTATGGGGAAACATGCTCAATGTAACCATTTGGCAGAAGGCAAAGCTATCTGGCGTAAAGGAAAAGTTCTGTTGCAAAAGGCAAAACTATTTGCCGCCACATAAAGGGGTGTGGAAATCCACTGATTCCTGACTCAATCGACAGCCAAAACCTCAATAAATCGGTCGACCGCGTCATTCAATTCTGACCCAAACGTCAAGCATTTCTGACCCAAGACGAAGAGCAATAACTTTTAGACAATCATCACACACCTACAGGAAGTCACACGCCACCTGCATTTGGTTAGGCAATTCAGTAGAAGTATCTCAGTCGCAAAAAACTACCCTTTTTTGGCAACGATGCCCGCGTTCGCGTCTTAGCTCCCTGCGAAGTGTTCGAACACTCCCCTTTCATCAATCGCTCTCCTCACAACTGACATCCCCTGCATATGACAGTAGTTTAGTTCATAACCTAGAACCCTATGCAAAAAAGTCGTTTTCGCGACTTTGGTCTAGCGTTGATGCCAAGAACGTTTCGTAGTCAAGATTAGCGCCGTCCGCGAAAATGAATTCGTCAATCTGGTATCGATGAGAATTGGACGTATCGTCAAACGCGTTCAAAATAGCCATTGAGCCCACGTCATCGGTCAGCCCAATAACCAAGTCATCCGTGCCGTTGTCATCGATATCACTTCGGAAAGTAAACACGTCGACCTGTTCAATATCATCACCAAAAACCAGACGGTCCACCTCGCCGCTATTGGCTGAACTCTCGCCAATGGTGTCATTGCCTTCGCCACCGCGGAACACGTAGTCGTCGCTCTCGCCGGAACCGTCAAAGTGATCGTCACCATCCGTGCCCAACGTCGCAAGACGAAACTCGTTGCGGCTCAGTACAGTGCCATCTGAGAATACATACTCGTTTATGTGATAGTTCTCGGCATAATACTGATAGAAACCATCATCTAGGATGGTGATCGTGCCAGCACCGTTTCTAAGTCCAATGGTCAGGTCATGATCACCGCTGCGGCCACCCACATGTGCACTAACCGAGTAAAGATCGCTTGCGGTGATACCCTCACCAAAAACCAGACGGTCCACCTCGCCGCTATTGGCTGAACTCTCGCCAATGGTGTCATTGCCTTCGCCACCGCGGAACACGTAGTCGT
>NZ_JBQFQE010000005.1:0-325968 GCF_056536725.1 Ruegeria sp. CJ3
CGTCAGAAAACCCCAATACAGCCCGTTCGATCTACAAACAGTCCACTGGACTGGGTGATCAAAGATCTCAACTCGGCAGCCTCATAACCTGAAGGGTGAGGAGGAATAGTGATCGATGCGGTGGATCGATCACCCGACGAACGCGCAACGCGCCGCGCCGTAGGTTCAAATCCTACTCCCGAAACCACTTTTACCGAACAATGTGTCATACAAGCCGCCTCAGGGCGGCTTTGTTCATTCGGGAACAAAAAGTGCAGATGGTGAGGTTTGCTGGACGGCGAACAGAGGATGGGTGGCGTGAGCCGCAGCAATTGCAGTTATGCGTTATGACGAAAGTATTGGCACTACGACGTTCTAAACTTCGATTTCGTCAAGACATGCCCTGCAAACCGAACAGATCGTCATCCATATTTGTAAAGAACAACATATGGAGGCGCAGTTTTGAACTGGAATGTTTGCGTTGTGGGCGCGGGGAAGATCGGTCAGATGATCGCGACCCTGCTGAAATCATCGACCCATTATTCGGTCACGGTTGCGGATCACGATCTGGCTGCTTTGGCGGCCTTCAATAAGCGCGGCATTCCTACCCGGCAGATCGATGCAACGGACCCTAAAGGGCTTGAGCAAGGGCTTGCAGGGTTTGATGCGGTGATCTCGGCGGCTCCATTTTTCCTGACGCCGGCGATCGCGGGGGCGGCCAAGGCCGTTGGGGCGCACTACTTCGATCTGACCGAGGATGTGGCGGCCACTAATGCCGTGCGTGATCTGGCGCAGGAAAGTGCGACGGCGTTCATGCCGCAATGTGGTCTGGCGCCCGGGTTTGTCGGCATTGCCGGTGCGGCTTTGGCGGCTGAATTCGACGAGATCGACAGCTTGCATATGCGAGTGGGGGCGTTGCCGCTTTATCCGACCAATGCGTTGAAATACAATCTGACATGGTCGACCGACGGGCTGATCAATGAATATTGCAACCCCTGCGATGCCATCGTGAACGGTGAGCGAACCAAGACTGCGCCATTGGAAGATTACGAGCTCATCGGCCATGACGGCGTGGAGTATGAATGCTTCAACACCTCGGGCGGGTTGGGCACGTTGCCGGAAACGCTGGACGGGAAAGCGCGGGCGGTGTCCTATCGCTCGATCCGCTATCCGGGGCATCGCGATATCCTGCGCCTGCTGCTGAACGATCTGGGGCTGGGACGCCGTCGCGATCTGCTGAAAGAGATTTTTGAGACCGCTTTGCCGCGCACCGATCAGGACGTCGTTCTGGTCTATTGCACCGCCAAAGGCATGGTTGATGGCACGCTGCGCGAGAAATCCCTGATTAACAAATCCTTCGCCCGTACCATCGACGGTCAGGTCTGGAGCGCGATTCAGATCACCACTGCGGCAGGTGTGCTGGGTGTTGTAGATCTGATGCGGACCGGGGCGCTGCCCTCGAAAGGGTTTGTCCGGCAAGAACAGGTGAAGCTTGCGGATTTCCTGAACACCGAATTTGGCCGGCTTTATCGCGCCGGCGACGTAACCGAACAGAACAAGGCGGCCTGAGATATGAAAGACATCGTGATGACTGCAGAAGCAACTCTGGCGAAACTGGACCTGACGGCGGCTGACCTGACCGGGGGCACGCTGCGCGTGACGTCTCCGATCGATGGTGGCCTGCTGGCCGAGGTGCATGAGACACCCGTGGCTGAGATGGATGCGGTGTTTGCCCGCGCGCAGGCGGCGTTCAAAGCGTGGCGCGTTGTGCCTGCGCCCCAGCGGGGTGAGTTGATCCGTCTGTTGGGCGAAGAACTGCGTTCCGCCAAGGATGAGCTGGGGGCGCTGGTCAGCTGGGAGGCGGGCAAGATCACCTCGGAAGGCCTGGGCGAAGTGCAGGAGATGATCGACATCTGCGATTTCGCTGTGGGCCTGTCCCGGCAATTGTATGGTCTGACCATCGCGTCTGAGCGCCCCGGCCACCGGATGATGGAGACATGGCACCCGGCGGGGCCGGTGGGCGTGATTTCGGCCTTCAACTTCCCCGTGGCCGTGTGGTCGTGGAACGCGGCGCTGGCGCTGGTTTGCGGCGATCCGGTGATCTGGAAGCCGTCGGAGAAGACGCCCCTGACCGCGATGGCTTGCCAGAAGATTTTCGAACGCGCACTGGCCCGGTTCGGCGATGCGCCCGAGGGGCTGCTGCAGACTCTGATCGGCGGCGCCGCGCTGGGTGAGGCGTTGGTCGCCAGTGAGGATGTACCGGTGATCTCGGCGACCGGGTCCACCCGCATGGGCCGCGCGGTTGCGCCGATCGTGGCGCAGCGGTTCGGCAAGTGCATTCTGGAGCTGGGCGGCAACAACGCGATGATCGTTGGCCCCTCGGCCGATCTGGAAATGGCGGTGCGGGCGATTGTGTTCTCGGCCGTTGGCACGGCGGGTCAGCGGTGTACCACGCTGCGCCGTCTGATCGTGCATAACTCGATCCGCGAGGAACTGGTTGCCCGTCTGAAGAAAGCCTATGCAGGTCTGCCCATCGGCAACCCGCTGACCGAAGGCACGCTGGTCGGGCCTCTGGTGGATGAAGCCTCGGGTAATGCCATGACCGCAGCGCTTGAGGCGGCGAAGGCCGAGGGCGGCACTGTGTTCGGCGGCAATCGTGTGACCGAGGGCGTGCCGGGCGGTGTCTATATGGAACCCGCCATTGCCGAGATGCCGGGCCAGACCGCGACCGTGAAGACCGAGACCTTTGCTCCGATCCTCTATGTCATGGGCTATGATGATTTCGCCGAGGCGATCGACATTCAGAACGATGTGCCTCAGGGCCTGTCCTCTTGCGTGTTCACGCTGAACATGCGCGAGGCGGAACAGTTCCTGACCGCAGCCGGGTCGGATTGCGGTATCGCCAACGTCAATATTGGCCCCTCGGGGGCCGAGATTGGTGGCGCGTTTGGCGGTGAAAAGGAAACCGGTGGCGGGCGGGAAAGCGGTTCGGACGCTTGGAAGGCCTATATGCGGCGTCAGACCAATACGGTGAACTACTCCGCCGAGCTGCCGCTGGCGCAGGGTGTGAAGTTCGATATCTAAGGCATCTCTCCGGCAGCGCCACGTGCGCTGCCGGGTTCAATCGGCAAACAGGTAATCCAGTTGCATCACTGCGCGCGCCTGTTCAGCGCTGAGGTCCAGAAATTCGGCGATGGCTGCTTCGTTATCCGCGCGATCCGCGGCTTCGCGCAGGTGAAACAACCCATCATGCCGGGTGCCCCGGATCAGCTCCGAATCGTATGCCAAAGCGTTGCGCAGGGTCGGCAGCAGGCGCGTGACTGACGCGTCAGGACTGTTTTGCCCCGCCAGCCCCACGCGATGGGCGTGGCCTTTCAGGTAATCGTCGGAATAGTCGCATTCGATCTCAAGAATACGCGTCTGGGCCTGATCGGTGCAGAAATCCTCAATCACCTCCAGATTGGACGGATCGAGGCATAGCACCAGCCGGTCCGCGCCAAAGTAATCGAACAGCATCCGCACCACCGCGCGCCGGTGGCGCGAGCGTTTTTTCAGCGTGGTCTCGATACCGCCCAGATCGGGCAGGGGCGTGTCTTGTTCGTCGAAGATATATTCGATGCAGGGGATGTCGGTCTCGGACGCGATCTGATCCACCAGCCGTTTGGCCACGTGCCATTTCTTGCAGACGATCAGCAGCACCTGACGGTTCGGGCCCAGCGTATTCCCGGCCTCCCAGAACCGCTGCCCGAAACGCCGCCCGACCCGCCCGCGCCCGGTCAGGAAGTGATAGAGGTTGCGCCCCTCGCCCGAGATGTCGAAGCTGACCCCTTCGCTGGCATAAAGTTGCCCCAGCCGTTGCTTTAGCTCATGCGCGCCGGGGCTGATTTTCCGAGCGAACAGGTAATCCTGCCCCAGCAGCATGTCATAGTGATCATTGTAGAAGGTGACCGGCATCCCGTAATCCGAGAACATCAGAAATGTCAGCGTGCGGTTGTCGATTTCCTGTCTCGGGATCAGGTGACGAACGAGAGTTTGAAAGAACGTCTCATCCGGTATCCACGTGGTCGAAAAGAACCGGATCACATCGCGGCGCTGGCGCAGCAGGTCCAGGATCATCTCGACCGTGCGGCGGCGCAGGCACCACCACTGACTGCCGATCATGATCTGCAGGTCTGCAGGAATCTCGCGCGTCAGGCCAAAGCGCTTTTGGGCCTCGTAAGAGGCGTAGAACAGCCGCGATTGCGTGCGTTCGTTGAAATAGTGTCGATAGATCAGCCGGTCTTTTTTCATACCGGTCTTGATCCAGTTGCTTTCAAAGAAGTCATGGCTTTCGATGAAATCCACGTCGTGCTCATCCAGAAAGCGATGCGCATATTCCGCTGTCTTGATCGCCATACAATCGCCTGACAGCATGTAGAAATGGGTGGCGCGAGGAAAGGCCTGAACCGCGGCCTGCAGAGCGTTCAGCGTGGCCTGAACCAAAGACCACTCACCCCAGCCGCATTTGACGCGCTTTTGGGCAAAGGTGACGTTTGGGTTGTCCTTCAAAGCCTCGCGGATGCGCGTATAGGCCGCCGCACTGGCGCGGGCGTCGAAATGGATCGCCATGCAATCGCCCGCCGCCGTCAGTTGCCCGGCCTGTTCGATGATCGCGTCAGGATCTTTGTGACACAGCAGGATATAGGCAATCTTTGCCATCGGTGTTCCGCAATTTCCGTTTCTGCCCGTTTGCAACCGTGATACTGAGGATGAGCGATTGAATAAACAGAATATTTTTGGTTCTTTGGGCCAATAAGCCGGGGTATCACTCGGATACCCGGCTAAGGAGGCGCAGCAGATGGGTTTTCCCGGAACATGGATGACCGAAAGCCAGAGCATGGTGTACCGCGTGGTGCCGAAATGCGCCTGCTCGACCATTGGCCAGATCATGTATTACTCGGATCATGGCCAGTTCTTTGATGGCGATATTCATGACGCCACGGACGGGATGCACAAATGGGCCTTTGGGGCCAGCCAGGACCCGATTAGCCGCAACGTCCGGTCGCATGGCTCGTACACCTTCACTTGCGTGCGCAACCCATATACGCGGATTCTAAGCTCTTTTTTCGACAAGATCTGCGGTATCCAGCGCAACGGCAAACGCTATCGCGGCAACCTCGTGCCGACACTGGTTTACAATTATGGGATCGAAGTTGGCGGAGACGACGGCAAGGGCGAGTTCGACCAGATCGCCAGTTTCCGCCGGTTCTTGCTGTTTGCACGAGACACGATCCGCTGGCGGCGTCCGATGGACCCGGATATTCACTGGTCAGCCATGTCGGGTCATGTCTCGACCCTGATCGCGAATGGGGGGCGCTATGATCACATCTTTTGGACCGAGAAGTTCAATGACGGGATGCAGGGCGTTCTGGACAGTCTTGACACCGCACACCCCGTAACCCTGTCAGAGATTCCGCGCTTCAACGAATCCGAGGGTCATGGACCCAAACGCGCGCATCCGGTCGAGGATTACTTCGACGATCTGTCGATGCATCTGGTCTATGAAATCTACAAGCAGGATTTCGAACTGTTCAAATACGATTTCGAGAACCCGGCGAACAAGATGCCGATTGCCGAGATTGATCTGGACGAGATTCACGCCAAGCTGGGCGACTGAACAGGGGCGAAGGGCTCCCGTCCATCGTCAATGTTTCTTGCGAAACATCTCCTCTGGTTGGGCCCGGCGCCGCGCAAAGCGCGGCGCCGGGCCCAAGTTCGCAAGGGGTATCGGCGTAGCCGATGGCACGTAGCGGACGCGGGAGTGCCCCGCCTGCACAGGCCTTAAACCTGCCGCACAGCGCCTTTCGCCGCGCTGGTTGTGAGCTTGGCATAGGCTTTCAGCGCCGTGGACACTTTGCGCTTGCGCGGTGCTGCAGGATGCCAGCCCTTCTCGTCCTGCGCCTCGCGGCGTGCGGCCAACTCCTCATCGGACACGGCCAGATGAATGGTCCGGTTGGGAATATCGATCTCGATCTTGTCGCCGGTTTGCACCAGCCCGATCTCACCGCCTTCCGCCGCCTCGGGCGAGACATGGCCGATTGACAGCCCTGAGGTCCCACCCGAGAAGCGCCCATCGGTCAGCAGGGCGCAGGCTTTGCCCAGTCCTTTGGATTTCAGATACGAGGTCGGGTACAGCATTTCCTGCATCCCCGGCCCGCCGCGTGGGCCTTCATAGCGGATCACCACCACGTCGCCCTCTTTCACCTTGCCGGTCAGGATGTCGCTGACCGCCTGATCCTGGCTTTCGCAGACATAGGCCGAGCCGGTGAATTGCAGGATATTCGCATCTACGCCCGCCGTTTTCACGATACAGCCGTCGCGTGCGATGTTGCCGAACAGCACCGCCAGACCGCCATCCTGACTGAACGCGTGCTCCTTGGACCGGATCACGCCACCCTTGCGGTCGGTGTCCAGTTCCTTGTACCGGTTCGACTGGCTGAAGGCCTGAGTCGTCCGCACGCCTCCGGGGGCGGCCTTGAACAGGTCCTGCGCTTTTGGGTTGTTGGCGATCTTGACGTCCCAGTTGGCAATCGCTTCGCCCATGGTGCCGGAATGAACCGTATGGCAGCCTTCGTGCAACAAACCGGCGCGGCTGAGTTCGCCAAGGATCGAGAAGATGCCACCGGCGCGGTGGACGTCTTCCATATGCACGTTCTCGGTGTTGGGCGCGACCTTGCACAGGCACGGCACCTGACGGCTGAGGCGATCCATGTCGGTCATTGTGAAATGCACCTCGCCCTCATGCGCGATGGCCAGCAGATGCAGTACGGTGTTGGTCGATCCGCCCATGGCGATGTCGAGGCTCATGGCATTCTCGAAGGCCTCAAACGTGGCGATCTCGCGCGGCAGGAAGCCTTTTTCGTCCAGATCGTAGTGCCGCTTGGTGATCTCGACGATACGGCGACCGGCCTCGAGGAACAGCTCTTTCCGGTCGGAATGCGTAGCCAGAGTCGAGCCGTTGCCCGGCAAGGCCAGACCCAGCGCTTCGGCCAGACAATTCATCGAGTTCGCGGTGAACATACCTGAACACGAGCCACAGGTGGGGCAGGCGTTTTCCTCAATATGCTGGACTTGTTCGTCGGTGAATTTGTCGTCGGCGGCGGCAACCATGGCGTCCACAAGGTCGATCTTCTTGGCGTCCAGATCGGCGATGTCGATCTTGCCCGCCTCCATCGGTCCGCCCGAGACAAAAATCGCGGGGATGTTCAGGCGCATCGCGGCCATCAGCATCCCCGGAGTGATCTTGTCACAGTTCGAGATACAGACCATCGCGTCGGCGCAGTGAGCGTTTACCATGTATTCGACCGAATCCGCGATCACCTCGCGCGAGGGCAGGGAATACAGCATCCCGTCGTGGCCCATGGCGATGCCGTCATCCACGGCGATGGTGTTGAATTCCTTGGCAACACCGCCCGCGGCCTCAACCTCGCGGGCGACCATCTGGCCGAGGTCCTTCAGGTGGACGTGGCCGGGCACGAACTGGGTGAACGAGTTGACGATGGCGATGATCGGCTTGCCGAAATCGTCATCCCCCATACCGGTGGCGCGCCACAAACCGCGTGCGCCCGCCATGTTGCGGCCATGGGTTGAGGTTCTGGATCGGTAAAGTGGCATGATGCTGTTTCCCTATTGCCCAAGCTGCGATATTGGGTGTGTACGTTATAGCGCACGTAGCATATGTACGTTATAACGCACAAGGCAAATCGCAAGGCCCGGGTATGGAATCGGACGAACTGACGCTGAAATTGAGGGATGTACGCGCGGCCTCGGGGCTGAGCCTGTCGAAAGTGGCCGAGATGACCGGGGTCAGCAAGGCCATGCTGGGCCAGATCGAGCGCGGCGAATCCAGCCCGACCATCGCAACGCTGTGGAAAATCGCCAAGGGCTTTCAACTGCCGCTTAGCGCGCTGATCGGCACCGCTGGGATGCGGGCTCCGGCGGATGCGGGTGTGTTCCAGACTGTGACCTTTCCCGGCAGCCTTCAGGTCAAGATCGTGTTTCCATTCGACCCCGCACTGAGGGCCGAAACCTTTCACGTCGACCTCTCGCCGAACCAGAGCCATACCTCGCCCGCCCATGCCGCCGGCGTCACCGAGGAAGTGTTCGTGCTGGCCGGCACGCTCGAGGTGCTGCGGAACGGAGACTGGGTGCCGTTGCAGGCCGGGCAGGGGTTGCGTTTCGCCGCCGATCTGCCGCATGGCTATCGCGCCGGGGCGCAGGGGGCGGCATTCCTGAACATGCACCACTATGCGCAACCCGGGCTGGCTGAGATCGCAGAGGCACCGCATGAACGCATTTCTTGATACGCTGACCTGGGCCGATGCGGTTGGCTCGGCAGGGGCGCTGGTGGTTGTGGCCGCCTATTTCGCCACGCAGATGCGGATGATGAATTCTGATGATCTGGCGTTTCCGGTGGTTAACCTGCTGGGGTCGGTGCTGATCGTCTATTCTCTGATCCACAACTTCAATCTGGCCTCGATGCTGATCGAGGGGTTCTGGATTCTGATCAGCCTGATCGGAATTATTCAGTATTTCCGCCTGCGTCGGGCCTCGGAATAGGTTGAACCTGTATCCCTGCCCGTATAGGGAAAAATCAAGCTCGCTTAGGGGAGGCTTTGATGCAGGACGATCCGAAAACCCTTGTTTCAACCGAATGGCTGGCCGCACATCTCAAGGACCCCGACCTGAGGGTTCTGGATGGGTCCTGGTATCTGCCCGCGCAGAACCGCGATGCCAAGGCCGAATACGACGCAGGCCACATCCCCGGCGCGCGGTTCTTTGATATTGATGAGATTTCCGATCACCGGTCCGACTTGCCGCATATGGCCCCTCCGGTCGAGAAATTCATGTCGCGCTTGCGGGCGATGGGCGTGGGCGACGGACATCAGGTGGTGGTCTATGACGGTGCCGGCCTGATGTCGGCGGCGCGCGTGTGGTGGCTGTTCCGGCTGATGGGGCAAAACAACGTGGCCGTTCTGGACGGCGGCTTTCCCAAATGGCAGGCCGAAGGGCGCGAGATCGAGGATCTGCCCCCCGTCATCCGCGATCGCCACATGACGGTGCGGGTGCAGAACCATCTGGTGCGCGACGTGACGCAGGTGTCCGCCGCCGCGAAACTGGCCGATCACGAAATCATCGACGCCCGCGCCGCCGCCCGCTTTGCCGGGGCTGAGCCCGAGCCGCGTGAAGGGCTGCGGTCGGGCCATATTCCGGGTGCGCGCAATGTGCCCTTTGGCCAGTTGCTAAACGCCGACAGCACCATGAAATCGCCCGCGGACTGCCGCGCCATATTCGAGGCCGCCGGGGTCGATCTGTCGAAACCCGCGATCACCTCATGCGGGTCGGGCGTCACCGCCGCAATCCTCAGCCTCGCGCTCGAGCGTATGGGCAAGAAAGATCACTCGCTTTATGACGGCTCATGGGCGGAATGGGGTGCCTTCCCGACCCTGCCCGTCGCAACCGGAGAGAATTGATGTTCGAATATCTCAAACCGCAGCCTGCCGATAAGATCCTGATGCTGATGCAGATGTACCGCGAGGACCCGCGCGATCAGAAGATCGATCTGGGTGTCGGTGTCTACAAGAACGCCGAAGGCGTGACGCCCGTGATGCGTGCGGTCAAGGCCGCCGAGCGGCGTCTGGTCGACGAGCAGGTGACCAAAGCCTATACCGGGCTGGCTGGGGATCCCGCCTTTGCCGACGCGATGATCGGGCTGATCCTGGGGTCGTCGGTGGCGCGCGGCAATATCGCCGCCGTGGCAACGCCCGGCGGCACCGGAGCCTGCCGTCAGGCGTTTGAGATGATCCGCATGGCCAACCCCTCGGCCCGCGTCTTCGTGTCGAACCCCACATGGCCGAACCACCTGTCGATCCTCAGCTATCTGGGGATGGAAGCCGTGCCCTATCGCTATTTCGACAGTGAGACGCGCGGTGTCGATTTTGACGGCATGATCGCGGACCTCAAAACTGCCGTGGCGGGCGATGTCGTGCTGCTGCATGGCTGTTGCCATAACCCGACCGGTGCCAACCTGAATATGGTTCAGTGGCAAGAGGTTGTGAACGTGATTAACGAGCGGGGCCTGGTGGCGATGATCGACATCGCCTATCAGGGCTTTGGCGATGGTCTGGAAGAGGATGCGCAGGCGGTGCGTCTGGTGGCGTCGTCGGTCAAGGAGTGCCTGATTGCGGCGTCCTGTTCAAAGAACTTCGGTGTCTACCGCGAGCGCACCGGCCTGCTGATGGCGGTCAGCGCCGATGCCGGTCAGACGGCACTGAACCAAGGAACGCTGGCCTTTCTGAACCGCCAGAACTATTCCTTCCCGCCCGATCACGGTGCGCGGGTGGTGACGACGATCCTGAACGACGACGCCCTGCGCGCCGATTGGGCCGCCGAACTGGAAGAGGTTCGCCTGTCGATGCTGGGCCTGCGTCAACAGCTAGCCGATGAACTGCAACGCGTCAGCGGTTCCGACCGGTTCGGCTTTGTCGCGCAGCACCGCGGCATGTTTTCGCGCCTTGGGGCCGCGCCCGAACTGGTCGAGAAGCTGCGCGTCGATCACGGCATCTATATGGTCGGCGACAGCCGCCTGAACATCGCCGGCCTGAACGCCAATACGGTGCCGATTCTGGCGCAAGCGATTGTCGACGTGGGCGTCTGACAACAAGTCGATCCCAAAAAAGAAAACCCGGGCGCAGCCGCCCGGGTTTTTTTGCTTTTATGTCTGGGGCCTTAGCCCTTGGAGAACTCAGGATATGCTTCCATACCCAGCTCGCCCATATCCAGACCGTTGATCTCTTCTTCCTCGCCAACCCGCAGGCCGACGGTGGCCTTGAGGATCGAGAACAGGATGAAGCTGACCACGAAGACGAAGATCCCGATGGCTGCGAAGCCGATGATCTGGGTTACGAAGCTCGCGTCGCCGTTGGTCCATGCCACGATGAATGTACCCCAGAAGCCTGCGATCAGGTGAACCGGGATCGCGCCGACCACGTCGTCGATCTTCATCTTGTCCAGCAGCGGTACGGTGTAGACCACGATCACGCCGCCGATGCCACCGATGATCAGCGCCTGAAACAGCGACGGGGCCAGCGGTTCGGCGGTGATCGAGACCAGACCGGCGAGCGCGCCGTTCAGCACCATGGTCAGGTCGACCTTACCGTACATGACCTGCGTCAGGATCAGTGCGGCAACGGCACCTGCAGCGGCGGCCATGTTGGTGTTGGCGAAGATGCGGCTGATATCAGCCATGTCACCGATGGTGCCCATCGCCAGCTGCGAGCCGCCGTTGAAGCCGAACCAACCCAGCCACAGGATGAACGTACCCAGCGTGGCCAGTGCAAGGTTCGAACCGGGGATCGGAACGACTTTGCCTTCTTTGTTGTACTTGCCGATCCGCGGGCCCAGCACGATGGCACCGGCCAGCGCTGCGAAACCACCTGCGGCATGGACCAAAGTCGAGCCTGCGAAATCGCTAAAGCCCATCTCGGACAGCCAGCCGCCGCCCCACTGCCACGAGGCCTCGATCGGGTAGATGATGCCGGTCAGGACGATCACGAAGAAGAAGAAGGGCCACAGCTTGACGCGCTCGGCCATGGTGCCCGAGACGATCGACGCGGTGGTGGCGCAGAACATCAGCTGGAAGAAGAAGTCCGAGCCGACCGAAGCATAATCCAGCGCGGTTTCGGTATCCGCCAAGCCAACCGGTTCCAGCGAGGTGGGCGAGAAGGCGCCCAGAATGCCGGTGATGGTCCAGCCATCGCCGGGGTACATCAGGTTGAAGCCCACCAGCCAGTACATGATGGCGGCGAACGAAAACAGGCCCATGTTCTTGACCAGCTGCATGGCCACGTTTTTCGACCGGACCAGACCGGCCTCGAGCATGGCGAAACCGGCTGCCATCCAGAACACCAGAAAGCCGCCGACCAGAAACAGCAGCGAGGTCAGGATGTATTGCGTGTGCTGCGCGGTCTCGCCGCCAGCGGCCTCTTGCGCAAGGCCCATCTGCGGCAGCGCGACAATCGCGGCGGCAGGGATGAGAGATTTCATCAGGTTCATTTCAAGTCCTCGAATATGAGTGTGGGTGGGCGCGCGTCACAGCGCCTCTTCGTTGGTTTCCCCGGTCCGCACGCGCAGCGCCTGCTCGACATCGAGGACGAAAATCTTGCCGTCACCGATCTTGCCGGTCTTGGCGGTCGAGGTGATGGTCTCGACGATCTGGTCGGCCATGGTGGCGGGCACCACGATCTCCAGCTTGATTTTGGGGACAAAATTCACCGCGTATTCCGCGCCGCGATAAATCTCGGTATGGCCGGATTGCGAGCCGAAGCCCTTGATTTCCGTCACCATCATGCCGCGCACGCCCGCCTCGGTCAGGGCTTCGCGGACTTCCTCAAGCTTGAAGGGCTTGATTGTCGCAATGATCAGTTTCACGTCGTTTCCCTCTACTATTCCGGTTGAGCCGGTATTTCGCACTTGCAGAAAAAGACCCATTTCAGGGGCCAGAAGGAACGATTCCGCAGGGCGGGGCAGGAGGAAATTAGGGAAAGTTGCACATTTTTTGCACAATTTGATGGATGTGATCAATAATTAGGCTGATATGAGAGGGGAAATACCGGAATTTCACACCTCTACATGGCCGCGCCCGCAGGGTATGGTGCGCCAAAAGCAAACCGGGCAGAGTTTGAGCATGACTGAGTCCAAGCGCCGCAAGACACCTCTTGTTGCGGATAAAAGATACCCCTCGAAAGGGCGCAAGCCCGCAGCGTCCAAGCGCAGCACGAAACCGGCGGGCAAGAAATCGACCGCGCGCAAGACGGCCACGCGTAAGACCGCGCGCCGTAAGACGCGCCGCCGGTCGGGCGGTGGCGGAGGTGGCATTTTCCGCCGCCTGTTCCGCTGGATCGGGCGGCTGGTCTGGGGCGTGACCTGGCGCGTGGGCGCGGTCTGCGCCCTGTTGCTGGCGCTGGCGGTGGGGGTTGTCTATACCACGCTGCCCGATGTCGACGCGCTGCTGGACGGGCGCGCGCGCGGGTCGGTGACGCTGCTGGACCGCGATGGCAAGGTCTTTGCCTGGCGCGGTGATCAGTTCGGCGGGGTGATCACGGCGGACACCGTCTCGCCCCATCTCAAGAACGCGGTGGTCGCCACCGAGGATAAGCGATTCTATCGCCATTTCGGCGTCAGCCCGCGGGGCGTGGCCAGCGCCGTGCGCATCAACCTGAGCGAAGGGCGCGGGCCCTTGTCGGGGCATGGCGGCTCGACCATCACCCAGCAGACGGCCAAGCTGCTGTGTCTGGGCGTGCCCTATGACCCTGCGGATTGGGAATCCGAGGCCGCATACGAGGCCGATTGCCGTCAGGGATCGCTGTGGCGCAAGGCGAAAGAGGCCGTCTATGCGATGGCGATGGAGGTCAAGTATTCCAAGGATGAGGTTCTGACCATCTATCTGAACCGCGCCTTTCTGGGTGCAGGCGCGCGCGGGTTCGAGGCGGCCAGTCAGCGGTATTTCGGCATTTCCGCCGCCGAGGTCAGCCCCGCCGAGGCCGCCATGCTGGCGGGCCTGCTGGTCGCGCCCACACGCTATGCGCCCACCAACAACCTGCAACGCTCGCAGGATCGGGCGCGGCTGGTGGTTGGGCTGATGCAGGATCAGGGCTATCTGACCGCAGCCCAGGCCAGCGAGGCGCGCAGCCGCCCGGCGGTCCTGTCCGAGGCTGCGGCGGCCCGTGCGGGTGGTTACTTTGCCGATTGGGTGATGGCCAGCGGGCCCGAGTTCTTCACACGCAACACAACCGAAGACGTGGTGATCCGCACCACGCTGGACCAGCGGCTGCAGAAGTCGGCGGAAGAGGCGCTGCAATTCATCTTTCAGGAAAAGGTGCGCGAAGGGTCGAAGGCGCAGGCGGCCATCGTCGTGATGTCGGCGGATGGCGCGGTCCGGGCCATGGTCGGCGGGCGCAAGACACGGGTATCGGGTGCGTTCAACCGAGCCACGCAGGCGCTGCGGCAGACCGGGTCGTCGTTCAAACCGTTCGTCTATGCCACGGCGCTGGAGTTGGGCTATTCGCCGCTGGATACGGTGATGGACGAACCCTATTGCGTCGACATTCCCGGTTCGGGTCAGTGGTGTCCGAAGAACTACACCAAGAAATACTATGGTCGCGTGACGCTGGCGGATGCGCTGAAGAACTCGTTGAACATTCCCGCCGTGAAGGTGGCCGAGATCTCGGGGCTCGAGAATGTCCGCACGGTGGCCAGCGAATTTGGCATCGCCAGCGACCTGGCCGAGGGGCCCGCTTTGGCGCTGGGCGCGTCGGAAAGCACGCTGATCGAGATGACGGGGGCCTATGCGGGCATCTTGAATGGCGGCTCGGCGGTGGAACCTTACGGTCTGACAGAACTCAAGCTGCTGGGCGAGACCGAGCCGGTGATGGTAACGACCACCGGCATCGGTGAGCGGGTGATCAACGACAAGGCGGCCAAGCAGCTGACCTGGATGATGGAACGCGTGGTGTCAGAAGGCACCGGGGCGCGGGCGCAACTGCCGGGCTGGCAGGTGGCGGGCAAAACCGGCACCACGCAGGCGGCGCGTGATGCGTGGTTCATCGGGTTTACGGCCGATTACGTCGCAGGTGTCTGGATGGGGTATGACGACAACACGCCCCTGTCGGGTGTGACGGGCGGCGGTTTGCCTGCAGAGATCTGGAAAGAGACCATGTTGCGCGTGACCGAAGGGATGACACCCACGCCGCTGCCGATGATGTCGCCGGAACCGCCGGTGCGCACCGCCCAGCCGCGTCAGCAGCGCCGCAAGGGCAATGGTCTTGAAAATGCGATCAACAACCTGCTGAACAATATCTTCGGCAACTGACAGAGAAAAGGCGGTGCACCGGGCACCGCCTTCTTATTTTAGAGGCTCTCGTCCAGGGCGGCCACGATTGCGTCGCCCATTTCAGAGGTCGACACAGGTTCGACCCCTTCGCCCGCCAGCAGATCGGCGGTGCGGACACCATCGGCCAGAACCTTCTCGATGGCGGCTTCCAGACGCCCGGCTTCTGCACCCTGATCAAAGCTGTACCGCAGCGCCATGGCAAAGCTGAGGATACAGGCAATCGGGTTGGCTTTGCCCTGACCTGCAATATCGGGGGCCGAGCCATGCACCGGCTCGTACATCGCCTGCGGCCGGCCATTGGCGCGCGGAGCACCCAGCGACGCCGAGGGCAGCATCCCCAGCGAGCCGGTCAGCATCGCGGCGCAGTCCGACAGGATATCGCCGAACAGGTTGTCGGTGACGATCACGTCGAACTGTTTGGGCGCGCGCACCAGCTGCATCGCGCCGTTGTCGGCATACATATGGGTCACTTCGACCTCGGGGTAATCCAGCGCCACGCGGTCAACGACCTCGCGCCACAGGATGCCCGATTCCATGACGTTGGCCTTTTCCATCGAACACAGCTTCTTGCTCCGGCGCATCGCCAGTTCAAAGGCCGAGCGCGCGGCGCGTTCGATTTCGGATTCGGTGTAACGCTGGGTGTTGATGCCCACACGCTCGTTGCCTTCCTGGAAGATGCCGCGCGGCTCGCCGAAATAGACGCCCGAGGTCAACTCGCGCACGATGACGATGTCGAGCCCCGAAACCACGTCTGCCTTCAGCGACGAGAAATCGGCCAGCGCGTCAAAGCACTGGGCCGGGCGCAGGTTCGAATACAGGTCCATTTCTTTGCGCAGACGCAGCAGGCCGCGTTCGGGTTTCAGGCTGAAATCCAGATCGTCGTATTTCGGGCCACCCACGGCACCCAGCAGAACGGCGTCGGCCTCATGTGCCTTGGCCATGGTCTCGTCCGACAGCGGTTTGCCATGTGCATCATAGGCGGCACCCCCGACCAGATCCTCGCTCACGTCAAAGTGAAGGCCGCGTTTGTCACCGAACCAGTCGATGATTTTGCGCACTTCGGTCATAACTTCCGGGCCAATTCCGTCTCCGGGCAGGATGAGGAGCGAGGGGTTGGTCATGAAGGGTCTCCTTGCGTTTTGTCGCACAGGCCCTAGCGTTTGCGCAGCATCGGGTCAATGAGACGATCCGACCAAACCACAAGGACAGCACATGCTGGTACCCGGAAATTCCGCCCCCTCATTGAAAATCGAAACGGTGGGCCATGGCACATTCGATCTTGAGCGCGACAAAGGTGAAAACGGGACGCTGGTGATTCAGTATCGTGGCCTGCACTGCCCGATCTGCATTCGCCAGATGGGCGAGGTCGAAGTCGCGCTGGGTGACTTTGCCGAACTGGGGATCGAGGTGATCATGATCACCACCGATACAGCCGAACGCGCGGCCGAAACGGTCGAGAAAGCCGGGGTGTCGAAACTGCGGGTGGGTCACGGGCTGTCGCTGGCCGATGCGCGGGACGTCTGGGGGCTGAATATTTCTGTCGCGCGTGAAGGTAGCGCCGAGCCCGACCTGTTCGCCGAACCGGGGCATTTCTACATCGCTGCGGACCAGACCCTGTATTATGTGTGGCAGCAAACCACGCCCTTTGCGCGGCCTGCCATGTCGGACATTGTCGGCGGGTTGAAGTTCACCTTGGCCAACAATTACCCGGCGCGGGGCACCTATACTGGCGCGCTTTGATCCCCGCTTAACCTGCCGGTGCAAACGCCGGCGCAAATGCTGCGCGCAGCCATTCGACCGTGACTTGCACACGTTTGTAACCAACCGTGTCGGGGTTGAGATAAAGGTACAGCGCGCGGCTGAATTCGGGCCGCCCCTGTCCGACGCGTACCAGATCATCGCGCCTTTCGGCCAGACACATCGGCAACAGCCCCTTGCCCACCCCTGCAGCGACAGCCGCGAGCAATACGCTGGCGTCTGTCGCGGTCAGGCGAATGGTGTCGGTCTCGGCGCTCAGGCGGTCCATGGCGCGGCTGATGATCGGGCGGCTGGCCTCTTCGTCGAAGAACGCGACCCAGTTGGTCGGGTCGGCCTTTAGCCGCGCTGCGCGATAAACCGCATAGGGCACTTGTCCGAGTGTGATCGTATATTCCGCGGATTGCGGCGGGACTTCAAACCAAACCTGAACCGAAGCCTCACCAGTGACCTTCGCCGCGGGCGTGCGCGTCAGCAGACGCAGATCAAGACCGGGATTGTGCAAAAGGAAACGATCCATCCCTGCACCCGCCAATCGCTGCATTGTCCATGCGTTCCCGATGATCCGCATGGTCCCGACCGCCCCGGATTGCGAGCGCGAGATGTCGTCGGTCATCGAGTGGAAACTGGGCTCGATCTCTTCCGCGCGCCGGATCGCGATGGCACCCGCCTCGGTTGCGACAAAGCCGGACTTGGCGCGGATGAACAGGATGGTTCCCAGATCGCGTTCCAACGCCGTCAACCGGCGCCCCATGGTTGTTGCGTCTACATCCAGAACGTGCGCCGCCCCTGTCAGAGATCCCGCGCGGCTGATGGCCAACAGTATCTTGAGGTTGTCCCAGTTCATGGCTCTGGCCCTTCAATCAGAATCCTGCAGATATGCATGATCTTCATGCAGGTTGATGGCTTTTTGTCCAGATATTTCCGCACTAAAGTCGCGCAACCCAGAAACCATCGGCCATTTCCGTTATTTCACAATGGGTTATTGATGCACCTTTTTCGAAGGTGGTGAGGTCTGCCTAAGAGGGGGCCTCGGCTTAAAAGGAAACATGAATGCGAGACTTCTCAAAACTTTTATCGGCGACGTGCTGCCTGGCGTTTGTCGCGGCCTGCAGCCAGACCGAGGCGCCGGCCCCGGTTCAGGCCGAACCGATTTTCAACAAATATGGCGACGTGGTCGGATGCTCGGACGGCTCCAGCCCAAGTGATGCGGACGCAACCAATCCGTGTCGTCAGATCCCGCCCCCACCACCTCCGCCTCCGCCCCCCCCGCCGCCGCCCGATGATTGCATCGAGGTGTCGACCGGCATTCCCTGCCCACCTCCGGGCGAAGGACGGGACGGAGATGACAGCTCCACCAGTGGTGGTGGCCGCGATCCCGATGGAAGTTCGACTTCGGGCGGTGGCCGTGATCCTGGCGGAAGCTCGACGACGGGTGGCAGGCCCGATCCCACCGGCGGATCCTCGACTCCGGGTACGCCCCCTGGATCGACCCCCTGATTTTCCATTGTTTGGGTAACAAGTGCGTCTGTTTGAAAGACAATCCTCGTGATGAAATTGGGCCACCCATCGGTGGCCCTTTTTCTGCGTGGCGCTGGTCTAACGATCCAGCAGATCGACCCAGACCAGCCGATGGCGGCTGGCCGTGTCGGCCACAGCGCGGGCAGACGACGCAGGCCAATAGACGCCCGTGTCCTGCACCTGCCAATCAGTCGATGGCAAAACATAATCCACCCGCATTTCGCCAACCCCTTTCCAGAACACCGTCGCGCCCGAGCCTTCGGGATCGGTCGGTGCCGGGTCCTGCAGCTGGGGATGAGCCAGAAGTGAGCGGATCGCCTCTGTGCGGCCCTCGCCGCGGTTCGGATCGAGATTGGCGTCGCCCGCAATGATGAAGCGGCCAGACGGGGCTGGTCCCAGTTTGCCATCCATAAGCTGGGACCAGAACCGCACTTCGTCCCGGTTGCGGAGCCCGTTGCGGTCTTCGGGTCCGTCGAAAACCGGGGGGCTGGCATGGAAGGTCATGATCTGCACCGGCCCACCCGGCGTCTCGATCGGGATCACCCAATGAGCGGTGGAGGATAGTCGCTGGATCGCCTGCGCCTGCGCTGACGGAAACGGCGCGCCCTCGACCGACGGCAGGGTCGCACCCGGCAGATCGCGCCACAGCATCTCGGAATAGGACTGCACCTTTTCCGCTAGGATGGGATACCGGGACAAGACCGCCAACCCGTCATGGCCGGTGAACCTGCCCCAGCCCTGTGCATCGCCGGGACCGCTGGTCTGACCGTCTCCGTCCAGATCAAGATCGGTCTCAAGCCCTGAATTGGGCTTTGCTGCAAAGCTGTAGGGATAGTCCAGCCCGTTCTCGCCCAGCATCTCTGCCAATGCCGCAAGCGCAAGGCCCTCGAGGTCCCAGTCGATGCCCTGTAGGGCCACGATATCGGGCCGGGTTTCGGTCAGCACTTGGATCACCGCGTGGACTTGCGCATCGCCGCGTCGGATATCGCGCAGCAGCAGGCCCGGACCGTCGCGACCAAGTTCTGTGTTGTAGCTTGCAATGCGCAACGTCTCTGCCTGCGCCGCGAACGGCAGCAACAGCAGAACCAGAGCCCGGATCATGCGATCTGGGCAGCCTCAGTGGTAGAATAGGCGCGCCGTTTTTCTACGATCAGCCCGGCAATCCGCAGCGTCGCCATGCCGCGCATGATCATGCTGGCGGGCAGGAAGGCCCAGGCGCACAGAGTCCAGATCAGGGTCTGCGGGTTGCCCAGTGCAATCGGTGTCACAAACGCGGCCAGCAGTTTGATCAGCGCTGGGATCAGGAACGGCAGCAACGCCCCGATGGCGATGTTCAGCCGGCCGTCGCGCTGCAGCCGGTTCACCACATCTCCGCCCTTGGTGGGGTCGAACAGCGGCAGGTTGGTCCAGACGTTGAAGGCACCATTGCCCGTCGGCCAGCCGCGCAGTTTGACCGCATAGGCAAAGCTGGCAATCGTCACAAGCGCTGCAACATAAGCCACGCTGGCCGAGATACGCACCAGTTCAATCAGAGGCTGGCTCGCATCCGCCGGCAGCATCAACACCACCAGGCGCACTGGCGAATAGGGGAAATCCAGAACGTTGGCGACCATCAGGCCGGTCGAGTAAAATAGGCTGGTCAGGCTTGAGGGGTCGTAAGCGTTCTTGCAGATCAGCGTCAGGAAGGTGACCATCGACACCAACCCGACAAAGCGCAGCCGGTTTACCGGTGGCGCGTCACGGAATTCGATGAAACTGGGAAAGGCCGAGTTGTATTCGGAGAACGTCAGAAGGAAGGCAAGAATCGCCACAAAGACGACGATCTCGGTCCCGTTCGATGTCGATGCGGGGAGGTATAACGCAGGAGTGAGCACCATAAGTGCCACCAATAGTCCACGTATCGCCGCCCCCGATGTGCGTGCAATCACAATCCGAACCCTTTCCAAACCGGAGCAGCCGAATTCTCTGATCGGCTTTCGCTTCCAACTTGTGCTCACCGTTCTTTTCGACGGTTACCTCAACATCGCCAACATTGACGATAAGCGGTATTTCGCTCAAGTCGGAGTGCAGAAAACACTTAATTTCGGGCAAAATGATGGCGCAACTGGTGCGGGATTGCATCATTTTGGACGCAAATCCGACGTGTATCTCAATGTGAGATCTAGATATAGTGGTTTCCCGAAGGCCGACCCCAATAATACGAACGGGGCCGCACTTGCGACCCCGTTAGGTTGAGTATCCACAGATTCGTCCCCGGAATCATACCCAGGGGCGGGCCTGACTGGCGTGATCTTCGAATTTGTCGATGTGGTGGTCCTTTTCCATCGTCAGTCCGATATCGTCCAGACCGTTCAGCAGGCAGTGCTTGCGGTGCGGATCGATGTCGAATTCGATGACCACACCATCCGACGTGGTGATCTGCTGGTCTTCCAGATGCACGGTCATGCGGGCGTTTTCACCCTTATGCGCGTCCTCCATCAGGATCACGTGATGTTCTTCCTCGACCACGATGGGCAGGATGCCGTTCTTGAAGCAGTTGTTGAAGAAGATGTCGGCGAAGCTGGTCGAGATCACCACCTTGATGCCGAAATCCTTGATCGCCCAAGGCGCGTGTTCGCGGGACGAGCCGCAGCCGAAGTTATCGCCGGCCACCAAAATCTCGGTGTTGCGATAGGCGGGTTTGTTCAGCACGAAATCCTCGTTCTCGCCGCCATGATCGTGATAGCGCATCTCGTCAAAAAGCACGACGCCAAGGCCGGACCGCTTGATGGTTTTCAGGTGCACTTTGGGAATGATCATATCGGTGTCGATATTGATCAGCGGCATTGGGGCGGCCACCCCGTGGACTTTGTCGAACTTTTCCATGTCTACACTCCTGCGGGGTAGGGCCGCGCCCGTGCCTCGCGTTTAAGCTTCGGTTGTTTCGTCTTTGGGTGCGTTCTTGACGAAGAAGGCCATGAAGACCAGGCCAAACCCGTTGAACAGCATCTCAATGCCCAGGAAGATCCCCAGGATGCTCAGCAGTGCCTGCGGTTCCTGCCCGACATAGCTCCAGATGATGCCTGCCAGAATGATCGACAGCACACCCGAGATGATGGTCGGCCAGAAGAACTGCGTGCCCTTCATCTGGAATGACAGGATGATCCGCGCGATGCCGCCTGCCATGAACAGGATCAGCATCACGGTTGCCAGTGTCAGCGTGCCCTGCAGCGGGTGATCCAGGAAGGACCAGCCCAGAAACAGCATGACTGCACCCATGATGAGCGACAGGATTTTGTTGCCGGTACCTTCGACGGTAAAGCCGCCGACGATCTGCAATGCGCCCGCGATCAGCAGCAACACACCGGTAACGACTGTTACGGCTACGGATGCCACGACCGGCGCGCCCAGCACAAAGATACCGAACGCTATGGACAGAAGCCCCAGCAGGAGCCATTTGATCCAGTCACTCATTTGTTCAATCCCTCAAATATCTAGATATGAGCGGACCTTACATCAATTCACGGACGTCCGTAAGACGTCCCGTGATCGCTGCCGCGGCAGCCATCGCAGGGCTCAGCAGGTGGGTCCGTCCACCCCGCCCCTGACGCCCTTCGAAGTTACGGTTCGAGGTCGCGGCGCAGCGCTCGCCCGGTTGCAACTGGTCGGGATTCATCGCCAGACACATCGAGCATCCCGCCAGACGCCATTCGAACCCGGCCTCTTTGAAGATGTCGGCCAGACCTTCTTCTTCGGCCTGAGCGCGGACAAGACCCGAACCGGGTACGACCATGGCCCGCATCCCGTCCTTGATCTTCTTGCCCTTGAGGATTTCGGCGGCGGCACGCAAGTCTTCGATCCGGCCATTGGTGCAGGACCCGATAAAGACGGTATCGACCTCGACGTCGCTCAGCTTCTGACCGGCTTCCAGTCCCATGTATTCGATGGATCGGCGGGCCGCGTCGACCTTGCCGCCTTCGAAATCATCGGGGTGCGGCACGGTCGCGGTGATCGGCAGGACGTCTTCGGGGCTGGTGCCCCAAGTTACGACGGGTGCGATGTCTTCACCGCGCAGGGTGATGACCTTGTCGAAATGCGCATCTTCGTCGGTATAGAGCGTTTTCCACCAGTTCAGCGCTGCCTCCCATTGTGCCCCCTTGGGCGCATGCGGGCGGCCTTTGACATACTCATAGGTGGTCTCGTCAGGGGCGATCAGGCCTGCGCGGGCACCGCCTTCGATGGCCATGTTGCAGACGGTCATGCGGCCTTCCATCGACAGATCGCGGATCGCTTCACCGCAATATTCGATGACATAGCCGGTGCCGCCAGCGGTCCCGGTCTCGCCGATCACGGCCAGAGTGATGTCCTTGGCGGTCACGCCCGGCTGCAGTTTGCCGGTGATTTCCACCTTCATGTTCTTGGATTTCTTCTGGATCAGGGTCTGGGTGGCCAGAACATGCTCAACCTCGGATGTGCCGATACCGTGTGCCAGCGCGCCAAACGCGCCGTGGGTGGCGGTGTGGCTGTCGCCACACACAACGGTCATGCCGGGCAGGGTCCAGCCCTGTTCGGGACCGACGATGTGGACGATGCCCTGACGGACGTCATGCACCGGGTAATAGTGGATGCCGAAATCCTTGGCGTTCTTGTCCAGCGCTTCGACCTGAATACGCGATTCCGGGTTTTCGATCCCGTTTACGCGATCCGGCGTAGTCGGCACGTTGTGATCCGGCACGGCGATGGTTTTTTCCGGCGCGCGCACCTGGCGACCTGCCATGCGCAGGCCTTCGAACGCCTGCGGGCTGGTCACTTCGTGCACCAGATGGCGGTCGATATACAGCAGGCAGGTGCCATCATCGGCTTCATGCGCGACATGGGCATCCCAGATCTTGTCATAGAGTGTTTTGGGGGACATCG
Organism: Ruegeria sp. CJ3; assembly: GCF_056536725.1. NCBI lineage: Bacteria > Pseudomonadati > Pseudomonadota > Alphaproteobacteria > Rhodobacterales > Roseobacteraceae > Ruegeria > Ruegeria sp. CJ3. The sequence continues at coordinate 23,081 of NZ_JBQFQE010000005.1, forward strand.
GTCCTCTCCCGTATGTAATGAGAAATAGCTGGCGAGGTGGCTTAGGCCGCGGATAGGCGGGCCAGAACCGTGCGGGCAGCCCCAAAGAACCGTTCGCGCAAACGGGCGCGATCTTCCAGATTCTGTTCTTGGGCCACATTGAGTCTCATGGCGTCCAGATATATCGGGGTTTGCCGTCAATCAAGGTTCAATCCGATCACAGGCTTGCATCCCCGCACACGGATGGTCAATCTGACGATCATGAACCAGGACCTGCTACCGGAAACGCTGTCCGAGCTTTATGCCAATATGACGGCGGCCTTCTCCTCTCAATTCGCAAACCTGATCGAGTTGATCGTGACGCCGGGCTGGCGGCAGTACCAGTTGATCATCATCCTGTTTCTCTGGGGGGTGGCGTTTCTACTGAAGCTGCTAACCCAGGGCCGGTGGGAGGCGTGGGCCCGCGCGCGCATTGGCTGGCCGAAATGGCGGCTGCGTACCTTGATCCAGTTGATGCGCCGTCTGACGCTGGTTTATTTCGTGCTGCTTTCTTGGGGTCTTTATTGGGTGATGCAGCAGGCGACATGGCCCTCGCGCAGCTACATCATCGGTGTTTTTGCAACGCTGGCCGCCGCGTGGCTGGCGATTGCGCTGGTCTCAAGGCTGGTGCGAAACCGGACCCTGCGGCAAATCTTCAAATGGTCGATGTGGGTCTATGCAACGCTTGTTGCGCTGAATCTGACAGATGATGTGGCTGGGTTTCTGGATGGCGTCGCGATTTCCATCGGCGATCTGCATATCTCGGCGCTGGGGATTCTTAAGGCTGTCCTGCTGATCGGTGTTCTGTTGACACTGGCGCGGGTGGGCACCCGCGCGGCCGAGCGGGGGCTAAACAGCAATGACGATATATCCCCTTCGATGCAGGTGCTGCTGGCCAAGGGGATTCAGGTATTGCTGTACGGTGCGGTGTTCATGGCCGCAATCCGCACGCTGGGCTTTGACCTGACCGGGATCGCCTTGTTGTCCGGGGCTATCGGGGTTGGGATCGGGTTTGGGCTGCAGAAAGTAGTCTCGAACCTGATCTCGGGCATCATCATCCTGATGGATCGGTCGATCAAACCGGGTGATGTGATCTCGCTGGGGGACACGTTCGGTTGGATAAACGCACTGGGCGCGCGGTACGTGTCGGTGGTGACGCGGGATGGGCGGGAATACCTGATCCCGAACGAGGATCTGATCACCAATCAGGTCGTGAACTGGTCGCATTCGGATAAGTTCGTGCGCCTCGATCTGGATTTCGGAACCAGTTATGGCGATGACCCGCATCTGGTCCGTGCGACAGCGATCCGTGCGGTAAAGTCGGTGGATCGCGTGCTGTCGACCAGCAAGCACCAACCGGTCTGCCATATCACAGGTTTTGGCGACAGCAGCGTCGACTACCTGCTGCGATTCTGGATCAGCGATCCCACCAAGGGGCTGACCAATATCCGCGGCAATGTCTACCTGGCCCTGTGGGATGCGTTTCAGGCCGAAAACATCTCGCTGCCCTTCCCGCAACGCGAGGTGCGGCTGCTGCCGGACGACGCAGACACGCAACAACTCGCCAAAGAGTGAGCGCGCGTCAGGCCCCTTGGCAGCCCTTTCATTGAAATGTTGCAATCCCCTTGTTACCTTAATAGTACCCCAGCGCCGGGGTTCTGGCGGCGCGCAGCAAAGGAGGACTATGTCCTGTCTCTACATACCCAGGCGGGTTTGCCCGCCGAAGACGGGGCCAGCGTAATGGCCCACTCTCAGTCAATCAGCGACAAGCTGCTTGAACGTATCCTTTCCTCACTTTCCGATGACAAGGCCGAAGACGTCGTGCAGATCAACCTGCAGGGCAAGTCGTCTGTTGCGGATCACATGGTGATTGCCTCGGGTCGGTCGACCCGTCAGGTCTCGGCCATGGCGGAAAAGCTGACGGATCGCATCAAGCAGGAATTCGGTTTCACCTCGAAGGTCGAAGGCAAGGATGCCGGCGACTGGGTGCTGATCGATACGGGCGACGTGATCGTCCATATCTTCCGCCCCGAAGTGCGTGAATTCTACCAGCTGGAAAAGATGTGGCTGCCTCAGGGCGGCAGCGCCTCGGCCAACTGAGGCGCTATCCCGGTCCGTATTGAAGGGCCGGAGGCGAGAGAGACATGCGTATCAGCATCGTTGCGGTCGGGCGATTGCGCGCCGGACCGGAGAAATCCCTGCTTGATGATTATCTGACTCGTTTCGACCGGACCGGCCGTGGCTTGGGCCTTGGTCCTGCGCGGGTGATCGAGGTTGAGGACAAGAAAAACGCGGGTATGGGAGCTGAGGGTGCTTTGTTGCGCAAGGCTCTGCCCAAAGGCGCTGTGATCTGCACTTTGGACGAACGCGGGCGGGTGATGTCGTCGCCGGATTTTGCGCAGAAACTGAGTGGCTGGCGTGATGCCGGGCGGCAGGATCTGGCATTGATCATCGGTGGTGCGGACGGGATCGACCCTAATCTGCGGGCTGAGGCGGATTTTTCGATCTCATTCGGGGCGATGGTCTGGCCCCATATGTTGGTTCGTGTGATGCTGGCGGAACAGCTCTATCGGGCCGCAACCATCTTGTCGGGTGGCCCTTATCACCGGGTCTAACATGGCGCAGCTTCTGATCGTTTACCACTCACGCACAGGCGGGGCCCGGCAGATGGCCGAGGCCGCTGCTGATGCCGCGCGCGATGAGGCAGATGTCGTCCTGAAAGTTGCCGATCAAGCGGGGCCGGAGGATCTGCTGGCCGCCGGCGGCTATATCTTCTGCGCGCCCGAGAATCTGGCGGCGATTTCGGGTCTGATGAAGGAGTTTTTCGACCGCAGCTATTACCCCGTGCTGGGAAAGATCGAAGGCCGCCCCTATGCCCGGATGATCTGCGCCGGGTCCGACGGGCAGAACGCCGCCCGTCAGATCGCCCGCATTGCAACCGGCTGGCGGCTGAAAGAGGTGCAGCCGCCGTTGATCTTGTGCACCCATGCGCAAACGCCCGAGGCGATTCTGGCCGAAAAGACCATTCCGCAGGATCAACTGGAGCAATGCCGTGAGATCGGCGCGGCGCTGGGCGCGGGTCTGACGTTGGGTGTGTTCTAGTTCAGAGAAACCACAAAAGTCTCCTTGGCCCAGCCATCCACATTGGTGCGTGCCTGAACCTGTACCTGAGAGGTGCCTGCCGGGATCGCGACACCGCTGAGAGACCGGGTAAACGGCTGTTCATTCTCATGCGGGTGATGCAGCACGCGCATCCCCAGCTCGGTCCCCTCCATATCCAGCACGCGCCAACCGTCAGCATAATCGTCCCAACCGGTTTCCGGGTGCGAGACGGTCACGTCGAATCGCCACGTATCTCCGCTCTGCCGGGCGGTGACGTTTTCGATCACGGGATCATCGGCAAGGGCGGGGCTGGCCAAAAGGGCGGCAAGAATCACATATCGCATGGTGTGAATATACGTCGGGTTGCAGGGCGATCCGATCACGTCTCTGTGTCCGGCGGCAGGGTCATCAGCACGCCCAGCGAATGCGAGGCGAACTCGCGCCGGTAGAGCACGCCCAGCGTCAGCAGCGACCCGATCATTAACGCCAGCGGTCCCAGAATCCACGCCACCGAGGCCAACGCAAAATAGGTGGCCCGCAAGGCGCGATTGAAACTGCGCGAGGCGGTCACGCAGATCTCGGCTGCCTGCGCGGCGCGGGGATAAGCGTGGGCATCCTGCGGGTCGTTCGGCACCGCCGCCATCAGCACCGCGCAATAGCCGAACAGGCGGTGGGCCCAGACATATTTCAGAAAAGCGTTAGACAGAAACAGCAGCATGATCAGGATCTTGATCTCCCACACCAGCGCCGGCGCGCTGCCGATAGCCAGGTCCTTGGCAACCCCGGCCAGACGTTCGGTATTGCCCAGAAGCGCCAGAGCGCCGCCAATGCCGATCATGGTGGTCGAGGCAAAAAATGTGCTGCCCTGCCGCATGTTGCCGATCACATGCGCGTCGAACATGCGCGGCTGCCGGGTCACCATCTCGCGCATCCAGTTGCGGCGGAAATCATCCATCATCATCGAGACCGACGGCTTGCCCGCGGGCGCATTCTCGATCCGCCAACCGATCCATTGCCAGGCCCCAACAAGCAGCGCAATGGCCGCATAATCGAGCGGAGAAAACAGTAGGGCGCGATCAATCCAGGTCATGCGCGGGACAGTAGGGGGCGCAGCGCAAACTTGCCAGATGGGAAAATTGGTAATATCTTTTTACCAAATGGAGGGCCCGCCATGGAGATGCCGCAACCAAACGCGAAGGTACTTGCGCGCAAAAACGCCATCGTCGCGCGTCTAAGGCAGGTGCTGCCCGAGGATGCCATCATCCACGACCCGCATGAGACCCGCGCATATGAATGCGACGCGCTGACCGCCTATCGGTGCCCCCCTATGCTGGCGGTGCTGCCATCCAGCACGCAGGAGGTCGCGGACATTCTGCGCATCTGCCATGCCGAGGGCGTGCCGGTGGTGCCGCGCGGGTCGGGCACGTCGTTGGCGGGTGGGGCGCTGCCTACCGCCGATTGCGTGATTTTGGGCGTGGCGCGGATGAATGAGGTTCTTGAGGTCGACTATGGCAACCGCTTTGTCCGTGTGCAGACGGGCCGCACCAATCTGAGCGTCACCGGCGCGGTCGAACAGGACGATTTCTTTTACGCCCCTGATCCCTCGTCACAGCTTGCCTGTGCGATTGCGGGTAACATCGCAATGAACTCGGGCGGGGCGCACTGCCTGAAATACGGGGTGACGACCAACAATCTGCTGGGCGTGACCATGGTGCTGATGGATGGCCGCGTGGTCGAGATCGGCGGTGCGCATCTGGATGCAGCCGGGCTGGATCTGTTGGGCGTGATTTGCGGGTCCGAGGGTCAGCTGGGTGTCGTGACCGAGGCGACCTTGCGCATTCTGCGCAAGCCCGAGGGCGCGCGGCCCGTTCTGATGGGGTTCGACGACAATGAGGTGGCGGGGCAATGCGTCTCGGACATCATCAAATCGGGCATTTTGCCGGTGGCGATCGAGTTCATGGATCGGCTGTGCATTCAGGCGTGTGAGAATTTCGCCCATGCGGGGTATCCCGATTGCGAAGCGTTGCTGATCGTCGAGGTGGAGGGATCAGAGGCCGAGATCGATGATCAGTTGGCCAGAATCCTTGAGATCGCACGCCGCCACAATCCGGTGGAATTGAGGGAAAGCCGGTCCTCCGAGGAAAGTGCGCGTATCTGGTTGGGCCGCAAGTCCGCCTTTGGCGCGATGGGTCAGATGAACGACTATATGTGCCTGGATGGGACGATCCCGGTCTCGTCGCTGCCCGCGGTCCTGAAGCGGATCGGGGACCTGAGCGACGCGTATGGTCTGCCGGTGGGCAACGTGTTTCACGCGGGCGATGGCAACATGCATCCCTTGATCCTGTTTGATGCCAATAAGCCTGGCGATCTGGAGAAATGCGAGGCGTTTGGGGCCGAGATACTGAAGCTCTGTGTCGACGCCGGGGGGTGTCTGACCGGAGAGCATGGGGTGGGCATCGAAAAGCGCGACTTGATGACTCATCAATATGCGCCACAGGATCTTGAGGCGCAGATGGCGGTCAAGGATGTGTTCGATCCGGCCTGGTTGCTGAACCCCGCCAAGGTGTTTCCGCTGACCGTGTCGCAGATGCGGAGGGCAGCGGAATAGGGGGGCGCTGCCCCCGCCGCGCAAGCGCGACTCCTCCGAAGTATTTTTGAACAGAAGAAGTGTAATGGAACCGCAAACGGAAACGAAACTGACTGAACTGGTGGCGGGGTTGGATGGCCCGGTCCGGATTGTGGGCGGCGGAACGCGTGGGGTGGCCGGGGCTGAGCCTGTGTTGTCTGCGGCGGGGTTGAGCGGCATCACGCTTTATGAGCCGGGGGCCCTAACGCTGGTGGCGCAGGCGGGAACGCCCGTGGCCGAGATCGAGGCGGTGCTGGAGGCGGAAGGGCAGCGACTGGCCTTTGAGCCGATGGATCATCGCGGCGTGCTGGGCACTGGCGGGGCGCCGACCATCGGCGGTGTGGTGGCGGCAAATATCTCGGGGCCGCGGCGCATTCAGGCCGGGGCCTGCCGGGATTTCCTGCTGGGCGTGCGGTTCGTCGACGGGCAGGGGCAGATCGTCAAGAATGGCGGGCGGGTGATGAAAAATGTCACTGGCTATGATCTGGTCAAGCTGATGGCCGGGTCCTGGGGCACGTTGGGCGTGTTGACCGAAGTGGCGCTGAAGGTGCTGCCCAAGCCCGAGCGGGTGGGCGCGCTTGCGATTGCGGTGCCGGACGCCGAGGTGGCGGTACGGGCGTTGTCGGCGGCGTTGACCTCGGCGTTCGAGGTCACAGGAGCGGCCTATGATCCGGTTGCGGGAAAGGCCTTGATCAGAGTCGAAGGCTTTGCGGATTCCGTTGCGTATCGGCTGGAAAGACTGGCAGCGGATCTGGGGCGTTTCGGTCAGGTGTCGGAAGAAGCCGATGCGGAAACGGTTTGGTGTTCTGTTCGCGATGTGCACGCATTTCAGGGCAAAGGCGGCGATATCTGGCGTCTGTCCGTCAAGCCCGGGGCCGCGCCCGAGATCGCGGCGCGGGCCGGGGCCGATCAGGTGTTATTCGACTGGGGTGGCGGGTTGGTTTGGCTGCGGATGCCTGCGGGTAGCAATCTTAGGGGACGGCTTGGTGCGTTTCAGGGTCATGCGTCTTTGGTCAGGGCAGATCGCGAGACCTTTGAGACTCTGGGTAGGTTTCAGCCGCAAAGCGCCGAAATTCAGGCTCTGACAAAGGGCATTCGGTTCAAATTCGATCCGCGCGGCGTGTTCAATCCGGGTTTGATGGGGTAGGCGATGCAGACGACATTTACCGAAGCGCAGTTGCGAGACCCGGCGATTCAGCGCTCGAACGAGATCTTGCGCAGTTGCGTGCATTGTGGGTTCTGTACGGCGACCTGCCCGACCTACCAGGTTTTGGGGGACGAACTGGACAGCCCGCGGGGGCGGATTTACCTGATCAAGGACATGCTCGAAAACGACCGGGTGCCGGATGAAAAGACGGTCCGGCATATTGATCGTTGTCTGTCCTGTCTGGCCTGCATGACCACCTGCCCCTCGGGCGTGCATTATATGCATCTGGTTGATCATGCGCGTGAATACATCGAGGCGAACTATAAGCGTCCGCTGACCGACCGGTTGTTGCGTTGGCTGCTGGCACGGATCCTGCCCTATCCGATGCGCTTTCGTTGGGCGTTGATCGGCGCGCGGTTGGGGCGACCGTTCCGATTTCTGATGCCGGATGCGCGGCTGCGCGCGATGCTGGATATGGTGCCGGACCGTATTCCTCCGGTCAGCCGCAATGACGATCCACAGCAGTTCTTGCCATCGGGCGCGCGCAAGATGCGCGTGGCGCTGATGACGGGTTGTGCCCAAAAGGCGCTGAACACGGATATCAACGACGCCACGATTCGGCTGCTGACCCGGCTGGGGTGCGAGGTGGTTGTGGCCGAGGGCGCGGGATGCTGCGGGGCGCTGACGCATCATATGGGCCGGACAAGCGACAGCCACGCAGCCGCGGCCGCGAATATCCGGGCGTGGATGCGCGAGATCGACGGCGGAGGGCTGGATGCGATTGTCGTCAACACCTCGGGCTGTGGCACGACCGTCAAGGATTACGGCCATATGTTCCGGAACGATCCGCTGGCCGAAGATGCTGCACGGGTGGCGGCGCTGGCCGCCGATGTGACCGAGGTATTGGCCCGGCTCGAGATGCCCGAGGCTGGGAAAAAGGACATGGTCGTTGCCTATCACGCCGCTTGTTCGCTGCAGCACGGGCAGAAGATTACCTCGCACCCCAAGGATTTGTTGAAAGCTGCCGGTTTCACCGTGTTAGAGCCTGCGGACAACCATCTGTGCTGCGGCAGCGCGGGCACTTACAACCTGTTGCAGCCCGAGATTTCGGCACAGCTGAAAGACCGCAAGGTCCGCACGCTTGAGGCCCCAGGGCCCGATGTGATCGCGGCGGGCAATATCGGCTGTATGATGCAGATCGGGTCGGGCACGCAGATTCCGGTTGTTCACACAGTTGAGCTACTGGACTGGGCGACTGGCGGACCGCGTCCCAGCGCGCTGGGGCCCGGAGGCTGACGGAGGTGCAGCATCGCTGCATCAGGCCCGCGAAAGATTCTGCAGTGCCCGGTTTGCCCTAATTTTGCCCCACCCAGCGCATTAAGGTTGTCGCCGGACCACATGACCGGAGACCCGCGTGCGCAACTGGATCACGGCGATTGTTTTTGGCCTGCTGCCCGTGGCGGCGCTGGCGCAGGACACAGGGCTGAAACGCCTTGAAACAACCGATTCCGGGCGCGAATGGATGGCGGTTGGGCGGTTGGATATTGGCGAGACCGGGTTTTGTACCGGGGCGTTGATTGCGCCAAGCCTGGTTCTGACCGCAGCGCATTGCCTGTTTGACAAGGTTTCAGGTCAGCGGATCGATCCGGCGCGGATCGAGTTTCTGGCGGGCTGGCGTCTGGGTCACGCCTCGGCCTATCGGACCGCACGGCGGACGGTGGTTCATCCGGACTATGAATATGACGGTAACGCCTCGGCCACACGGGTTCGGCACGACATTGCGCTGATCGAGCTTTGGCAGCCGATCCGTAACACCTCGGTCATTCCGTTCGACACAGGTCGCCGCCCTGCGCGAGGCGAGGATGTGGGCGTTGTCTCATACGCTCATGACCGCGCCGAGGCACCTTCGCTGCAAGAGGTCTGCTCGGTCATGGCCCGGCAGGCGGGTATTCTGGTGATGTCCTGCAATGTCGATTTCGGTGCATCCGGGGCCCCGATCTTTTCCTTTGAGGGCGAGCGCCCCCGCATTGTCTCGGTCGTTGCGGCCAAAGCCGAGATGCATGGGCGCCGCGTGGCGCTGGGCACGGCGCTGGAACATTCCTTGGAACTTTTGCAGGCCGAACTGTCCGAAGGTCGTGGCGTCAGCGCGTCAACGACGGGCAGCCGCACAAACCCCGGAGCGAAGTTTATCAAACCATGATCCGTCTGTTTCTGGGCTTTGTCCTGTTCATCACTGTTTCCGCAACCGCCGTCTTGGCCCAGAACGCCGGAAAGCGTCGCCTGACCGATCGTGACGACCTGTATGGATGGGAGGCGATCGGACGGCTGGATTTCGGTGATCAGGGGTTCTGCACCGGGACACTGATTGCCCGGGATATGGTTCTGACCGCAGCGCATTGTGCGTTGGACAAGGCCACCGGCAAGCCATACGCCCCCGGCGAAGTCACCTTTCGCGCGGGCCTGAGCGATGGTGAAGCGCTGGCCGAACGCACGGTGATCCAGATCGCGGCACATCCCGATTTCGTGGTCAATCGGCCGGTGTCTGCCCCGCGTGTCCGGGTCGATGTGGCCCTGATGCGGCTGGACGAGCCGATCCCCTATGCCATTGCCAACCCCTTTGCGCTGCACAGCGGGCGGGTCGCCGGGAACGAGATCAGCGTGGCCTCGTACGGTCGTGGGCGGGCCGAGGCCATCACGCGCCAGCGGTCCTGCCGTATCCTGCAGCGCGGGCAGGGGCTGATCAGCTTTGACTGCGACGTGACCTTCGGGTCCTCCGGGTCGGCCATTCTGGCGAAAAACGGCCCGCGCTGGCAGATTCTGTCGGTCGTCTCGGCGGTCGGAACGGATGGTCGGCAGAAGGTCGGATACGGGATGGAACTGCCCGCCGTTCTGGCCGAGCTGAAGGCGATCATGCGCCGCGATGCGCCCCGGCCCACGGCCACGATCCGCCGGTTGCAGCCGGGGTCCGGCAAATCCACGTCGGGTGCGAAATTCATCAGTTCCGGTGGGTCTTGAACCGCACCAATCCGCTTCCCATCTGAGATGTATCGGATCGCCTGCACAGGGGTCCGTCATATCACTGCCCGTCCATACGGAGGGCACCCAATCGCAAATCGCTCAAGGATGAGGATATAGACATGCGTACTTTTGACTTTGCTCCGCTGCACCGCGCCACCATCGGTTTTGATCGCGTCGCCGACATGATGGATCGTGTTCTGACCAACGACGTGGCCCAGCCCAGCTACCCTCCTTACAACATCGAAAAGACCGAAGCCGATACTTATCGCATCTCGGTGGCCGTTGCCGGTTTTGCCGAACATGACCTGTCGGTCGAAGTGAAAGAGAATTCGTTGGTCGTCTCGGGCAAGAAAGCTGCCGAGGACAAGGACCGCAGCTATCTGCACCGTGGCATCGCCACCCGCGCGTTCGAACGCCGCTTTGCGCTGGCCGACCATGTCCGCGTCACTGGCGCAAGCCACGAGAACGGAATGCTGAACATCGACCTCAAGCGTGAGGTTCCGGAGGCGCTGAAACCGCGCCGGATCGAGATTTCGTCCGGCAAAGCCATCGAAAAGGATGTGGTCGACGCCAAGGCCGTAAACTGAGGCTTTTGATCACGTGGCGATAATCCGGCCTCTCTGGGATTATCGCAGCCCACGCCCCGCGTTCCTCCAGGCGCGGGGCGAAGTGTTTTTGGTCAGTCGGCGTGTTGATGCGTGGCGAGGCACAAAAATCTGGCAATAGGCCCGACCATCACGTTAGTCTTTTTGGCAAGACCCCTTGTCGATTTGCCAAAAAGGAAAACGTGACCGATGTTCCCGAAAATTGTCTCTGCCGGCCTCTGCTGCACTGTATTTGCCCTTGCCTCGGTAACCGCTGCACCGGCCAAGGCTAGTGATACTGGCGCACTGATCGGCGGTATTGCACTTGGTGTGTTGGGGGCGTCGATTGCCAAGCACCATCACAAACATGGATCGCATTACCAGAAGCACCCCCAAGTCTCGCCTGAAGAGAACGCTATCGGTCTGTGTATGCACCGGACCCACACGGCCATGTCCAATCAGGGGTATTACGCCGTCGATTTCGAGCGGACGCTGTCCTACACGACCAATGCCGATGGCATTGACCTGATCGATCTTGAGGTCGCCCGCTCAAGCGACAGCACGGATGCGCGCAGCTATATCAAGGCGCATTGTGCAATCCAGAACGATCAGGTGGTGAATTTCCGATACTCGAACTACTGACCCGATCCGACGCGGAAACCGGCGGGTCGTTGCATTCAGGTCGCGGCCCCAGATGCGCGTGCCCGCACCGGTTGCCCCCGTCTTTTCTTTCGCAGCGTAATTTGCCAGTCTTTGCGGGAATTTGGCATCCAAAGGGATGTAAACAGGCATAACATTACCTATATATCAGGTAGATAAAACAAAAAAGGGATAGCAGATGTCGAACCAGCAGTTTGAAGCTTTGATTCAGGAAACGCAGACCAAGGTGCGCGAAAGCCAGTCGCAGATCGAAGGGCTGACCTCTCGTATCGAAGCGGCGCGGGCCAAGATCGGGACAGTCGAGGCTGATATCGACATCGAGAACGCCACTTTGGAAGACGTCCACGCCCATACCGAGGTGATGAACGCCAATATTGCCGAGCTGATCATGGGGTTGGACGATGTCACCAACGCCTTTTCCAAGGATTTCGATGAGATGCGTTCGAAAACCGGCTGGGAGTCGTTTGTCGGCATCTTCGCCAAGGCCAAATCCGAGTCGATGCGGCAGGAGCGGATGCGCACAGCCAATATCGACGACAAGCTACAGGATCTAATTGCCAAATCCGACGTGATCGTGAAGCTGTTGGAAGGGCAGTTGTCGGTACTGGAAGAACAGCGCGTGAAGGTTGAAGACAACCTGACCGTCACACTGGACGACCGCGAAGCGACCGTAGCCGAGCTTGAGGCGCTGCGCGCCGAGATTCAGGGCATGGACCCGACGATCATCACGCTGGAGAACAAAATCAGCGTCGAACAGGACGCCGCCGCGCGGACCCAGTTGGAAACTGAGCTGGCCGGGCTGAACAAGCAATACAACGCCAAGGTTCAGGAAGAGCAGGTCAAGCTGGCCAAATCCCAGACGCTGGAGCGCTATATTGAAAAGGGCAAGACCTGGGTCGATTCCCTGCAAAACCAGGCGGCGACGCAAATGGTACTGATCAACAAGCTGCAGACAGACACGCAACAGCGCGTGGTGCTGTATGACGCCCTGACCAAATCGCTGAAAACCGCGCAGCAGCAGGACGTGGCCCACCGCATCAACGAGATCGGCGTGCAGACCGACCAAGAGGCGCAAACCGCCATGGCCGCCATCGGCACCGCGACCAACCAGAAAATGGCCGACATGCTTGAGGCACATGAGGATCACATGGTCTTTGCCCGCGACGTGTTGGAGAAAAAAGCCAAGGCGGATGAACGCTTTGCCCGCCGGTTTGCCTCGATTGTCGAGAAGCATGATAAGAATTTGTATGGGGGTTGATCTTGGAGCTACTGGAATTGCTGACTTTTTTAGTGGCTCCAGAGAACTGGTTTTGGTGGGTCGTTATCGGTTGTTTCTGGCTTGTGTTTTCAGTGATGTACGCTGTTCTAGGCGGGCCATTTGGATGGTTGGCCGTGGTTATTGTCGTCACTAGCCTTTCTCATTCTGCTTATCGTTTGTGGAACGGAACCGTTGATTAAACAAAATCATCAAAGACCTAAACCGCTGGGTTTGAGGATGCTCTGGCTCGGTGCGGCCATGATTGTTTGGCCTGTTTTGGCGGCGTTTTTTTCCGGGCTTTTGTTTGCTCAAGGCAACATTGGAATGTTCATAGCTCGTATTTCCTACCATTTGGCGTTTTTGGTGGGTACGCCCAGTATGATTCTTGGCCTCGGAACCGTGGCTTGGGCTCTTGTTCTATTGAGAAAACAGAAGCGCCATTCGCAGGCAAACGTAAAATGAGTGACGTTAACCCCACCCAAGACCATGTCGGCCTGACCGACACCTTCGCCTCGCGCCGATATTTCCGCAAATTTGAGGTGATCACAGTCCACCTCCTCCGCGTGGCCGCGACGATGGAGGCGGAGGGCGCGATCAGCAAGCAAGAGGTGCGGATCGTGTCGCGCTACCTTTCGGGATTGCTCTACACCTTCCGCGCGCTTTCCATGAAATACTTGCTGGTCGGGCGTGATACCGGGCGGTTCTTTGGCAGCCTTGCCATGGACAAGCGCGACAGCGGGTTTCCGGTGGCGGCCGAGCTGCTGACCATGGCCAATGACGCGCAGCAGGCGCAGGTGCATCTGGCGAATATGCCCTCCGAGGATGATCTGAAAACCGACATGGTGCGGACGATCATCGGCGATCAGGAAATCCCCACCAAGCTGCAATTCGCGCTATCCCAAAGGCTCTATTATGAGGAATTGCTGAAAGGTCAGCTGTTCTGGGCCCGCAATGATCCCGAATGCCACTGGATCGGGAATGAAGGCGAGCGGCGCAAGTTCATGATCCACTGGGCCGTCTATGACAGCCAGATCAACCTGCCAGTCATCTACTTGATGCAGCTTGAGGACAGCGGCAGAACGGCCCTGCCCAAGGACCAACGCCGCTGGCCCGAGGTGCAGGCGCATCTGATGGCGCAGTCCTTGGGCGGGCTGAAACTGGTGACCATCGCCAAAGGCTTCGATCAGGATTTCGACGACCTGCATCCCAAACACCTGCGTCGTATCCATGTGGGGCCGATGTATTCCTCGGCCTATACTGAGCAATCCGGCCCTCTGCGGCAGGTGCTTGAGGACGCGCAGGCGCCTCAGGGGCAGGACTGGGCGCTGGCCTGGACCACCGAAGAGTTGGAAAGCGAAGAGGTGATCGAAGAACGCGCCGGGTGGTTCTCGACCGTTGAACGCGAGGTGTTCGCTTTGGACCCGTTCGGTGGGCAGGGGGCTGAGACCGGGGCCACGAGCACGCAGCGGTCGATCATATTGCCTCAGCGCCCGTTTCAGGTGTTGGCCGAGCGCAACCCGCCGGGGTTCGCCGATGTGCGCAAATTCGTGGTCAGTAAGTCTGGGCAGGTGTTGCGCTATTAGTTTCGCCTTCGGCGAGAGTATTTTGAAAAGATGAAGCATGGGCGGATTTTGAGATGAGTTTGACGTCAGATCAGATGGAATTGCGTGAAGACGATATTCGCAAGCATTATCCGGCAGCGACCGCTTTGCTGAACGGATTTGAACATGCGCCTCGGATTGCCAAGGCGACTGAGGTGGCGGTCGAGCGGTCTCCGGGTGTGTCCACAGGGCGGCGGTTTCGGTCGACGACTCCGGGGTTGGTGACACGACGGACGGTCCGCGCGGATGGGGTGCATCTGGTCGAGCGGATCGAGGCGTCGGATGATGGTGATGCGTTGGTCTCTCCGTCGCAGGCGGTGGTGCAGCAGGCTATTCGTCGTGCTGTCTCGATCGCTTTGGCTGTGGCCGAGGCCTATGCAGAGCAGACGCCGCTGGCTGATCTGAAACGGGCCAATCTGGCCGGGGACTTGCCCGCCGCGCGCAAGACAGAGTTTTCGGAATTGCTGACGGCTGAGGCCCTGATCACGTCGCATAGTTTCGGCAATGCACTGGCCTATCTGATGTCGTCGCATCTGGGCGAGACCAGCGTTGATCTGGGTGAGATCGAAGAAGTTCTGACCGATAATGGCCAGTTGGCCCTGCATGGCGCGCTGTGGGAATTGGATCAGACGCTGGCCAAACATGCGCTTGACGACGCGCATTTGATTGCGGCCACCAGCGCATATGCGGAACACCTAATGGACAAGGCCGCCCTGCGCGCAGGGTCTGCTGGCCATCTGGCTCCGTTCCAGAATGCCGCATGGCATATTGAGGCCGATGACCTGACCATTCGAGGGTTCGAACCGGCTTCAAAGGCGAAATCCACCACCCTGACCATGACGTTCAAGAAGCCGAACGAGGTGGTCGGCAACCATATCGCCAAGTATCAGGCGATGAAGCTGGCCAAGATGGTGATGGCCTATGATTTCGATCGCCGCCTGAACCCGTTCGCCGAGCTTGGCGGGTTCATCTTTACCTTCATGGGCGATGGCAAACCGGGCACAGGCAAGACCACCCTGATCCAGATGATGGCCGGGTTGATCAACGACTATTGCCAGAACGCGGGCTATCCGTTTCGCTATCAGAACCTGAGCACCGACAATATCGACAGCTATCAGGGTAGGTCCGGCCAGAACGCCAAGGCGTTTATCAACTCGATCATTGACCCCTCGGTCATCGGGTTCGGCACCATCGATGATATCGACCAACTGGCGGGCAAGCGCGGCGACCGGCAGTCCAGCGCGGGCCAATTGGAAATCACCGCCGTACTGATGGAGAGCTTTGCGGGTGCCAACACCGTCGTGCGCGGCAACTGCACCTTCGGCATGTTCTCGAACTACCCCGAGAATGTGGACGACGCCCTGCGCCAGCGGGCGGGCGCTCGGTTCCTGGTGGACGGTCCGCAAACGCGCGAGGATTACATCGACATCTTGCACCTGCTGATGGGCCGCAACCATGACATCCCGCTGGGTGAGCACGAGGCTTATGCCGCGCAGGAGATCAAGAAAGCCGTTGCCGCCAGCTTCGAAAGCCACGCCCGCCCGCATGAGGACGCTTTGCTGCAGGTTTATGACCGGGTCTCCGGCGATATCGGTCAGATGGATACGATTGCCAAGCTGGGCACTTACCTCAAAGCGATCCAGCAGGCGGATGAGCGGTTCACTGGCCGCGCGATCAAGAACATCACCGACGCGGTCAAGGTCCGCGCGATGGATTTCGAACTGCCTGACGAATGGATGGAAAACCCCGACCTGTTCCTGTTCCGTGACTACGACACCAAGAAGGCCATGATCGAAGACCTGCGCCAGCCGATCACGGTCGAGATGGTGATACAAGAGATCAACCGCTACGCCGACAGCGAATTCCGCTATGCCGACAAGAGCGATGAGGTCGCCATCGAAAACGCAGTGCGCGAGATGGGCCGGATGGAAGAGGCCAAACGGCGGTATCTGGAGGGGAAGGGATAAATGGCTGAGATGATGGGGCGTGTCGGTTTCTTTCGTCTCGAAAATCCCATTATGTGGGCCTGCGCTGCCACGTTAAGCTTCTCCGCATTGATTGTTTGGTTTGGACTTGCCCCGACTTGCAATGGTGATTTGTTTCCATCGGGTGAATGTCCCGCAAAATGGCGTCATTTGTATGCGGCTCCGCCAAACGAAGTAGGAGATACATTAGCTGGGTTGGCTGGGGTACTTGCGTTCATATGGTTGATTGCGACTGTCTTGCTGCAATCCGTGGAGCTTGGCGAACAAAGACGAGTCTTGGCCATGCAAAAAGAAGAGATGGAAGAGCAGCGTAAAGCTACTCAAGACATGGCTAGGTCGATGGCAGCCCAAGCGCAGATTTTTGAGGACCAAAAACTAGAAAGGGATGAAAAACGCTCCAAAGATGCTCTCGTATCTTTGATTTCGTCCATTGCCACGCAAGCGCGTGAAATCAAATCTAACGAAGAAAACTGGCAATTTGGTATAGTTCCAAGTAATGATACGGATTTCGTGTTTTTTGGTAATTTGTCATTTGGACCCTTCGATGAAATTGATACGTCCAACGATGAAACCTACGTTCGAGAGATTTGTCGCGGTGTTGCCGACTTATTGAGTAAATTTGAGAACAGCAAACAAGTACTTGAGTTGCGGCCCAAAAGTGCAAGCTACTTGGAGCTTCAACGATTGTTTGAGTTAGCTCAAGAAATTGAAACGTCTTTGTCTTTCGGGGACAAGCTCTTGTTCGAAAAACTTAAACTCAAGCAGTCTAACAGCGTATTGAGCGAGTTGCTTCGTCGAGATGTTTGGGAGCCGTTATAGTGATCCGCCTCATCGAAAAAGGCCTAATGTTCGGCAACCTTGTCCACATCTCCAGCCCGGCTCTGGTCGAGCGGTATAACCGCGCGCTGCAGCATCTGGCGGGCAAAACCACGGCACTGACGGATTTCCATGTCGATATCTCGGGCTATTCGCCAGAGGTGGGGATTGAGCTGGAGGACGAGCTCTACCTCAACCCCAACGGGGTCAACCGGCAGTTCATTCTGCTGACGACCGAGCAGAAACGCGCGCCTCTGCTGAACGTCAAATTCTCGACCTCGCGCGATATCCTGCGCGAATTCATCGAGATGAACGAGGCGCAGTTGTTTGCCCTGACCGCCACCGATGCGGTGGCCGGAGAGCTGGTGAACTCGGTCATCAAACTCACCACGCCGCGTGACTTGCTGAATCTGCGCAAGATCGAGATTGAGGCTGACACCGCGGGTGGCACCCTACGCAAGGCTGAACAACTGGCGGGAATGGTCGAACAGTTCAAAACTGAAGAAGATGCCTGGTTCGACGATGTCCTGATCGCAAAGATGATTGAAACCGCCAGGGACACCGGTGATGTCACCCGCAATCCCGTCCGCCTGCGCCACACCGCGTTCGAGCAGCGCAATTTCTGGGCAGCGCATTTCGGCGGGCTCTATCTGTTTCCGGATCTGGATCATCCGGCGGTGATTTGCATGGGCGAAAAGCCTGATGACACGCCGGTCAAATACGTCTTTGACCTGTCGCAGCGCAATCAGATTGCCAAATTCCTTGGGTTGAACGGGTTGGTGGAAACGATCATCGAGGCGCGCGGCGTGGATTCCGCCGCGATCCTGCAGCAAAAAATGGATTTCCTGACCGTCGCGGCCGCCGCGGATGCCGATGTGGACCTAACCGGGCTGGACCGCAGCGATATGCGACGGCTGGCCCGCACCCATGCGGATCGGTTGCCGCAGGCTTATCACGGGCTGGCGCAACTGTTGCGCTGGGCAACGGACGGAGGGCCTTGGCCGCGCATCACTTCGGACCATCCGGCCTATTTCTATACCCTTCGCGCGGCGAATACGCCGAACCGCGATCTGGTGAACATGCTGCTGGCCGAGCTTGCGCCTCTGGATCCGCGGCAGATGTTTATCTGCCACAAAGAGCTGTTCTACAGTACCTACGCCACCTGGCCCGAGGCCAAGAAAGCCTATGTTGCCGACTTCCTCGCGCGGGAATATCAGGTGGACAAATCAGGGGCCCGCGCCGCACTGTTCGGACACGAGCCGGATATGAGCGGCGATGACCGCGCCAGCGATGATCTGATCGCCCGTGTCGGTCCCTGGGGCGCTGTTGGGAGGCACTGAATGATCGTCGCTATTCGATTTCTGATCCCGCTGCTGATCGTCCTGACCGTGATTTATGTCGGCCTGTCGATCTATTCCCGCCTGATGCGGCGGCGCAAGCTGATCGCCCATTGGGAGGCGAAGGGGCTGACCGGAGACCGTGACGCATTCGTCGCGCGCGGGCTGAAGAAATACGACAGCTCTTTCCGCCGAAAGCTGTTGCTAGGGGTTTATGTCGTGCCGCTTGGGGCGATTGCCCTGCTGATCTATATTACCAATTTCATGTGAGGGCCGGACAGATGGTCTATGTCAAATGGGCGTTTATCATAGTGTTTTGGGGGCTTGTCGCCTCGGTGCTGGAATATACCCTGCCGCAGCAGGACGTGGTGCGGATCGTCAAAACCGAGGTGCGGCGGGTCGATTTCGGCGAGAACTCGATTTTCTGGGCGCAGCAGGATACCGGCCAAGAAACGGCGCAAACCGTGAATCGTGATGTGCGTTTCGTGGAAACCTTCCGGCCCAACGGCAAACCGCGTGTCTACCGTAACGAGGATACTGGCTGGGGCTGGCCGCCATATTTCAAGCTTGACAGTTCGAACCTGCAGGCAGAGCTGACCAATCTTGTCTCGACCGCGGATAACCCGCAATGGGTTGTATTGCGCCACTATGGATGGCGTAATCAACTGATGTCGATTTTCCCCAACGTCGTGTCGGTGCGTCCGGTGGACAGCCCGGACGTTCGGATCATCCCGTGGTTCAATATCATCTTCCTGACCGTCTTCTTCGCCATCGTCTGGGCGCTTTGGGTACGGTGGCGCAGATTCCGGCAACGCCGCATCGATCCGATGATTGAAAATGTCGAGGATGGTCTCTATGCCGCTGGCGACGCGATTCAGGAGCGCGGCAGCAAGGCCCGTCGCTGGCTGGACAGCTGGAAGTCCAAATGATACGGCGCATGCCCGGCATCATCTGACGATGAATTCCGCGTGCAGGGCCCCGGCAGCCTTTATCGTTTTGAGAATGTCGATCATGTCCCGCGGAGACACCCCAAGCGCGTTCAGCCCGGCGACAACTTGGGACAAGGTGGTTGCGTCGGGGATTTCGGCCAGGCCTGTGCCCTCTTCTTCCTCGATACCCGCGATGGTTCGCGGGACCACAACTGTTTCGCCCCGTGCAAAGGGGTTGGGCTGAACTGCGATGGGGGCCTCTTCGACCGTCAGGGTCAGGTTTCCCTGAGATACCGCCACGCGCGAAATCCGGACGTCCTGCCCCATGACGATGGTGCCGGACCGCTGATCGACCACGACCCGCGCCCGGGTTTCGGGCTCGACTAGGATGTTTTCGATCCGGCCAAGGGCATGGGCAGTCGAAACCGCCTGCGTGGCGGCGATGTTCAACTCAACCGTGCCAGAATCGCGCATGATTGCGACGGCGCGGTTGAATTCGGTGTTGATCGCCGCCTCGATCCGGCCCGCTGTGGTGAAATCGGGTTCGCGCAGGGCCAGCCGCAGCTGCGCCAGGCTGGAGAGATCGAAGTCAATCTCGCGTTCGACCCGCGCGCCCGAGGGGATGACGCCCGAGGTCGGAACGCCGCGCACAACCGATGCGGCCTCACCCTCTGCGACTGCGCCCCCGGCCAGAACGGTACCCTGCGCCACCGCGTAAATCTGACCATCGGCGGCGTTCAGCGGTGTCATGATCAGTGTGCCACCCAGCAGGCTTTTGGAGTCGCCAATGGCTGACACGGTGATGTCGATCTGGCCACCAACGCGGGCAAAGGGCGGCAGGCTGGCCGTCACCAGCACGGCGGCCACGTTCTTGGGGCGAAAATCCTCGCCGGTCACGTTGACGCCAAGGCGTTCGAGGATATTCGACATGATCTCTTCGGTGAATGGAGAGTTACGCAACCCGTCGCCGGTTCCGTTCAGCCCGACCACAAGCCCGTACCCAATAAGGTCATTGCCGCGCACACCATCGAAATCGACCAGATCTTTCAGCCGGATCGCCCCGGCGGTGGCGAGGCTGGGCAGCAATATCAGTAGGACAGCAAGGATTTTCATCTCAGGAAATTCACCAGGGACAGGTTGGCGTTGCGGACAGTCACGGAATAGAGGCTTTCCAGTTGAAACTGCACAGTCTGCAACTGCGCTGCGGTTTCATACGGGTCAGCGGCGATCAGAGCATTGCGTGCGTGCTCGGCACTGGTTTGCGCCGCCGCATTGCGCGTTGCGGCCTGCTCGACACGGGCTTCGGCCGCACCCACCTGCGCGCGCAATTTGACGGTTTCGTCCTTGGCATTTGCCAGATCGACACCAAGATCCTTGAACAGCGCCGTGCGCTGATCCTGCGGCAGCCCGAGCGCGGCGTCGGACACCAGTGCGGCCACCGCCACGTCGCGCAGCGAGGCCTTGAAGGCCGGATCGGTTGCGGTGATCGGCAGCGATATCCGCTCATTTTCCGAGATTTGCATCGGCGACAGCGGCGTGCCGGAGCCCTGATACATCACGGCGTCATATCCGGTGGGGTCGTTGAACCAATCCTCGGCCGCCTGTCGGATATCGGTGACTGTGATCAGCCCGGTCAGCTCGGTCTGCAGTGCGCTCAGCAGCGCCCCGGCCGAGGGCAGGGGTGAAACATCTGTCGCCGTGCCCGAATACAGACTGCGCCCGCCGGTCCGCGTGTTGAGCGCCGAAACCATCGTGTCCAGCTCATTCCGAGCCTGTACCGAGGCTTGTTCATGCGTCACCGCCTGATTTGAGGTGCCAAAGGACAGCAGCGCCGCCGACAGCTCGCTGACCGAGTCGCTGAATGTGGTCATACTCAGCTGCATGGCGTCTGTGAACAGGCGCGCTTCGGCTGTGGCGACACCAAAGGCGTCCAGCCGCTCCAGGTTGCGATCCAGATCCAGCAAGTGCGAATAGTCCCCGCCCAGACGGGCAGAAACATCCCGTACCTTGCCGGTCGACATCTCATAAGACAGCGTCTCGATCTGGGTCTTGATCTGGGTGCTGCGGGCGCGCAGCGTCAACCCGCGGGCCAGATCGCCAATTGAATTCAGTGTCATGACCAGAGCCTCAGCAATGTGTCCATCAGTTCATCAACCACCGCGACGATCCGGGCATTCGCGGCATAGGACTGTTCGATCTGCATCATCCGTTGCAGTTCCACGTCGCTGTCGACACCTTGTTCGGCCACGATCTTTTGCATCTCAAGCTGCGCATTGGCGGCGAAGGTCTTGCGGGTGTCCGAAACATGAGCGTCGGTGCCCGCCTTGGACAACAGCGCCTCAGCGATCTCTGCGGCGCGCATGTTGCCAGTGCCGAAACCTGCGCCGGTGATCGGGCGGGCATCGGCCAGAATGGCGCTGAACGCCTGCAACTGGCTGGCATCGCCCGGGTTGCCCGGCACCGCCGCACCCAGACCGGCGCGCAGTTTCCAGCTGTCGCCGCCCGCGTCAGGGTCGACCGCCGCATTCAAACTAATGCGCGAGGCCAGCCCGATCTGCATCGCCGGATCGAAGCGGCTGCCGTCATCGGTGAACAGGCCCGGGTCGGTTGCGGTGACGGTGGGGTCCAGACCGGCCGTTTCGAACCGTTCGATCAGGTCGCGGGCAACCGCATCCAGATCGGCCTGAGCGTCGACCGCCAGCGTATCGCGGATTTCGAACTGCGCCATCAGCGCGCCGCCACGGATTTGGGCATAATCGCCACTGATGCGAACCGGGTTGCCGTTGACCTCAAGCCCCGAGAGCAGCCCGTTGTCCACGGTCATGTGTGGCTTGGTCTCGCCTGTTGTCGCAAAGCCGAACTCGACCGCGGTGCCTTCCAGCAGGATCAGGCCCCCATCAGCGTAGAGCGATACCTGATCGTTGTCCCGGGCAATCACGTTGACGGGCACCAGTTCGTTGACCTGATCAATTAACACCTGCCTCTGGTCCAGCAGTGCACCGATGTCGCCGCCCGAGTTTCGAATGGCGGGGATGCGGGCGTTCAACGCCTCGATATCCTGCAGCGCGGTGTTCAGCGCGGTGACCTGCTTGCCGATGGTGCGGTCCGCGTCCGAGCGGGTTTGCCGTACCCCCTCGGACGCCGCATTAAGGGCCGCGGTCAGATCACGCCCGGCGCGGGCGACCTGATCCAGACGCTCGGCGGATTCGGGCAGGCTTGCGGCGGTGATCAGGCGGCTTTCGAATGTCGCCAGCCGCGCGGATAGCGAGGTCGCATCGTCCGTGGTGCCCACAAGGTTTTCGAACGTGGCGTGAAATTGTGCAATCGCGCTGGTCGCCGCTAGATCAGAGGTGGTGGCGCGCAGGTTGGCGGCCAGCACCGGATCCTGATGCCGGGTGATCCCGACGACCCGCACGCCATTGCCCGAGACCGGGCTGGTGGTCAGCTCCAGTGACCGGCGGGCATAACCGGGCGTCAGCGCATTTGCGATGTTGCCGGATACGACCGCGGCCCCGCGGCTGGCTGCGTTCAGCCCGCTGAGCGCGTTGTTTAAAGCCGTCGACATATTCATCGGACAGTTCCTTTCCGCCGGTCAAACCCCGGATCAGCGTTTGATATTGGTGGTTTCCTGCAGCATCTCGTCCACGGTCTGAATGACCTTGGCGCTAGATGAATAGGCACGCTGCGTCTGGATCATCGAGGTCAGCTCAGTCGCCACATCGGTGGTCGATTCTTCGCGCGCGAAAGATACGAGGTCGCCGGTCGGCCCCTCGCCTGCGTTCCACAGAAAGAACGTGCCGCTGTCGCGAGACGGCGCGTAAGTCTGGCTGTCCAGCGCCGTCAAACCGTTGGGGTTGGGCACATCGGCCAGCGGAATCTGGAACATGCGACGGCTGACGCCGGTGTCATAGAACGCATAGACATAGCCGTTCTCGTCAACTTCGACGCTGGTCATCGTGCCCACGGCCGAGCCGTCGCGGGTGATCGAAACCGGCGCAAACGTGTCAGAGAGCTGCGTGATCCCGTCCGAATCGCCGATCTGGCCGATATTGATCTCCATCGGGCCACCGGCGACGTTGACGATAAAACTGCCGGTCGCCGGATCGTAAGCACCGCCCGATATGGCTGTGACGCTGGCCAACGTGCCCCCGGCGCTACGGCTGTCGGTGAAGGTCAGGGTGTATTCCCCGACCACGGCCCCGCCCGAGGCGGAATCGCGCAGCCGCAAGGTCCATTCATTGCTGGACCCGGTTGCCGGCACGGTGGGAACCAGTTCGATGTCGACGCTTTCGGATTTGCCCAGATTGTCGAAATATTCGACAGACAAAGGCTGTGTATCGCCCGGCGCGCCCGCGTCCGTGGCGGTTGCGGGCAGGTTCATACGCAAGTTCATCTGCGTGGTTGGCGCACCTGACAGTTGATTGACGCTTAGCTGAACAGGTTCCAGCGCTGCGGGCGTGTCGCGCGGGACGCTGGGGATCGAGCCATCAGCTGCCGCGCGCCAGCCCAGCAGCACAAGGCCGGATTGCGTGACCAGATACCCTTCTTCATTGGTGCGAAAAGAGCCGGTGGTGGTCAGCAACATCTCATTCGAGCCCGCCGCGATCTGCGAACTGGGCCGTACCGGTAGCATCCCGCGCCCGCGCACGGCCAGATCGGTTGAGTTGTTGGTTGTCACCAGCGATCCGCGCTGGTCGATGAGGCGCTGACTGGTCGTTCGAACACCGCCCGCCGAATAGCTTCCGCCCTGGCCGGACGTGACCATCGAATGAAAATCGGTCTCGACCCGTTTGTAGCCAAAGGTCGACGAGTTGGCGATGTTGTCGGAAATCGTCGCCAGCCTGTTGGCGTTGGCTTTCAGCGCCGCCACACCGGCATTCAGCGAAGAGGAAATGGTCATCAGCACGCCCTTCTGTTGCGTCAGTCGTTGAAGCAACAGCTAACGCGCTGCCCCTTAACAGCGCGCTAACAGCTAAAATGCCGTCTATCCTTTTGCCGTCACGGATTGCGCAGGAACACGATTTCGATGCGGTTGTTGCGCACCGCCATCGGGTTCCCGGTGGCCAATTCCCGGTCGGCATGCCCAGTCACGCGGTCCATCCGAGCCGCCGCCACGCCCTTGCCCTGCAGCAGTTGACGCGCCACCTGCGCCCGCGAGGTGGACAGGTCCCAGACCGGGTTTTTCACCAGCACCACCGGGGACGACCGGACATGCCCGTTCACCGCAACAGCATTCGTCACCAGATCAGAGGACCGGGCCACCAGCAGCGCCAGTGCCCGCATCATCTGCGTCGGAGTATCAGTGCCCGATTCGAACAACGCCTGATCTTCGGTATCAAACAGCTCGACCACGAGCCCTTCATCGGTGACGCGGGTGACGATGTGCTCAAGCATCTTGTCCGAGACCATGCTCTCGCCCGTGCGACCCAGCAGTTGCGCCTCGAGCGACGAGAAATCCTCGGACGTGCCATTGTCGCCGCCCCGTGCGTCGACACCGCTTGAGCCGCGCGCCTGATGGGCCTCGGTCGGGTTGCGGCGGGTCGCGCCCGAGCCGTTCATCACGAGCGTCTTCTCCGAGAACATATTGTCGCCGCCAAAAGCCCCGTCCCCGCCCCCCGATACCGGGTTGACGGGAATCGTCGGCGAAAAGTAATCCGCCAGCCCCTTGCGTTGCTTTTCCGTCGTTGCGTTCAGCAGCCACATCAACATGAAGAAGGCCATCATGGCTGTGACAAAGTCAGCATATGCGACTTTCCACGCGCCGCCATGGTGGCCATCGCCCCCCGACACACGCTTCTTCTTGATGATGATTGGCGCCGCATTGGATTGCGCACCCATCTCCACCACCTTTTTCTCACCCATCCAAAGGCGTAGCAGCGCAGGTCTTAAAGGGGGCTTAACACTTAAAACTGTCGTGAAATCGAGCGGCGATCATCGGGGCAGGCCAGCATTGGCGCGGCGCAGGATCACGGCCAGGCGGTTGAAGCTGTTCGCGATCCCGTCCGGGTCGGTCCTGCCGAAAAAGTCATCCAGTTCTTCATGCACGCGCACCGCCTGATCCAGCAACGGATCGGCCCCCTCGGCATAGAGCCCGGCCTTGATCATCACTTCGGATTGCTCGTAGCTGCCGACCAGCTTGCGGGTCTGTGCGATCATGCGGTTTTCGTCCTCGGACGCGGCATCCGGCAGGCTGCGCGACACCGAGCGGCTGAGGTCGATGGCCGGGAAACGCCCCCGCTCGGCAATGTTGCGGCTCAGGACGATATGCCCGTCCAGAACACCGCGCAGAATGTCCGCCACCGGCTCATCCATGTCCGAACCCGCAACCAGCACGCTGAACACCGCGGTGATATCGCCCTGCTCGGCAGTGCCGGGGCCGGCGCGTTCGCAAAGGGCGGCAATCAGGGGCGTGACCGATGGCGGAAACCCCCGCAACGAGGGCGCTTCGCCCATGGCTACGGCAATCTCACGATGCGCCTCGGCGAAGCGGGTGACGGAATCGGCCAGAAACAGGACGTTCAGGCCTTGATCGCGCAGATACTCGGCCACGGCCATCGCCGACCATGCGCAGCGTCGCCGAGCCAGTGCCGACTGGTCCGAGGTCGCGGCCACGACCACCGCGCGCTGCATGCCTTCGGCCCCCAGAGCGGATTCGACAAATTCATTCACCTCGCGCCCACGCTCACCGACAAGGGCGACCACCACCGCGTCGGCCTGCATCGACCGCGCCAACGTGGCCAGCAACGTGGATTTGCCCACACCCGATCCCGCAAACAGCCCCATGCGCTGACCCTGCACAATCGGCAGCATGGTGTTGAGGATCGCCAGCCCGGCCTCCATCCGCGCGCCCAGCGGTTTGCGGTCCACCGCGGGCGGTGGTGTCTGCATGATGTCGCGTCCCTGCGCCCCTGCCAGCAGCGGCTTGCCATCCAGAGGTCTGCCGAACGGGTCCACCACACGCCCCAGCCAATGCATCCCGGGCGCAAAGGCGAGGGTCTGGTCCAGCACCACCGGATCTCCCAGGCTGACCCCATCGGGCGCGGCGCCGGGCAGCATGTGGATCAGGTCCGATTCGACATGCAGCACTTCGCCTGGCAAATCCGGGCCGCTGCGCCGCCGTAAGGTCAGGTGGTCGCCGATTCGCGCCTGTCCGGCCAACCCTTCGATCTCGACCACACCACGCGCCACGCTGGCCACACGCCCCATATGGCGCACGGCGGTCAGTCGGTCGATTTCGCATTTCACAAGCACCGGGTCGAGATCGGACATAACGGGAACTCCAACAGTTTCTGAAAACGCTTTCTAAAGGAATCGGGGTTAAGCCTTGATTGAAATTGATCGAGGGAGAAGCCCCGATGTTCACTGACCTGAACGTCTTTAAGACAGCGTACGCAATGGCAACCCATGCCGGGCAACGGCAGGCCGTCATCGCGCGCAACATGGCCAACGCGGACACGCCAGGCTATCAGCCCCGCGACCTTGAGGCCTTCAAGACAGCGTTTGAAAACACGGGGCATGCCGCCTCGATGACTGCCACTCGGGCCGGTCATCTGAATGGCGTAGCGGTCGCGCAGCCCTGGGCCGAGTATGAGGCCACGCCGGCAGGCGACCCGAACGGCAATGGTGTTTCCATAGAAGAAGAGATGTTGAAAGCCGTCGATGTAAAGCGCCAGCATGACCGCGCGCTGGCGATCTACAAATCGTCCATCGGCATCCTGCGCACTTCTCTGGGCCGGGCGTAAGGGGGCAATGGCATGAGCGATTTTTCCCATTCGCTGACGGCCTCGGCCAGTGCCTTGCGGGCGCAGGCGGTGCGGTTGCGGCATGTGTCCGAGAATATCTCGAACGCGGATACGCCCGGATATCGTCGCAAGACGGTACCGTTTGAAACGGTCGAAAAGGGCGGCGCGGAAACCGTGCAGGCGGGCCGCGTCAGGCTCGACCGCCGCGACCTGAGCCGGATTTATGACCCCAGCCATCCGATGGCGGATGAGACTGGCCATTACCACGGATCGAATGTCGATCTGATGATCGAGATCGCCGACGCCCGCGAGGCGCAGCGCAGCTACGAGGCCAACCTCAAGATGTTCGACCAGACCCGGCAGATGTCGTCGGGCCTGATGGATTTACTTCGCAAATAAAGGACAGCCAGAATGGATATCCGATCTCTTACCGCGGCGCAGAGCTATGCCGGCGCGCGCCCCGCCACGCAGGCCGACCCCGATCATGCTGGACGGGCGCAGGGGCTGCGGGCAACCTTTCAGGATTTTGCCGCAACGCTGAAACACAGCGAGCAGGTGGCGCAATCGTCGATGGTGGGGCAGGCCGATCCGCACGCGCTAGTGCAGGCGCTGGCGCAGACCGAACTGGCGGTCGAGACCGCCGTGATCGTCCGCAACAAAGTGGTCGAGGCCTATCAGGAAATCCTGCGGATGCCGGTCTGAGCCGTGCTGAGCGAAGGTCTGTTCTATGACATCGTCCGTCAGGCGCTGTGGGTCGCGGTGATCACCTCGGTTCCGATTCTGGCGGTGGCGCTGATCTCGGGTCTGGCGGTTGGTCTGTTTCAGGCGCTGACCTCGGTGCAGGAGATGACGCTGACCTTTGTACCCAAGCTGATCGCCATCGTCATCGTGTTCTGGATTTCGATGGGGTTCATGACCCAGACCCTTGTCACATTCTTCACCGGGACACTGATCCCCCTGATTGCTGGAGGTCGCTGATGGACACCGCCTATACCACCCTGTCCCGCCAGTCCGGGCTGATGAACGAAATGCGGCTGGTGGCGAACAACATCGCCAATGCCAACACCACCGGATACCGCCAGCAGGGGCTGGTGTTTTCTGAGTTCATCCGCGACATGCCCCACGCGCCCTCACTGTCGATGAGCCGCGCTCAGGTGCGCAACACGTCGCTGCAGCAAGGTGTGCTGACCGAAACCGGCGGCCAGTTCGATTTCGCCATCGAGGGCGACGGGTTCTTCATGATCGAAACACCCGGCGGCAATCGACTGACCCGTGCAGGCAGTTTCGCCCCCAGCGCCGAGGGCGACCTGGTGACGATGGACGGGCATCGGGTGCTGGACAGCAACGGCGCCCCTGTTTTCATTCCGCCCGATGCAGCCAGCATTGATGTTGGCAGCGATGGTACGCTCAGCGTGAACGGCCAGCTTCTGGGCCAGATCGGTGTCTACCGGGCGGCTGAGCCAAAGGATCTGGTGCGGGAAGGCAGCACGCAATTCCGCACCGATGCTGATATTGAACCGGTGGATGAACCGGTCGTTCTGCACCGCTTTCTCGAAGGATCGAACGTCAACGCCATCGAACAGGTGACACGACTGGTTGAAATTCAGCGTGCCTATGAACTGGGCCAGAGCTTTCTGGATGCCGAGGATCAACGGGTGCGTGGCGCCCTCAAGGCGCTGATGCGCTGAATTGTTTAAGGAGACTGTACCATGCGGGCTTTGAAAATCGCCGCCACGGGCATGACCGCCCAGCAGATGCGGGTCGAGACGATCTCGAACAACCTGGCGAATATGAACACCACCGGCTACAACGCGCGGCGGGCCGAATTTGCCGATCTGCATTATCAACAGATGGCGCGGGCGGGGGCGGTGAACGCCTCGGATGGCACTGTGCTGCCAACCGGCATTCAGCTGGGTCTTGGCGTGCGGCCCTCGGCGGTGACGGTGCAACTGGAACAGGGCGGGCTGTCGGCCACCGGCAGCGATCTGGACGTGGCTATCGAAGGGCGCGGTTATCTTGAGGTCACCTTGCCCAACGGCCAGTCGGCCTTTACCCGTGATGGCAGTTTGAAACGGTCAGCCGAGGGGTTGATCGTCACTTCTGACGGGTTTGCCGTCGCCCCCGAGATCACCATTCCCGACGATGCCAGATCGATCTCGATCAACGCCGCGGGCGAGGTTTACGCCTATTTCGACGATACTGCCGAGGGGCAGTTGTTGGGTGAATTCACGCTGGCCAGTTTCTCGAATGCCAAGGGGCTTGAGGCCGTGGGCAGCAACTTGTTCAAAGAAACCGAAGCCTCGGGCGCGCCGGTGGTCGGAACGCCGGGTGAGGATGGGCTGGGGACCTTGCGGCAGGGCTATCTCGAGGACAGCTCGGTCGATGCGGTTCGCGAGGTGACGGAACTTATCGAAGCGCAGCGCGGCTATGAGATGAACGCCAAGGTCATCTCGGCCGTCGATCAGATGATGGGCGCAACGACGCAGGTGCGCTGATGCGGGTTCTGATCTGCCTTCTTACGCTGATACCCGCTGCAATACGGGCCGAGATTGTGGTGCCAACCCGGACGATCCGTGCAAAGGAAATTATCGCCGCTGCGGACCTTCAGGTCAAAGCTACCGATGTGGCGGGGGCCGTCTGGCAGCTCTCGGACCTGATTGGGCAAGAGGCGCGCGTTGCGCTGTACCCGGGGCGGCCGATCCGTCCGTCGGATATCGGCCCGCCCGCGATTGTCGATCGCAATGATCTGGTGACGCTGGTCTTTGATCGTACCGCGCTGTCGATCACCGCCGAGGGCCGCGCGCTGGGGCGCGGGGCTGCGGGAGAGCGCATCCGGGTGATGAACCTGTCGTCGCGCACAACGGTAACGGGCGTGATCCGCCCCGATGGTCAAATCGAGGTCAAGTAATGTCAAATTTAACGAAATGCCTGCTCTTTGCCATTCTGAGCGTTGCCGCTTGCGGTCGGCTGGATCATCTTGGCAAACCGCCCAGCCTGACACCCAATACGGAATCGCCTGAGCATGTTGCGATGCTGTGGCCCGGCCTGCCTTTGCACAGCCAACCCCAACGCACTGTGGACCGTGCTTCCTTGTGGAGCGGCGGGCAGCAGTCCCTGCTTGGGGATCAGCGGGCGATGAAGAAAGGTGATATTCTGACGGTGGTGATCGAGCTGGACGAAAAGGCCGAGATATCCAACGACACCAATCGATCCCGCGCCGGGTCAGAAAGCCTTGCTGTGCCCAGCCTGTTCGGCCTACCGCAACGCGCGGCCGAGCGGTTGCCGGACGGGGCGCCGCTCGAGGAAGCAGTCTCGATCGACTCGGCCTCTGTCAGTAAGGGCAAAGGGTCGGTCAAACGCAAAGAAAAGCTGACCCTGCGCGTGGCGGCGACGGTTGTCGACGTGCTGCCCAACGGGGTGCTGTCGATCACCGGTTCGCAAGAACTGCGCGTGAATTTCGAACTGCGTGAACTGCTGGTTGCCGGTTATGTCCGGCCTCAGGACATCTCGCGCCAGAACGAAATCACTTATGACAAGATCGCGTCGGCGCGGGTGTCATATGGTGGGCGCGGTCAGATCACGGATGTTCAGCAGCCGCGATATGGGCAGCAGGTTCTTGATACGGTTCTGCCGTTCTGAAGGGAGGGTGTGATGGGAAAACTCTTGCCGATCATCTGTCTGGTCGCGGGTCTTGCTGCGGGTGTCGGGGCTGGTGTTGTCCTGGCCCCCTCGGACAAGGCCGAGGAAAAGGCCGAGGCCAAGCCAGCCCAGTCTGAGGCTGGACAGCAAGAAGCCTCAAAATCCGGGAAAAAAGATGAAAAGAAGGCGCAGGAATACCTGAAGCTGACCAAGCAGTTCGTGATCCCTGTTGTCTCGGAGCATGAGATATCGGCCCTGGTCACCATGTCCCTCAGCCTCGAGGTGCGTTCGGGTATCGAGGATGCCTTCTACGAGATCGAACCAAAGTTGCGAGACAGGTTTCTGCAAGTGTTGTTCGATCACGCCAACAGCGGCGGATTTGATGGGGCGTTTACCCGCTCGGATAACCTTGCAGTTCTGCGCGCGGCGTTGCTGGAGGTTGCGCAAAAGGATCTTGGCCAGGATGTCTCGAAGGTATTGATCACCAGCGTCAACCGGCAGGATACCTGAACACATTCCTATTCCTGCGCCACGCGGCGCTTGCTTTGCTGCAGGCGCTGCGACAATTCCGTCACCGCTTGCTTGCGCCCGAAAGCCTGACGCAAGTCGTCCATCGCTGCAAGTTTTTGCGATCGCAGTCGCGCTAGTTCTGTATTCAGCTGCCGCCGCGTGGCCGATTCCCAGCTATGCCACGCCAGATCGGTGCCTGTGACGCGGTACCCGTGGGTGTCAGCACCAAGCGACTTCACTTCAGCCAGCTGGCGGTCCAGCAGGGCCAGTTGCTGCAACAGCTTCGCCTGATGTTGCAACAATGGGCGCAGCTTCTGGTATTCGCGCTGATAGGTCGCTTCGGTCACGGTCAGCAGGTCTGTCATCCGGTTGCGCATCACATCACCCGCGCCTTGGCGCGTTTGCGCATGGCCTCGGCAAAGCGGATCGCTGCAGCGACGGGGCGATAGTATTCTTCGGCGATTTCGTGACCGATCTCGACCGTGGCGTGCAGCGCACGCGCCGTTGGCGGGTCCGAGTGGATGGGCACTCCGGCCTCGCCCGCTGTGGCGCGGATCGTTGCGGCCACTTCATCGACCCCTTTGGCGACGCAAACCGGTGCGGTGCCACTGGCGCGCGACCATTTCAGCGCGACCGCGTAGTGGGTCGGGTTGACGATCACCACATCGGCTTTGGGCACATCCGTCATCATTTGGTTGGTGGCGATGTCCTGTGCACGCTGGCGACGCTGCTGTTTGACATGCGGATCACCCTCGGAATCCTTGGTTTCATCCTGGATTTCCTTGCGGGACATTCGGTTCTTGCGCAGATGCTCGGCATGTTGCCACAGATAGTCGACCATACCGATGGCCAGCGCGATGGTGATGACGATGAACAGGAACCGAAACAACAGGTTCATCATCAACAGGATAGACGCGCGCGCCGGTGCCGCGCTGGCCGAGAGAATCTCGGGCAAGTTCGCGCGCAGAAACAGGGCCAGGCAGGCCCCGTAGATCAGCAGTTTCACAAAGCTCTTTGCGAATTCGAACAGGCCGCCCCGCCCAAATTTGTTCTTTGCATTCGAGGGGATCGAGATGCGAGAGGTTTTGGGTTTCAGCTTGTCCGGGGCAAATATCAGGGCGCGCTGTGCGATCAGGCTGAGCACCACTGCGACCGCCGGCACCACGAACAGGGCA
The DNA here is from genome assembly GCF_056536725.1 of Ruegeria sp. CJ3. Classification (NCBI taxonomy): domain Bacteria; kingdom Pseudomonadati; phylum Pseudomonadota; class Alphaproteobacteria; order Rhodobacterales; family Roseobacteraceae; genus Ruegeria; species Ruegeria sp. CJ3. Next base: position 55,228 of record NZ_JBQFQE010000005.1, read on the forward strand.
GCAACCGGCACCAACGTAGAGCGCAGTATGCCAGCCACCGGGGCCGTCACCGGGCCTGTTGTCAGCAGGTCCGCCAGTCGATCCGATTGGTCGATAAGAACTACAAACAGGGTGCCAATTTGTTCCGCCATATACTGCCCGACCAGCAGCATCGCGACCAGCAATCCGGAATAGGCGGCCACCACCGACAGATCGTTGGACTTGGCGACTTCGCCCTTCTTACGGGCTTTCTCAAGCTTCTGCGGTGTCGCCTCAAACGACTTGTCGCTGTCATCGTCCTGCCCGCTCATCTCGTGCCCTCAAGCGGGTTCTGCAGGAACGCAAACAGCGCGTCGGACCAGACGGACAGGATCAGCGGCGTGCCTGCGAACAGCAGAAACAGGCCCGCGAAGGTGATCGCGGGGGCGCCCACGAACGCGACCATCAGCTGCGGCATGGCGCGGTTGATGACGCCCAGCGCCAGGTTGTAGATCAGCGAGGCGATGACGAAGGGCATTGCCAGCGCAAAGGCCAGCCCGAAGCTGCGTGAAATCTGGGTAATGCCCCATTGCGTCAGGTCCGGCGCCAGCGGCAGGGTGCCGATCGGGAACAGTATATAGCTGTGAATCATGAATTGCGCGGCGCGGATATGCAGGCCCAGCAAGGCGGCCAGCGCCAGACCGGCCAGCGTCAGCATGTAGCCCATCGCAGGCACAGGCTCGGCCGCCGCGCCACCAAGGATTTGCGACAGTGATGTCGCCTGCGCCGCTATCGAACCGGCGGTTTGCAGCGCCAGCACAAACAGGCGCAGGCCTACGCCCAACGCCAACCCGGTCGCGATTTCGGTGCCGGTCAGTGCCACCATCCGCCCGAACGCTGGCGCCGTTTCTGCCTCGGGTACCGCAGGGGCCACGATCAGCGTAGACGCCACAGCCAAACCCAGCTTGACGCGCACCGGGATGCTGCGTTCACCAAAGGCGGGCAGCAGCGACACCATGGTCGACACGCGCAGGAAAATGGCGAAGAGATGCCACAGGGTTTGCCCCAGATGGGGCAACAGCTCGGGCGACAAGGCGATCACGCGGGCACCGTTCCGACCAGCGCCGGGCGCGCCTCAAGCCCGATTTCCTCGAAGGATAGAACCGGGTTGGCGATGCCGCGGGCATGCATGATGGTGCGCAGCAACCGCCGTCGCCGAGTCGAGGTCACAACCGCGGGGAACAACCCGTGGTCGGCGGATTTGGCGACGCTTTCATTCACCCCGTCGGCAAGCTTGTTGAACAGGTTCGGCGGCAGCGCCACGTCCAGACCGGCATTGGGGGCGTCGATCTGATAGCTGGCAAAGGTGTCTTCCCATTCCGGGGCCAGCTGGATCAAGGGGATCGATCCGTCCTCGCGCTTCATATCGGCCACCAGTTGAAAACCCAGCCGTTGGCGGACCAGTTCGCAGATGCCTTCGGGCTGGGTTGTGGTCAACCGCGCCTCGGCTACGCTTTCCAGTATCAGCGCCATGTTGCGGATCGAGACACGTTCGTCGAGCAGCAGGCGCAATACCGCATGCAGAGTGTCGATCGGCACCTTGTCGGGGATCAACTCGTCCAGAAGCTTGCGATTGGCCTCGGCCCGGACTGGATCACTGAGGCGGGTCATCTCGGACAGCAAACGGCGCAGGGATTTCAGCGTCAGCAGGCGCGAGAAGTTCTGTTTGATGATCTCAAGCAGGTGGGTCGCCAGAATCTCGGGCGGGGTTACGATGGTGGCCCCGTTCATGGCGGCAGCTTCCTGATCCTTGGGCAGAATCCAGCGGGCGGGGGCACCGTAGACCGGCTCGGTCACGTCGGTGCCATCAGGCAGCAGGTCCTGCCCGTCCTGCACCAGCGCCAGCACCAGTTCTGAATTCAACACGCCGCGCGCCTGTTCCACGCCTTGCACCTTGATCACATACGTACCAGTGGGAAGATCGGCGCGGTCGGTCAGGCGGATCTCGGGCAGGATCAGGCCAAAGCTTGACGCGACATAGGTCCGCATATTTGCAATCCGTGCATCCAGCCCGGTGCCGGGGTTCAGCACCATGCTGACCAGATCGGGTGCGAACTCCAGATGCACATCGTCCAGATCCAGAACGTCGCCGATGGCTTGAGAGACCGGTGTGTCAGCCTCGGGCGCGGTATCCTCGGGGATGTCTTCGGCACCTCGTTTTTTCAGGCCAGAATAGGCGGCGTATCCCAGCGCCGCCGCGCCGAGCATGAAGGGCAGAAACGGTAATCCGGGCACCAGTGCGAACAGCGCCATCAGGACCGCGACCGTGGCCAGCGCCGCCGGATGCCGCCCAAGCTGCGAAAAAATCGCACTGTCGGTCGCCCCTTGGGTGCCGCCCCGGGCCAGCAACAGGGCGGAAGCGATTGAGATGATCACCGCAGGGATTTGTGACACCAGCCCGTCGCCGACGGTCAGGATCGCGTAGGTCTCAAACGCGGATGAGACCGGCATACCATGCACGATCACGCCCATTACCAGACCCATCACCAGATTCAGTAAGGTGATCAGCAGGCCAGCGACCGCATCGCCCTTGACGAATTTCGACGCCCCATCGAGCGAGCCAAAGAACGTGGTCTCCTGCTGTTCGCGTTCGCGCCGTTCCTTGGCCTGTTGGTGGTCGATGGCACCGGCGGACATATCGCTGTCGATGGCCAGCTGTTTGCCGGGCATCCCGTCCAGCGCAAAGCGCGCGCCGACCTCAGCCATGCGGGCGGCACCTTTGGTGATGACCATGAAGTTCACGATCAGCAGCACGCCGAACACCACGAGACCCAAAAAGATGCTGCCACCCATGACGAATTGCGCGAACCCTTCGATCACATCCCCTGCCGCGTTGGTGCCAGTGTGCCCCTGCCCGATAATCAGCTTGGTCGAGGATACGTTCAGCGACAGCCGCAGCATTAGCGACGCCAGCAAGATCGTCGGGAAGGATGAGAAATCCAGCGGCCGTTCGATAAACAGTGTCAGGGTGAAGATCAGGATCGCCAGCGCGAACGACGCCGCAAGTCCCACGTCCAGCACCCATGCAGGCATCGGCAGGATCATCATCACGATCACCGTCATCAGCGCCAGCGCCAGCAGGACGGTCGGGGAAAACAGGGTGCGGATGTCGATCCGGGGCACAGGGACCTCTCAGTTGAAGGGGATGAACGCGGTAGCGGCGGCGCTTTGAGGCACCAGTGAGCCCAGAGCGGTGCGGCTGGCGGGCTCGGACGCCCGAGGGATTAGCGGGGCGGCGGACATGGTGAACGGGTCGCTGGTCACGCGCGGACCTTCCAGTTGCGCCAGCACCGCCTGAAAGCGGTTGGAGTAAGAGGCCGCAAGATGCTCGGTCCGGGAATGATAGGCCCCGGCGGCGGCGGGCCATGAGCCGAGCTCGGCGTGGAGTTCGTTCAGGAACCGGGCGGCGTAGGTGGCGTTTTCTTTCGGGTCGAACATGGCGTCGATCGAGCGGAAGGCCTTGCCGTGCCAGCGGTAGTTGATCTGGAAACAACCCACATCAAAGCTGCGGACACCCGATTTGAAGATGTTGAAGACATAGGCTTTGGCCTCGGTCGCCGAGGCGAACCAATATCCCTGTCCCTCGCGGTTCACGGCCCAGGGCCAGGGGTGCAGCGCACCATCCACCGCGCGGCCCGATTCAACCCGCGCGATGGCGCGAAGCACGTCCAAAGGCACGCCTTCTGCCCGCGCGGCCTGTTGCGCGGCCTGATCGCATAAAGCCGCCGTTTCAATACCCGCCACGGCGTGGCCGGGTTTCACCAGCGCGATATGCAGCAACAGCGCAAACAGGATTTCACGATAAGGCATTCTGCCGGTCCGGGATTCTGATCAATCCCGGCCAAGCTAGTCCGCTATCGGTTTACAGAGAGTTAGCGCGCCTCAGCTTCGGTCAATTCTGCGGCCAAAAACAACGCTGGTGTTGGTGCGCAGGACGCCGGGTATGCGGGCCAACTCGTCCACAAGGATATCGAGGTCCTCTATCCGGGGGGCCTCGGCGGACAGAAGCAGGTCGAACTCGCCATTTATCGACAGGCACAGCTTGACCTCAGGGTAAGCCTCAAGCCGTTTGATGATCCGCGTGGTTTCCTTTTGCTGCACCTCCAACAGGACAATGACCTGAACGCGAGGGGTATCCTCGGTTTCGCGCAGAACCACCGAATAACCAGCGATGATGCCGCGTTCTTCCATGCGGTTGATGCGTTCATGTACCGTAGTCCGGGCGACGCCCAGTGTCGCTGCGATCCGAGTGGTGGAATCGCGTGCGTTGTGCTGCAGGGCGGCGATGATGCGGCGGTCAAGCTGGTCCATGCGGGCTCCGGGCGTCAGAAGGGGCGTGTCCCGGTTTACGGCAGTTTGCCGGGCAGGCTCAAGACTGGCGGGGGAAATGGGGGTGTAACTCGTCAATGATGATGGGATGGGCATGGGGCGCTGGTCCCGCCAGATGTGGGTGATTTGCGGGCAGGTCGGGGTGGCTGTGCGCGATTGCCGCGCGGCTGTTGCGCGGCCATATGTGCAGTGCAAGCATCACACCCAGAAGCGCGGCGATGGCCATGGTCGCCATCACAACGGTGGCGCCGAAACGAGTCATCAGCCACCCGGCCAAGGGGTACAGCACCAACCAGCAGGCATGGGACAGCGTGAATTGCGCAGCAAAGAGGGCGGGGCGATCCTCGGGGTGGGCCGAGCGGGTCAGCAGACGACCCGAGGGCGTCAGCGTGGCGGAATAGCCAAAACCTACGGCGGCCCAGATCAGCGTTAGCTGCATGAGCGTCATCGGCAAGCTGGCGGACAGCAGGGCTGCACCGGCCATGGCTCCGGTCGCCAGCGCTGCGCCGCTTAGCATCACCTTTCGGTCGGGGATGTGTTCCAACAAACGGGGCAGGGTGAATGCGGCCAGCATCGACCCGCCGCCGAACCCGGCCAGCGCGACGGCAACAGCGCTTTCGGACAGGCCCAGATCGGCGCGCACGATCACAACCGTGTTGACGATCACCATCGCGCTGAGCGCAGCCGCGCTCCAACTCAACGCCAGCAGCCCATGCAGGCGGGGGGTCTTGAGATAGATGCGGATGCCGCGCGTGGTCCGGTCATAGATGCCGCGCCGGGCGGTGGGTTTGGGCGAGGGCAGAGCGACGGACACCACCAGCAGCGCCGAGGCCACAAACCCAAGGCTGGTGCCCAGAAACAGGCTGTCGAAACTGACCAGCAGCAAGAGGACAGCTGCCAGCATCGGGCTCAGCAGGCTTTCCAGATCATAGGCCAGCCGCGACAGGGACAGGGCCTTGGTATAGTCCTGCTCATCCGTCAACACGTCGGGAATGGTGGCCTGAAAGGTAGGCGTAAACCCGGCCGAGGCCGACTGCAGCACAAAGATCAGCACATAGACCTGCCAGATTTCGCTCACGAATGGCAGGCAGAGCGCCACCGCCGCGCGCACCAGATCCAACGCCACCAGCATCTTTCTCCGATCGAGCCGCTCGGCAAAGGCAGCGGCCAGAGGCGCGACGGTGACATAGGCCACCATCTTGATGGTCAGCGCGGTGCCTAGCACCAGACCGGCCGCCTCGCCCGCCAGATCAAAGGCCAGCAGTCCCAGCGCTACGGTGGCCAGCCCGGTGCCGGACAACGCCACGATTTGCGCGGCCAGCAGGTGCCGATAGGTGCGGTTTTTCAGGACACTGAGCATTACGGGCTTTCTTGAGTGCGGTTGTTGCCGTTCCATAGTTCCAGTGTGGTGCACAAGGTCAAGCCACCTTTGCCGGTTTCCGCTTTTCCAATGATGGCGTTGAGTTCGGAAGCCAAACCGCCTATCTCGGGGCCGAAAGCGCACAAAGGATAACTCCGTGGCGAACCACCTTTATAAGAATGACCTGCCGGACGGGCTGGATTTGGGCCCCGTCGTGGCCATTGATTGTGAAACCATGGGGCTGAACCCCCATCGGGACCGCCTGTGCGTGATCCAGATGTCCGGCGGTGATGGCAACAGCCATATCGTGCAGGTCGAGAACGGGCAGACTCAGGCTCCGAACCTGTGTGCGATGCTGGAAAACCCGAATGTGCTGAAGCTGTTCCACTTTGGCCGCTTTGACATTGCCGCGATGTACCACACGTTTGGCGCGCTGGCTGCGCCGGTCTATTGCACCAAGATCGCCAGCCGTCTGGTGCGCACCTATACCGACCGGCACGGGCTGAAGAACCTGTGTCAGGAACTGATCGGCGTCGATATCTCGAAGCAACAGCAGATGAGCGACTGGGGCGCGGAAACGCTGACCGATGCGCAGCTTGAATACGCCGCGTCGGACGTTTTGTACCTGCACCGCCTGCGTGACGCTCTGGACGGGCGTCTGGCCCGCGAAGGCCGCACCGAGATGGCGCAGGCCTGTTTTGACTTCCTGCCGATGCGTGCGAAGCTGGACCTCGCCGGTTGGCCTGAAACGGATATCTTTGCGCACTCATGACCGACACCGAAGCATTTCTGAGAACCGCCCGACAAGTCGTCACCGATGAAGCCCGCGCGCTGGACGTGCTGGCAGAGGGGCTGGACGAGCATTTTGCCGAAGCCGTGCAAATGATCCTGAAGGCCACGGGCCGCATTATCATCAGCGGCATCGGCAAGTCGGGCCATATCGGCCACAAGATCGCGGCAACGTTGGCCAGCACCGGAACACCTGCCTATTTCGTGCATCCCGCCGAGGCGAGCCATGGCGATCTTGGCATGGTGTCCAAGGGGGACGTGGTTCTTGCAATCTCGAACTCGGGCGAGGCGCCGGAACTGGCCAATCTGCTGGCCTTTACCCGCCGCTTTGGCATCCCGCTGATTGGCCTGTCCAGCAAACCCGAAAGTACGTTGATGAAACAGGCCGATGTGCATCTGCTGATCCCGTCTTTGGGTGAGGCCTGCGGGTTTGGCATGGTGCCCTCGATCTCGACCACGCTGACGCTGGCGATGGGTGATGCGCTGGCGATTGCGCTGATGAAGTACCGGGACTTCAAGCCCGAGGACTTCCGTGCTTATCACCCCGGCGGCAAGCTTGGGGCGCAGTTGTCCACCGTGCGCGACCTGATGCACACCGATACACCCATCGTGCAATCTGGCACTCCGATGGGTGAAGCTCTTCTGGTCATGAGCCAGAAGGGGTTCGGCGTCGTTGGTGTGGCTAATGCTGACCACCAGCTACTTGGCATCGTGACGGATGGTGACTTGCGCCGAAATATGGATGGGCTGCTGGATCTGACCGTTGATCAGGTCATGACAGCCGACCCACGCACAATTGGCCCGGATGACCTGGCCGAGGGTGCGGTTGCGTTGATGACCATGCAAAAACCCAAGATCACCTGTCTGTTTGTGGTGGACCCGGCCTCGGATGGCCGAGCCGAGGGCATTCTGCACATTCACGACTGTCTGCGCGTCGGTCTGGGCTGAGGAGGCGCGCCAGTGGACCGCCATTCCCGATGGGTGCAGTTTCTGAAGGTGGTGTTGCCCCTGGCCGCCATCCTGCTGCTGTCCACCGTGTTCCTTCTGTCACGCAGCATCGACACCGATGTCTCGGTGCCCTTCAGCGGGCAGGAGATCGACGAGCGGCTGACGGAACAGGTCATCACGCGTCCCGACTACAAAGGGGTGACCCGCAAGGGCGAAGAGATCCGCGTCGAAGCCCGTCGCGCCAGTCAGGGCAGCGCCGGTGATAGCCCCACGGCGGCTGAGGTTCAGGGCCGGTTCGGCCTGAGCAACGGGGGTGAGATCACGCTGGAATCGAACACCGGCATGATACGGCCCGACAAGGGTACCGCCACCTTCGCCGGTAACGTGGTCATCACCACCGCCGACGGCATTCAGGTCACCACTGATCTGTTGAACACATCGCTGGATGAAATTCGCGGGGATACGCCGGGCCAGATTGACGGCACCGGCCCGATTGGGGACTTCACCGCCGGGCGGATGACGTTCGGAACCGAAAAAAAGGATGGCCCGGTCCATATTCTTTTTACAGATGGCGTGAAGCTGATATACGAGCCGCAAAAAGCTGAAAGATAACCCGTGTTTGATTTTCGTGTCGCCTCTGTTTGTATTGCTCTGATCGCCGCAGCTGCGCCCCTGTCCGCGCAAGAGGCTCAGGTGGCATTTGGGGCCGTCAAGGCCGACCCGAGCCTGCCGGTCGAGGTGACGTCAGAAACGTTGAACGTCAATCAGGAAGACGGCTCGGCCGAGTTTGTCGGCAATGTCATCGTCATTCAGGGCGAGATGCGCCTAACCGCGGAACGGGTTCTGGTGATCTACAATCAGGACCGCTCGGCCATCGAGCGGATGGAGGCGACCGAGAACGTGGTTCTGGTCAGCCCTCCCGATGCGGCCGAGGGTGACTGGGCCGAATACACCATCGAGTCCGGCGTGATTGAGATGCGAGGCAATGTGTTGCTGACCCAAGGCCCCAGCATCATCAGCGGAGACCAGATGGTCGCGAACCTGACCAGTGGAACCGCAACGATGTCGGGGGGCGTCAAGACCATCCTGCAACAGGGTCAGAACTGATGAACCGTCCGAACCTGTCAGTCGCCGAGGGCACCTCTGGTCTGAAGATCGAAAAGCTGCGGAAATCCTACCGCAAGAAAACCGTGATCCGCGACGTTTCGATGACGCTGGGCCGGTCCGAGGTTGTGGCGCTGCTGGGACCGAACGGCTCGGGCAAGACCACGACGTTCTACTCCGTCGCCGGGCTGGTGTTCCCCGAGGCGGGGACGGTGACCATCGACGGGCAGAACGTGACCACCCTGCCGATGTATCGCCGCGCTCGTCTGGGCATTGGCTATCTGCCGCAGGAAATGTCGATCTTCCGCGGCATGAGCGTCGAGGACAACATCGCCTCGGTGCTGGACATCACCGTCAAACACGCCCACCGCCGTAAGGAACGGTTGGAGGAGCTGCTGTCGGATTTCTCGATCGAACACCTGCGCCGCGCGCCTGCGCTGGCCTTGTCGGGCGGGGAACGCCGCCGGGTCGAGATCGCGCGTTGTCTGGCGGCGGACCCGAAATATCTGCTGCTGGACGAACCTTTTGCCGGGGTCGATCCAATCAGCGTCGGCGACATCCGCCATCTGGTGGCCGATCTGAAAAAGCGCGGCATCGGCGTTCTGATCACCGATCATAACGTGCGGGAAACGCTCGAGATTGTGGATCGGGCCTATATCCTGCACGACGGTCAGGTTCTGATGTCCGGCACGCCCGACGAAGTGGTCGAAAACGAAAATGTGCGCCGCGTCTATTTGGGCGAAAACTTCCGCATTTCATGAGCTTACGGAGATTTGTGCCCGGTGCATGTCGGAAATCTGATGGATACGCACCTGTTTTGATTGACTCTTCCCTCGGCTCTTGTCTCAATTGGGGTATGGCAAGTCTTCGGTTCCAGACTGAATCGCTATGCCCCTTCATCGAAGGGGTGGATCAGCGGCAACCGCAGGCTCTGCTGCGACCCCCCACCCGATAAGAATAAAGCCGTCGCGGATAGCGACATCAATATGGGTGTGAATTGTGAAGGAGATCACATGCGTTACCAAATCAGCGGAAAACAGATCGACATCGGTGCGGCCCTGCAAACTCATGTGCAGACCGAACTGGGCGAGGTTGTGGGCAAGTACGCCCAGCGGCCGACAGACGCCAGCGTCGTCTTTTCCCGTTCGGCGCATGAATATGTATGCGAAACCACCGTGCATATGTCCACGGGCCTGACCGCCCAGGCCAAGGCGCACGCGACCGAGATCTATGCGGCGTTCGAGGGGTGCTGCGACAAGATGGAGAAACAACTGCGCCGTTATAAGCGCAGATTGAAAGACCACCACAAGGATCGGTCCGAGCCGGTTGAACTCTTCGGCGCGTCCTCATATATCCTCGCATCTGACGAATCGGATTCGGCTGCCGAACCCGAGTCGCTGCAGCCTATGATCGTGGCTGAGATGGAAACCAAGATCCCATCGCTGAGTGTTGGTGAAGCGGTTATGCAGATGGAACTGGCCGGTGCGCCGGTCCTGGTGTTCCGGAACGAGAACAAGGACGGATTGAATGTCGTATATCGCCGTGAGGACGGCAATATCGGGTGGATCGATCCGTAACAGGCAAGAATTATTGGCCTGTCCCCGGCTGCGGGGGCATGGCCCAGGAGCAAAATGATGGAGCTTTCGAGCATTCTGAAGCCCGAAGCGGTGCGCGTGTTGTCGTCCGCGTCCAGCAAGAAACGTTTGTTTCAGGAAATCGGTGACGTTGCTGCGGCGACACTTGGGCTTGATGCGCAGGCGGTCGTTGACGGCTTGCTCGAACGTGAAAGCCTGGGTCCCACCGGCGTCGGCCATGGTGTGGCGCTGCCGCATGCGCGCCTGCCTGAGTTGGATGCGGTTTCAGGCGTATTCGTGATGCTGGAAAAACCCATCGATTTCGGCTCGGTCGACCGTCAGCCCGTTGATCTGGCGTTTTCGCTGTTTGCCCCAGAAGAGGCCGGTGTTGATCACCTGAAGGCGCTGGCGCTGGTGTCGCGCACGCTGCGCGAGCAATCCGTCTGCGCCAAGCTGCGGGCCAATCCCGACCCGGTCAAGCTGTATGCGATTCTGACCGAAGCTCAGTCGATGCAGGCCGCTTAAGACGCTGACCAGAAACAAAAAAGCCCCCGAATTTCGGGGGCTTTGTCATATCTTGCGGGTCGCGATCAGCCGCCCGTTCCCATTTCAAGTGTCCACCAGATCTTGCCGCCGCCTTCCTGATGCCAGGCAAAGCCCATCTGAGTCGCCTTGGGGTCCATGATGACCGAGCGCGGTCCGGGCTCTTGCATCCAGGCCGCCAGCGTTTCGGTCTCGGTTTCATAGGTTTCTGAGATCGCCTCACCCAGGAATGTCCCGAAATACCCGACCCGCGCGGCGCGATCGATGGGAGAGGACCCGTCCGATCCAAAGTGCCAGGGGCGGTTCTGGCGGGCCATATCCTTGGAATGGGTGGCCGCCGCCGCGTTTAGCTGTGAATTCAGTTGCACCGATTGCAAACCTGAGGCCTGCCGCAGCGCGTTGACCGAATCCAACATGCGGAACTGCAGCTTTTCGGGGTTGCCGCGAATCTTGTAGACCGACGGCAACGGCCTGCCATCGGCCCCGAAGGCAGTTGTGCCCGAATCGGTACATGCCGCCAGCGCGACGAAACAAATCGTTAGAAGGGAAAGAATACGTATCATGACCGGCCTGAATTTTGTGTCGCAAGGGAAATAACCCGCCTGACGGCCCCGGGTAAATGCACAATGGGCCAAGCGTGCGTGAATCTGCCGGTTTGATTTGCGACTGAAGCATTCTGGCCATAAAATGTGCTGGAATTTGCATTCTTCCTTAACAAAGGACCGCTCGACATGGTCAAGAAAGTCATTCTGCCCTCGACGCGCCGCGGATTTTTGGCAGGCGCAGCGGCCAGCCTCGCCTCGCCCGCGCTGGCGCAGTATATCCCCGGCGATCCTCTGCGCCCCGCCCCCGAGCCCGAGGCGCCGGTGCGCCGGAATATGTCGGGATTCCGGGCGCTGGACTGGCAGCCCTATTTCTCGAACACCAATAATGGGGCCATTCTGGTCGATACCGTCTCACGGGCGCTGCATTATTGGTCAGAAGATCAAACCGTGTACAAACTTTACCCATCTTCGGTCCCGCTGACCGAGGAATTGACGCGCCGCGGCCGCACCAGCGTCATTCGCAAGGTCGAAGGTCCAAGCTGGTCGCCGACCCCGTCGATGAAGAAGCGCAACCCGGAATGGCCGGACTATATTCCGCCGGGTCCCGATAACCCATTGGGAACACACGCTTTGTACCTAAGCTGGAAGTATTATCGCATCCACGGCACCCACGATACGCGCAAAATCGGGCGTCGGTCGTCGAATGGCTGCATCGGCCTGTTCAACGAAGATATTGCCGAGCTTTTCGGAATGGCCAATGTTGGCACGCAAGTGTTGCTAATTTGACGACATTTTCGCGCACGAACCCGCTTGTCGCGTAAGTTACAATTGCAATCCATGGGGATAGCTGATTAGAAAAACTCACGAGGTAAGTCTTAGATGTGCGGTTTCGTTATTGGGAATCGCGCAAATTCTGGAGGTTAATATGAAGAAACTCGTTCTCGCCGCTGCTCTGACGGCTGCTGCTTCGACCGCATATGCTGGCAACCTGGAAGAGCCGGTTGTTGAAGCACCGGTTGTTGTCGAAGAAACCCAAGGTTCGTCGCAGGGCATCATCCTGCCGCTGATCCTGCTGGTTGTTGTTGCTGCTGCTGTTGCCGCAGGCTAATCGACGAGCATTGTCTTAGAGAGAAGGCGGTGGAGCATTCCACCGCCTTTTTTCATGTCCAGGTGACGCAGCCAAAGGCGTTTTAGTCCAGCCAGCCGCGCAGATTGTCCTCGACCACCTTGCCCAATGCCGCAATATGCGCGTCCTCATCATTGAGGCAGGGGATATAGGTGAACGATTCGCCGCCCGCTTCTTCAAAGCTTTCCTTGATCTCTTCGTTGATCTCTTCCAGCGTTTCGATGCAATCGGCGGAAAACGCCGGTGCGATGACGGCGATGTTCTTCTTTCCCTGACGCGCCAGATCGGCCACGTGATCGACGGTATAGGGTTTCAGCCACTCCTCGGGACCAAACCGCGACTGGAAGGTCGAGACCAGTTTATCATCCGACCAGCCCAGCCGCTCTCGCAGCAGCCTTGAGGTTTTGACGCATTGGCAGTGATAGGGATCGCCCTGCTGCAGATAGCGTTCCGGCATCCCGTGGTAGGAACAGACCAGAATATCCGGCTTGGCCTCCATGGCGGCATAGGCGCGCTCGACCGAGCCTGCCAGCGCGTCGATATAGGCGGGTTCGTCGAAATAGGCGGGCACCGTGCGGCTGGCCGGTTGCCACGGCTCGGCCATCAGGGCGCGGAAGAACTGGTCATTTGCGGTCGCCGTCGTGGCACCGGCATATTGCGGGTAGAGCGGGAAGAACAGGATGCGGTCGCAGCCCTCTGCCACCATCTCGCGCACCTTTGACGGGGTCGAGGGGTTACCATAACGCATGCAGAAATCGACCATAACCTGATCGCCGTATCTTTCTTGCAGCGCGCTGCGCAGTTTGGCGGTCTGATCCTTGGTGATCGTCATCAGCGGGCTTTCGCCCTTGTCGTGGTTCCAGATTGACTTGTATGCCTCACCCGAACTGAAGGGTCGCTTGGTCAGGATGATCGCCTGCAGGATCGGCTGCCATTTCCACGCGGGATAGTCGATGACGCGTTTGTCCGACAGAAACTCGTTCAGATAGCGCCGCATGGGCCAATAGCTGTAATCGTCCGGCGTGCCCAGATTGGCCAGCAGAACGCCGACGCGGCCCATCTTGACCTTGGGGTGGTCGGTTGGAGCATGGGTGGGGCGAGTGGCGTCAAACATATGAAGCTTCCTGAATTCTCTTGTTCCGGCCTGAGATAAAGGGAAATGCCGGGCCGTCAATCGGGCAGTTTGCCCTCTTCCGTTTTCAATGCCTCGGCCAGACGCATCTGGGCTGATCCGGGGCGCAGGGGTTTGGGTTGGCTGGCATCCGGGGACCAACCGGTCAGGCAGATGATCTCGAACGTGGCAGCCAGCCGTCCCGAGGTGGTGGTGAAATGATCGGCATAGATGCGCTGAGCGATCTCGAACACCGCGCGCCGCGTCGGGTGTTTCAGCCGGTCTGACAGAGCATTGGTCTCTCCCATATCCCGCAGATCGCGCATCAGGTGCCAGATATCCCGGTATTCTGCCCTCAGCGGCACGGAGTCCGCCACAGGCAGAGCCAGCCCGGCCCGCTGCAACAACCCGCCCAGATCGCGCAGCTCTCCCATGGGGGCAATGCGCGGGCTGAGGCCGCCGGTCACTTCGATCTCGGCCTGACCCAAGGCGGCGCGCAGCTCGTGCAGGGTTTCGCCGCCAAGGCAGACCACCAGCAGGAGCCCGTCGGGTTTCAGCGCGCGGTGGCATTGGATCAACTGCCCCACCGGATCATTGGCACAATGCAGCGCCATGGCGTGGATCACCAGATCATGCGCGCCGGGCTGCAGGGGCAGGGTATCGGCATCCTCGATGATTACCGCATCGGGCAGAACATCGCCCCAGAGCCCGGGAAACGGGCTGATGATCGCCGCGGCCGTAAAGGCTTTGTTAACCATGGAGAGGCGATCCTGCACCTCATCCACCGCCGCGCGGTGCAGAAACAGCGCCTCGTCGCGCGCGCGGGCGCGGTGCTGCCGGATGGCGGTGCGGTCAAACAGAGAGGGTGCAGTGGACTCGGGCAGTTTCATAGCTCGCAACTATCGCATGGCGCAGCGGATTCAAACCGCTATCGAGTTGATCTACCCGCCCCGCTGCATGGGGTGCGGAGACCTGACGGAGTCCGATTTCGGCCTCTGCGGGCAATGCTGGCGCGAGACGCCTTTCATCGGCGGCACGGTCTGCGAAAGCTGCGGTGTGCCTTTGCCGGGCGCGCGGGACGGGTTTCGGATCGACTGCGACGACTGCCTGAAAGCGCCGCCTCCCTGGCAAGACGGGCGCGCGGCGCTGCTCTATCAGGGCAAAGCGCGATCTTTGATCCTTGCGCTCAAACACGGCGACCGGCCCGAGCTGGCGCGACCTGCAGCACGGTGGATGGCGCGGGCGGGGCGTGAGTTGCTGAGGCCCAACATGCTGATCGCGCCGGTGCCGCTGCATTGGTCACGCCTGCTGAAGCGGCGGTATAACCAATCGGCGCTGCTGGCCCAGCATCTGGGGCGTGAGCTTGGCTTGCAGTGCGTGCCTGACCTGCTGCAGCGCATCAAACGGACCCCGGTGCTGGATAGCAAAACCGCGCAGGAACGGGCGGAGGTTCTGCAGCCTGCTATCGTGCCCCATGCCCGGCGTGGGCATCACATCAACGGGCGGGATATCCTGCTGGTCGATGACGTCATGACCTCTGGGGCGACCTTGGCCGCGTGTACGCGTGTGTGTCAGGCTGCAGGGGCAAATCATATTTTCGTGTTGGCTCTGGCGCGCGTTGCCAAGGATGCCTAATTCGCTCAAGATTGTGCGAAACCCGAAGGGACGGAATATGAAACCGGTCGAAATCTATACCTCGCCGCTATGCGGCTTTTGCCACGCGGCCAAACGCCTGCTGAAACAGAAAGGCGTCGAGTTCAAGGAAGTCGACGTGCTGATCCACCCCAAACGCAAGCCCGAGATGATCAAGCGCGCCGGTGGCAAACGCACCGTGCCACAAATCTTCATCGGCGCGCAGCATGTGGGCGGCTGCGACGACCTTTACGAACTTGAGCGTCAGGGCAAGCTGGACCGTCTGCTGGCGGCATGAAGACAGCGCTGCTGCAGATCACATCGTCGGACGATCCGACCGAGAATCTGGACATGGTGCGCGCCCTGATGGCCGAGGCGGCAGATCAGGGCGCGCGCTTTATCCTGACGCCCGAAGTAACGAACTGCGTCTCGACCAGCACCACGCGACAGCGCGAGGTTCTGCAGCACGAAGAAGATGACATCACGCTGGCGGGTCTGCGTTATCAGGCCGCTGCGCTGGGCGTGTGGCTGCTGATCGGCTCGCTGGCGATCAAGACCCACGACGCCGATGGGCGCTTTGCCAACCGCTCTTTCATGATCGACCCGCAGGGGCAGATCGTGGCGCGATATGACAAGATCCATATGTTCGACGTGCAGGTCACAGAATCCGAGACCTTCCGCGAATCGAAGAACTACCGCCCCGGCGACCGGGCTGTGATTGCGCAGACCGATTTCGGTAAGGTCGGTCTGACCATCTGCTACGACATCCGCTTTCCACATCTCTATGCCGCTTTGGCGCAGGCAGGGGCACGTATTTTGACCGTCCCGGCGGCGTTCTCGCCCGTGACTGGCGCGGCGCATTGGCAATCTCTGCTGCGCGCGCGGGCGATTGAGACCGGCTGTTGGGTGCTGGCGCCCGCCCAGACCGGAGAGCACCCGAAAACGCGCGGCAAGACCCGCTACACCCACGGCCACAGCATGGTTGTCGCCCCGTGGGGAGAGGTGCTGATCGACGCAGGCACCGATCCGGGCATTCACATTTTCGATTTGGATGATAGTTCTGTGACAGAGGCGCGCCGCCGCGTGCCCTCACTGACTCACCTGCGGCCTTTTGACGGGCCCTGATCCAGAACCGGACTAATGACGGACGAGAAAAACGCCCTTGCGGTCACGCTGTTCAGCGAGATTCTGACTGCAGACCAATTGTTGCGCAACCGGCTGAGCCGGGTGCTGCCCAAGGGCATGGAAATCTCGCATTTCTCGGTGTTGAACCACCTTGTCTATGTGGGCGACGAGCGGACGCCTGCACAACTGGCCAGCACCTTCCACGTCACGCGCGGGGCGATGACCAACACCTTGGCCAAGCTGGAATGGGCCGGGTACATCCACATCCGCCCCGACTGGGACGACGCCCGCCGCAAGATGGTCGCCATCAGCCCCGCAGGTCGCCGCGCGCGTGATCAGGCGATTTCCTCGATTGCCCCACTGATAAACCGCGTGGTCGGGGAGTTGGGGCTGGAGCGGGTGCGGAGTACCTTGCCGGTGCTGCGGGATTTGCGGTTGCAGTTGGAGGGGGAGTAGAAGACAACTCTACTTTTCCCAGATCGCCCGCCAATCGGTATGAGGGCCAATTGTAGTTAAATGGCTGGTGTCAATGAAACGTGAAGATGGAATTTCACGTCTGCATCGATCGACATATTTTAGAATGCTCTCGTAAATCTCGGCGCTATCGGCGTCGTGCCGAAAATTAATTTCGGCGGCAAGTTTGTAGTCTCGAAAAGCGAACACCTTCTTTCTGGTTCTTCGCGTTCGTCGTTTCTCCGAAGTGAAATACTCTCCGCGAACTTGAGTGCCCAAAAAGTACAACCGAATGTAGCCGACGATCTCATTAAAGACCCAAGGCCCGTATGTGTCGTGCAAGTGCTGACCACGTTGCTTTCGCGACCGCTCAATGATCTCTGAGCTCACTTCGTTCCAGATTGGGTCACCAAACGCGCGGTCTCTTTCTGCATCTAGTGTAGATTGATATTCTGCCTTTGGAAGCCGGTAGACGGGCACGTCAAAGAAGCACTTCATATCAAGAATGCTTCACACTCGCCGTCACATAATTCACGCTCAAATCCCGGTCCGAGATCGACCAGCTCCACAGGATCGGGTTGAACACGAAGCCCTTGCGGTCCACTGGCTCCAGCCCGGCTTGGCGCAGCAGGTCGAACAGCTCATCGGGAGTTATGAACTTGTTCCATTCATGCGTGCCGCGTGGCAGCCAGCGCATGACGACCTCGGCCCCAAAGATGGCCATGGCATAGGACTTCGGGTTGCGGTTGATGGTTGAGCAGATCAGCAACCCGCCCGGTTTCAGCAACTGTTGCGAGGCTGTCAGGAAGCCCAAAGGGTCGGCCACATGCTCGACCACCTCCATGTTCAGCACCACGTCGAATTGTTCGCCTGCGGCGGCCATGTCCTCAGCGGTGGTGTGGCGATAGTCGATTTCCAGCCCCGATTGTTCCGCATGGATGCGCGCGACGGGCAGGTTGCCCTCGGCGGCATCGGCGCCTACGACGGTGGCACCCAGACGCGCCATCGGTTCGCTCAGCAGCCCGCCACCGCAGCCGATATCCAGCAGGCGCAGGCCCTCAAACGGGCGCGAATCCTTCAGATCGCGGTCAAACTCCCCCGCGATTTGCTGGGTGATATAGTCCAGACGACAGGGGTTCAGCATGTGCAGCGGCTTGAATTTCCCATGCGGGTCCCACCATTCTGCGGCCATCGCCTCAAATTTTGCGATCTCGGACGGGTCAACCGTGTTCGGATGCGCTTGCATTCCTGTCTCCGTGTGCTCTTTTACGCTTAAGGACTATATAGGGCCATAATGGACAAGTACCCGGACCAAAAGCGCGCAGTTCAATATCTGTACCCGCCGATCGATCCTTTTGATCAGCGGATGGTCGATATGGGCGATGGGCACCGTATTTATGTGGAGCAATGCGGCAATCCCGACGGGATTCCGGTGGTGATTCTGCATGGCGGCCCCGGCGGCGGCTGCAGCCCGGCCATGCGGCGGTATTTCGATCCCAAAGCCTATCGGGTGATTCTGTTTGATCAGCGCGGCTGTGGCCGGTCGCGGCCCACGGCTTCGGTCGAAAACAACACGACCTGGCATCTGGTGGCGGATATCGAGCGTCTGCGCAAATTGTTCGACATCGAGGACTGGATCGTCTTCGGCGGCAGTTGGGGGGCGACTCTGGCGCTGATCTATGCGCAGACCCATCCTGACCGGGTCAACCGTCTGGTGCTGCGCGGCGTGTTTCTGGCCACGCAGGCCGAGCTGGACTGGTTCTATGGCGGCGGCGCGGGCAAGTTCTGGCCCGAGCAATGGGCCAAATTCACCTCGCTGCTGCCCGAACACGAGGTGAGCGATGCGATCGCCGCCTATAACAAACGCCTGTTCTCTGGGGATCGCGCGACCGAGATACTTTACGCCCGCGCGTGGTCGCATTGGGAAAACGCGCTGGCCTCGATCCACACCAACGGGTCGGTGGGCGAAAGCCCCGGTGAATATGCGCGCACCTTCGCCCGGCTTGAGAATCACTATTTCACTAACAAGGCCTTCCTTGAATATGATGGCCAGATTCTGGATCAGATGGACCGTATCGCCGATATCCCCGGCCATATCGTGCAGGGGCGCTATGACATGATCTGTCCACCGCAGGCCGCGTGGAATCTGTCGCAGCGCTGGCCCAATGTCGAACTTAAGATGGTGCGGCAGGCCGGGCACGCTTTGTCGGAACCGGGGATCAGCGCTGAACTGGTCCGGATCATGGATCGCGTGGCCGAGGGGGTGGCATGACCCGGATCGACCGTCGTGCGTTGTTTGCCTCGGGTGCTGCTGCTGCGTTGCTGGCGGCCACAGGGGCGTCGCTGGCCGATACGCCGAAACAGGGCGGTACGCTGCGACTGGCGGTGCCGCGTGACAACAGTCTGGAGCAGGTGGCGCGGGGCGCGGTTTTTGACACGCTGACCGAGATCGCCCCCGACGGCACATTGCGCGGAGAGCTGGCGACCAGTTGGCAGACCGATGCTGAAGCCCGGACCTGGAGCTTTGATCTGCGCAAGGATGCGTTATTCCACGATGGCGCAAAGCTCGACATCAACGATGTTCTCGCCGTCTTGGATAAGGTCGGGCTGGCCGAAGCCGTTTCGCCCTATCGCGTGCAACTGCGTCTGTCAGAGGGCAACCCGGGGCTGCCATTCCTACTGGCTGGCCCTCGCTTTGTCATCACGCGCTCGGGTGAGGGCGTGACACCTTTGGCCAGTGCCAACGGCACCGGCTGCTACAGGGTTGAGCGGGCTGAGGATGAACGTCATTTCCGCGCGCGCAGGGTTGCTGATCATTATAAGGCCGGATCGGCGGGTTGGGCCGATACCATCGAGATCATCGTGATCCCCGACGCCAAGGTGCGGGCCGAGGCGTTGCGCGATGGCTATGTGGATATCGCCGCATTGCCTGCTGGCGCGGATCTGATTGCGCAGCGGGGCCTGCGGTATCATCCGTCGCAGGCCGAGATGGCGCTGGCCGTGGCCGCGCATGTCGGGATGCCGCGCCAGATTGGCAAGGCTGCGCTGGACGATGGTCGCATCGCTGAACGGTGGTGGTTGGCCTAAAACGCATCACGATTTTCACCGGGGGTTGCAGACTCGGAAACTCCTGCGTATATGCATTTGCAACAGCGGCGCGTTGGACTTCTGGTCCAAGGCTCCACCGGAAAGTACGACGGGCCGCGCGCCCGTTTTTTTGTGCCCGATTGAAGGGTAGAGACCCGAATGACAAACGACCTGATAGCCAAAGCTGCCATCGACCGGCGACTGGCCGAGATCATCACCCCCGTGATCGAAGATCTGGGGTATGAGCTTGTGCGCATCCGCCTGATGAGCGGCAAGACCACTACGATGCAGATCATGGCGGACAAGCCCGATGGCGGTATCGAAGTGGATGATTGTGCCGAGATTTCCAATGCCGTCAGCGCCACGCTGGACGTCGAGGACCCGATTTTGGACGCCTATACGCTGGAAGTATCCAGCCCCGGTATCGACCGGCCTTTGACCCGTCTCAAAGACTTTGAGACGTTTGAGGGGTATGAGGCCAAGATCGAAACCGCCGAACTGATCGACGGCCGCCGCCGGTTCAAGGGTGAGCTGGCCGGGATCGAGGGGGATGAGGTTCTGATCAACATCCCCGAGGGGGATGAGACCATCACAATCGGTCTGCAATTCGACTGGCTGAGTGATGCCAAGCTGGTCCTGACCGATGACCTGATCAAGGAAATGCTGCGCCAGCGCAAAGATGCCGGCGCCCTGAACGAAAACGCTTTCGACGAGATTGAGACCGAAGGGTCCGAAGAGGAGACGAACTGATGGCAATCACCTCAGCCAACCAGCTGGAGCTGCTGCAGACCGCCGAGGCCGTGGCCCGCGAAAAGATGATCGACCCCGGTCTGGTTGTCGAAGCGATGGAGGAATCGCTCGCCCGCGCCGCCAAGAGCCGCTACGGCGCCGAGATGGACATCCGCGTGTCCATCGACCGCAAGACCGGCAAAGCGACCTTTACCCGCGTCCGCACCGTGGTCGAGGATGAGGAGCTTGAGAACTATCAGGCTGAGATGACCGTCGATCAGGCGAAACAGTACATGGAATCGCCCGAGGTTGGTGACGTCTTTGTCGAAGAGGTCCCGCCGGTTGAAATGGGACGCATCGCGGCACAATCCGCCAAGCAGGTGATCCTGCAAAAGGTGCGCGAAGCGGAACGTGACCGTCAGTACGAAGAGTTCAAAGATCGCGCAGGCACCATTATCAACGGTGCAGTCAAGCGCGAGGAATTCGGCAATGTCATCGTCGATCTGGGTGGTGCCGAGGCCGTCCTGCGCCGCAATGACAAGATCGGTCGCGAAAGCTATCGCCCGAATGACCGCGTGCGTGCGTACATCAAAGAGGTTCGCCGCGAGGTGCGTGGTCACCAGATCTTCCTGTCGCGCACAGCGCCGGAATTCATGGCCGAGCTGTTCAAGATGGAAGTGCCGGAAATCTATGACGGCATCATCGAGGTCAAGGCCGTGGCCCGTGACCCCGGTTCGCGCGCCAAGATTGCCGTGATCTCGTATGATGGTTCGATTGATCCCGTCGGTGCCTGCGTTGGTATGCGCGGCAGCCGCGTGCAGGCCGTCGTGAACGAACTGCAGGGTGAAAAGATCGACATCATCCCGTGGAACGAAGATCAGCCGACTTTCCTGGTGAACGCGCTGCAGCCCGCCGAGGTTTCCAAGGTGGTTCTGGACGAAGAAGCGGGCAAGATCGAAGTTGTGGTGCCCGAGGAACAACTGTCCCTCGCCATCGGTCGTCGTGGTCAGAACGTGCGTCTGGCCAGCCAGCTGACCAATCTGGACATCGACATCATGACCGAAGCCGAAGAATCGGCGCGTCGCCAGAAAGAATTCGAAGCCCGCACCCAGCTGTTCATGGAAACACTGGATCTGGATGAATTCTTTGCCCAGCTGCTGGTGTCCGAAGGCTTCACCAACCTGGAAGAAGTTGCCTATGTCGAGATCGAGGAACTGCTGGTCATCGACGGTGTGGACGAAGGCACCGCGCAGGAATTGCAGACCCGCGCGCGTGAGTTCCTTGAGGCACAGGCCAAGGCAGCTCTGGATGCGGCGCGTGCGCTGGGGGCCGAGGACAGCCTTATTGAATTCGAAGGCCTGACACCCCAGATGGTAGAGGCGCTGGCCAAGGACGATGTGAAGACGTTGGAAGACTTCGCAACCTGTGCCGACTGGGAACTGGCCGGTGGCTGGACCACGGTCGATGGCGAACGCATCAAGGATGACGGTGTTCTGGAACCTTTCGGCGTCACGCTGGAAGAGGCTCAGGATCTGGTCATGACCGCGCGCATCATGTTGGGCTGGGTTGATCCGGCTGAACTGGAGCAGGCCGAAGAAGACGGCGAAATCGCTGAGGAGGCCGAGGCCTGATCTCAGGCCTCGGGTGGCGCACATGGGTCGCGGTGGCGTCCATAAGGATCGGTCGGAAGGCCCTGAGCGCAAGTGCATCGCCACGGGCGAGGTTCAGCCCAAATACGGGCTGATCCGCTTCGTGACGGGGCCGGATGGTCAGGTCTATCCGGATGTCGCGGCGAAACTGCCGGGGCGCGGGGTTTATGTGGCGGCGGATCGTGCCGCGCTGGACAAGGCCGTTGGCAAGAAACTGTTCTCGCGCGGGTTCAAGGCGCAGGTGAGCGCGTCGAAGGACCTGACGGATGAGGTCGAAAAACAGATCGCGCGCCGTGTGGTTGAAATGCTCAGCCTGGCGCGCAAGTCCGGTGACGCGGTTGCCGGGTATGAAAAGGTCAAGACGTGGCTGGACCGGGAAGAGGCTCAGGTCCTGTTGCAGGCCAGCGATGGGTCGGGGCGCGGCAAGTCGAAACTCAGCACGCCGCACTTCGGCAAATACATCGGCTGGCTGACGGCGGATGAGCTGGGGGCGGCATTTGGGCGCCAAACCGTGATTCATGCGGCGTTGGCCTCTGGCGGACTCGCCAAACGTGTTGTAGAGGAAGCGCAGCGCCTGCGTGGCTTGCGCGAAACGGATGACGGCGGCAAGGGCCGCGCGGAAGGGTAAGAAGCTTTATGAGCGATAGTGACGGCAAAAAGACATTGGGTCTTCGTGGTGGGGCGCGCCCCGGGAATGTGAAACAGAGTTTCAGCCACGGACGCACCAAGAATGTCGTGGTGGAGACCAAACGCAAACGCGTGGTCGTACCCAAGCCGGGCGCGACCAAACCAAGTGGCGGGGCCGCTCCGGCGGGTGATCCTTCGCGTCGTCCGGCAGGCATTTCCGATGCAGAAATGGCGCGCCGTATGAAGGCGTTGCAGGCCGCCAAGGCGCGCGAGGTCGAAGAGGCCGCGCAGCGTGAAGCCGAAGAGAAGGCGCGCGAGGAAGAACGCGCACGCCGCCGGGCCGAACAAGAAGCCAAGGAACGCGAACAGCGCGAGGCTGAAGAAAAGGCGCGTGCCAAGGCCGAAGAGGAAGAACGCAAGCGCAAAGAGGCGGAAGAAGCCGCCCATCGCGCTGCTGCCGCACCCGCACCGGCAGAGCAGCCCAAAGCGGCCCGTAGCCCGGCCAGCAAGCCGGCGCCTGCTGCGACACCGCGCAAGCAGGACCGTGAACGCGATCAGCGTGGCAACCGTGGCAAGGGTCGCGACGACAACCGTCGCTCGGGCAAGCTGACACTGGGTCAGGCCACGGGTGGCGAAGGCAACCGCCAGCGGTCAATGGCCGCGATGAAGCGCAAGCAAGAGCGGGCGCGCCAGAAAGCCATGGGTGGTACGGTCGAGCGGGAAAAGGTGATCCGCGACGTGCAGTTGCCCGAGGCTATTGTGGTTTCGGAACTGGCGAACCGTATGGCCGAGCGTGTGGCTGACGTAGTGAAATCGCTTATGAACATGGGCATGATGGTCACGCAGAACCAGACCATCGACGCCGACACTGCGGAACTGATCATCGAAGAATTTGGCCACAAGGTCACTCGTGTCTCTGATTCTGATGTCGAGGACGTCATCAAAGAGGTTGAAGATACCGATGATGATCTGCAGCCCCGCCCGCCGGTCATCACGATCATGGGTCACGTTGACCACGGTAAGACCTCGCTGCTGGATGCGATCCGTGACGCGCGCGTTGTTGCTGGTGAGGCCGGGGGTATCACCCAGCATATCGGTGCCTATCAGGTAAAAACCGATGGCGGCACCACGCTGACTTTCCTGGATACCCCGGGCCACGCGGCGTTTACGTCGATGCGCTCGCGCGGTGCCCAGGTCACGGATATCGTGGTTCTGGTTGTTGCGGCTGATGACGCAGTGATGCCGCAGACGATCGAGGCGATCAACCACGCCAAAGCGGCCGAAGTGCCGATGATCGTGGCGATCAACAAGGTCGACAAGCCGGACGCGAACCCGGACAAGGTCCGCACCGATCTGTTGCAGCACGAAGTCATCGTCGAGAAGATGTCGGGTGAGGTTCAGGACGTCGAAGTCTCTGCCATCACCGGTCAGGGTCTGGACGAGCTGCTGGAAGCCATTGCGCTACAGGCCGAGATTCTGGAACTGAAAGCAAACCCCGACCGCGCCGCCCAAGGTGCCGTGATCGAGGCGCAGCTGGATGTGGGCCGGGGTCCCGTTGCCACCGTTCTGGTTCAGAACGGCACGCTGCGCCAGGGCGATATCTTTGTTGTGGGTGAGCAGTACGGTAAGGTCCGTGCGCTGATCAACGACAAAGGCGACCGCGTCAAAGAAGCTGGTCCCTCAGTTCCGGTCGAGGTTCTGGGTCTCAACGGCACGCCCGAAGCAGGCGACGTTCTGAACGTGACCGAGACCGAAGCGCAAGCCCGTGAGATTGCCGCCTATCGTGAGCAGGCCGCCAAGGACAAACGCGCCGCCGCCGGTGCCGCGACCACCCTTGAGCAGCTGATGCAGAAGGCCAAGGAAGACGAAAACGTCACCGAGCTGCCGATTCTGATGAAAGCGGACGTACAAGGCTCGGCCGAAGCTATCGTTCAGGCGATGGAGAAGATCGGCAACGACGAAGTGCGTGTGCGCGTTCTTCACTCTGGCGTTGGTGCGATCACTGAAACGGATGTCGGTCTGGCCGAAGCCTCGGGCGCACCGATCTTTGGTTTCAACGTGCGTGCCAATGCCTCGGCGCGGAACACGGCGAACCAGAAGGGCGTTGAGATCCGCTATTACTCGGTGATCTATGACCTCGTCGACGACGTGAAAGCGGCCGCATCGGGCTTGCTGAGCGCCGAAATCCGCGAGAAATTCATCGGCTACGCAGAGATCCGCGAAGTCTTCAAGGTCACTGGCGTCGGCAAGGTTGCTGGCTGTCTGGTCACAGAAGGTGTTGCCCGCCGCTCGGCTGGCGTACGTCTGCTGCGCGACAACGTGGTGATCCACGAAGGCACGCTGAAAACGCTCAAACGCTTCAAGGACGAAGTGAACGAGGTTCAGTCGGGTCAGGAATGCGGTATGGCGTTCGAGAACTACGACGATATCCGCGCAGGCGACGTGATCGAGATTTTCGAGCGCGAAGAAGTCACCCGCACGCTGGACTGATACCGGTTCAAATTAAAACAGGAAGCAGCGGCTCAATTGGGCCGCTGTTTTTGTTGTGAAGCCTTGCGGCCTTTGATTTTCGAGATTTAGTTTGAAAGTCAATATCTTATAGGTTTGACGGTCTTTGGTGTTCCATCCGTTGCCTTGGAGCCCAATGGATGCACTTTTTTGCGGTACCGCCATATTCGCTCCACAATTCATTCGCCCTATAGGTGATGTGCCGTCACTTGATTCAATGTTTCGTTTAGGAAGAGTAAGAGATGCTTCGCAATCTTTTCAAATCCCGCCAGCACCGGCATGAGATATTTGTTCCTGCATCTGTGCTCGCACAGGACGCGAAAGAATACGCTCTTGTTGGCTCAGTTGTCAGTTGGGTGAACGCTGTGCGTGATCGGGGTGCCTACTCCGCCGATGAGATCGTGGAGGAAGCACAAGAGGCATACAATGCCGACTATTACTATGCACAGGTATGCAATGGGGGTCATTCCCAATTCCGGCACAATTCACAGATGGACCCTATGACGCTGGCTTTTGCGCAGAGTGGTCTGAAAAATGCAGGACTGACGGAGCTGGCGGCATGTTTGGGTGCGCTTATCGAAGCCCCAGAGATGGAAAGCGCCGCTTTGGAAGCGCTGGATTCCCGGTTTTTTGCGGCTTATTCAGACTATCACAAACGGATAAACGCTTGGCTTCAGCCGTGCGTACGTGTGGTGCCGGATGGGGATTACCCTGCGAAATTGGAACAATTCCTGAAACTGGACGGAGCCCGAGGTCAACGTTTTCGGGACCGCGAAGCTGTGGGCCTTCAGGCCAAGATTGAGAATGCTCAACTCGCGGGCTACGCACAGGTAGCATATGAGGTTACGGGTGGCCTATTCCTTGGTGTGCGCCCTGGTAGTTTTGCAAGCGTTTTTGGCCAGCAAACAGTGATCTGGGGTATCCCTGTGCGTACCGAGCAGGGAGAAGAGACTGTCTTCAACGGGATGGATGTGGCCGAGAGGTTTCTGCTTGTCCCGAAAATGCCGAAAGAGACCGTGGAAACAGAAGAGCAGCTTCTTGCCCTGTTCAACTCTGGTCGCAATCTGAAGAAGGAAGTCGTAGTCCAATATTGCGAACTGGCACGAAAAGAGCGTCTGGGCCTGATCGCTGCGCTCTTGCTTGACATGGCGCCTGATCTGTCATCGCAGGATGTTGTCGCTTTGCACCTGATGATCGACAATGACCCTGAAAGAAAAGGGCGCTATGTGGCGATCCATTGCGCAAGTCACAACAGGCCTTTCGTCCTTCGTATCGATGATTCCAAAACGATGATCATCAGCTTGGCTGACAAGGCGGCCATAGCTGTCTTGAGCAATCGCGAGGTAAGGAAAGCGCTGCGTCAGTTCGATGCTCGGAATCGTGTCCACTAACTTTTCTGGCTTTGAAGAGGTGCAAGTTCCGAGACTGCCTCTGACGCAAGCAAATAACAGTTGCAGTCAGGTGCATCACAAGCCGCCCCCGGAGGTTGAGCTGAAGCAGCTATTTTCCGGGGCTGCTACGGCTGTACGTTCGTAGGGCTTGAGTCGGTTTGTGAAACCAAGGCCAGATTTGTCTGAGGTCAAACCCCCGACTACCGCGATCCCGCCAGAAACGTGCACGAGGGCATGATGATGTCGAAGTGATGCTTGCCCCGCTGCAAGTCAAAGCTGACCGAATGCCCCGCTTTGCGCAGCAATTCGGCATAGTCGCGGCTTTGCCGAATGAACTCGGGCGTGTCGCGTTCGGCGACCGTCACCCGGTATCGTGGCCCGGGTGTTGGCAGGTGCAGGCAGGGCGACAGATCGTTGATCTCGACCTTGCTGAGTTGCAGCGGGTCGTTCACCGGGGTCAGGCTGATCGGCTCAAGGTCGAACACGCCGCTGATGAGGATCACATTGCGTACCCTCAGCCCCGCCTGCGCCAGCGCGTTGGATGAGGTTGCCATCACCATCGCTGCCAGATGCGCCCCGGCGCTGTGGCCCGAAAGCGTGACATGCGACGGGTCAAATCCCAGCGTTTCGGCCTGCGTCGCCAGCCAAAGTAAGGCGTTGCGGCATTCCTCGACCATCTGCCCCAGACGGGCATCGGGGGCCAGCGTATAGTTCAGCGTGGCAAAGGCCTGCCCGTTCTCGTGCAGCACCGGGGCCATCAGCGCCGAGTCTCGCTGGCTGAGCGCCTGCCAATAACCGCCATGGATGAACACATGCAGCGGGGCCTTTGCCCCTGCGGCAGGGAAATAGTCCAGCACCTGCGTCGGGCTGTCGCCATAGGCGAGGTTTTCCTGCACCTCCAGATCGGCCCGCGCCTGCGCGCTGAGGGCCGCATAGCTGGCCAGATAGGGCGTCAGATCGCCGCCGACCATCGAACTGGGTGCATATTCCTGCTCCAGCTCATCCTGTGAAAACCCGCGATACAGCATCAGTCCCCCGCATACATCAGTTCGGAGCGCATGTCGTAGAGGTCGTGGAAGAACCGCAACTCCAACGCCTTGCGCAGAAAGGCCACACCGCTGGAGCCGCCGGTGCCGGGCTGCATCCCGATCACCCGTTCCACGGCGGTGGCATGGTCAAACCGCCAGCGCTGGAACAGTGATTCCACATCCATCAGCTTTTCGGCCAGCGCGTAAAGGTCCCAGTATTTGTCAGTGTTACGGAACACCTGGACCCATATTTTCACGATGCGCGGGTCGCCGGAATAGGGCTGGGCATAGTCCCGCTCGATCAGGTCCTGCGGCACGTCGAACCCCTGACGGGCCAGCATGTGCAGCACCTCGTCATACAGCGAGGGTTTGGTGAGCGCGGCGTTCAGCATCTCCATCACCTCGGGGTCGTGTTCGTGAACCTTCAGGGTCGAGACATCCTTGTTGCCCAGAATGAACTCGATCTGACGGTAGCCATAGCTTTGAAAGCCCGAAGAATTGCCCAGTGCCTGCCGAAAGGTCATGTAATCGGCAGGGGTCATGGTCAGCAGCGTCTCCCACGCCGCGATCAGCTGCCGCTGGATCGCCTTGATCCGGTCGAGGTTCTTCATCGCCGGGCCAAAATCGTCCTGCTGCAGAAAGCGGCGCACCTCGACCAGTTGGTGGTGCATCAGCTTCAGCCACAACTCGCTGACCTGATGGATGATGATGAACAGCATCTCATCGGGTTGGGCGGGGTCCTGAAAGGTCTTTTGCAGGTTCAGCAGCGTCTTGAGCTGCAGGAAATCGCCATAGCTTTTGCGGTGGGTTTCTGCAAAATCCGTGACCAGCGTGTCTTCGATCCCGCGTTTAAGAAA
This sequence comes from Ruegeria sp. CJ3, assembly GCF_056536725.1. NCBI lineage: Bacteria > Pseudomonadati > Pseudomonadota > Alphaproteobacteria > Rhodobacterales > Roseobacteraceae > Ruegeria > Ruegeria sp. CJ3. The sequence goes on from NZ_JBQFQE010000005.1 coordinate 83,761, forward strand.
GCGGTCGTCCTTGTCGCTCATGAGCTCCCTCTCAGGTGGTGTCTTGCCCCTGTTTAGGACCTCATTTTGCAACTTTCCAGAGCGTCAGGTCCAATCCAGAACGACTTTGCCCGAGAGGCCCGATTTCATCGCGGCGAAGCCTTCGGCAAAGTCATCGACCCCGAACCGGTGCGTGATGACGCGGCTGACATCCAGGCCATTCTGCAGCATGGCGATCATCTTGTACCAGGTCTCGAACATCTCGCGCCCGTAGACGCCTTTGATGGTGATGGCCTTGAACACGATACGTGACCAGTCGACGGGGGATTTGCCGGGCGGAATGCCAAGCAGCGCGATCTTGCCGCCCATCACCAGCGCCTCGACCATCTGGTCCAGCGCGGCCTGCGAGCCCGACATCTCGAGCCCCACGTCAAAGCCCTGCGACATGCCAAGCTCGGATATGACATCCTGCAGATCCTCGGTGGTGACGTCGACGGTGCGTACCGTGGGCACCACATGCGTGGCCAGTTTCAGGCGGTCGGTGTTGATGTCGGTGATGACCACGTGCCGGGCGCCTGCGTGGCGTGCGACGGCGGCGGCCATGATGCCGATGGGGCCTGCACCGGTGATCAGCACGTCCTCGCCCAGCAGATCGAAGCTGAGCGCGGTATGTACGGCATTGCCCAGCGGGTCGAGGATGGCGCCGATCTCGTCTGGGATATCGTCGGGCAGGGGCACCACGTTGAAGGCAGGCAGGCGCAGATATTGCGCAAACGCGCCCTGTTCGTTCACCCCGATCCCGCGCGTGCCCGGGTCCAGATGGAACTTGCCGGCGCGGCTCTGGCGGCTATCATTTCCGATCAGATGCCCTTCGCCCGAGCAGCGCTGACCGATCTGAAATCCGGTTACATTGCGCCCGATCTCGACGATTTCCCCGGCGAATTCGTGGCCCGTAATCATTGGTACCGGCACCGTGGCCGAGGCCCAGTCGTCCCAGTTCCATATATGGATATCCGTGCCGCAAATGCCGGTCTTGTTGACGCGGATCAGAACCTCGTCTGGCCCGATCTCGGGCACCGGGGCCTGTATCATCCACAGGCCTTCCTCGGGTTTTGATTTTTCCAGTGCTTTCATGGTGTTGGGTCGCATCTGTATTACTCCCACAAATCGGTGGACAGGTATTTCAGACCACTGTCACACATCACAATCGCCACGCAGCCGCCTTTTTCGGGGCCGCGCAACAGATCAATCGCTCCGGCAAGGTTTGCCCCCGCCGAGTAGCCGGCGAAAATGCCTTCGGTCTGGGCCAGCAGCCGCGCCCCATCCCGGGCCGCGTTGCCCGACACGGACAGATGCCCGGCCAGCGAGGCGTCAGCCAGGTGAACCAGATCGCCCATCGCGTAGCCCCCGCCCTGAATCGGATGATTGGGGTTGCTGATGGCTTCTCCGGCGATGGCGCGCGCCCCTTCGGGTTCCAATGCATAGCAGCGCACCCCGTGCGGTGCCAGATAAGCGGTAACCCCGGCCAGAGTGCCACCGGATCCGGCAAAATCACAGAATGCAGTTACGGTGCCGCCGGATTGGTCCCAGATTTCTGGCCCGGTGCCGGTGGCATGGGATTTGGGATTGCCGGAATGGCCAAACTGATCGGCCCGAAATGCATTGCGCTCGGCGGTGATGTGTTGCGCGGCCTCGTCAACCAAGGCCAGATCCGTGCCCGATACCTCGCCGGGCTTGCTGCCTTCGGCTTGCGGAACGATGATAACTTCGGCACCTAGGGCGCGCATCATCCGGGCGCGTTCGACCGAGTTGCCCGCGCTCATGACTGCGACAAAGGGATGCCCCAGAATGCCGCAGACAATCGCCAGCCCGGTGCCCATATTGCCCGAGGTCAGTTCAACAACCGTCTGCCCCGGCAACAGGGTTCCGTCAGCGCGGGCGAGCTCGATGATGGATCGTGCGGCGCGGTCCTTTTTCGAGAACCCGGGCAGCAGATAGTCCAGCTTGGCCAGAATACGACCGTCCAGATCAAGCGCTCGGCAGATGCGGCTTAGCTCGACCAGAGGTGTGTTCCCGATGACCTCGATAACCGAGGGCAGTATCATGAGATGATCCCGAGGTCTTTGCCGACCTTGCCAAAGGCCGCCAGCGCGCGGTCTAGTTCGTCGCGGGTCAGGGCCGCGTTCATCTGCGTGCGGATTCGGGCCTTGCCGCGGGGGACGACGGGGAAGAAAAAGCCCGAGACATAGACGCCCTCGTCAAACAGTCTGGCGGCCATGTCCTGCGCCAGTTGTGCCTCGCCCAGCATCACCGGGATGATCGGGTGTTCGCCGGGCAGCAGGTCAAAGCCCAACTTCTCCAGCCCCGCGCGCCAGTATTTGGCGTTGCCGAACAGTTGCGCGCGCAGCATGTCGCCCTCTTCCACCAGTCGGATCGCTTCCAATCCGGCTGCGACGATGGATGGCGGCAGCGAGTTAGAGAACAAATAGGGCCGCGCCCGCTGCCGCAGCAGGTCGATCACTGGCTGCGGCCCGGCGATATAGCCGCCGATTGCCCCCCCAAGTGCCTTGCCCAAGGTTCCTGTAAGAATGTCCACGTCGACGCCGAAATGATCCGGCGTTCCGGCCCCATTCGGCCCCATGAAGCCGGTGGCGTGGCAGTCATCGACCATGACGATGGCATCGTATTTGTCGGCCAACTCACGGATTTTCGGCAGGTTGGCCAGATAGCCATCCATCGAGAACACGCCGTCGGTGGCGATCATGATGTGCCGCGCCCCGTCTTCGCGCGCCTGTTTCAGCCAGGCTTCGAGGTCGTTCATGTCGTTGTTCATGTAACGATAGCGCTTGGCCTTGCAAAGCCGAACCCCGTCGATGATCGAGGCATGGTTCAGGCTGTCCGAGATAATAGCGTCTTCGGGCCCCAGAAGGGGTTCGAACAACCCGCCATTGGCGTCGAAACAGGCGGCAAACAGGATCGCGTCGTCCTTGTTCAGAAACTTTGCCAGGCGCTGTTCCAACTCTCGGTGGATGTCCTGCGTGCCGCAGATGAAGCGGACCGAGGCCATACCGAACCCCTTGGGTTCCATCGCGCCCTTGGCGGCTTCGATCAGCGCCGGATGGTCGGCCAGCCCCAGATAGTTGTTGGCACACAGGTTGATGACCTGCCGGTCGCCCACCGTAATCTCTCCGCCCTGAGGCGAGGTAATCATTCGCTCGCGTTTATACAGACCTTCAGCTTCGATCTGGGCGAGTGTGTCCGTGATGTGGGACAGGAATGCATCTGCCATGGCGGCCTCCGGGTTGTCTGAGTCGCGTGTCTAACATAGCGGATGTAATTCCCAAATAGGAGAATTACAGTATGAAGGAAAAATATCCGTGAAGGCGGAATATTGCTGATATCAGGCGTTCTTGACGATCAGGAATACCCGCGCCGGTTCTGCGGCTGATATGGAATGCGCTATGTCAGCGGCATAGCGCGCGGTATCGCCCTGCCCAAGGTCTGAGATTGCCGTCCCCGAGGTGACACGGACCGCGCCCTCAAGTACCGTCAGTTGCTCGCGCGCGCCGCGTGCATGGGGCTGGCTGTTCAGGGCCCCGCCCGCGTCGAACTGAATGTCATAGACCTCGTGCCCGCCGGCCTCTTCCGGGGGGGAGAGGATGCGAATCCGGCATTTCTCGCCCATATTGTCGATGCTGGGCACCTCGGCGCTGCGCAGTACTTCGATCCGGTCGGCGTTTTCGCCATCTTCCAACAAACCGGCAAAGTCGACCTGAAGCGCACGGGTCAGATTCCACAAGGTCGAGATCGTCGGGCTGCTTTCGCCCCGCTCGATCTGACTGACCATTGACCGGGACACGCCGCTGAGGTTGGCCACGGCCTCAAGTGACAGCCCCTTGGCGCGGCGCGCTTCTTTCAGGCGGGCGGGCAGGCGGGTCAGGATATCGTCTGTGTTTTCCGTCATGACGGAATCCAATGCGCCTTGTGCGGCGCAATGTCAATTCCGGGCGTGACAGTGAGTCCGGTTTGCAAGCCATGCTGCGCCTGCATAATGCGCGTGATTGCAGGAGGAGATAGACATGAAAGATATCGTGATTCTGGACGGTGCCCGCACCGCGATCGGCACGTTTGGCGGGGCGCTGGCCTCGACCGCGCCGATTGATCTGGCGACAGTTGCCACCGAGGCGGCGCTGGAACGTTCGGGTGTCGACGGCGCGCAGATCGGTCACGTTGTCTTTGGTCACGTGATTAACACCGAGCCGCGCGATATGTACCTGTCGCGCGCTGCGGCGAGGCAGGCAGGCATCCCCGATGAGACCCCGGCGATGAACGTCAACCGCCTGTGTGGGTCAGGCGCGCAGGCCATCGTGTCGGCAACGCAATCCTTGATGCTGGGGGATGCTGATTTTGCCTTGGCCGGGGGTGCCGAAAGCATGTCGCGCGGACCCTATATCGTACCGCAGGCGCGTTGGGGCGCGAAGATGGGGGATGTCACCTCGTTGGACATGATGGTGGGGGCGCTCAACTGCCCGTTCGGCACCGGGCATATGGGTGTCACCGCTGAAAACGTCGCCGATGAGCATCAGATCACCCGCGAGCAGATGGATGCCTTTGCGGTCACCAGCCAGAGCCGCGCCGCAGCTGCCATCGAAGCGGGTTATTTCGACAGCCAGATCGCTCCGGTGCAGGTGAAGGTGCGGCGCGACATGGTCGATTTTAAGGTCGACGAGCATCCCAAAGCCACCACCGCCGAGGTTCTGGCCGGTCTGCGTCCAGTGTTCAAGAAAGAGGGCCGCGTGACGGCGGGCAACGCCTCGGGCATCAATGACGGCGCTGCGGCAATCGTTCTGGCCACCGCAGACGCGGCGGAAAAGGCGGGACTGAAGCCAAAGGCGCGCATTCTGGGTTATGCACATGCCGGTGTGCGCCCCGAGGTCATGGGCATTGGCCCGGTTCCGGCGGTGCAGAACCTGCTGGCCAAGACCGGGTTGTCGGCGGATGATTTCGATGTGATCGAAAGCAACGAGGCCTTTGCAGCGCAGGCGCTGGCGGTCAACAAAGAGCTTGGGCTGGATGCGGCGAAGGTGAACCCGAACGGGGGTGCGATTGCGCTGGGTCATCCGGTTGGGGCCACGGGCGCGATCATTACGCTGAAGGCTTTGTATGAGCTGGAGCGGGTTGGTGGTTCGAAGGCTCTGATCACCATGTGTATTGGTGGCGGTCAGGGCATTGCCATCGCTATCGAGCGGCTCTGATCCCGGGCCTTGCTGGGGGGCTGTCTGCCCCCCATCGCGCCGCCGGCGCGATTCCCCCCGAGGATATTTTGGGCCAGATGAAGCTGTGGGATCGGGTTTAGCCCAGCGCAGTGATTACCACCGCAACGGCCGCGCCCACCGCAGCGCCAATGGCTGCGGGCCAGATCATTTTTGGCAGGCCGGGGCTTTGTGAGTCGTCCTTTTGGGTCTGCGCGATCAGGGCGTTTTCCACCAAAGCGGGCAGGCGAGGCCCAAAGCGGGCCAGCACCAACGCGGTTTTGCCGAAATCCCGCAGGACGGCGCGGGGGCCGATCGATTTCTTTATGTAATCCTCGACCACGGGGCGCGCGACCTCCCAGATGTTCATGTGCGGGTCGAGTGAGCGCGCGACGCCTTCGACCACCACCATCGTGCGTTGCAACAGGATCAGTTCGGTGCGGGTTTCCATGCCGAAACGCTCGGTGACTTCGAACAGGTAGTTCAGCAGACGACCCATCGAGATATGGGTGGCGTCCATGCCGAAGATCGGCTCTCCGACTGCGCGCAGGGCGCGGGCGAACTCGTCGACGTCTTGATTGGCGGGGACATATCCGGCCTCGAAATGGACCTCGGCCACGCGTTTGTAGTCGCGGCGGATGAAGCCGAAGAGAATCTCGGCATAGACCCGACGGGTGTATTCGTCGATATGGCCCATGATGCCGTAGTCATAGGCGATGATGTCTCCGTTAGCGGCGACCTTGAGGTTGCCCTGATGCATGTCGGCGTGGAAATAGCCGTCACGCAAGGCGTGCAGCAGGAACAGGCGCAGGACCCGTTCAGCCAGATCGCGGCGGTTGTGGCCTGCGGCGTCCAGTGCGTCATTGTCCCCCAGTGGGATGCCATCGGCCCAGCTGAGCGTCATCACGCGGCGCGCGGACAGGGACCAGACCACAGGGGGTAGCCAGAAACCTGCGTCATCCTTGGTGTTGGCGGCGTATTCCGAGGCGGCGGCGCTTTCGAGGCGCAGGTCGAGTTCTCCGCGGACCACGCCGTCGAAATGTTCGATCACCTCCATCGGGCGCAGGCGGCGTGCGCCGGGGGCGCAGAGGGAAACGATGCGGGCGGCGAAATAGAAGGCGTCGACGTCCTTGCGGAAGGCACGCTCGATGCCGGGGCGCAGGACTTTGACGGCGACATCCTCGCCTGTGCTGGTCAGCTTGGCCTTGTGGACCTGTGCGATTGAGGCGGCGGCGATGGGTTCGCTGAAATCGCTGAAGATTTCCGAGACGGGCTGGCCCAGTTCCCGTTCAACCTCGGCCATGGCCTCGGCTTTGGAGAAGGGGGGCAGTTTGTCCTGCAGGACGCGCAGTTGTGCCGCCAGTTCGTCGCCGACAACGTCGGGGCGGGTCGAGAGTACCTGCCCGAACTTGATATAGGCCGGCCCCAAAGCCGTCAGTGCGCGGGTGGCGGGCGGCATTTCGGGGTCGCCCTTGTAGCCCAGCCATTGGAAAGGTTTGCCCAAAGCGTGGGCCACGATGCGCAGGGCGCGCGGGGCCTCGAACGCGTCCAGCACCACGTTCATGGCACCTGTGCGCTCCAAAGTGGCGCCCGTGCGGATCAGGCGGATGATGTTGTGAGGGCCACGCATCTAGATTTTCCAGCCGGAATGCAGCGCGGCGATGCCCATGCTCAGGTTGCGGTATTTGGCGTTTTCGAACCCGGCAGTGCGGACCATGCCCAGAAACGTTTCTTGATCGGGAAAATTGCGGATCGATTCCACCAGATACTGGTAGCTGTCGTAATCATTGGCGATCAGTTTGCCCATGCGCGGGATGACGTTGAAGCTGTAGAGGTCATAGAGCTTTTGCAGCCCGTCATTTGGCAATTGGCTGAATTCCAGCACCATCAGGCGGCCGCCGGGTTTCAGCACGCGGTAGGCCTCGTTCAGCGCCTCTTGTGGGCGCGTCACGTTCCGGATGCCGAATGAGATGGTGTAGACGTCGAATGTGTTGTCCTCGAAGGGCAGCGCCATGGCGTCGCCCACGACCCAATTGAGGCTGTCGGCCATTTGGTCGGCTTCGGCCCGTTGGCGGCCTTCGACCAGCATCGGCTCGGTCAGGTCCAGAACGGTGGCATGGCCATGGCCTGCGCGTTTCAGGAAGCGGAACGAGATATCTCCGGTCCCGCCCGCCACGTCCAGTAGGCGCTGCCCAGGGCGCGGGGCGAGCCAGTCCATCATCGCGTCTTTCCAGACCCGGTGGATGCCCATCGACATGACATCGTTCATCACGTCATATTTCGAGGCGACCGAGTTAAACACGCCTTGGACGCGCCCGGCCTTTTCAGCCTCGCGCACGGTTTCGAACCCAAAATGAGTTGTCTTGTCGCTGTTGTCGGACATTTGCCTTGCCGTTCGTCGAATTTCGCCTCTGTTATAGGGCCATAAGAGGCGGGCACAATGCGGCCCTTTGGAATAGGAGCCATGTAATGCCCGAATTGCCCGAGGTCGAGACAGTAAGACGCGGCCTGTCTCCTGCGATGGAGGGGGTGGTAATCGAACGGGCAGACGTGAACCGCCCCGATCTGCGCTGGCCGTTTCCCGACCGGATGGCCGAGCGGCTGAGCGGGCAGACGGTCCAGCGGTTGCGGCGGCGGTCGAAGTATATTCTGGCCGATCTCAGCAGCGGCGAGACCCTGTTGATCCATCTGGGGATGTCCGGGCGGATGACGGTGTCGGGCGATCCCTTGGGGCAGTTCGTGCATGACCATCCGGCGGCGCAAAAGCACGATCATGTGGTGTTTCACATGGCCAATGGCGCGCGCATTACCTTCAACGACCCGCGCCGGTTTGGAGCGATGGATCTATTGCCGACGGCCACGGCGGATCAGCACAAGCTGCTGTCGGTTCTGGGGCCTGAACCCTTAGGGAACGACTTTCACGAACAACACCTGATTGATGCGTTCAAAGGCAAGAATACCCCGGTCAAATCGGCGCTTCTGGATCAGGGAATCGTTGCGGGCCTGGGCAATATCTACGTCTGCGAGGCGCTTTATCGCGGCAAGGTGTCGCCACGTCGCAAGGCGGGGCAGGTTTCTGCGCCGCGCGTTGCGGCACTTGTGCCGATCATCCGGCAGGTGCTGCAGGATGCCATCGAGGCTGGCGGTTCGTCGCTGAGGGATTTCCGTCAAGCCGATGGAGAACTTGGATATTTTCAGCACAGCTTCGACGTCTACGGGCGCGAAGGCGAGCCCTGCCGGACCGAAGGATGCGGCGCGTCGATCAAGAGAATCACCCAGTCCGGTCGCTCATCCTTCTACTGTGCGCAATGCCAAAGATAGCTTGATCCAGCTTTTGCGCGTGATAATGAATCGTACCTGAACGGAACAACCGGAAGCTTACACCTCATGGCTTTTGAGACGATCATCGTCGAAATTGAAGACCACGTCGCCCTCATCAAACTCTACAGACCCGACGCAATGAACGCGCTGAACACCCAGCTGCTGGGTGAGCTGTGCGAGGCGTTGGAGGATGCTGACAAGAACGACAAGGTGCGCTGCATCGTCATCACCGGCTCGGAAAAGGCTTTCGCTGCTGGCGCGGATATCAAAGAGATGTCCGAGATGAGTTTTGTTGACGTGTTCAACATCAACCTGTTCGCGGATGCCAATGATCGCATCTCGGCCATTCGCAAGCCGATCATTGCGGCCGTGGCGGGCTATGCGCTGGGTGGCGGGTGCGAGTTGGCGATGTTGTGCGACTTCATCATCGCCGCCGATACCGCCAAGTTCGGTCAGCCCGAGATCAATCTGGGCGTCATTGCCGGGTTGGGTGGCAGCCAGCGCCTGACCCGTTTCGTGGGCAAGTCCAAATCGATGGACATGAACCTGACCGGGCGTTTTATGGATGCTGAAGAAGCCGAACGTGCCGGACTGGTCAGCCGTGTGGTTCCCGCTAAGAAACTGATCGAAGAGGCGACGGGTGCCGCCCAGAAGATTGCGGAGAAATCCCAGATCTCGACGCTTGCGGCGAAAGAGGCGGTGAACCGCAGCTATGAGTTGCCGCTCAGCGAGGGGATGCTGTTCGAACGCCGGGTCTTCCACTCGATGTTTGCCACCGAGGATCAGAAAGAGGGCATGGCGGCCTTTCTGGAAAAACGCGCGGCGCAGTTCCGCGACAAGTAATCCCGGCTTCGGGCGCGTAAACAGGCGGGCTTGGTCCCGCCTTTTTCATGGCCGCAGCGCGGGGTCAAGATTCCGCTTGGCAAACCCGCACAACTTGGATAGTAAGCGCCGCTATACATGCGCGTGCGGCCCGCCTGGCCCGACTCACACTCGTGATTTCTGATCCGGTGCGGATAATTCCCGTGGCGCGCAACCCAAGATAACCGTACCGAACAAAGGTCAAAGTCACATGGCAAATTCGCCCCAGGCAAAGAAACGCGCCCGTCAGAACGAAAAGCGTTTCGCCGTCAACAAAGCACGTCGTTCGCGCATCCGCACCTATCTGCGCAAAGTCGAAGAAGCGATCGCATCTGGCGACAAGGATGCAGCAACCGCTGCCCTGCGCGCAGCCCAGCCCGAGCTGATGCGCGGTGTCACCAAAGGCGTCTTCCACAAGAACACCGCATCGCGCAAAATGTCCCGCCTGTCGGCTCGCGTCAAAGCGCTGGGCTGATTCTGCCGGAAAGCGCGTCAAGCGTTGATCTGCGAAAAAGGCGTCGCCACGTGCGGCGCCTTTTTCATTGTTGCGCGAAAGCCGCGTCTTCACGAAACCGAGAGATTCTTTCGCCCCGAACCCCGAGTCAATATCAGAGTTTGATTGCCCGCGGCGGCACCCTGTTGTTACCACTAGATCAGCGATTCACTCGCTTGGGGGGACAGGCTGTTCCGGCGATCTGACTGACGGGCATCGGAAGGATCACGGGAACGAATGTTCGAAAGCTGGCTTTGGCCGGTTGGACGATCTGCTCTGGGTTTCGGGTATCCCGATAACTCTGGCCCTGTCGAAACATTGGAAGTCATGCGCATCCCGGTCTCCGGGGGCGTCCCCGTTACGGGGTGCTGCCCTATTGGGCTGCGCTGATCTTCGATCATACCCGCCAGACCCCATGGTCTGGTGCAGGTATCCCTGTGTGTGAACGCGTCATAAGACCCGGAAAACCGGGACACATTAATAAGGCCGCTGGGCCAATAAAGATGGGATGCGTGAGGCGCCGAATGACACAAGAGAAATGGGGACAGTTGCGGAACAAGTTGATGAAGGTTGTTGGTAAGAACAACTTCACCACCTGGATCGAACCTCTGAAATTTGAAGAGTTGCAGGATGGTGTGGCGGTGTTTTCTGCCCCGACCAACTTTATGGGCAACTATGTCAGTCAGAATTTTGCAGACCTCATTCTTTATGAACTGAACACATCCGGCGAATCCGTTCAGCGGCTGGCGTTCCGTACGGCGGCGAATTCTCCGGCGCGTCCGGCACAGGCCGAAGCCCCGAAGCCCGCACCGCAGCCTGCTGTGGTGGATGTGGCAAATGACGCGCTCGAGGCGCTTCAGGCGGCCCCGCTGGATGCGCGGTTCACCTTTGACAGCTTCGTGGTCGGCAAGCCCAACGAGTTGGCCCATGCCGCCGCGCGGCGCGTGTCCGAGGGCGGACCTGTCACCTTCAACCCGCTGGTTCTGTATGGCGGTGTCGGCCTTGGTAAGACCCACCTGATGCACGCCATCGCGTGGGAGCTGAAAACCAAACACCCCGAGCTGAACGTGCTGTACCTGTCGGCGGAACAGTTCATGTACCGCTTTGTGCAAGCCCTGCGTGAGCGTCGGATGATGGATTTCAAGCATCTGTTCCGCTCGGTCGACGTGCTGATGGTGGATGATGTGCAGTTCATCGCCGGCAAGGATTCCACACAGGAAGAGTTCTTTCACACCTTCAATGCGCTGGTGGATCAGAACAAGCAGATCATCATCTCGGCCGATCGCGCACCCGGTGAGATCAAGGATCTTGAGGACCGCGTGAAATCGCGCCTGCAATGTGGTCTGGTCGTCGATCTGCACCCCACCGATTACGAATTGCGTCTGGGCATCCTGCAGAACAAGGTGCAGCAATACGCCACCACCTATCCCGACCTGACCATCACGGATGGAGTGCTGGAGTTCCTCGCCCAGCGGATTTCGACCAATGTGCGCGTGCTGGAGGGGGCTTTGACCCGTCTCTTTGCCTTCGCCTCGCTGGTGGGTCGTGAGATTGACATGGACCTGACGCAGGATTGTCTGGCTGATGTGCTGCGCATGTCCGAGCGCAAGATCACCGTCGAAGAGATCCAGCGCAAGGTATCCGAGTACTACAACATTCGCCTCAGCGATATCATCGGCCCCAAGCGCCTGCGCTCATACGCGCGTCCGCGTCAGGTGGCGATGTATCTGTGCAAGCAACTGACCAGCCGGTCGCTGCCCGAGATCGGTCGCCGTTTCGGTGGCCGCGACCACACCACGGTGATGCATGGCGTCAAGCGGATCGAAGAGTTGAAAACCACCGACGGCCAGATCGCCGAAGATGTCGAGATGCTGCGCCGGTCGCTTGAGGCCTGAGGTCTGTCTGATTTCCCCAAGAACGCCCCGGACCCTCACGCCAGGGCGTTTTCTTGTGCGCATTAGTCCACGGTCGGACGGGAACTGAGCCCTGCCGGGCATGCACCCCTTGACGCTAGGGGTATTCCGACCCAGAAATCCATAAAAAATCCTTGTGCCTCAGGGCTGAGACGCTAACGTGCCAGTCCCGCCCATTTTCGGCACGCAAGTCAGAGGAACAGAGGGTATGAAGATCAGCATCGAACGCGGCACCCTTCTCAAGGCCGTTTCGCAGGCCCAATCCGTGGTTGAGCGCCGGAACACCATTCCGATCCTGGCCAACGTGCTGATCGAGGCCGAGGGCGATCAGGTGCAGTTCCGTGCCACCGATCTGGATATCGAGGTGGTCGACAAGGCCCCTGCGCAGGTCGAGAAGGCCGGGGCGACAACCGTTGCTGCAACAACCCTGCACGAGATTGTCCGCAAGCTGCCCGATGGCGCGCTGGTGACGCTGACCGCCGATAGTGCTGCGGGTCGTCTGACGGTCGAGGCGGGTCGGTCGAATTTCTCGCTGGCGACGCTGCCGAAAGAGGATTTCCCGGTCATGGCGTCCTCGGAATACGCGTCGAACTTTACCGCCTCGGCGGCGCTGCTGCGGCGGTTGTTCGACAAGTCGAAATTTGCGATTTCCACCGAAGAGACGCGGTATTATCTGAACGGCGTCTACATGCATGTGGCGGATGGGTCCGAAGGCGGCAAAGTGTTGCGCTGCGTGGCCACCGATGGCCACCGTCTGGCGCGGATCGATGCGGATCTGCCGGATGGCGCGGCGGACATGCCCGGTGTGATCGTGCCGCGCAAAACCGTGGGTGAGCTGCGCAAACTACTGGAAGATGACGAGATGGACATCGCCGTTTCGGTCAGCGAAACCAAGGTGCGGTTTGCGACGCCGGACATCACCCTGACCTCGAAAGTCATCGACGGCACATTCCCGGACTACACGCGTGTCATTCCGCAGGGCAACACGCGCAAGCTTGAGGTGGATGCTGCTGAGTTCGCGCAGGCAGTGGACCGGGTGGCGACCGTTTCGTCCGAACGCTCGCGCGCGGTGAAGCTGCAGTTGGATGGCGACAAGCTGGTGCTGTCGGTCAATGCGCCGGACAGCGGTGCGGCCGAAGAAGAGCTGGCCGTGGCCTATGGCGATGAGCGGCTGGAGATTGGGTTCAACGCCAAATATCTGCTGGAGATTGCGTCTCAGGTGGATCGCGAGAACGCGGTGTTCATGTTCAACTCAGCGGGTGATCCAACGCTGATGCGCGAAGGCAATGATCAGAGCGCGGTTTATGTGGTTATGCCGATGCGCGTCTGATCGCGCTGACGCGCGATGCCTCCGGCGGGAGTATTTTTGAAAAGATGAAGGGAGGGGTCATGGGATTGGCCCTGACCGAGCTTACGGTCTCGCACTTTCGGTCTCATAAATTGGCGCGGTTGTCATTGGATGGCCGACCGGTGGCGATCCATGGGCCGAACGGGGCCGGTAAGACCAATATTCTGGAAGCCGTGTCTTTGTTCTCGCCCGGACGCGGGATGCGGCGGGCGAGCGCGGCTGAGATGACTCGACGGCCCGAGGCGCTGGGATGGAAGCTGTCGGGACTGTTGCAGGCGCAAGGGCAGGCCTATGAGATCGAGACCTGGTCCGAAGGCGGCGCGGCGCGGCAGGTTCGGATTGATGAGAAGTCTGCGACACAGGTTGATCTGGGGCGGCTGGCGCGGGTTGTTTGGTTGATTCCATCGATGGATCGGCTCTGGATTGAGGGGGCAGAGGGACGCCGGCGGTTTCTGGACCGCATCGCGCTGAGCTTTGATCCCGCGCACGCCGAGACGTCTCTGACCTATGAAAAAGCCATGCGGGAACGCAACCGCCTGCTGAAAGAGCAGGTGCGGGACGCGCATTGGTATGCAGCGCTAGAGGGGCAAATGGCCGAGATGGGGTATCGCATTCACGCGTCCCGTCTGGCGGCGTTGGAGCATTTGCGCGGGGCGCAGGATCAGGCGGAAACGGCGTTTCCCTCTGCTGATCTGGAGTTGGTGCAGACCGAGGGTGCGATGCCCAAGACCGAGGGCGACCTGCGCGAGGCGTTGAATGAAAGTCGTTTTCGAGACCTGGCGGCGGGACGCACCTTGGTGGGGCCGCATCGGTCGGACCTGTATGGTGTTTTTGCTGCCAAGGGGGTTCCTGCCAAGGATTGTTCAACTGGAGAGCAAAAGGCGTTGTTGGTGTCGCTGATCCTGTCTAACGCACGAGCTTTGGCGGGGATGGTTGGCGCGCCGCCGATTGTGTTGTTGGATGAGGTGGCCGCCCATCTGGATGCGGGGCGGCGGGCGGCACTGTATGACGAGATTTGCGCGCTGGGTGCTCAGGCCTGGATGACGGGCACCGGGCCTGAGTTGTTTGCAGAATTGGGAGACCGGGCCCAGACGTTGATCGTTAGTGACAGCGGTGAGGGCTCGGTCGTGGCTTAGGCGGGCTCGCCGACTTTACGTTCCCACAGGAAGCCGCGCATCACCTCGTCCACCGGCGTTTGTGCCATGTGGTTGACGTAGTTCGACATGGTTTTCTGTGCGAGACCCAGCACAACGTCCAGAACCGCGCGGTGCGAGTAACCAGCGTCGAAGAAGGCCTGCAGCTGTTCGTCGGTCACGTTGCCGCGGGTCTGCATCATCTGCAGGGTGAAGGTGCGCAGCGCCTCAAGCTTGGCCGAGGGCAGCGGTGTTTCGTTACGCAGCGCTTCGGTGATGTCGTCCGAGACCTTCATCATCTTGGCGATGCCGGTATGGGCGGGTACACAATAATGGCACTCGTTTTCCACGTTGATGGTCTGCCAGACCACGGTTTTCTCGTCATTGTCGAAATCGGTCTGTGTGAAGAGGTGGTGCAGAACCTGATAGCCCTCAAGATGTTGCGGGCTTTCGGCCATGACCTTGTGCAGGCCGGGCAGGCGGCCTAAGGCGGCTTGTGACTTTTCCAGCAGCGGTTTGGACCCTTCTGGGGCGGTTTCGAGGTCGTGGGACGGGAAGTTTGCCATGTCAAAACTCCTGATTTTGGCGCGATGAGACAGAAATAGGGTTTATTGAGCGATCACTCAAGTATATATTTGAGCGGACGTTCAAGAATTGGTGATGACCATGCCCCGCAAACCTTCCTATGACCGGGATGCCCTGATCGAACAGGCGCGCGATATCTTTTGGTGTCAGGGCTGGGCGGGCACGTCGCTGAAGGACCTTGAGCGCGAGTTGAAACTGAAGCCCGGCAGCTTTTATGCGGCGTTCGGGTCCAAGGATGCGCTTTATGCGCTGGCGATGGACCGCTATGCGCAGGATGGCGTGGCGCGTCTGATGGCGCTGGCGGAAGAACTCGGGCCGCTGGCCGCGCTTAAGGCGCAGCCGCTGCTGGTGATCGCGGGGGCAGACGCTCGGGCCTGTATGCTGGCTAAGACCTTTGCCGAATTGCGCGCCAAGGATCACGATCTGGCCGATCAGGCGCGCGGGCATATGGCGGCTATGAAAGAGTGCTTTGCCACCCTGTTCCGGCGCGCGCAGGCGGCGGGTCAGATCGGCCCGGATCACGATCCCGACCGGCTGGCGGCGCGCTATCAGTCCGACATTCTGGGCCTGCGTCTGTCGGCCGAGCGCAGCGATGTGGATGCGCAGGCTATCGCCGAAGATATCGCTGCCGATCTCGACCGGCTCTGATCTGCCGGCCTGCCCCCAAGACACACAAAATCTTGGGGGAGCGCGTGACAATCCCCACCAGAGAACGTATAAGTTACGAAAATAATATAGGTACTCACGGCATGTCCGAAGACGCACAGGCACCCCAGGAATATGGCGCCGATTCCATCAAAGTTCTCAAAGGGTTGGAGGCCGTCCGCAAGCGCCCTGGCATGTATATCGGCGACACCGATGACGGCTCGGGTCTGCACCATATGGTGTATGAGGTTGTCGACAACGGAATTGACGAGGCGCTGGCCGGTCACGCCGACCATGTGACCGTAAAAATCCATGCTGATTCCAGCGTTTCGGTCAGCGACAACGGGCGCGGAATCCCGGTCGATATTCACCCGGAAGAGGGCGTGTCGGCCGCCGAGGTCATCATGACCCAGCTTCATGCGGGCGGGAAGTTCGATAGCAACTCGTACAAGGTGTCGGGCGGCCTGCACGGCGTGGGCGTTTCGGTGGTGAACGCGCTGTCCGATTGGCTGGAACTGCGCGTCTGGCGCAACGGCAAGGAACACATTGCCCGTTTTGAGGGCGGTGAGACGGCTGAGCATTTGAAAGTGATCGGTGAGTGCGGCGATCAGACCGGCACCGAGGTGCGGTTTCTGGCCTCGACCAATACGTTTTCGAACCTCGAGTATTCGTTCGAGACGCTGGAAAAGCGCCTGCGCGAACTGGCGTTTCTGAACTCGGGTGTGCGGATCATTCTGATCGATGAACGGCCCGCCGAACGGCTTGAGACCGAACTGTTCTACGAGGGCGGCGTCAAGGAGTTCGTTAAATACCTCGACCGGTCCAAGACCGCTGCGATGCCCGAACCGATCTATATCAAGGGTGAGCGCGACGACATCGGCGTGGAAATCGCCATGTGGTGGAACGACAGCTATCACGAGACGGTGCTGCCCTTTACCAACAACATCCCGCAGCGGGACGGCGGGACGCATGTGGCCGGTTTCAGGGGCGCGCTGACGCGGACGATCAACAACTACGCGCAGTCCAGCGGGATCGCGAAAAAGGAGAAGGTCAGCTTTACCGGCGATGACGCGCGCGAAGGTCTGACCTGTGTGTTGTCGGTCAAAGTGCCCGATCCCAAGTTCTCGTCGCAGACTAAGGACAAACTGGTCAGCTCCGAGGTGCGCCCGGCCGTCGAAGGTCTGATGAATGAGAAACTGGCCGAGTGGTTCGAGGAGAACCCCAACGAGGCCAAGACTATTGTCGGCAAGATCATCGAAGCCGCCTTGGCGCGTGAGGCTGCGCGCAAGGCCCGCGAACTGACCCGCCGCAAGACGGCGATGGATGTGAACTATCTGGCTGGGAAGCTGAAAGACTGTTCCGAGAAGGACCCGTCGAAGACTGAAGTCTTTCTGGTCGAGGGGGATTCCGCGGGTGGATCAGCCCAGACCGGTCGGGATCGGCTGACGCAGGCGGTGCTGCCCCTGCGCGGGAAAATCCTGAACGTCGAACGTGCCCGGTTTGACCGGATGCTGTCGTCGCAGGAAATCGGCAATTTGGTGATGGCGCTGGGCACCGGCATTGGCCGCGACGAGTTCAACATCGAAAAGCTGCGCTACCACAAGATCGTCATCATGACCGACGCCGACGTGGACGGCGCGCATATCCGGACGCTGCTGCTGACCTTCTTCTACCGCCAGATGCCCGAGCTGATCGAGGGCGGGTATCTCTATATCGCGCAGCCACCGCTCTATAAGGTTTCTCGTGGTAAATCAGAGGTTTACTTGAAAGACCAAGCTGCGCTGGATGACTACCTGATCCATCAGGGCGTCGAGGGCGCGGTGCTGAAACTGGGTTCCGGCGAAGAGATCATTGGCCAAGACCTGACCCGCGTGGTCGACGAAGCGCGGCAGTTGAAACGGGTGTTGGACGCCTTCCCGACGCATTACCCGCGCCACATTCTGGAACAGGCCGCGGTCGCCGGAGCTTTCGTCCCGGGCGCGGTTGACGCCGACCTTCAGGGCGTCGCCGACAAGGTCGCCGCCCGCCTCGACCTGATCGCGTTGGAATACGAACGCGGCTGGCAGGGCCGCATCACGCAGGATCATGGCATCCGTCTAGCCCGCATCCTGCGCGGCGTCGAAGAGGTCCGCACGCTCGACGGCCCCATGCTGCGCTCTGGCGAGGCGCGCAAGACCGGGTCGTTCACGCAAAGCCTGCAAGAGGTCTACAACACTCCCGCTACGCTGGTGCGCCGCGATCGAATGCAGTCCATCCACGGCCCACTGGACCTGCTGCGCGCGATTCTGGAAGAAGGCGAAAAGGGCCTCTCGCTGCAGCGTTACAAAGGTCTGGGTGAGATGAACCCCGACCAGTTGTGGGAAACCACGCTGGACCCGGATGCGCGCACGCTGCTGCAGGTCCGCGTCGACGACATGGTTGAGGCCGACGATCTGTTCACCAAACTGATGGGCGACGTGGTAGAGCCGCGCCGCGAGTTCATCCAACAAAACGCGCTGAGCGTGGAAAACCTGGATTTCTGAAGAAACTCGAATGATCGCGTCGCCACGGGTGGCGCGATTGTCAAAAGGCGATGGCGGATTCGGCGGGATATCCGGAACTTAGCGGACTTTCGTCGTTTCTTTGAAGCGGCTACCGCTTAATAGTCGGGATGCCGTTTGCATTTCGCCTTGCGAAAAGTTGATGGCGGAGACGAAGGGATTCGAACCCTCGAGACGGTTTCCCGCCTACTCCCTTAGCAGGGGAGCGCCTTCGACCACTCGGCCACGTCTCCGTTGGCGGGTATATCCTTGCATGTCGTCCGGATACAAGGCGATTTTCCCGGCTGGTCGCAATTTTCTGAGCCGCCAAACGGCGCTCGGATGCTCTGATGGCCATCCGTGATGGGGCGTGTCCGCTCAGAAACCACATTCGAACCAAGCCGGGCAAAACCGAAAACTTGCAAAACAGACTCGTTATGGCGCATATTTGCTTAGATTTATTAAATTCCACGACTAAACAGAATTAACTTTCTGAGGGACAGATATCGGGCTCGGGGCGGTTTGGACCCCAACAGAAACCTTTTTGGGGGAAAGGGAACTGGTTTTGGCCTGGTTAAGATTGTTTTTTGTTTTCATCGTCCTGTCGACGATTCCGGCGTCGACGTCTGCATCAATCGGGAAAGTTCTAAGCGTCAAGCAAGGCGCTGATGTCACTCGGGCCGGTAAGACCATTCGGCTGCGTGAGGGGATGGAGGTCGAGTCGGGTGACGCCATTGCGACCAACGGGTCGGGCGTGGTTCAGCTGGTGTTTGTTGATGAAACCAAGATCGCGGTTGGCCCCAATGCGCGGATGGTTCTGGATGTTTCCATGCTGCGCGGGAATCGCAAGGCGAAGAACTTTACGGTTCGGGCGCTGGGGGGCAGTTTCCGTTTTATCTCGGGCAAAAGCAGAAAACGCGCTTATTCGATCAAGACCCCGACGGCGACGATGGCGGTGCGGGGCACGACATTCGATATGTGGATCACCTCACAGAATCAGAGCGCCATGCTGGTGATCGAAGGCACCGTCCAGATGTGCGGGCGGCGCGGGTCCTGCCGATCGGCCAGTCGTCAGTGCAGCATGTTTGCCACCGCCCCCGGCGGGCAGGTGGGGCGCGCTGCGGATCAGCAACAATATGACAAGGCTCTGAAGGGCGGGTTCCCGTTCATCCAGTCGCAGAAAGACCTTCTGCCGCAATTTCAGGTGAGTGCTGAGGGCTGTGCCGGTGACGTCGCTGTGGCACCGAGGCGATCGGCCGAACCACGTCCGGAATCGCCGCAAAGGGCCGAGGTGCGTTCCGACCCGCCAGCCCGCGAGCGGCGTGCACCCGAACGTTCGGAACCGGCAAGGGCAAGCGCTTCGGCAAATGCGCAGGGCTCGACCAGATCCGAGATTGGTTCCGATGGCGGAGTGAGTGTTTCGGCCAGTCCAACTGGTGGCGGTTCGGGTGCTCAGGCCACCGCGACGGCGGGCGGCGTGACCGCAACGGCGGGCTGGTAGCGTATTTTCCCTTTCCCCCGGCGCCAGGGAGGCGAGTGTGGTGGGTAAAATCAAAGAGAAACTTGGCAGACGTCTGGCATTTCGACTGGTGGGGTTGGGGCTGATACTGCTCGGCTGCTTCGTCCGGGTCATGGACCCCTATCCGGTGCAGATGTCGCGGCTGATTTACTTCGATGTCCTTCAGCGGGTGGCGCCACGCAGCTACGATCCGGACCTACCGGTGCGGGTCGTCGACATTGATGAAAAATCGCTGGCGGAATGGGGTCAATGGCCGTGGCCCCGGACGCAACTGGCACAGATGGTCGCGCGTCTGGGTGACTACGGCGCTGCTGCGATTGCGTTCGACGTGCTGTTCGCCGAACCCGACAGGTATTCCCCCGCGCGGTTGCTGCAGGACCCCGCGTTGGCCGGACTCGTCCGGCTGGATCAGGCAGCCCGCGATCTGGACAACGATGTTAGATTTGGGGCCGAGATGGCCAACTGGCCGGTCGTTCTGGGTGTCGCGGCACGGCAGTCCGACAGCGGTGCCCCGGTTGTGCCAAAGGCCGGGCTGGTTGAAATCGGTGAAAACCCCGCGGCGGGACTGGTGCGTGTCGACCACTGGACATCGCTGGCCCCGCCGCTGGGGCAGGACGCAGCCGGGATCGGCGGGGTCAACGTGTCGCCGATCGGCGGGCTGGGCGTCGTGCGGCGGGTGCCGGTGCTGTGGTCCGGGCCGGATGGTGTTTTGCCCGCCTTGGGGATCGAGGCGCTGCGGGTGGCGATCGGAGAACCCGTCATCTTTGCCGAGGGGTCACAGGACGAGGTCGGCATCATGCTGAGCGTGGGGATCGGAGAGTTTCTGCTGCCCACCACCGAGCAGGGTGAGATCTGGGTGCGCTATCGGCGCGACAACCCGGGTCTGTACCTGTCGGCCTATGACGTGATGCAACAGGGGGACAACCCCGCGCTGCGGGCCGAGATTGAGGGCCGGATCATTCTGGTCGGGACCTCGGCGGCGGGCCTGTTCGACATGCGCGAAACGGCATTGGGCGAATCCGTGCCCGGAGTGTCAATCCACGCTCAGATCATCGAGCAGATCTTGCTGGGAGATATGCTCAACCGGTCCGATGTGACCTCGGCGCTTGAGCTGCTGGCCTTTGTGATCCTTGGCGTGGTGGTGACGGTGGTCATGTCCAGCTTTGGCGCGGTGGCGTCCTTTGTCGCGGGCGGGGTGGCGGCGGCGGCGGTGATGGCGATCAGCTGGCTGGCGTTTCAGAACCAGTCGGTGCTGTTTGATGCCACCTTCCCGCTGGCGGGTGGAATGGCCAATTTTGGGCTGCTGGCCGGATACCTGTTTGCCTCGACCGAGCGCGAAAAGCGGGTGATCCGCCAGACATTCTCGCATTACGTCGCCCCCGAAATCCTTGATGAGATGGAGGCCAACGGCCATCAGCTGCTGCTGGGGGGAGAGACGCAGGAAATCACCGTGATGTTTTCGGATATTCGCGGGTTCACGCCCTTGTCGGAATCGGTTTCGGCCACCGATCTTGTGACGCTGCTGAACGAGCTGTTCTCGGAGATCGGCGATCAGATTCTGGTCGAACGGGGCACCATCGACAAGTTCATCGGCGATGCGGTCATGGCATTCTGGAACGCACCCCTGCCGGTTGAGGATCACCCGTGCCGTGCCGCCTGGGCCGCGCTGAAGATGCGTGCCGCACTGACGACGTTTAACGCGTCGCCCATCATGCGGGGGCGCCCGCCGATCGCCCTGGCAACTGGTTGTGCGACGGGCGCAGCCTGTGTCGGCAATATCGGATCGCGGCGGCGCTTTAACTATACGGTGATCGGCGATGTGGTGAATGTTGCGGCCCGCATCGAACAGAACTGCCGGCATGTGGATTACGATATTCTCGTGTCCCGCTCGGTCCAGCGGGTGGCCAAATCCGACCTGGCGCTGCTGGAGGCCGGGCTTGTCGATCTGAAAGGCAAAAGTGAACCCGAGCCGGTCTACCTTCTGGTCGGAAACCGCGATCTTGCTCAGGGGGCAGAGTTTCAGGCCCTCAATGCGGCCCATTCCCGCCTGTTGATTGCGATTCGCGGGCGCGAACCACAAGCCGCTATTGCTGCGCTCTGCGATGAATGCCGCGCGTTATCCGCAGCGGTCGAGCCGGGACTTGAGGCTTTCTACCGGTCGCTGCCGGGCCGTATCGCAGATTTTCGGGCCGAGGCGCAGCCCGGGTCGGCCATGTTCACCCACCACAATGGCGCGCGCAAAGCCGCAGAATAGCGCGGTGGCGTGGTTTCAGGGATCAGTTCGCGAACAGGAAAACGGGGCACGGCCTGAAATTAGCCGCGCCCCGCTTCAATCGGACAAAAGGAACAATCTCGCCCCCTCGAATACTATCTAAAACAAAACGGGCTAAAACTTTCGATATATTCGAGACCGACCTTCTACCCTCATCGGAATAACTTCATACTGCACCATCGCCTTTCGGGCGACAGTGATCCAGTTCACATTAACGCGAAATTAGTAAATCAGCGCCAGTCGAAGAAACCGGGACCGGCCTGTTTCAGCAGCGATTCGGCCATGGTGCGGCCCAATGCGTGCCCGTCCTCGGCGGGGCCTGAAGCTTCTTCGTTGATCGCCTCGGATCCATCAGGACGCAGAACTTCGCCGCGCAGGTGCAGCTGTCCGTCGCGAATCTCGGCCAGTCCGGCAATCGGGGTTTCGCAGGACCCGTCGAGCCCGGCCAGAAGGCTGCGTTCGGCAGCAAGGCGCTGGCTGGTTTCCACATGATGAATGGCCGCAAGCATCTCGGCGGCGCGGCTGTCATCGCTGCGCCGTTCGATCCCGATGGTGCCTTGGGCGATGGCGGGCAGCATATCCTCGGGCGCGATGGCGGTGGCGGGGACGTCTTTCATATCCAGCCTGCGCAGCCCGGCCATGGCCAGAAAGGTGCAATCGGCCACGCCATCGGCCAGTTTCTTCAACCGGGTTTGCACGTTGCCGCGAAACTCGACCACGTTCAGATCGGGCCTGCGGTTCAGCAGCTGCGCCCGCCGCCGCAGCGACGAGGTGCCGACCACCGCGCCCTGCGGCAGATCGTGAATGGAATTCAGGCTGCGAGAGATAAACGCATCGCGCACATCTTCGCGCGGCAGGAACGTGTCCAGCACCAGCCCTTGGGGCTGTTCCACCGGCATGTCCTTGGTCGAATGCACGGCGATATCGATCTCGCCCTTCAGCATCGCCTCTTCGATTTCCTTGGTGAAAAGACCTTTGTTGCCGATCTCTTTCAGCGGTCGGTCCGCATCGATCATGGCGCGGTTGTCGCCGGTGGTCTTGATCACCACGATCTCGAACGCGTCTTCGGGCAGGTCGAACGCCTTGCCCAGACGCGCGCGCGTTTCATGCGCTTGTGCCAGCGCCAGCGGCGATCCACGGGTACCGATTTTGAGAGGCGAGGCGGGGGTGGGCAATGCAAGAGTCATGCGCACAGCTTTAGTCGCGTCACATTGCCCTGA
Organism: Ruegeria sp. CJ3; assembly: GCF_056536725.1. Classification (NCBI taxonomy): domain Bacteria; kingdom Pseudomonadati; phylum Pseudomonadota; class Alphaproteobacteria; order Rhodobacterales; family Roseobacteraceae; genus Ruegeria; species Ruegeria sp. CJ3. The sequence goes on from NZ_JBQFQE010000005.1 coordinate 106,821, forward strand.
CAATGGGGGCAGAGCTTGACAAATTGCCACTGAGGGCCGACGCGTTGCGCCAGACCAGAAGATTGGGGACAGACATGGCCGAGACAAAGACATTGCTGCGGGCGCTGGCGGGCGAGGTTCAGGACGTTCCACCGATCTGGATGATGCGTCAGGCCGGGCGCTATCTGCCCGAATATCGCGCGACCCGTGCGCAGGCTGGGGATTTCCTGTCGCTGTGTTACAACCCCGAGCTTGCAGCCGAGGTCACCTTGCAGCCGATCCGCCGCTATGGCTTTGATGCGGCGATCCTGTTTGCCGATATCCTGTTGGTGCCGCAAGCGCTGGGCGCTGATCTGTGGTTTGTCACCGGCGAAGGCCCACGCCTGTCGACGATCACGCAGCAATCGGATTTCGATGCGCTGAAACCGGTTGAGGATATCCACGAGACGCTCTCGCCGATCTATGAGACCGTGCGCATCCTGTCGCGGGAATTGCCGTCCGAGACCACTCTGATCGGTTTCGCAGGCGCGCCGTGGACAGTGGCCACCTATATGATCGCCGGGCGTGGTACGCCGGATCAGGGGCCTGCGCACGCGTTGCGTGAAGAAAACACCGTTCTGTTCGAGGCTCTGCTGGATCGGATTACTCTGGCAACAATCGAATATCTGTCGGCCCAGATCGAGGCCGGGGCCGAGGTGGTCAAGATTTTCGACAGCTGGGCGGGATCTTTGAAGGGCGAGGCGTTCCAGAAATACGCTGTTGAGCCCTGCCGGGTGATCACGCAGGCCATCAAGGCCCGGCATCCGGGTATTCCGGTGATCGGCTTCCCGCGCGAGGCGGGTGAGGGATATGTCGGCTTTGCCAAGGCCACGGGTGTCGATTGCGTGGCGCTGGACAATTCCGTGTCGCCGGATTGGGCGGCAAAGCATGTGCAGGTCGATGGCTGCGTGCAGGGCAATCTGGCCTCGTCCCATATGGTGACCGGTGGACAAGCGCTGGTGGATGAGACGCGCGCGATTGTCGAGGCGTTCTCGAAGGGGCCGCATATCTTCAATCTGGGGCATGGGATTACGCCGGATGCGGATCCTGAGAATGTTCAGTTGATGATCGATACGGTGCGCGGGCGGTGAGCCAGGCGAGGGGGCCAGCCCCCTCTTGGCCTGCGGCCAATTCACCCCCGGGATATTTTTAGCCAGATGAAGCGGGCGGGAGTTCGTTCAGGATGTCCTGTGCGTGCTCGCCGCGTTTGGGGCTGGGTTTGGGGTGCCAGTCGTGGGTCGAGAAGCGTGGGGCGGCGGCGGCTTGTTTTGTTCCGTCGGAGTCGATCCATGTTTGGCGGGCGGTATTCATCGGATGCGCTTGCGCTTCGTTCGGGGACAGGACCGGGGCGACGCAGGCGTCGGTGCCTTGAAAAAGGGCTGTCCAGTGGTCGCGGGGTTGGCTGGCGAACAGGGACTTGAGCCGGTCTGTCAGCCGGGGCCAGTAAGAGGGGTCGTATTGTTGGGCGAAGTCGGGGTCTTCTGAGAGGCCCAGCAGATCCAGAAAGCAGGCGTAGAACTTGGGCTCCAGGCATTGTACCGAAATGTGGCCGCCATCGGCGCAGGTGTAGGTGCGGCTCCAATGGGGGCCGTCCAGCAGGCTTTGGCCACGGGTGTCTGACAGGTTGCCGGTTTGGCGCAGGCTCATCAGCAGGTTCATCATATGGGCCGAGCCGTCATAGATGGCGGCGTCGACCACTGTGCCTTTGCCGGTGCGTTGCGCGTTGAGCAGCCCGGCCAGAAGACCGGCCACCAGATACATCGCGCCGCCGCCGATATCGCCGACCAGCGTGGCCGGTGTCTGGGGTGGCTGATCAGGTTGTGAAGCGTACCATAGGGCGCCCGACATGGCGATATAGTTCAGATCATGGCCAGCGGTTTCCGACAGAGGGCTGTGCTGCCCCCAGCCGGTCATGCGGCCATAGACCATTTTGGGGTTGATCTGGTGGCAGGGTTCGGGGCCAAGGCCCAAGTTCTCCATCACGCCGGGGCGAAAGCCTTCGATCAGCGCGTCGGCGGTGGTGATCAGGCGTTTGGCGATGCTCAGGTCTTCGCGATCTTTCAGGTCCAGCGCGATCGAGCGTTTGCCGCGATCCAGCAGCGAGCGTTCAGGCATGCCGGGGGTGATCGCGCCGCCTTTGCGGTGGATGGTGATAACGTCGGCCCCCATATCCGCAAGCATCATGGCGGCAAATGGGGCCGGGCCGAGGCCTTCGAATTCGATGATGCGCAAACCTGCCAGCATGGGGTCCTCCTGCGGGTCAGGGTTTCGTCCCGGGTTATTGATTGCAAGCAGAGAATGAAGCGCGATGGCAAATGGGTTGCTTGCGCCGCCGTTTCGGGGCTAGGTCGGGTGCAGAATTGTGAAAGAGGTCTTTTGATGCAGCTGAACGATACGCGTGAAATTCAGGCCTCGCCCGCCGCTGTCTACAGCGCCCTGCTGGACCCCGAGGTGCTGAAAGCCTGCATCGGCGGCGCGCAAGAGATCACGGGCAATCCGGCAGACGGCTATGAGGCCAAGGTGGTGCAAAAGGTTGGCCCGGTGAAGGCCACCTTCAAGGGCACGGTCGTCATGTCCGACATGGTTGAACCCCAGCGCCTGACCATCGCCGGAGAAGGCAAGGGCGGTGCGGCGGGTTTTGCCAAGGGCAGCGCGCATGTGACGCTGGAACCCTCGGACACGGGCGGCACGGTTCTGAGCTATGAGGTCGAGGCCAAGGTCGGCGGTAAACTGGCGCAGCTGGGCAGCCGTCTGATCGACGGGTTTGCCAGAAAGATGGCGGATCAGTTCTTTGCCAATCTGCAGGCGCATTTCGATGATCCCGAACTGGAGGAGGACGCCCCCGAAAGTGACGCCAAAGCGGGCTGGCTGGGGCGTTTGACAGGCCGCGACTAGCGCGTGCGCAGGCGCGCAGGGCGCTGTGCGTAAAGGGGCTGTTCCCGGCCCCTTGGGCGCGATAGGTTGCGAGGTCAGAACGAGGGGCCACATGACAACCATTCTATCGATCCGGGATTTGCGCAAATCTTATGCCGATGGCTTTGAGGCGCTCAAAGGCGTGACTCTGGACATTGAGGAAGGTGAGATTCTGGCGCTGTTGGGCCCCAATGGCGCGGGCAAGACGACGCTGATCTCGACTGTATGCGGGATCACCACGCCGACCTCGGGGTCGGTCACTGTGGGTGGACATGATATCCAGACCGAGTTCCGCGCCGCCCGCAAGATGATCGGGCTTGTGCCGCAGGAAATCGCGCTGGAGCCGTTCGAGAAGGTCTGGAACACCGTCCGCTTCTCGCGCGGTCTGTTTGGTCACGGGCGCGATAATGCCCGGATCGAGGAAATCCTGCGCAAGCTGTCGCTGTGGGACAAGCGGCGCAATGCGATCAAGGAGCTGTCGGGCGGGATGAAACGCCGGGTGCTGATCGCCAAAGCGCTGGCGCATGAGCCGCGCGTGCTGTTTCTGGATGAACCCACCGCCGGGGTCGATGTCGAGCTGCGCAAGGATATGTGGGAGATCGTGGCCGAGCTGAAACAGGCAGGCGTGACCATCATCCTGACCACCCACTACATCGAAGAAGCCGAGGCGATTGCCGACCGCGTTGGCGTCATCGACAAGGGTGAACTGCTGCTGGTGCAGGACAAGGACACCCTGATGGCGCAGATGGGCAAAAAGCAGATCGAAGTGATGCTGACCGACCCGATCCCAGCCATTCCCGACAGCCTCTCGGAACATCATCTTGCACTGAATGGCGATGGAGATGTGCTGATCTATACCTATGATACCAACGCTGAACGCACCGGGATCACCACGTTGCTGAACGATGTGGCGCAGGCCGGGTTGGTGCTACGCGATGTGCAGACACGGCAGTCGAGCCTTGAAGAGATCTTCGTCAATCTTGTCTCGGGAGAGCCCGCATGAACTGGTCCGCCATTGCCGCCATCTACCGGTTCGAAATGGCCCGGTTCTTCCGCACTCTGGCTCAGAGCTTTCTGTCGCCGGTCCTGTCCACGTCGCTCTATTTCGTGGTCTTCGGCACCGCCATTGGCAGCCGGATTCAAGAGGTCGAGGGGGTCTCATACGGGGCGTTCATCGTGCCGGGGCTGATCATGTTGTCGGTGGTGATGCTGGCGATCTCGAACGCGTCGTTCGGCATTTATTTCCCCAAGTTTCTGGGCACGATCTATGAGCTGCTTTCGGCACCGGTCAATTTCATAGAGATCGTGATCGGTTATGTCGGCGCGGCGGCGACCAAGGCGCTATTCGTGGGGGTGGTGATTCTGATAACCGCTACGTTCTTTGTGGATATACGGATCGAGCACCCGTTGGCGATGGTGGCCTTCCTGGTGCTGACCTGCCTCAGCTTTTCGCTGCTGGGCTTTATCGTCGGCATCTGGGCCAGCAATTTCGAACAGATGTCGCTGATCCCGCAACTGATCGTCACGCCCCTGATCTTTCTGGGGGGGACGTTTTATTCCATCTCGATGCTGCCGCCCGTATGGCAGACGATCACCCTGTTCAACCCTGTCGTATACTTGATTTCCGGCTTCCGCTGGTCCTTCTACGGCATCGCAGATGTGCCGATCTTCTGGAGCCTTCTGGCTATCCTCGCCTTCACCGGGCTGTGCCTTGCGGTGATCGGCTGGATCTTCAAAACCGGCTGGCGCATCCGCAGCTAGGGCGTTGCATTTTTGCCCATGAGGTGTGGGAAATTGGTTCACGTCGCGTTTATGGTCCCGCCGGTCCCTTGTTAACGGCTTGGGCGCGCTCTACATCGGCTTCCATGAAACTAAGCCTGCCGTTCCTGAAAAAGCAGCCCTTTGTGGCCGTGGTCCGTCTGTCTGGTGCCATCGGAATGGCCGGGCGTGGGTCTATGAATGCCACTGCGCTGGCGCCGGTGCTGGAAAAAGCCTTTCGCAAAGGCAAGCCTGTGGCCGTCGCGCTTGAGGTCAACTCGCCCGGCGGCTCACCGGTGCAAAGCTCACTGATCGGGGCGCGTATCCGGCGGCTGGCAGAAGAGTTGAACATCCCCGTTTATGCCTTTGTCGAGGATGTTGCCGCCTCGGGCGGGTACTGGCTGGCGGCTGCGGCGGATGAGATTTATGCGGATGACAGCTCGGTTCTGGGCTCGATCGGGGTGATCTCGTCAGGCTTCGGCGCGCATGTCTTTCTGGCGCGGCAAGGGTTCGAGCGCCGCGTGCATACAGCAGGCACATCAAAGTCGATGCTGGACCCGTTTGCGCCCGAGAAGAAAGAAGATGTTGCGCGGCTCAAGGTTCTGCTGGGCGATATCCATGAGAACTTCATCACCCATGTCAAAACCCGGCGCGAGGGCAAGCTGGACGCCAATACCGATCTGTTCAACGGCGAGGTCTGGCTGGCCCGCCGCGCGCAGGAACTGGGCTTGATCGACGGGATCGCGCATCTGAAACCGAAGATGCAGGAGCGGTTCGGCGAGAAGATCAAGTTCCGCCGGTACGGAATGCGCAAACCGATCTGGTCGCGGTTCGGTGCCACGCTGGCGGAAGATGCGATTGCCGGTCTTGAGGAACGCGCGGCCTTTGCGCGGTTCGGGTTGTAGCGTGATCATCAAAGCCGTCACCCTCTTTCTGATCGGCATGGGCGTTCTGGCCATGTTCGGCAAACTGCGCTTTCCGGGGCAGAAACGGCTGAGTTCAGCGAAATGCCCGCGCTGCGGGCGTTTCCGGATCGGCAAGGGCCCCTGTCCTTGTGAAAAGAGGGGACGCGGATGACGGCGTGGCTGTATTCAGGTCTGGGCCTGTTGATCCTGCTGCTGGCCGGTGATGCTCTGGTCCGTGGGGCCGTGAACCTGAGCCTGCGTCTGGGCGTGCCTGCGCTGATCGTCAGTCTGACCATTGTGGCCTTTGGCACCTCGGCCCCTGAGTTGCTGATCGCAATCAGCGCCATTCAGGAAAACGCGCCGGGTATTGCGCTGGGCAACGTGGTGGGGTCGAACACCGCAAATATCCTGCTGGTGCTGGGCTTGCCCGCGCTGCTAGCGACGCTGCACACAAGCGAATGCGACAGCCGCAAGAACTATGTCTTCATGCTGATGGCCTCGGTCCTGTTTATCGGACTGGCCTTTTGCGGCGTGTTCAACCTGCTCAGCGGGGCGATTTTGCTGGCGGCGCTGGGTCTGGTGCTGCTGAATGCCTTCCGCGAGGCCAAGGCCCATCGTAAGGCTTGTGGAGAGGCCTGCGCTGATGATGACGATCTTGACGGGCTGGAAGAGGCCGACCCCGACATGCCCTATTGGAAAGTGTCGGTTTACCTGATCCTGGGCCTGATCGGCTTGCCGATGGGGGCGCATCTGCTGGTGGACAACGCGACCATCATCGCCCGCGATTATGGGGTCAGCGAAACGGTGATCGGGCTGACGCTGATTGCGGTGGGGACCTCTCTGCCCGAACTGGCGACCACCGTGATGGCCGCGCTGCGCCGGCAGGCGGATGTGGCGCTGGGCAATGTCATCGGGTCGAATATGTTCAACCTTCTGGCCATCATCGGCATTGCCACGCTGTTCGGTCGCATCCCCGTGGACCCGGAATTCCTGCGCTTCGATCTGTGGGTCATGCTGGGTGCGTCGCTGTTGCTGATGCCGTTCGTGTTCTTCAAGCGCGACATCACGCGGACCTGGGGCCTGATCCTGACGCTGCTTTATGTGATCTACATCGTCAGCCTGCTGGCGTGACCTGACCGGAGGAGCCATCCGATGACCCGAGCGTTGGTGACAGGGGCCGGAATACGGCTGGGACGGGCCATGGCGCTGTATCTGGCGCAGCGCGGTTACGATGTGGCGGTGCACTATGCCACGTCCGAGGCACCAGCGCAGGACATAGTGGCCGAGATACAGGCACTGGGCCGCAACAACGCGGTTGCGCTGCAGGCCGATCTGCTGGACGAGGCACAAGTCAGCGCCCTGCTGCCCCGTGCGGCGCAGGCGCTGGGTGGGCCGATTACCTGTCTGGTGAACAACGCTTCGATCTTTGAATATGACAACATTCAAACCGCAACCCGGCAAAGCTGGGACCGGCATCTCGACAGCAACCTGCGCGCGCCCTTCGTTCTGACGCAGGCGATGGCCGAACAGGGGCTGCAGCCGGAACCGGACGCGATGGGAGAGCCGCAGGCCACGGGCCTGATCGTCAACATGGTCGACATGCGGGTGCGCAAGCTGACCCCGGAATTCATGTCTTACACCATCGCCAAGATGGGCCTGTGGGCCCTGACCCGGACGGCGGCACAAGCGCTGACGCCCGCCATCCGCGTCAACGCAATCGGCCCAGGCCCCACCTTGCAGGGCCATCGGCAGAGCGTGCAGCACTTTAAGGCGCAGCGCGAAAGCACCGTTCTGGAACGCGGCGCAAACCCCTCGGATATCACGGCCGCGCTCGGCTATTTTCTGGATGCCCATGCGGTCACCGGACAGCTTTTGTGCGTGGATGGTGGGCAGCATCTGGGGTGGCAGACGCCGGATGTGCTGGGCGTAGAATAGACATATCCGACGCAAGTTTTGCACTGCTCTCATTTCTGTTACCGAGGCGTTACAAAATTGTATTATTTTTCATACACTTGTCGCGAGTTTGATAAAATATCTTTAAAAAACAGATAGTTAATATCTTGCCTATTTTTTACGCAAATCAACGAATGGGCAAGGATTCAAGGGAAAATCCGAGCGCCATGAAAGTTATCTGCACAGTTATCCACAGAAGTGGTGGATTTGTTTTCGCTTGATCTGGTGCGCGCAAGATTGCAGCCATGGTCAGAGAATCATATCTGAAAGCCATGACCGCCAGCAGCGACCCGAATTCCGCCACCCAGACGACCGGCTACGCGTGTATCCAGCGCTATGTGAAAACGCTGGACAGCTCGCCCGGAGTCTATCGAATGCTGGATGTGGACAGCCGTGTTTTGTACGTGGGCAAGGCGCGCAATCTACGCGCGCGGGTGTCGAATTACACCCGCCCGGGGCATTCCGGCCGGATCGAGAAGATGATCGCCGCCACCGCCTCGATGATGTTCCTGACCACGCGGACCGAGACCGAGGCGCTGCTGCTGGAACAGAACCTGATCAAGCAGCTCAAGCCCAAATACAATGTGCTGCTGCGGGATGACAAAAGTTTCCCGAACATTCTGGTCGCCAAGGATCATGCCTTTCCGCAGATCAAGAAACATCGCGGCGCGAAGAAGGAAAAGGGCGCGTATTTCGGCCCCTTTGCCAGCGCCGGAGCCGTGAACCGGACGCTGAACCAGTTGCAGAAAGCCTTTCTGCTGCGCAACTGCTCGGATTCCATGTTCGACAGCCGGACGCGGCCCTGCTTGCTCTATCAAATCAAGCGGTGCTCGGGGCCGTGTGTTGGGCTGATTTCGGAAGAGGGGTATCGCGAAAGCGTGCGCGATGCGGAACGGTTTCTCTCGGGCCGGTCGACCAAGGTGCAGGAAGATCTGGCCGAACAGATGATGGCCGCGTCTGAGGCGATGGAGTTTGAACGCGCCGCTGGTCTGCGCGACCGTATCCGTGCGCTGACGCAGGTACAGACCAGCCAAGGCATCAATCCGCGTGGCGTGGCCGAGGCGGATGTGATCGGTCTGTATATGGATAGTGGACAGGCTTGTGTTCAGGTGTTCTTTATCCGGGCCAACCAGAACTGGGGGAACAAGGACTTCTATCCTCGGGTCGGGGCCGACGTATCGCCTGCTGAGGTGATGGAGGCCTTTCTGGGCCAGTTCTACGACAACAAGGAACCGCCGCGGCAGTTGATCTTGTCGGACGGAATCGAAAATGCGGATCTGATGCAAGAGGCGTTGTCCGAGAAGGCGGGCCGCAAGGTTGAAATCCTTGTCCCGCAACGCGGTGAAAAACAGGAGCTGGTCGCCGGTGCCCTGCGCAACGCACGGGAATCGCTGGCCCGGCGGATGTCGGAAAGCGCCACGCAGGCCAAGCTACTGCGCGGTGTGGCTGAGGCGTTTGAGCTGGATGCTCCGCCCGGGCGGATTGAGGTCTACGACAACTCTCACATCCAAGGCACCAATGCGGTGGGCGGGATGATCGTGGCAGGCCCCGAAGGATTCATGAAAAACGCCTATCGCAAGTTCAACATCCGAGGCGATGATCTGACACCCGGTGATGATTTCGGCATGATGAAAGAGGTCCTGACCCGCCGTTTCACCCGCTTGCAAAAGGAAGATCCGGATCGCGACAAGGGCCTGTGGCCGGACCTGCTGCTGATCGACGGCGGCGCGGGGCAGGTCAGCGCGGTGCATGAGATCATGGTCGAGCACGGGGTCGAGGATATCCCCATGGTCGGCGTCGCCAAGGGCGTCGACCGCGATCATGGCAAGGAAGAATTCCATCGGACCGGCCAGCGCCCCTTTGCACTGAAACGCAACGACCCGGTACTGTATTTCATCCAGCGCCTGCGGGATGAGGCGCATCGCTTTGCCATCGGCACCCATCGCGCCAAACGGGCTAAGGCGGTGGGGGCAACGCCGCTAGATGAAATCCCCGGCGTGGGGGCCGCCCGCAAACGCGCCCTGCTGACACATTTTGGCAGCGCCAAGGCGGTCAGCCGCGCCAATCTGGCGGATCTGAAAGCGGTCGAGGGGATCTCAGCCGGGTTGGCGCAGAAGGTTTACGATTTCTTCCACGACAAGGGTTAGGCCCGCCGCCCGCGCCACAGGATGTACAGCCCCGAGGCCACGATCAGCGCACTGCCAATCCACATGGTCTGATCTGGGCGTTCTCCAAAGAACAGTACGCCCAGCCCGACCCCGAACAGCAGGCGCGAATACCGGAACGGCGTCACCGATGAGACTTCGCCCGTGCGCATCGCCTTCATCAGCGAGGCATAGGCAACCGCCCCGCAGGACACCGCGCCGAGAACATGCAGGCTGTGGCTGGGGCTGAGCGCAACAAAAGGGCCGCCTTCGAACAGCCAGAACAGACCCCCAGCGATGATGACGCAGATGAACCCGTAGAACCCCAGTACTTCGGTGCTCAGCGTCGCGGGCGCGGCACGGCTGGACAGATCGCGGCCTGCGAACCCGATCATGCCGAGGACCGCCAGAATCGACAGGGCCGAGAAACTGTCGCCCGTGGGCTGCACGATGATCACCACGCCGATCAGGCCGATCAGAATGGCGCACCAGCGGCGCCAGCCAACGGTTTCACCAAAGAATACCGCCGCCCCTGCGACAACGACCAGAGGCGTGGCCTGCAGGACTACCGTTGCTGACGAGAGCGGCGTATAGGCGATGGCAAGCACATAGAACATCCGGCCCAGAATCTCGAAGCAGGCGCGTACCTGCATCGGGCGCGACAGCACGTCGGGGTGAAACAGCCGGGTGCCGCGCAGGGCCGCGACTGTGGCAAAGATCACCGACCCGCCCAGCCCGAACAGGATCAGCACCTGCCAGATCGGCAGACCTGCGGCGGCGGATTTCAGCAGCGCGTCCTCGACCGCAAAAACCGCCATCGCGCCCACCATCCAGGCGCTGCCCAGCAGGTTTGATCGGGGGTCGGTGCGGATATGAGTGGTCATGGGCTTCACCTTTGGTCTGCGGCGCAATCTGACCGCAAACCGCGCAAAGGCCAAGGGCTGCGGCGCATTGACCAAGGTGCTGTGATTGGTGATGTTTTTCTACGCCCTGTCTTTTCTGTCCTGCACGCGCGATGTAGGGTCAAACCATGAAGTGGAACCTGCCCAATATCCTGACCGTGCTGCGCCTGCTGGCCGCCCCCGGTCTGGCCGTGATGTTTCTGTATTTCACCCGGCCCTATGCCGACTGGTTCGCGCTGATCCTGTTCCTGTCTGCTGCGATCACCGACTGGTTTGATGGCTATCTGGCCCGTGCATGGAAGCAGGAAACCAAGATCGGAGCGATGCTGGATCCGATTGCAGACAAGGCCATGGTAGTGATCGCGCTGATGATCCTTGTGGGCTATTCGACCGAACACTGGACCCCTTGGCTGGTCCTGCCCGCCACCGTGATCCTGTTCCGCGAGGTGTTTGTCTCGGGGCTGCGCGAATATCTGGGTGACACCGCCGGAACGCTGAAAGTGACCAAACTGGCCAAGTGGAAGACCACCGCGCAGATGGTGGCGATTGCGATCCTGTTTTCACAGGGGATTTTTGAGCACAACTTTGTGATGGCCACCTTTGGCATGGACCCCACCATAATCGATCAGGTGCTGACGGGGCAGGTCGAGGATTTGAACCATATCCGCTGGCATCTTGAAGGTATGTTCTGGTCGGGCCGCATCGGGCTGTGGCTTCTGTGGATCGCGGCGGCGCTGACGTTGATCACGGGCTATGACTACCTACGTAAAGCCATGCCCCACCTGAAGGAGAGCTAACGGATGGACGTGCTGTATTTCGCCTGGGTGCGCGAACGGATCGGCCTGCCGAAAGAGAAGGTCGAAACGCAGGCTGCAACAGTCAGTGATCTGGTTGCCGAACTCAGCGCGCGTGAAGATCGCTACGCCGCTGCTTTTGCCGACCTGTCGGCCCTACGCGTGGCGCTGGACCAAGAGCTGTCGGATTTTGATGCCCCGCTGACCGGTGTCCGCGAGGTCGCGTTTTTCCCGCCGATGACGGGTGGCTAAGATGCGCATCGTTGTTCAGGAGGCACCCTTCGATCTGGGGGCCGAGGCCAATGCGTTCGCCGACGGCGATGCCGCAAACGGAGCCATCGTGACTTTCACCGGCGTTGTGCGCGATCTGGCGACGGGTGACTTGGACGTCATGGAGATCGAGCACTACCCGGGTATGACGGAACGTGCCCTCACCAAGATCGCAGAAGAGGCGCAGACCCGATGGTCGTTGGGCGATGTTCTGGTGATTCACCGGCATGGACGTCTGGCGCCGGGGGACCGGATCATGATGGTCGCAACCGCCTCGCCCCACCGCAAGGACGCGTTCGAGGCGGCAGAGTATCTGATGGATTACCTCAAATCTCGCGCCCCATTCTGGAAGAAAGAGATTACCACTTCCGGAGCCGAATGGGTGGCTGCCAAAGATGAGGACGAAGACGCGCTGACCCGTTGGTAGGCCGCCTCAATCCGATTGCTTTGGGGCCAGTAGCCCGGCCATCTGGGCATCGGGGATTGCATCCGCCGAATAGCTGAATGTGCCTTTCGATTTCACCTCTTCCGCCGCGCGTTTCAACGCTCCAAACGCAGCTCGCGCGAACGAGCCACCCACGCTGATGCGCCGCACGCCGGCCTCGGACAGCTCAGGGACCGAGAAGGGCGCGCCGCTCAACCCCATCACGACATTTACGGGTTTGTCGACCTCACGACACAGGGTTCTGATGGCGTCGATGTCTGGCAGGCCGGGGGCATAGAGAACGTCTGCGCCTGCTTCGGAAAACAGTTGCAACCGCTTGATGGTATCCTCCAAGTTCGGGCGGCCCCAGAGGTAGTTTTCCGCCCGCGCGGTCAGAAAGAAGGGCAAATCCGATGCTGCCTCGGCAGCGGCCTGAATGCGGTCAACCGCCTCGTGCAGGTCATAGATCGGAGCATCAGGATCGCCCGTGGTATCTTCGATCGACCCGCCCACCAAACCGGTTTTGGCTGCCAGTCGAATGGTCTGGGCGCAGGTTTCGGGCGCGCGGCCAAAACCGCTTTCCAGGTCCGCGGATACGGGCAGGGGGACGGCGTCTACGATGTCCCGGGCGTTGCCCAGAACCTCTTCCCGACTTAGTTCCGAGCAGGAATCACGTTTGCCTTTCGAGAAGGCGAAGCCCGCGCTGGTTGTCGCCAAGGCTTCAAAGCCCATATTCGCCAACAGTCTGGCGGATCCAGCATCCCACGGGTTTGGGATCACAAAGGCTTCGGACCTGAAATGCAGGCTTTTGAACTGTTCGAACGTGGTGTGTTGATTGGACATCTGACCTCCCCATGCCTGTACTGAACATAGCGTAAGGGCGCCTACATCAGAGCGAAAATTCGCGGGGTCGGTCCGGTCAATCCGCGTTGTTGATCCGTCCGCGCATTTCCTCGGCCTCTTGCCGGGCCGCGCGCAGGCCTTCCATGGCGGCATCCAACTCGGCCTCGGTCTGGGTCAGCTGGTTGGTCAGCTCGGCCTCGCGCTGCTGCAGATAGGTGATGGCCTGATCGCGGGTTTCTTCGGCCTCGTGCAACTCCTGGCTCATACGGTCCAGATCGGCTACGTCGCTTTGGCGCACGCGGGACAGGCGATGGGCCAGCCAATTGGCGAACCAGCCCATGCAGAAGGCGGCGAACAGGATGACGGCGGTCGCGATGATGAATTCTGTTCTGTTCAACTTACTGGTCCTCTGCGCCTGCATCCGTTGCGTCAGTTTCTGGGGTCTCGGTCTCGGTTTCCATCGCCTCAAGCGCGGTTTCGGTGTTGGCGACCGGCTCGGGCCGGATCAGGCGGAATTCGATGCGGCGATTTTCCTCGCGACCTTCCTCGGTTCCATTGTCTGCGATGGGCTGCGTTTCGCCATATCCGACCGCCGAGAAGCTTGAGGTCGGCACTCGCCGCCCGCGCAGTTCGTTCAGGATCGACTGCGCGCGCGACTGGCTGAGTTGCTGGTTCATTTCCTCGCGGCCCTGACTGTCGGTGTGACCCTGAATCTCCAGCCGGATCGGGCCGCAATCACGCAGGATGTCGGCGATCTGGTTCAGCGCATCGCGCGAGTCTGCGGCAACGGTGGCCGAGCCGGGTTCGAATGCGATCTTGGTGGCGGCTTGCACGGCGACGATCTGTTCCTCGCAAACCTCGGGATCAGGCAGGGCGTCCTCGGGTTCGGGCGGTTCCTGATAGGTGATCGACAGGGTGAAATCCTGCGCCTCGCCCAGCTTGTCCGAGAACAGCCCCGCAATCCGTGCCTTGGCGTCGGGATCATGGCTGAGCCCCGACAGAGTAACCGAATCCGGGGTGACGGTCAGCGCCCCGTTGTGCAATTGCGACAGCCCCTCAAGCCCGGCCAGAACGCGCACGGGCCAGTCCGCAGGCAGGTCCGGTGCGATGCGGGTTGCCGTATGCACCTGTAGCGAGCCGAAGGCGGCGCGCGCAAAGCTGTCGGTCATGTCGCGCAGGGTCTCGTCGCTGACCCGTCCGCGCAGTTGCACCAGCCCCTCGGGGCTGCGGGTGGCGACGAATTCGATAGGGCCGGTTGGGTCATCCGGCTCGGGCTCGGGCAAGACGGCGTGCAGCACGAAGACCTCGGGCAGGGTGTTCTCCAACTCACCTACGATGCGGTCGAACAGCAACGGGCTGGTATCCTGTGCGGCCACAAGCGTGATATCCGCATCCGACAACGTGACCGAGCCCTGCCCCAGCTCTGCCAGTGCCCGGATGCTGAGTTGTGCCGCGTTGGCCCAGCGGGGTGAGGGCACGCCCAACCCGATGGTGCAAGACGAAGGTCCTGTCAGCCCGGCCTGTTGTGCAGCGGCAACGATGATGTCGCGCGCCTCTTCATCCTGGGCCGAGCAGGCATCAAATTGCCCGCCCTCGGCATTGATCAGATAGCGCAGGGTGAACGGCGTGATCACCGGTCGCGGAGCCGAGATCGCCAGTCCGATCCGCAGGCCCGGAGGCGCGGCGCGGCTCAGGTCCTGTTCCAGCCGGTCTTTTTCCTGCTGGCTGTCGGCGATGGCGGTGATGCGCACCAGTCCGGGACTGGCCGAGATTTTGGCGCGTGGCAGATCGGACAGCGCCTGAATTGCATAGGTCAGCGCCGTATCCCAGCCCTCGGGCTTGGGATAGTCCGCGCTTTCCATCAGGTCCGAGACCATCGCGTCCCGATCCAGCCGCTGCAGCCGGTCCATCAGGTCGTCGCGGTCTTCGCTGGCGGGGACCAGCCCGATGATCGAGATGCCGCTGTCATTGCGCAGAATCTCGGCCGAGAACCGGGGCGGGGTCAGGTCGGCGGTGGGCGCGACCTCCATCTCGTCGATAACGCGCGAGGTTTCGACCTCGGTCCCGGCGGCGGTCAGGGCGTTGAACCGCGTCGCTTCATCCGGGGCCATGCCGGTCAGGACGACGCGCAACCCGTCTGACTGGACCTCGGCCCAGTCATGACCCTGCAGGTTCAGCGCCCGGCGAACAGCCAGCTCTGAGGCGTCCTCGATCTTGCTGACCGCAAATCCGGCAGCCACCAGCGACAGCACGCCAGACACAGCAAAGATCAACGCAACGGCAAGGGCGTAAGGCAGGCGCATGGGCGGGTTCGGAACCTCTCGGGCGGTTGGTAGCGGACTCATACAGAGCCAGAACCAGAGGTGCAATCAGAGGAAAAGCGCGACGCAGAGGAAGATCAGCGGAATCAGGCCGGTGTCGCGGTTGGCGCGGAACAGTTGCAGCAGCTTGGCGTTGTCCTCGGTATCGAGGCCGCGCAATTGCCACGCCATATGCCAGCCCATCGCCCAAGGGCCTGCCAGCGCTACGACCAGTGCCAGAACCGACGCTTGCGGCAGGGCGGCATCAATGATCGCCAGCCCCATCAGGCTGACCGTGCCGACCAGAAAATACTTGAGCCACCGGGCGGTATCGGTCCCGAACAGCCGGGCGGTGGATTTGATGCCGATCAGTTCGTCATCCTCGGCGTCCTGATGGGCATAGATGGTGTCATAGAAAAGGGTCCATGCGATGCCCGACAGATAAAGCGTAATCGCAGGCCAGCCCACTGTGCCGGTATGCGCGGCCCATGCCAACAAAGCGCCCCAGTTGAAGGCCAGCCCCAGAAAGACCTGTGGCCACCATGTAAACCGTTTCGCGAACGGATAGATCGTGACGGGCAGCAGTGACAGCACGCCCATTGCGATGGCCGCCCGGTTGAACGTCAGCAGAATCACCAGTGCCAGCAGGCATTGCAGTCCCATCCAGATCACCGCCTGCCGCACGCTGACCTGACCTGAGGGGATTGGGCGTGAGCGCGTGCGTTCGACCTGCCCATCAAAGTTGCGGTCGGTGATGTCGTTCCACGTACAGCCCGCCCCGCGCATCAGGAAGGCCCCAAAAGCGCAGCCGACGGCGATCCACAGGTCCTCTAACCGTGGTGACCCGTCGCTGAGGATCGCCAATGCCAGACCCCACCAGCAGGGGATCAGCAGCAGCCATGTGCCAATAGGCCGGTCCGCGCGGCTGAGCCTCAGGTAGGGCCGGGCAAAAGCGGGGGCATGGGTGTCGACCCAGTTGCCGCTGACCGCATCCGCGACCTGACCGTCTGGTGTTGGGGCATTGCCTTGCATATGTAGGGTCTCATGACTGCGAAGATCAGACTGTATGTAGAGCACCCATTGGGTCAGGGGCAATCGGTTCCTTTGACGCGCGAACAGGCGCATTACCTGTTTGGCGTCATGCGCCTGTCCGTGGGCGGGCAGGTCGCCCTGTTCAACGGGCGCGATGGCGAATGGCTGGCCGAGGTGGTCGAGGCTAGCAAGCGTGGTGGGACGTTGGCTTGTACCCAGCAGACCAAACCGCTGCAGATGCCGCCCGATCTGTGGCTGCTCTTTGCACCGATCAAGAAGGCGCGCACGGATTTCATCGTTGAAAAGGCAGCAGAAATGGGCGCTGCGCGGATCATGCCGGTGCAGACCGAGTTCACAAATTCCGAACGCATCCGACAGGATCGCCTGCAAGCCCACGCGGTCGAGGCCGCCGAGCAATGCGGTGGCACTTTTGTTCCCGAGGTCACCGATCTGCAACGGCTCGACCGGGTGCTGGACGCATGGCCCGAAGGCCGCCAGCTGATGTTCTGTGACGAGGCCGAGGTCGGCTCGGCCCTGCGTCTGGCCGCGCATGAGAAGGGTCAGCCCTGGGCCATTCTGATTGGCCCCGAGGGCGGATTTTCGGAACGCGAACGCAAGCGGTTGAGCGGTTTGTCATTTGCTCATGTGGTCAGCCTAGGCCCCCGCATCTTGCGCGCGGATACGGCGGCAGTCGCGGCCATGACTATGTGGCAGCAGGCGCTGGGGGATTGGGCATGACGTGGCGCGCCGCTGAGGACAGCGATGTGCCGCTGATTGATGGGTTTCTATCGCAGCACATCCAGACCTCGATGTTTCCGCTGGCAAATTTGCGCGATTACGGCCTGCGCGCGCCCGACCCTCGCGCGCTGAAAGTCTGGGTGCTGGGCGATCCCCTGCTTGCCGTCTTTGCGATCACGAATGAGGGCATGGTGCTGCCGCAATGCCCCGACTGCTCGGAGGATGAGTTGGCCGAGGCGATTGAACTGATCCGGGGGCACCCATTATTCGGCCTTGCTGCCGAGGCTGGGCAGGCGCGACGGATCATGAAGCTTGCCGGCTGGGAAGACCGGCCCGCCACGCTCAACAGTGATGAGCCGGGGTTTTCGCTGGATCTGGATCAGCTTGTACTGCCCGACCTGACCGGAGCGCGGCTGGTGCCGATGGGCGATCTGGATCGCTCGGTCACCGAAGGCTGGCGGCGGGACTATTTGATCGAGGCGATGGATTTCGATCCCGCGCGCGCAGCGGAACAGGCCGGCAAAGATTTCGAGGCCTACACAGCCCGCGATTCCCACAGGGTGCTTCTGGTTGATGGCGAGCCCGTCGCCATGACCGGGTTCAACGCCCGCCTGCCCGAGATCGTGCAGATCGGTGGCGTCTATACTCCGCCCGAGTTGCGCGGGTGCGGCCATGCCCGCCGCGCCGTTGCCCTGCATCTGCTTGAGGCGCAAAACGTCGGGGTGTCCCGCGCGGTGCTGTTTGCCGCTTCCGAATCTGCCGCGCGCGCCTATATCGGTATTGGGTTCAAACCTGCGGGGCATTACTCGCTGATCCTGTTTACCAATCCAAAGGACACGGCATGAGTTTCATCCGACCCGAAGCCAAACTGGCCCTGTGGCGCTGGCGTGAAGTGCTGGTGGCGGGGTTTGTGCTGTTGCTGGGCCTCAGCTGGATCAGTGGTCCCGGCGGTCTGCTGGGCTGGCTGGGTTGGGTGCTGGTTGTGGTCGCGGCGGCGCTGGCGATCATCGGCGTGCAACGTGCCCGGTTCCGCACCGGCGCAGGCGGTCCCGGTCTGGTGACAATCGATGAAGGCCAGATCACTTACCTTGGCCCGCTCGATGGCGGTATCATCGCCACGCGCGAGATCGAGCGGCTGGCGCTCGACCCGACCTCGCGCCCGGCGATGTGGGTGTTGGAGCAGCCGGGCCAGCCAATCCTTCACATTCCGGTGAACGCAGAAGGGGCCGAGGCGCTGTTTGACGTGTTCTCTAACCTGCCGGGGCTGAAAACCGAACAGATGCTGTCGGAACTCAACGGTGGTGCGGCGCATCCGGTGGTGATCTGGGAAAAGACGCCGTCGCGCCCGGCGCATCTGCGCCTGCATTGACACTGGCGGCATTTCCCCCCACGACTGACCCAAAGACAGACACAGCAGGATCGGAGACCGGTTCATGTCCATCCCCCAGTCCGGCGGCGGGCCGATCGAACGCCATGAGCAACTGGCCGAATATCTGGAATCGGGCTGCAAGCCCAAGGACGATTGGCGCATCGGCACCGAGCATGAGAAGTTCGGATACTGCAAGGACACGCTGAAACCTCTGCCGTTCGAGGGGACCCGCTCGATCGTCGCCGTTCTTGAGGGTCTGCGCGACCGCCACGGCTGGGCCGAGGTGCGCGAGGCCGACAAGCTGATCGGTCTCGAAAAGGACGGCGCGAATGTCAGCCTCGAACCGGGTGGCGCGTTGGAATTGTCGGGTGCCCCGCTTGAGACGATCCATGAGACCTGTGACGAGGTGAACACCCACCTGCGTGAGGTGAAGGATATCGCCGATGAGATCGGCGTGGGCTTCATCGGTCTGGGGGCCGCTCCGATCTGGACCCATGATGAGATGCCGCTGATGCCCAAGGGGCGTTACCGGCTGATGAACGATTACATGGAAAAAGTCGGCACCATGGGCCGCGCCATGATGCGGCGCACCTGCACGGTTCAGGTCAATATCGACTTCGGGTCCGAGGCCGACATGGTGCAGAAACTGCGCGTGGCTTTGGCCCTGCAGCCGGTGGCGACCGCGCTGTTTGCGAATTCTCCGTTCTTCGAAGGCAAGGTCAACGGCCAGAAAAGCTGGCGCAGCTATATCTGGCGGCATCTGGATGACGCGCGCACGGGCATGCTGCCGTTCGTGTTCGAAGAGGGCTTTGGATTCGAACGCTACGTGCAATACGCGCTCGATGTACCGATGTATTTCGTCTATCGCGACGGCCAGTACATTGACGCGCTGGGCATGTCTTTCCGTGATTTCCTGCAGGGCAAATTGCCCGCGCTGCCCGGTGAGACGCCGACGCTGTCCGACTGGGCTGATCACCTGACCACCGCCTTCCCCGAGGCGCGCATCAAGAAATACATGGAGATGCGCGGCGCGGACGGCGGCCCCTGGCGGCGCCTGTGCGCGCTGCCCGCGTTCTGGGTGGGTCTGACCTATGATCAGGGTGCGCTGGATGCCGCCTGGGATCTGGTCAAGGGCTGGGATGCCGATACCCGCGAGGCGCTGCGGGTCGAGGCGGCCAAAGGCGGCCTGCAGGCACAGGTCGGCAGCATCAACATGCACGATCTGGCGCGCGAGGTGGTCTCGATCGCCGATGCCGGGCTGAAGGCCCGCGCACGCCCCGGCGCAGGGGGGCTGGTGCAGGACGAGACGCATTTCCTCAACGCCCTCAAGGACAGTATCGATACGGGCAAGGTCCCCGCCGATGAGTTGCTGGAGCATTACGAGGGCGACTGGAACGGCGATCTGACGCGAATTTATCCCGAATACAGCTACTGACCCGCCGATAGGCGACCTGTTGCAATTGGGTACTGGTTTCGCGGTTTAGACGAGCGTTGCTTGCATCTTGCAGGCGTATGAAGGCTTAATCACCGGGTCTTTCCTGCAGGTGATGGCGTTATGGCCCGTATCAGTGAGCTGCACTATTCAAACGCCTATGCGGCCCAGACAGGCGTGGCCGAATTTCTCGAGGTCGCGCTGAACCCGGCCGAGGACCCGGCCAATTTCACCGTCTCGTTCTACAATGCCGACGGTACCGTGGGCATCGAGATTCCGCTGGACGATCCGGGGGTGCAGGTGTCGCTGGACCCGGACAATAACGAACTGGTCTATGTCATCTCGGCGGATAATTTCCCCATTCAGCTGACAGACCCGGATGGTGGCGCGCCTGACAATTTCGAAGCCTTCGCGCTGACCAATACGGCAACCAATCAGGTCATCGACTTTTACGACATCGGCGGCGGAACGCAGAATATCGAAGCCGTCGACGGGGTTGCGGCAGGGTCGACCTCGGTCAATCTGCCGGTTCTGGTCAATCCCGGCCAGACCACCACCACCATTCAGTTCAATCAGCCCAATCCGGATGTGCAGGTCAATGCCGGGCTTTCCCCCGGCGACAGCGGCGCGCCCTGTTTCGTGGCCGGCACGCTGGTGGACACGCCCGATGGTCCCCGCCGGGTCGAGACGCTGCGCGCCGGTGATATGGTCCTGACCGTTGACGAGGGGGCCTGCCCGGTCCAGTGGGTCGGCGGGCGCACCGTCCGCGGGTCGGGCCGGTTTGCCCCGGTGCGAATCCGGGCCGGGACTTTGGGTGCGCGGCGTGATATTCACGTCTCGCCACAACACCGGTTGCTGATCTCCGGTTGGCAGGCACAGCTTCTGTTCGGGGAAGACGAGGTGCTGATCGCCGCCAAGGCGCTGATCAACGGCACGACGATTACATCGGCCCCCTGCGATCTTGTGCGCTATGTGCATCTGTTTTTCGACCGCCATCAGCTGATCTCGACCTCGGGCCTGATTTCCGAGAGCTTTTTCCCGGGGGCCGAGGGGATCAGCGGGCTATCCATCGATGCGGCGGATGAGTTGCTGGCGCTGTTTCCCGAATTGCGCGCCCATCCTGACCGCTATGGCCAGACGTCCCGGCCCGTGCGTGCACTGACCGAGGCATTGGCGCTGCGGCTGGTCTGAAAGCGCGCCGCGCCCCTCTTGCTTTCGCGGGCTGCTGTGATAGCAGGTCCCCAACAGTATTCAGGGGCCCGAACGGGAAGCGTCATGGACGATCTTAAGGCAAAATATCTGGGGCAAATCGCCGAAGCGGGCGACGAAAACGCGCTTGAGGCGATCCGCGTTGCGGCTGTCGGAAAAAAGGGCGAGGTCGCGATGAAGATGCGCGAGCTGGGCAAGATGACGCCCGAGGAACGTCAGGTCGCAGGCCCCGCGCTGAATGCCCTGAAGGATGAGATCAACTCGGCGCTGGCCGCCAAGAAGGCCGCGCTGGCCGATGCTGCGCTGGATGAACGTCTGCGCACCGAATGGTTGGACGTCACCCTGCCGACCCGCGCGCGTCGTCAGGGCTCGATCCACCCGGTCAGTCAGGCGACCGAGGAATTGACCGCGATCTTTGCCGAATTGGGTTTCTCGGTGGCCGAAGGGCCGCGGATCGAGACCGACTGGCACAATTTCGACGCCCTGAACATCCCCGGCCACCACCCCGCGCGGGCCGAGATGGACACGTTCTACATGCACCGCGCCGAGGGCGACGACCGCCCGCCGCATGTGCTGCGGACGCATACGTCTCCGGTGCAGATCCGCTCGATGGAGAAACAGGGCGCGCCGATCCGTGTGATCTGTCCGGGCGGTGTGTACCGTGCCGACTATGACCAGACCCACACGCCGATGTTCCATCAGGTCGAGGGGCTGGCCATCGACAAGGACATCTCGATGGCGAACCTGAAATGGGTTCTGGAAGAGTTCGTGAAGGCGTTCTTCGAGGTCGATGACGTTGAACTGCGCTTCCGCGCCTCGCACTTCCCCTTTACCGAGCCGTCGGCCGAGGTCGATATCCGCTGTTCCTGGGATAACGGTCAGCTGAAGATCGGCGAGGGCGACGACTGGATGGAGATTCTGGGCTCCGGCATGGTCCACCCCAAGGTGATCGCCGCTGGTGGCATTGATCCCGAGGTCTATCAGGGCTTTGCCTTCGGCATTGGGATCGACCGTCTGGCGATGCTGAAATACGGGATTCCGGATTTGCGGGCTTTCTTTGATAGTGATCTGCGGTGGTTGCGGCATTATGGCTTTGCAGCGCTGGATATGCCGAACCTGCATGGTGGTTTGTCGCGGTGAAGCGGGACAACGACCTTATCAGAAAACTGCTATTTGAGTTCGAAGCAGCAGAAGACTGGTTGCTTATGATGCCTGGGACGACCCTCAGCGCAAGCATGAAAGAGCGGCAAGAAAGGTATCATATTCTACTGCTCATGGATGAGGGCTTTGCGACTGATGTCGCAAAAGGCACATTTAGATTGACTGCTCAGGGTCACGATTTCATTGAAGCGGTTAGAAGCGATACAGTCTGGAAACGGACTAAGGATGGCGTGACTTCGATTGGGGGAGCAACCCTCGGAATGGTCAAGGAATTGGCAGTCGCCTATTTGAAACAAGAAGCTGCCGAAAAACTTGGAGTCCAGCTCTAGCGTTGTTTGATGAGTTAATTGGGGGCGACGCTTAAGTGATGAGCGCGGAGCAAAGGCCGGTAGGCCGCCGCGCTATCGCCAGACCGCCCGGACGGGCTGGCGATTTGTCTCCGTCAGCGCAACGTTCGTACAGTACGCGGATTTGGCAGGCATAAAGTGCGCAACACAGTCCGAAGATCGCCACCCCGCGGTCTGGCGATAGCGCGGCTTGGGGCGAGCTTGGATGTAGGGTGGGCTTTCAGCCCTCCATGCCTCGGTTACCGGGCTGAAGCCCGGCCTACGTTTGTCGTGCGAAGAAAGGTGGGGTGTAACCCCATCCTACACCAATATGTTATGTGACAGCGGGCAAAGGCTCGTTAGGCTCCGGCCTATGATCTATCGACTGCTTCTCCTTCTGCTGATCGCAACCCGAGCCTCTGGCGGCGAGACCTGTCACGGCGATACCGCATGCGAGGTCGGCGACCGTTCGTACCATGTGCTGGAACCTGAGGGCTGGGACGGGGAAACACCCCTGCCCGTGCTGCTGCATTTCCACGGATGGGCGCGGGATGGGACGGTTGTGATCAATCACGAACGTATCGCCGGGGCGAGTAAACTGCGCGGCGTGTTGCTGGTGGCCCCCAATGGGCGCGGCAAAAGCTGGGATTTCTGGTCGGCGGATACGCGGGATGTACCGTTTGCGGATGCTGTTCTCGAAGACGTGGTCAAGCGCTATCCGGTTGATCCGGACCACATCTATGTCTCGGGCTATTCCTTTGGCGGCGCGATGGCGTGGCGCTATGTCTGCCAGTCGGGCAATGACATCGCCGCCCTGCTGGCCGTTGCAGGCAGCATCCGCCAGACCGAAACCTGCCCCGAAGCCCCGCGTGAGGTGCGCCATGTGCATGGGCTGGACGATACGGTGATGGATTTCCCGCTTGGGCCGGGTGGGGATATCACCTATCCGGTGGCGCTGTGGAAGGCCAAGTTCGACTGTCACAACGCCACCCCGCGCGGGGATTGGAGCGTGAAGCCCTTCCTGACCCTCAGCCGCATGGAATGGACCGACTGCGCGCAGGGGCAGGTGGTGTTGGACGCCCATCCGGGCGGGCATTTTATCCCCCACGGCTGGATCGGATGGCAGTTGGACGAGCTTTTGGGCCGCACCCCCACCTACCCTTAAACGTTGACACATCCAGATGCGCGCGATCCTCTGCGCTCTGTCGGAAATCAGGAGGCTATCCGTGAAACTGCTGCTGCTCAGTATATTGCTTGTCGCCACTCCCGTCTTCGCCAAGGACGCCTACCCGCCGGTCGAACTGCTGTTGCAGACGGATACCTCGGTCATCGGTGAGCCGCTGGAATACCCCGAGGGGCAGGCCGAAATCACTATGGCGATCGTAACCATGCAGCCGGGGCAGAACACGGGCGATCACCGCCATGACGCACCGCTGGCCGCCTATGTTCTTGAGGGCGAGATCACCGTTGATTACGGCGCGGCGGGGCAGCGGATCTATAAGACCGGTGATGCGTTTGTCGAAGCCTTCCGCTCGACTCATTCGGGGATCAATACGGGTGACGGTATCGCGCGTATTCTGGCGGTGTTTGCCGGGTCTGACAGTGTTTCGAACACGGTTGCCGAAGACTAGGCGAACGGCCTCTTTCCCCTGTGTGCAATATCCGCTACATGCGGTCTGACCCAAGATGACTGGCGGATGACGACCGATGAAATTCACTCTTTCCTGGCTGAAAGATCACCTCGATACAGATGCGTCGGTTGACGAGATCGCCGAGGCGCTGACCGACCTTGGCCTTGAGGTCGAAGAGATCGCGAACCCGGCGGACAGGCTGGCGGGCTTTACGCTGGGCCATGTGAAACACGCCGAGAAACATCCCGACGCCGACAAGCTGCGGGTCTGCACGGTGGAAACCGACGAGGGCGATCTGCAGATCATCTGCGGAGCGCCCAATGCGCGCGAAGGCATCACCGTCGTGGTCTGCAAGCCGGGCATGTATATCCCCGGGCTGGATATCACCATCAATGTCGGCAAAATCCGCGGCGTCGAGAGCTTTGGCATGATGGCCTCGGAACGTGAGCTGGAGCTGTCGGACGAACATGACGGTATCATCGAGTTGCCTTCGGGCGCAGTGGGGGATCGGTTCGTGGACTGGCTGGCCGAGAACGAGCCCTCGAAGGTCGACCCGGTGATCGACATCGCCATCACCCCCAACCGCCCCGATGCGCTGGGTGTGGCCGGGGTCGCGCGCGATCTGGCCGCGCGCGGTGTGGGCACGCTGAAACAGCGCGACTATGCGCCGGTGCCGGGGGATTTCGATAGCCCAATAAAGGTCAGCATCGATGACGACACGCTGGACGGCGCGCCGCATTTCACCGGGCGTCTGATCAAGGGCGTCAAGAACGGCCCCAGCCCGCAATGGCTGCAGGATCAGTTGAAGGCGATTGGGTTGCGGCCGATTTCGGCGTTGGTGGATATCACCAACTATATGACCTTCGATCAGAACCGCCCGCTGCATGTGTTCGATGCCGATAAGGTGCAGGGCAACCTGCGAGTGCACCGCGCCAAAGGTGGTGAGAAACTGGTGGCGCTGGACGAGAAGGAATACACTCTGCAGCCCGGCATGATGGTGATTTCGGACGACAAAGGCCCGGAATCGATTGCGGGTATCATGGGCGGGGAAGAGACCGGCTGTACCGCAGAGACTGTGAACGTCTTCCTCGAAAGCGCGTTCTGGGATCACGTGCAGATTGCGCTGACGGGGCGCGCGTTGAAGATCAATTCGGACGCGCGCTATCGCTTTGAGCGCGGTGTGGACCCGGAATACACCCGCGAAGGGTTGGAACATGCGACGCAGATGATTCTGGATATCTGCGGCGGTGAGGCCTCGAACGTGGTTGAGGCGGGCAAGGCCCCGAACCATGAGCGGGCCTATAAGCTGGATGCGGCACGGGTGCAGTCTCTGGTCGGGATGGATATTCCGGAAAGCGAGCAACGCCAGACGCTGACCCGTCTGGGCTTCCGTCTGGATGGCGAGATGGCCTATGTGCCAAGTTGGCGGCCAGACGTAATGGGTGAGGCCGATTTGGTCGAAGAGGTCGCGCGGATCGCGTCCCTGACCAAGCTGCAGGGCAAACCGCTGCTGCGTGTCACGGATGGTATTCCGAAACCGGTGATGACGCCTGCGCAACGTCGTCAGTCCATGGCGCGGCGGACCTGTGCGGCGCTGGGGTATAATGAATGCGTGACCTATACGTTCATCGATCAGGCTTCGGCGGCGCTGTTTGATGGCGGTGACGACAAGACGATGCTGGAAAACCCGATCTCATCCGAGATGAGTCATATGCGCCCCGATCTGCTGCCCGGTCTGCTACAGGCTGCGGCCCGTAATCAGGCGCGCGGATATGCGGATCTGGCTTTGTTCGAGGTCGGCCCGGTGTTCCACGATGGTGAACCCGGGGATCAGCGCACCCAGATCGCGGGTCTGCTGGTGGGCCGTGATGGCCCCAAGGATGTGCATGGCGCGTCGCGGCCTGTGGATCTGTATGATGCCAAGGCCGATGCCGAGGCCGTGCTGGCCGCCATTGGTGCGCCTGCCAAGGTTCAGATCATGCGTGGCGGCGATGGCTGGTGGCATCCCGGACGGCACGGCAAGATCTGTCTGGGCCCGAAGAAAGTTCTGGGCGTGTTCGGAGAATTGCATCCGCGCATCTTGCAAGCGATGGATATCAAGGGCCCGGCGATGGCCTTCACCATTTGGCCGGATGAGGTGCCGATGCCGCGCAAGTCTGGCGCAACCCGATCCGCGCTAGAGTTGCGCGACTTGCAGGCGGTTGAGCGGGACTTTGCCTTTGTGGTTGACGCCGAAGTCGATGCGCTGACGCTGGTCAACGCTGCAGCAGGCGCTGACAAAGCACTGATCGAGGATGTCCGCGTCTTTGACGAATTCATCGGCGGCAGTCTGGGCGAGGGCAAGAAATCGCTGGCCATCACCGTGCGACTGCAGCCGTCGGACGCGACGCTGAAAGAGAAAGACATCGAAGCGGTCAGTGGCAAGATCGTCGAGAAGGTGGCGAAAGCCACCGGCGGCGTGCTGCGGGGCTGAGGGTGTTTCCGCCTCCGGCGGGAGTATTTTTGAAAAGATGAAGGGGCGGTCGCGCCCCTTTTTCATGGGAGGAGACGAAGATGTTGAAAGTTTATTTGTCCGGTGAGATTCACACGGACTGGCGCGAGCAGATCATTGCGGGGGCCGAGGGGTTGGACGTCGTATTCAGCAGCCCGGTGACCGATCACGCGGCTTCGGACGATTGCGGGGTGGCGATCTTGGGGGCGGAGCCCAACAAGTACTGGCACGATCACAAGGGTGCGATGGTCAATGCGATCCGAACCCGCAAGGGGATCACGGACGCGGATATCGTGGTTGTGCGCTTCGGCGACAAGTACAAGCAGTGGAACGCCGCCTTTGATGCCGGTTATGCGGCGGCTTTGGGCAAGTCGATCATCGTGCTGCATGGCCCCGACCATCAGCATGCGTTGAAAGAGGTCGACGCGGCCGCGCTGGCCGTGGCAGAGGACCCCGCGCAGGTGGTCGAGATTCTGCGCTATGTCCAGACGGGCGTGTTGCCCGGTTGATGCAGGGCGGGCGCGGCGTTTCAGCGCCGCAGCCCTTGTCTCGGGTCAGTCCCGCGGGGGGATGGTCAGGCCCTTTTGTACCGCCGGTCGTTCAAGGAAGCGGTCGAGATAGGCGTTCACATGCTTGTGGTCGTCCCAGCCGATCACCTCTTTGACCCCATAATAATCCAGCCCGCGCAGCCAGGGCGCGATGGCGATATCGGCAATCGAGTAGTCTCCGGCGATCCAGTCCTGACCGTCCAACTGCGTGTTCAGCACGTTCAGCAGCCGCTTGGCCTCGGCCACATAGCGTTCGCGGGGGCGGGGGTCTTCGATCTCGCTTCCGGCGAATTTGTGGAAATAGCCCAGCTGACCGAACATCGGCCCGAGCCCGCCCATCTGGAACATCAGCCATTGGGTGACGCGGTGTTTGTCCGCCTTGCTCTGCCCCAGAAGCATGCCGCTTTTCTCGGCCAGATACAGCAGGATTGCGCCGCTTTCGAACAAACCCAGCGGTTCGCCGTCAGGCCCGTTGGGGTCGATCAGCGCCGGGATCTTGTTGTTGGGGTTCAGCGACAGAAACTCGGGGCTTTTGACATCGGCATCGGCCAGCGTCACGGTATGTGCTTCGTAGGGCAGGCCGGTTTCTTCCAGCATGATCGAAGCTTTGACGCCGTTTGGAGTGGCGTAGGAATATAGTTGGATGCGGTCGGGGAATTGCGGTGGCCATTTGGCCATGATCGGGAAGGCGGCGCTGTCCAGCATGGTGGGCTCCTGAAACGGTGGTACGGCTTCAATGTGGTGACTTTGATGCGGAATGTCAGGTGTTTGACTGTGCAGGGCCGGACAGCGGCTGTTTGCTGAGGAACAGCAGGGGGAAAACTAAGGAATCCCGCACCTAGACCGACGTCGTGATTTGGCCCAAAGTCATGGGTGATCCCCGCGCCAAAGGCGCGGGTTTGCTGTTGGCGCAAAGGAGATGCGTGTGGAAGACGTCGTAACACAGGTGGGCGCATTCGCCCCGCTGATCATGAGCGCGGTCAAGGCGCTGATCGTTCTGATATTGGGCTGGATCGTCGCCGGGGCCATAAGCGGGCTGGTACGGCGGCGGATCAACGCGACGCCGCATATCGACCCCACTTTGGGAAATTTTGTTGCGAGCCTGGTGAAGTGGGTTGTACTGGCGATTGTTTTTGTCGCCGTGCTGGGCATTTTCGGGATCGAGGCGACCAGCATCGTCGCCATTCTGGGTGCGGCTTCGCTGGCGATTGGTCTGGCGCTGCAGGGGACGCTCAGCGATCTGGCCGCCGGTGTGATGCTGGTGGTGTTCCGGCCGTATAAGTTGGGCCAATACGTCGATATCGGTGGCACCGCAGGGACGGTAAAGGACCTGAACCTGTTTACCACCGAACTCGTGACGCCGGACAATGTGCAGATCATTGTTCCCAACGGTCAGTCTTGGGGGTCGGTGATCACCAACTATTCGGCCCACGATACGCGCCGGGTCGATCTGGTGTTTGGCATCGACTATGGCGACAGCGCCGACGAGGCGATGGGTATCATTCTGGATGTGGCCAAGGCCGATACTCGGATCATGGGTGATCCTGAGCCATGGGTGCGGGTGACCAATCTGGGCGACAGTTCGGTCGATCTGACGGCGCGCCTGTGGTGTGCGGCGGCGGATTACTGGGATGTGAAGTTTGAACTGACCAAAGCGATCAAAGAGGCGTTTGACGCCAAAGGCGTGTCGATCCCATATCCGCATTCTGTGGAAATCCACAAAGAGGGCTAAAGGCTCCCGCCCGCCGGGCGGGCATTGGAAATGCCCTTCTCCGGTTGGGCCCAGCGCCGCGCATTCTGCGCGGCGCCTGCGTTCTTGGTGGTCCGCGTCAAGCGAGACCGCGACGCGCCACAGGCGCGGCGCTTGGCCCAACGCTGTAAAGCGCTCGCGTCAGAGAGCGCTTTCAGGGGCGGGAGGGTTTACGACTTGATCACCACACCGGGGGCTACCACGTCGATGCCCAGAGCCTTGCCTACCGCGTAGTAGGTCAGCTGACCGGCATGGACGTTCAGACCCGCCAGCAGGTGTGGGTCGTCCTGACAGGCCTGTTTCCAGCCCTTGTCCGCCAGCGACAGCATGAACGGCATGGTCGCGTTGCCCAGCGCAATGGTTGAGGTGCGCGCGACCGCGCCCGGCATGTTGGCAACGCAATAATGCATGACACCATCGACCTCATAGATCGGATCGGCATGGGTGGTGGCCTTCGAGGTCTCGAAACAGCCGCCCTGGTCAATCGCCACATCCACCAGAACCGCGCCGGGTTTCATGGTCGACAGCTGCTCACGCGTGATCAGTTTGGGGGCGGCGGCACCGGGGATCAGTACCGCGCCGATCACCATATCGGCGTCGCGGATCAACTCGGCTGTGGCTCCGGCGGTGGAGTACTGGTTCTTGAAATGACCGCCAAATACGTCATCAAGATATCGCAGTCGCGGCAGTGAACGGTCCAGAACGGTGACGTCTGCGCCCATGCCCGCGGCAATCTTGGCCGCGTGGGTGCCAACAACACCACCACCGATCACGACCACTTTGGCCGGACCAACGCCCGGAACGCCGCCCATCAGAACGCCGCGACCGCCGTTGGCTTTTTGCAGGGTCCACGATCCGACCTGAGGCGCCAGACGGCCCGCAACCTCGGACATCGGAGCCAGCAGGGGCAGGCCGCCGTTGGAGTCCGTCACGGTCTCATAGGCAATCGCGGTGCAGCCGGATGCGATCAGATCATGGGTCTGGTCCGGGTCGGGGGCGAGGTGCAGATAGGTGAACAGCAGCTGGCCTTCGCGCAGCATCTTGCGCTCGACCGCTTGCGGTTCCTTGACCTTGACGATCATGTCAGCGGTGGCAAAGACCTCTTCCGCGGTGTCGACAATGCGGGCACCGGCGGCCAGATAGGCCTCGTTGTCAAAGCCCGAGCCCATGCCAGCTCCGGTTTCGATGATCACTTCGTGACCGCGCGCCACCGCTTCCTGCGCGGCGTTCGGGGTCATGCCGACGCGGAACTCCTGAGGTTTGATTTCCTTGGGGCAGCCGATTTTCATGAGAGAGACTCCATTCATAAACTGCCCAAATTATGGGCAGGTTGCTGTGCAATTTCTGTGAAACCCCACTTGCCAATTGTCGAAACTGTGGGAAATTATCCGAAGAACTAAGAAGTATGTGCAATGGATGTGCGCGAATGACATTGGATGCAACCGATCGAAAGATTCTGGCGGCGCTGCAACGCAAAGGACGCATGTCGAATGCGGACCTGTCGGAACAGGCGAATCTGTCCCCTTCGGCCTGCCACCGGCGGGTGCAGCGGCTTGAGGCCGAAGGGTATATCAAGGACTACGTC
The DNA here is from genome assembly GCF_056536725.1 of Ruegeria sp. CJ3. NCBI lineage: Bacteria > Pseudomonadati > Pseudomonadota > Alphaproteobacteria > Rhodobacterales > Roseobacteraceae > Ruegeria > Ruegeria sp. CJ3. The sequence continues at coordinate 137,317 of NZ_JBQFQE010000005.1, forward strand.
GCCCTGCTGGATGCGCGCAAGCTGAACGTGCCGACCACCGTGTTTGTCGAGATCACGCTGCAGGGCCAGGCCGAGGAGGTTCTGGAGGCGTTCGAGAAAGCCGTTGCTCGGATACCCGATGTGCTGGAGTGCCACCTGATGGCCGGTACGGCAGACTACATCCTGAAGGTTGTGGCCGAAAACACCGAGGATTTCGCCCGCATTCACCGGCAATACCTGTCCCGATTGCCGGGGGTGGCGCAGATGCAAAGCTCGTTCGCGCTGCGGACGGTGTTCAAGACAACCGCTCTGCCGGTCTGAGGGGGTCAGGTCGGGCCCGGATGCGGTGCCCTGCCTGCAGCATTGCGGGCCAGCCAAGTACCGCTGCAACGAAGACCATCGGCTTGTCCAGATTGACATACATGGTGAACAGGCCGCTTCCAGTCCCGGCCCGTAGTCAGGATCGGTCAGGGCCAGAGCGCGGGCAGCAGGGTCTCAGATGGGCTCGCGATATCCCCTTGGCCGAGGCTGCCCCTTGATGCAGAGGATCGGGTGGAAAAGGCAAGCGCTGGTCGCCCCGACTTTTCGGGTGCGCAAAATCCGGCATCCGCCGGTATTGCGGCAATACAGACGCTTGTAACCCGGGGCAGACCGGGCCAGACTCAGGGCTGCAGACAGGCCCGCCACGCGCCTATTCACGGATGATAGGCGGGCACCGACATCCGACGGTTACACAGCCCCGATATGACCCGTCCCGGTGGAAGATGAAGGAGCAGACCTTGGCCTACGAAAACGACCGCGCCCCCAAAGACTGGCTCGAAGCCGAGTTGGAGGACTCTCTGGACGAAGATATCGAGATCGAGTTCAGCGAACCCATGCTCTCGATGGAGGTGCGCAAGATCTATAAGGATCAGCACCCCGATATGCTGGACCGCCAGGTGTATTTCCGCAACCTGCTGCGCCTGCAGGCCGAGCTGATCAAGGTGCAGGACTGGGTGCAACACACCGGGGCAAAGGTTTGCATTCTGTTTGAAGGCCGTGACAGCGCTGGCAAGGGGGGCGTTATCAAGCGGATCACCCAGCGCCTGAACCCGCGCGTGGCCCGCGTAGTCGCGCTGCCAGCGCCCAGCCGACGCGAGCAAAGCCAGTGGTATTTCCAGCGCTACGTGCCGCACCTGCCTGCGGCCGGAGAGATCGTGTTGTTCGATCGGTCGTGGTACAACCGCGCCGGGGTTGAACGGGTGATGGGATTTGCCGACGAAGATCAGGTCGAGCAGTTCTTTCAGGACGTTCCCGAGTTCGAGCGGATGCTGGTGCGCTCTGGGATCATCCTGCTGAAATACTGGTTTTCGATCACCGACGAGGAACAGCAGCTGCGCTTCCTTATGCGCATCCATGATCCGATGAAACAGTGGAAGCTGTCGCCCATGGATCTGGAATCCCGCATCCGGTGGGAGGCTTATACCAAGGCCAAGGAAGATATGTTCTTCCGCACCAATATCTCAGAGGCCCCGTGGTACATTGTCGAGGGCAATGACAAGAAACGCGAACGTCTGAACTGTATCGAACACCTGCTGACGAAGATTCCGTATGAGGACGTGCCGCAGGAAAAGGTCGATCTGCCCGACCGGCGCTATAACCCTGAATACGAACGGCGCATTCTGCCGGATGAGCTATATGTGCCCAAGGTATATTGACCGCTGGACATGCGGTGCGGGGAAGCTTGCCCCCCGCACCTGAATTGCCGGGTTAGCCGAAGTCGTACCCGCAGTTCATGTCAAAGACGAAGACGTTGCAGAAATCGTCAGTTGCGTCTTCAACCACGGTCTCGATGGTCTCCACCGTATCTTCGACCATGTCTGTGCCGATCATCAGATCGAAATCGTCCATCTCGGGCACTGCATTGGCCTGTTGCACCGGGGTCCAGTCGAATTGGTCGAACTGGGCCTGCAGCGCGTTCACGAAGGATTCGATCTCGGCCAGGAAAGCCTGAACGTCGAAACACGGGGCCTCGGGCATGTCTCCGTCGGCGACATCTATATCCGGCGTTTCCGGTTCGGGATCTTCGACCTCGGTGACGTCGGTTTCGGGCTCTTCCACCTCTGTGACCGGGTCTTGTGTGTCGGTCACATCCGTAACGGGTGGTTCGGGTTTCTCGACGTCTGTCACATCGGTGTCCGGAACCTCGGGCTCGGGCTCTTCGACATCGGTGACAGGGGCCTCGGGCTCGGGTTCTTCAACTTCGGTCACGTCGGTATCCGGCGTCTCGTCCGAGGGTTCCTCGGTCTCTGTCACGTCGGTGTCGGGTGTTTCGTCCGAAGGCTCCTCGGTCTCGGTGACGTCCGTATCCGGAGTTTCTTCTGCCGGTTCCTCGACCTCGGTCACATCCGTGTCGGGCGTTTCATCCGCCGGGGGGATCACAACCTCGTCTTCGGGTTCCGCGACCTCATCGGTTGGTGGTGTCACCGGCGGTGTGGTGCCACCAGTATCCAGCATCACTTCGCCCTGAGTGGTGGCGAAGTTCTGGGTGACCATGACTGCGTCGAAACCCTGCATGTCGCCGGTTTCGATCCCGATCCCGATATATTTGAAATCGGGGTTCAGGATATTGGCGCGGTGGCCGGGGCTGTTCATCAGGTTTTCGTGCAGCTGCGCCACATCATCGCTGATGCCCGGCGCGCCGCGTTCAGATTGCCAGGCGATGTTTTCGCCGGTGCGCCAGCTGCCCGACAGGTCAAAGCCCGCCGCCTGCATTCGCTGGGTCGCGGATGAGCCGCCTTGGCCAGTGTGGCTAAAGCGATCAGTGTCCAGCATCCATTCGCTATGGTCTTCGGACGAATCGTTCAGCCGGGTCTCAAGTTGCAGGGGGTCAAGCCCGCGGGATGTGCGCTCTTGGTTAATCAGCGCCAGCATTTCCCGCTCGACCGTGCTTGCTGTCGACATCAGTGCCTCCGTTTTGTTGTGTCTGAGTGGACGGAACCAGATATCGGCGACCAGAGCGCGGTTGATAGGGGGACAGGTTCGATGGGCGTTTTTCGGCGAGGGAATGCAACCGAACGGCGATTCGCTGCGCTGTAAAATGCCGATCGGGCGCGAGGCGTCGAAATCGGCAGGTTGCCGCGGTGGTCAGCCAGGGAAATGAGCAGGATCGCCCACCCTGAAAACGACAAACCCCCGGGCGGGGCCTCGGGGGTCGTCAAATAGTGTCATCCAAAGCTGGACGAGCGTCAGGTGCTTAGAGCAAACCTTCGCGCTGTGCTTTCTTACGTGCCAGTTTACGGGCACGGCGGATCGCTTCAGCTTTCTCGCGCGCTTTTTTCTCGGACGGCTTCTCGAAATGTTGCTTCAGCTTCATTTCACGGAACACGCCTTCGCGCTGCAGCTTTTTCTTCAGGGCACGAAGCGCCTGATCGACGTTATTGTCGCGAACACTAACCTGCATGTGGTTGTCACCACCTTTCTAGATAGAGTTGCAAGGAAATTGCAGGAAGTGGCCGTATAGCAAAGCGCCCCTAACTTGTCTAGTACTGGTGCAAGAACCCGGAGAACCGTCATGACCGCCACCTACGAAGATACCAAAGAGCAATTGCTGAACGCGATTCTGGATCATGTGCCGTTTGACGGCTGGTCGGAAACCAGCTTTCGCGCGGCGATTTCCGATTGCGGTCTGGATGCGGCGCTGGCCCGCGCCATTTGCCCGCGCGGCGCGGTCGATCTGGCGCTTGCGTTCCACGCGCGCGGTGACACGGCGATGCTGGAGCGGATCAAATCCGAGGACCTGAGCGGGCTCAAGTTCCGCGATAAGATCGCCGCTGCCGTGCGTTTCCGTTTGCAGGCGGTCGAGGACAAAGAAGCTGTGCGCCGGGGCGTGACCCTGTTTGCCTTGCCGATCTATGCCGCTGACGGGGCCAAGGCGGTCTGGGGCACCTGCGATCTGATCTGGAACGCCTTGGGCGACAGCTCGGACGACGTGAACTGGTACACAAAACGTGCGACGTTGTCGGGGGTTTATTCTTCGACGCTGCTGTATTGGCTGGGCGATGACAGCCCGGATCACCAGAGCACATGGGAATTCCTTGATCGCCGCATCGACGGCGTGATGCAGTTCGAAAAGCTCAAGGCGCAGGTGAATGGCAACCCGTTGCTCAAACCGTTTCTGGCGGTGCCCAACTGGTTGGCGGGTCAAGTGAAGGCGCCGGTGAAGATGCCCGACAATCTGCCCGGTTCGCTGTCATCGGGGAAATAGTCGCAAGACTTCCACTTGCTGCTGGGCCTCTGCGCGACTGCCTGCTAGGCAGGAGGCAAAGGAGATATGCCCATGACCCAGACAATGCGTGCTGTTGAGATCAGCCAACCGGGCGGCCCGGACGTTCTGCAATTGACCGAACGCCCGATGCCGGAGCCGGCCGAGGGTCAGGTGGTTCTGAAAGTGGCCTACGCCGGGGTGAACCGCCCCGATGCCTTGCAGCGGGCAGGGGCTTATGACCCACCTCCGGGTGCCAGCGATCTGCCGGGGCTTGAGGCGTCGGGTGAGGTTGTGGCTATTGGTTCGGGCGTCGAGGGTCTGGCTGTGGGTGATCAGGTCTGCGCCCTGCTGCCGGGCGGAGGCTATGCCGAATACGTCGCCACACCCGCCGCGCATTGCCTGCCGGTGCCTGCCGGGATGGGGATGAAAGAGGCCGCCTGCCTGTCTGAGACCTTCTTTACCGTCTGGTCCAACGTCTTCACCCGCGGAGGCCTGAAGGCGGGCGAGCGGTTTCTGGTCCATGGTGGCTCCAGCGGTATCGGAACGACCGCGATCCAGCTGGCCAATGCCTTTGGCGCACGGGTGTTCGCTACCGCCGGATCGGCTGAGAAATGCGAAGCTTGCGTTAAGCTGGGGGCCGAGAAGGCGATTAACTATCGCGACGAGGATTTTGTGGCCGCAATGCGCGCCGAGGGTGGTGCGAACCTGATCCTTGATATGGTGGGCGGCGATTACATCCCGCGCAACATCAAGGCGCTGGCCGAGGATGGGCGGCTGGTCCAGATCGCCTTTCTGCAAGGTCCAGTGGTCGAATTGAACTTTGCCCTGATGATGGTCAAACGTCTGACCCTCACCGGCAGCACCCTGCGTCCGCAAAGCGATCTGGCGAAGGCGCGCATTGCGCAGGACCTGCGCGAAGCGGTCTGGCCGCTGCTAGAGGCCGGGAAGGTCGCGCCGGTGATGGATTCCGAGTTCGATCTGGCCGATGCCGCTGCAGCCCATGCGCGGATGGAAAGCTCGGGCCATATCGGCAAGATCGTTCTCAAGGTCGCCGGGTAAGCGGCTGCCGGGGGGTCAGGCGACCGCCCGGCGATACAGATGCCATGTGGCGTGGCCGAGGATCGGCATGACCACGATCAGCCCCAGCAGCATCGGGATCGCGCCCAGCACCAGCAGGGCCGCGACAATGGCTCCCCATGTCAGGATCACGCGCGGATTGTGCCGCAACACCCGGACCGAGGTCACAACGGCGACCGGCACACCCACCTTCTTGTCCAGCAGCAGCGGAAAGCTGACCACGCTCAGCGCCAGTGCAACCAGCGCAAAGACAAACCCCGTGGCGGTTCCGGTCAAAATCATCGTCCAGCCCGCACTGGTGCTGAACACCTCGGTCACAAACCCCATGGCCGAGGCTGGCGGTTCCGGCCCGAGGGTCTGCACATAGAGGCTCTGCGCCACCATCAGCCAGACCAGCAGCAGCATGACCAGATAGAACCCCAGTGCCAGAATGGCTCCGAATGAGGGTGAGCGGAACACGCCGAACGCGTCCAGCCAATGGGCCTCGCCGCCCTGTTCGCGCTTGCGGCTGATCTCATACAACCCGACCGCTGCAACCGGCCCGACCAGCGCAAAGCCCGCGATCAGCGGGGCCAGCAGGGGCACCATGTCCTTGTTCAGCCCGATCCCGAACATCAACAGCCCGGCGATCGGATAGATCAACACCACAAACACGGCATCCGCGCGGGTTTCCAGAAAGTCGTTATATCCCGCCCGCAGACAGGCGCGCAGGTCTTGCAGGGTCAGCGTATGCACAACCGGCATCGCTCCGGTATCGGCGCTGCCGATCTCGCTGACCGACTCTGCCACATGATCGCCGGTCGCCCGCATCTGGCGGGCGGCCCAGCTGATTGGGTTACCGATTGTCTTGTCCATCATCATCCCCCCCTTTGGCATGGATATGCTGCGGGATGCATCCGGTGCGGGCATTGCCTGTGACCGGATCAACCGGCAGCGTCCCCATCAGTATAGCACATTTTGCAGAAATCTGCCTGATCACCCTTGTGCGACCACACCCATTGCCCTGCTGCACAGGCATGTTAGCTTTGTTTCAAAGGCAAGGGAGGCAGCCATGCAGCAAACCGCTCGCACCGTCGTTATTCATGAAACCGGCGGCCCCGAGGCCCTGCGGATCGAGGATCGCCCGCTGGGTGACCCGGGACCGGGCGAGGTTCGGATTCGTCATCACGCCTGCGGGTTGAACTTTATCGATGTCTATCAGCGCAGCGGGCTCTATCCGCTGGATTTGCCGCACGCGCTGGGCATGGAAGCCGCGGGCGTGATCGAGGCCGTGGGCGAGGGTGTCACCCATCTGGTGCCCGGCCAGCGCGCCGCCTATGCTGCCGGACCACCCGGCGCGTATGCCGAGGCGCGCGTGATGCCTGCCGCGCAGGTCTGTCCGTTGCCCGAGGGGATTTCATTCCGCACGGCAGCTGCGATGATGCTCAAGGGCATGACCGTGGAATATCTGTTCCACCGCACCACTCCGCTGCGGCGGGGGGATACGGTTCTGTTTCACGCCGCGGCCGGGGGCGTCGGCCTAATAGCATGCCAATGGGCCAAATCCGAAGGCATCACCCTGATCGGTACCGCCGGGACGGACGAAAAATGCAGCCTTGCGCAGTTCAACGGCGCGGCCCATTGCATCAACTACCGGTCCGAGGATTTCGTCCAGCGTGTGGCCGACATAACCGGCGGCAAGGGCGTGGATGTGGTGATGGATTCCATCGGCGCAGATACGTTCGAGGGATCGCTGAACTGTCTGAAACCGCTGGGCATGATGATCTCGTTCGGCAATGCCTCAGGACCTGTTCCTCCCGTCGATCTGGGGATGCTGGCGCAGCGGGGGTCGCTGAAGATCACCCGGCCCACGCTGTTCACGCATATCTCAGACCACGCGGTCTGTCAGGGGATGGCGCGGCGGCTGTTCGGCAAGGTCGAGGGGCGCGAGGTCAAAATCCACGTCGATCAGCAATTCCCGCTGGATCAGGTGGCCGATGCGCATCGCGCGCTTGAGGCACGGCAAACTACCGGCAGTACAATTCTGGAACCTTGAACGGTTGAGCCCGGCAACAATGCCGGGCTCGATGATCTGATCTCAGAACCGATAGGCTGCGCGGATCTGGATTGTGGTGGCGTCCACGTCCACCCCGGTCGAGTTGAAATCGTCGAACTCATGGTACAGCAGCTCGCCACCGACGCTGATATTGGGGGCCACGATCTGCTCATAGCCTGCGCCGATGAACCAGCCATTGTCGCTGCCCAGCGTATCGGTGTCCGCCTCGGCATAGCCTGCAGTCCCATAGAGCAAACCCTGCGGGGTCACCTTGTAGCCCGCACGTGCCTTGATGCGCCAGACATTCTCGACCTCGGCAGCGCCGGACAGATCCACGCTGGACCAGTCATAGTCAAAGCCGCCACCAACGACCCAGTCGCCCAGATCGTAATCATACCCCAGGATAATACCGCCGATCGCGCCATCTCCGTCCACGCCAGAGAGGTTGGTGTCGATATCAGCATAGCCGAACTGCGCACCACCATAAAATCCGGTCCAGTTGCCCGAAGATTGCGCCATTGCTGATCCTGCCGCCAAAGTCGCGACAGTCGTTACCAGTACCAGTTTACCTGTCATCGTTTATTCCTTTCGCTCAGAGTCCGGCCGCAGCGCGTCACCGCCCGCGGCCATGTACTCACAGATACGCTCCGGCCCATGGACCGGATCATCGAACCTTGTTCTATTCCGACCTGTGTGCGCCATCCGGGCGCGGGTCCGTTGAAACCGGACGCTTGTCTAGTGGTTCAGATAGGGTTCCGAGCGGGGTCTACAAACGACAATCGGCGGCGGATACGATCCGCCGCCGATGCGCAGAATTTTGTGAGCGGATTACTGCTCTTGCAGTTCCGCAGGGGTCTTGCTGGCGATGTCTTTCCAGTTTGCATCCGCACGCTCGTTAAAGCCCGGGATGTCGCCTTCCCAGCGTTCCTGAATGTCAGCCGACAGGTTCAGGTACAGCTTGTTGTCAACGATTTTCCAGTAGTTCGGGTCGCCGTCGAACTTGAAGCCCATCGCGGTGCCGAAGGCGCAATAGCCGCCATATGCGGGCAGGTAGGCCTCGGGGTTCTCTTCGAACGCCACTTTGTTTTCTTCCGAAGCAAAGCGATACAGCGCGTCATTGTGCAGAGTGGTGATGCGATAGTCGCCTTTGGTCGCTTCGCCCACGGTGAAATAGGCAACCGGGTCATAACCCTGCAGCGCCAGACCGGTCGAGCTTGCGTTCAGTTCGACGCCAGCGGCCAGAGCCGTGCTTGCAACTGCGACAGACAGGGCGACACCGCCGATGAGGGATTTGATCTTGTTCATTGTTTTCACCTTTCGTGAATAGGCCCGCGTTCGAGCACCTTAATTTTGCTCCGGCGAACCGGATTTGTTTTCGCGACGCCGGTAATTGGCTGTCACAGGTCCACAGTTGGGAAGCGCCCCGTTCACGTTCAAAACAATCAATTGTGAATGTGTATCCGCGAAGGGCGTCTGTTCATCCCTGCACGTCCGGCCTTAACGCCAGCACAAAGGCCGCCACCTTTTCGGCGGGCATTTCGCAGGGGCGCAGCAGGGCTCCGCTGGCTTGCGTCAGATAGAGGTTGAGGCTGACATAGCCCGGCCCGCCAAGCTGGTGCGCGACCAGCTTGTGTGACTTTCCACCGGCCATGATCTGGTGCGACACCACATAGCGTCGATGATCGGTGGTGCCGGTGAACGTCCCGGTCGGCAGGTCTGCCAAAACGCCTGCGACGCGATCCGGCAGGCTCACGATTTTCCGATTTTGGGCTCGGTTCCGGCCTTGATGCGGGCCAGGTTGGCGCTGTGCCGCCAATAGACCAGCAGCGTCAGGATGATCCCCAGCACGAAGGTGCGGCCATCGGTCAGCACCATGATCCATGTGGTCGACAGCGCCGCCGCCGCCAGCGCGCCCACCGAAGAGATGCGCCAGATCGCAGCTGCCGCCAACCATGTCACGCAGCAGGCCAGCCCGACGCGCCAGTCCAGCGCCAGCCAAAGACCCAGAAACGTGGCGACACCCTTGCCGCCCTTGAACCCCAGCCAGACCGGAAAGCAATGGCCCAGAAAGGCCGCAAGGGCCGCGATCTGTGCCGCGTCCTCGCCGGCCATCGCCCGCGCCAGCAGCACTGCGACCGCGCCCTTGGCCGCATCCAGCAGCAGCGTCAGCACGGCGGCCCCCTTGTTGCCGGTCCGCAGCACATTGGTCGCGCCGATATTGCCCGATCCGATATTGCGCAGATTGCCCAGCCCCATGACGCGCGCGATGACCATGCCGAACGGGATAGACCCGATCAGGTAACCCAGCCCGGCCCACAGGATCAGCTGGGTCATGGCGCTTTCGAAAATGGGCATCAGGGTCTCCGGTATACTTCCTGACCTGCGACATAGGTCGCGGTGACCTTACCCTGCATTTTCTGCCCGTCAAACGGAGTGTTCTGCGATTTCGATTTCAGTGTGAACCGGTCCAGCACAAAAGGCACATCCGGGTCGAACAGCACCAGATCGGCGGGCGCACCTGCGGCCAGACGGCCCGACGCCAGCCCCAGCCGTTTCGCCGGGTTCAGCGCCATCGCGCGGAACAGGGTCGGCAGATCAAGCTGGCCGGCATGATACAACCTCAGCGCCGCAGGCAGCAGCGTTTCCAGCGCCACCGCGCCTGAGGCCGCCTCTTCAAACGGTAGGCGCTTGCTTTCCTCGTCCTGCGGGGTGTGCATCGAGCTGATGGTGTCGATCAGACCGGTGCGGACGGCTTCGATGACGGCCAGCCGGTCGTCCTCGGACCGCAGCGGCGGCTTGACCTTGAAGAAGGTCCGGTAATCGGCCACGTCCAGCTCGTTCAGCGTCAGATGGTGGATCGAGGTCCCGGCGGTGATGTCCAGCCCGTTGCGCTTGGCGCGCTCCAGCGCGGGCAGCGCTCGGGCGGTGGTGATCTGGTCGGCGTGATAGGCGGCCCCGGTCATTTCCAGCAGCGCGATATCGCGGTCCAGCCCCATCCGCTCGGCCATGGGCGAGACGGCGGGCAACCCATACAGCGCCGCGAACTTGCCGCTGGTGGCGGCGGCCCCGGCGCTCAGCACCGGTTCCTGCGGGTGGGCGATGACCAGCGCACCACAGGATTTGGCATAGGTCAGCGCGCGCGAGAAGACTTTGGTATTGGCGACCACATGGTCGCAATCGGTGAAGGCCACCGCGCCCGCATCCTGCAAGAAGCCGATCTCGGTCATTTCGCGTCCGTCACGGCCCTTGGTCAGCGCGGCCATCGCCAGCACATGCACCGGCGCATCGGCCTGCGCGCGGCGGGTGGCGAATTCCAGCGTTTCTGGCGTATCGACGGCGGGCAACGTGTCGGGCCGTGTCACGATTGTAGTCACACCCCCGGCCGCTGCGGCCAGACCGGCGGATTTATAGCTTTCCTTGTGCCGCTCACCGGGTTCACAGACCTTGACGCCGATATCGACAATGCCGGGGGCCAGACAATGGCCGCCGCAGTCGATGACCTGCCCGTCCGCAGCAGGCGCATCCCCCTCGCCTTTGCCCCGAATGAGGCCATCGGTAATGTGCAGCCAGCCGAGGCTATCTGAGCCGGTTTCCGGGTCGATCAGGCGGGCGTTGGTGAAGATTAGGGCAGTCATGTCTGGGCCTCTCGGGCTTGGGTCAGCGCCGCCAATGCGGCTTCCGGGTCTTGCAGGTAGTCGAATCTGAAAAACGGGTGGCGGCTGAAAACCACTGCTGAAGGCACGGTGCGGAAGTTCAGGAATCGGTTGATTTTCAACTGCTTGGATTTCAGGTCTTTGTTGATTTGCCAGGCGTTCTGCGAAGTAACGACGTAAACTCTTTGCGACCGAACGTAGCGGTCTGCCCACATTATGAACGCCAGCACGCCGGTGCAGCTAATCAGCTTCCAATAGTCCCGCACGCTGTCTGCAATCCAAGGGGCGGCCAGCCAAGCCAGAACCACAGCACCGATCAGAATCCTGTAGGACCATCCCAGATGAGGTGGGAAAAAACCGCTATGCGGTCGCCCGGACCACAGGATCTGTTCCGTCGCTGGGATGCGATCACGCCACCACTCACCGCTCATCCCATGGCCCTTTCGATGGTGGCTTTGGTGGCGGCGGGGTCGGCCTGATACTTGATCAGGTGCTTGTCTCCGCCCTTGGTGACGATCTGGACGAAACTGCCCAGCGTTTTGACGGTTTCGATCTGGTTCAGCGGCACCTTGCGCGGGCCGGGGCCGGTGAGGGTGGTGTCGGTCATCTCCCACCCCGCGGTCAGTTCTTCCGAGGCCAGATACCAGGCGCGCACAGTAATTGCGGCCAAACCCGCCGGGGCACCCGTCCCGACATAGGGGTTGCCGATCAGCCACAGCACCAGCATCGCCCCGGCCATCCCCGCCGCGGCCAGCCAGGCGTTGGTGCGGATATAGGCGCCCTTGTCGGGGGCAAAGGTCACAGGATCAGCCACAGCGCGCCTCCGACAGCGATCAGGATAAGCAGGGCGATGAGGGATGAGCCGATGCGGTGCGGTTTGTCATCAACCGGTGGGGTCTGCGGGGCCGAAAACGGTTTGGCGCTTTCGGTGTCGATTGGGGGGCCGGTCCAGCTGGTAGCCTCTTCGGTGAACAGGCCGATCAGATGCAGGCGTGGATCGGGGGACAATGTGGCCGCACGGTTGCCAAAGGCCGCGCTGCGCACTGCCATCACCCAGCCGTCAATCGCCCCCAGCCTGGCCCGGTCCAGCTGGTCTTCTGAGACGCCGCAGCCCTCGCTGAGATAACCGAACAGACCAAGATCTTCGAGGTCCGAGACGGGAAAGGTGTCGATCTGTTCAGGATCCAGACCATCAACCCCCAGAACCTGATCGGCAGCGCCGGGTTCGCGCAGGAATTTGGCCTCTTCGGGGCGCATATCCAGTGCGAACAGGCGGATCACGCCGCGTTCATGGGGGGCGACGGTCAGATCGCTCATGCGGCAACGCGCAGATTTCGGGCCAGCAGGTCCATCGCGGCCATGCGGACGGCGACACCCATCTCGACCTGTTCCTGAATGACCGAGCGGTTGATGTCATCGGCCAGCGTGCCGTCGATCTCGACCCCGCGGTTCATCGGGCCGGGATGCATGACGATGGCATCGGGCTTGGCCAGCGCCAGCTTTTCGGCATCCAGGCCGTAGCGGTGGTAATACTCCCGCTCGGACGGGATAAAGCCGCCATCCATCCGCTCTTTCTGAAGTCGCAGCATCATGACGACATCGACGTCCCTAAGGCCTTCGTTCATGTCGTCGTAAATCTCGGCCCCGAAGTCAGCGAACTGGCCGGGAACCAGTGTCGGCGGGCCGATCAGGCGGATGCGGTTTTCCATCTTGCCCAGCAGGATCAGGTTTGACCGCGCCACCCGGCTGTGGGCGACGTCGCCGCAGATGGCGATGTTGAGCCGCTGAATGCGCCCCTTGGCGCGGCGGATCGTCAGCGCGTCAAGCAGCGCCTGCGTCGGGTGCTCGTGCCGCCCGTCGCCTGCGTTCAGCACGGCGCAGTTGACTTTCTGCGCCAGCAGATCGACCGCGCCGGAATGCGGGTGGCGCACCACCAGCAGGTCGGGATGCATGGCATTCAGCGTCATGGCCGTGTCGATCAGGGTTTCCCCTTTCTTGATCGAACTGGCCTGCATGGCCATGTTCATCACATCCGCGCCCAGACGCTTGCCGGCCAGTTCGAAACTGGCCTGCGTGCGGGTCGAATTCTCGAAAAACATATTGATCTGGGTGAGCCCCGAAAGCACATCCGAGTGTTTTGTCGATTGGCGGTTCAGGTCGACATAAGTTTCGGCCAGATCCAGAATTGCGACAATATCGGATTGTGACAGATGCTCGATGCCAAGAAGGTGACGATGGGCGAAACGCATGGGCGTGCTCCTGTCTGACAGTCGCGCCGCTTATAGGAGCGTGCCCCGGCAGGGGCAACCTAAGGGGGCTGCGATATCTGGCCCTGAGGCAGTTTTTCGCACCCACCCTCGGGCAGGCAGCGCTCGCCGGGTTTGCACCAGCGGGCATTGCCGCAATCGACCGCCTTGGCGGGCACGCATCCGCGCGTTTTTGAACATTTGAAGCCAGGGCGGCATTGCGATCCGGTTTCCTCGCACAGGAACCAGCCGGGGCGCGAACATCCGCCCCCGGGCAGACAGGTCGAGCCGGGCCCACAGCGCTGACCGTCGGCGCATTGCGCGGGTGGGGTGAGATCCGGTCCCGGTCCGGTATTCGGCCTCGTGCGTTCGCATTCGCCGCGCCCGTTGCAGAAACTGTCGCCGGGACAATCGAGCCGTGAGGTGCATTTGTTTGCGCCCGCGGGCGCACAGCGCGCACCGCCTGCCACGCAGCGCTCGAACGGGCCGCAGGTGCGCCCACCGCCGCAATAGGTGTGGCCCGGAGGAATGCAGCGCCCATCAAAGCTGCAGCGCTGGCCTGCGGGGCAGCATCCGCGTCCGCATTGCAACTGACCGGGGCGGCATTGCCCGGTCCGGTCCAGACGGTTCGCCTGAACCGGGTCGCTGACAAGGGTCAGCAACAGTCCGATAGTCAGGATTCGCAAGGCCAGCAGCATGAATAACTGCATGGTTGGCCCGTTAGGGCGCTGTGGCAAGGTCTATTCGCTTTCCCTCGGTCAAAAGCTGGTTAGATTGAGGGCTATGGAATCGGGTTTGGACTATCATACCGCGCGGGCTCTGCTGGATTGGCAGATTGAGCTCGGCGTCACGGATGCGATCGGCGACGCGCCGGTCGACCGCTATGCCTTGCCCGACAAGGCACCGAAGGCGAAAAAGCCCGCAGCCGCGCAGGTGACGCCAGAGGCACCGCAGAAGGTCGATCCGGCAGAGGTGGCTCAGCACGCGGCAAAAGCAGCCGGGTCGCTGGCGGAATTGCGTGCGGCGATGGGCGCGTTTGGCCTGTGCGATCTGAAACGGGGCGCAAAGCAGCTTGTGTTTGCCGACGGCACCCCCGGCGCGCGCGTCATGATCATCGGCGAGGCTCCGGGCCGCGACGAAGACCGCGAGGGTAAGCCCTTTGTTGGACGCGCCGGGCAGTTGCTGGACCGGATGCTGGCCGCGATTGATCTGGACCGGCACAAGAACGTCTATATCACCAACGTATTGCCATGGCGGCCGCCGCAGAACCGGGACCCCAAGCCGGAAGAGATCGGCATGATGAAGCCGTTTCTGGAACGCCATGTGGCGCTGGCCAAGCCCGAGGTTCTGGTGGTGATGGGCAATATCAGTTGTCAGGCGGTGCTGGGCAAACGCGGCATCACCCGTCTGCGCGGCAACTGGGATCAGGCGCTGGGCCTGCCGGTGATCCCGATGTTTCACCCCGCCTACCTGCTGCGGCAACCGCAGATGAAGCGGCAGGCCTGGGCCGATCTGCTGGAACTGAAAGCGCGGCTGGGGGCCGGGGCATGAGGGTTCTGGCCTTCTCTGACCTGCATCTGGCGCGCAACCGGGCCACTGATCTGGTGGCCGCAAGCGCGCAGGCCGATCTGGTCATCGGGGCGGGGGATTTCTGCAATGGGCGGCAGGGGTTGGACGAGGCGATGGGGATGCTGTCGGGCATTGCCGCGCCCATGGTTCTGGTCCCGGGAAATGCCGAAAGCGCCGAGGAACTGACCGCCGCCGCACCTGACGGGGCGCATGTTCTGCACGGGACAGGCATGACTCTGGGCGGTTTGCGCCTGTTTGGTCTGGGCTACGGTGTGCCGGTGACGCCCTTTGGTGACTGGTCCTGCGACCTGACCGAGGCTGAGGCCGCCGAGCTGCTGGATCGTTGCGAGGCTGCTGATGTCCTGATCGTGCATTCTCCGCCCAAGGGGCATGGAGATACAACGTCGCAGGGCGTGTCCGTGGGGTCGGTTGCGGTGCGGGATGCGGTGGAACGGCTTCAGCCGGGCCATGTCTTTTGCGGCCATATCCATGACAGCTGGGGCTATCGCGGTACCATCGGGCGCAGCCAGATCGCTAATCTCGGCCCCAAAGTGCATTGGTTCGAGGTGGACACATGATTGAAACGGTCACCCTTCTGGCCTTTATCCCCGCCGCGATGGCGCTGAATTTCACGCCGGGTGCGGATATGATGTTCTGCTTCGGGCAAGGCCTGCGATCCGGTGCCCGCCCCGCGCTGATGGCCAGCGCGGGCGTCTCGGTCGGCCTGATGGTGCATGTTCTGCTGGCAGGGCTGGGGCTGGGCGCGCTGGTGTCGGCGCTGCCATGGCTATTTGATGTGATCCGCTGGATGGGCGTCGCCTATCTGCTCTATCTCGCATGGGGGGCGATCCGGAACGGAGCGGTTTCGGGCGATGCCCCCTCCAAACCCACCCATTTCGCCTTTCGCGACGGGATGATCGTGAACCTGACCAATCCCAAGGTGATCCTGTTCGTGCTGGCCTTCATCCCGCAGTTTGTCGATCCCGCGCAGGGCTCGGTTCTGGCGCAATTCCTGATCTTCGGTGTGATCATCGCGCTAGGCGGTTTTGTAGTGAATGGGCTGGTGGGATTGTTTGCAGGCGGGGCCGGGCGGTTGCTGATTTCAAACCCGCGCGCCTCGCGCATCATGGGCTGGGTGACCGGAGGGATTTTTGCCGCCCTCGCCATCCGCCTTGCCATTATGGAAAGGGCTTGACGCCATATGTCACGCATTGATGAAAGCATGGAGTTCATCCACGTCCGCATCGCGGTTCTGACCGTGTCGGATACGCGCTCGCTGGCCGAGGACCGCTCGGGCCAGACGCTGGTGGACCGGATCGAAAAGGCGGGACACTCGGTGGCGGACCGTAAGATCATTCAGGACGAGCGCGACCAGATCGCCGACCAGCTACGCGCTTGGGTGGCCGATCCAGACATTGACGTTGTTATCTCGACCGGCGGTACTGGTCTTACGGGCCGCGATGTATCGGTTGAAGCACACCGGGACGTCTATGAGAAAGAAATCGAGGCCTTTGGCACCGTCTTCACCATCGTCTCGATGGAAAAGATCGGCACCTCTGCCGTCCAGTCCCGCGCCACGGGCGGTGTGGCAGGCGGCACTTATCTGTTTGCGCTGCCGGGCAGTCCGGGGGCCTGCAAGGACGCCTGGGACGCGATTCTGGAAAAACAGTTCGATTATCGCCACCGCCCGTGCAATTTCGTGGAAATAATGCCCAGATTGGACGAACATCTGCGACGGAAGTAGACTGGGTCTGCGTTCAACACATCATAACCGCTTTGTGGCTTGGCATTTTTAGTGGCCCGGCTACCTTTGCGGAAGGCAGCTTGTGCGACCAAAGGTGACGACCGATGCGATTTCTGCGGCAAAGCCTTGTTGGGGTGTTTCTGGCGTTTCTGACGCTGGGCCTTCTGGTCGTGGCCGCTCAGATGATCTCGGGCGCGGTGCAGGATGTGCTGACACGGGACGACAAACCCCCTCAGGCCCGAGAGCGGATTTTCGCGGTTAGCGTCCGCACCGCCGAGGCGGAAACTGTCACACCCTATCTGGAAGCGTTCGGTCAGGTGCAAAGCCGCCGCCGTCTTGAACTGCGCGCAGCGCTGGGCGGGCGCGTCGTATCGCTGGCCGAGGATTTTGAAGATGGCGGCACCGTGACTGCAGGTGAGCTGCTGGTGGAACTGGACCCCGCCGATATGCAATCGGCGCTGGACCGCGCCAAATCCGACCTGCTGGATGCTCAATTCGAAGAACGCGATGCCGAACGCTCATTGCTGCTGGCGCAGGATGAGTTGAAATCGGCCGAGGCGCAGGCCGAGCTGCGCGACCGGGCGCTGCAGCGGCAGCTCGATTTGCAGGAACGCGGCGTCGGTGCGGCGGCCAGTGTGGAAGAGGCCGAACTGGCCGCCACATCGGCCCATCAGGCCATCGTGGCGCGCAGGATCGCGCTGGCGCAGGCCGAATCGCGCGTGGATCAGGCCACCACCCTGCTGGCCCGCGCCCGCATCGCGCTGGACGGGGCCGAGCGCGATCTGGAAGACATGACGATCCATGCCCGTTTTGACGGCACCCTGACCGAGGTCACGCTGGTCGAGGGCCGATTGGTTGCCGCGAATGAGAAGCTGGCCGAACTGGTCGACCCCAACGCGCTAGAGGTCGCGTTCCGCGTCTCGACCGCGCAATTCGTGCGGTTGCTGGACGCGCAGGGTGATCTGATCGCGGCCCCTGTCACTGTGTCGCTTGAGGTTACGGGCACCGACCTGACCGCCTCGGGCCGGATCAGCCGCGACAGCGGCGCAGCGGGCGAAGGGCAGACCGGGCGTCTGATCTATGCCCGCCTTGACGATGCACCAGCGTTCAAACCCGGCGATTTCGTCACTGTTTCGATTGAAGAACAGCCGCTGGACAATGTGGTGCGCCTGCCATCCTCGGTTCTGGATGCGGCGGGCAGTGTGCTGGTGCTGGGCCCTGATGATCGGCTGGAGCCGCTGGCCGTGCAACTGATCCGCCGTCAGGGCGATGAGGTGTTGCTGCGCGGTGACGGTCTGGAAGGCCGCGAAGTTGTGATCGGGCGCACGCCGCTGCTGGGCTCGGGTGTTCGGGTCCGGCCCTTGCGGGTCGAAGCCAGCGCCGAAGCTGCAGACATGGTCGAGCTCTCGGACGAAAAGCGTGCCCAGCTTGTGGCGCAGGTCGAAGCCAGCGAACGTATGCCCAAGGCGCAGAAGGCCAAGGTTCTGGGCCAGCTTGGCGCCGAGAAAGTGCCCGCAGCACTGGTGCGCCGCCTTGAAAACCGAGCCGGGGGTTAAGCGCCATGATCCGCGACATTCCCAACGCGGCGGGCGGTATCCTCAGCTATTTCACCCGGCACCGGACGGCGGCCAATTTGCTGCTGCTGGTCATGCTGGTGCTGGGCGTCGCCGCGATCCCGAACATGCGGGCGCAGTTCTTCCCTGACGTGATCCTGGAACGCGTCGATGTGGATGTCGAATGGGATGGCGCAGGCCCCGAGGATGTCGATAACGGCATTATCCAGTTGCTGGAACCGGCGCTTTTGGCGGTCGAAGGCGTGGCCAGCACCGAATCCACCTCCCGCGAAGGCTCGGCCCGGGTGCGGCTGGAGTTTGAGCCCAACTGGGATATGTCCCGCGCCGTCGAAGAGGTGCGCACGGCAGTCGACGGCGTCACCAACCTGCCCGCAGATGCCGAAGAACCCACGATCCGACGCGGGGCGTGGCGCGACCGCGTCACGGATGTGGTCATCACCGGCCCCATCGAGGCCGAGCAACTGGCCAAATTCACCGACGAGCTGATCAGCCGCCTGTTCGCAGTCGGCGTCACGCGCACCACCATCCGGGGTCTGGCCGCCCCGCGCGTGGTGGTCGAGGTGCCCACCGCGCAACTGATCGCCAATGACATATCGCTTTCGGATATCGCCGAGGCCATCGCTGCCGAGGTTACCGCAAATCCCGCGGGCGATGTCTCGGGTGCCAATGCGCGCATCCGCACAGGCACGGAAAAACGCACCCCGGAAGAAATCGAAGGCATCGCCCTGCGCAACTTTGCCGATGGTTCAAAACTGGTCGTCGGCGATGTGGCGCAGATCCGGGTCGAGGGTGTCACCCGCAATCGCAGCTATTTCGTGGGCGACAACCCGGCCATGTCGATCCGCGTTGACCGGTCCAATCTGGGCGATGCCATCGGCATCCAGCGCGATGTCGAGGATGTGGTCGCCGAGATGCAGGCCAGCCTGCCCGAAGGTATCACAGTCGAGCTGATCCGGACCCGCGCACAAGCCATTACCGACCGTCTGGATATTCTGGTCGACAACGGTCTGGTGGGCCTTGGGCTGGTGGTCTGCCTGCTGTTCCTGTTCCTCAATGCCCGCATTGCGTTTTGGGTGGCCGCCGGTATTCCGGTGGCGATGTCAGCGGCAATTGCGCTGATGTATCTGGGCGGGCTGTCGCTGAACATGGTCTCCTTGTTCGGTTTGATCATCACGCTGGGCATCGTGGTCGATGACGCCATCGTTGTGGGCGAACACGCCGATTTCCGTGCCCGCCGTCTGGGTGAGGCGCCTATGGTGGCCGCCGAACGCGCCGCCCGCCGGATGGCGATGCCGGTCTTTGCGGCCACCGTCACCACGGTCATCGCTTTCTTTGGCCTCACCGCCATAGGTGGCCGTTTCGGTGAACTGATCCGAGACATTCCCTTCACCGTTATCGCCGTCCTGATCGCGTCGCTGATCGAATGCTTCCTGATCCTGCCCAACCATATGGCCCATGCCATCGCGCATTCGGCCAAGGAACACTGGTATGACTGGCCCAACCGCGTCGTGAACAAGGGCTTCCGCTGGGTGCGCGACCACTTGTTCCGCCCGTTGGTCGCCTGGGTGGTCTGGGCGCGCTATGTGGTGGTCGCTCTGATGGTGGTCATTCTGGCCAGCCAGATCGCGCTGTTCATCCGGGGTGATGTGAACTGGCGGTTCTTCAATGCGCCCGAACGCGGGTCAGTCACCGGTAATTTCATCATGGTCGAAGGCGCCACCCGTGCCGAGACGCTGGAAATGATGCACATGGTCCAGCAGGCCACCGAGGAACTGGGCCAGATCTACGAAGAACGCCATGGGCGCAACCCCATCGAATATGTTCTGGCAGAGGTTGGAGGGTCCGCAGGGTTCGGATTGCGCGCCGCCGATGGCAAGGATGACGACCTGCTGGGCGGCATCTCGATCGAACTGATAGACGCCGATCTGCGCCCCTATTCCAGTTTTGAGTTCGTGGGCGAGCTGCAGGATTTCGTGCCTCGCCATCCGAAGGTCGAATTGCTCAGCTTCCGCGGCTGGCGCTCGGGGCCGGGTGGGGACGCGATTGACGTGCAGTTCTACGGCGCGGACGTGAACACGTTGAAATCCGCCTCGGAAGACTTGCAGACCGAACTTTCGAAATATACCGAGGTTTCGGCGCTCGAGGACAATCTGGCCTATGACAAGGAAGAGTTCATTCTGGACCTGACCGCCCAAGGCGAGGCGCTGGGTTTCCGCATCGAAACGCTGGGCCGGGTGCTGCGCAACCGCCTGAACGGGATCGAGGCCGCAACCTTCCCAGACGGTCCGCGCAGCGCGGAAATCCGGATTGAATTACCCGAAGGCGAACTGACCGCCGACTTCCTGGAACGCACGCTGATGCGCACGCCCGATGGGGTTTATGTTCCGCTGGCTGATATCGTGTCTGTCGAGCGCAAGTCGGGTTTCTCGACCGTGCGGCGCGAAAATGGTCTGCGGGTGATCTCGGTAAATGGCGATATCTCCGAGGATGATCCGGCACAGGCTGCCGAGATCGCCCGTGCCATGCGAGAAGAAATCCTGCCCAACATCGCTGCCGAACGTCAGGTTGAATGGCGCATGGCGGGTCTCAGCGAGCAAGAGGACGAATTCCTGACCGAGGCCCGCACCGGTCTGATCCTGTGTCTGACCGGAATCTATCTGGTTCTGGCATGGGTCTTCGCAAGTTGGACGCGGCCCTTGGTGGTCATGGCGATCATACCCTTTGGCCTCGTGGGCGCGATCTGGGGGCATTACCTTTGGGGCGTGCCGCTGAGTATGTTCACCGTTGTCGGCCTGCTGGGCATGACGGGGATCATCATCAACGACTCGATTGTTCTGGTGACGACCATCGACGGATACCAACAGGAACGCGGGCTGGTGCCGTCGATTGTCGAGGGCACGGCAGACCGGTTGCGGCCCGTGATGCTGACGACGCTGACCACGGTGCTGGGGCTGACGCCGCTGATGTATGAAAGCTCGCAACAGGCGCAGTTTCTGAAGCCAACCGTGATCACTCTGGTCTATGGGCTGGGCTTTGGCATGGCCCTGATCCTGCTGCTGGTGCCCGCGTTGCTGGGTATCCTGAATGATGTCTCGCGCCCGATGACGTCGATGCGGCGTGCCCTTCGTGCGCCGGATCGGGTGGTGCGCAATGCCGTGCGCGCGACGGCTGCGGCGCTGGCAGTCTGGCTGGGGGCGACGATGCTGTGGCCTGCGGTGACCGGGGCACCCTTGGCAGTGCTTTCTGGCTTTTACCCAGCCGCCGAAGGTCCGAGTATTTTGCAGATGGGTTTCGGCGTTTTCGCCGCCGGGGCAACCGTGATCCTGCTGGTTGGCGTGCTGCTGTCCAGCCTGCTCTATGCGCGCCTGTCAGGCCGGGCCGAGGCCTGATCGGGTGATCGCAAGCCGCAGCAGGTCGGGCACCCGGTCGCTCATCGGAAGATCGCCCGTGATGATCTGATCCACCGGAAACCACCGCGCATCCCGGGCGTCATCCGCCGCAACGGGCGTGCCCGAGACATACCGGCAGGCGACGCCCACAAGCAGGTAATGCGCCCGCACCTGCCCATCGTCCCCCCGCAGCAGCAGGTCGAGATTGTCGAGATAGGTCACAGGGTCGGCAATCACACCGGTCTCTTCCCGCAGCTCGCGGGTGGCGGCGTCCAGCACGGTTTCACCCCATTCCACATGGCCGCCGGGAAATCCCCACAGCCCCGCATCGGGTTGCTTGTTGCGCTGAACCAACAGCACTTGCCCCTCATGCAGGACAACGGCCAAGGCACCAATCTTTGGGGTCTGGTTCATCCCGGTCAGCCTGCGCTGCACCCCTGAATGTCAACCGCGTGGTTTGCGCCCAGAACGGTGATCCGTACCTCGGACCGATCCAGCGCAAACGGTCCGCCCGAGGCGCTGATGACCTCGGAACTGGCAACCAATGTGTTCCCCTGACGATGCGTTTCGGGCTGCGATGCCCAGAGTGTCGGATTGCCCGGCTCGATCACGGCGAACTCGGCCCCGCCCGCCGAGGGCATGGTGATATGCGCTTCGATCTGCATCCCGTCGGCTGTGGGCGTCAGACGGCAGGTCGCGTTCGCCACGCCGGCCTCACGCTCGGAAAACGGGCGCTGAGCGAGGGCTGCGGCAATGGCCGGGTTGCGCCCGGCCTCGGCGTCCAGCGTATGATCGAAATCCAGCTGGCCTGGCACGCAGACATCCTTGCAGACGCCCAGATCCATCTCGCCGCGTAGGCGCACAGGCTTGGCAGGATTTTTGGGCGTGATCTCGACCGGCAGAACCAGTTGATCCTCATATCCGACTGACCGCAGCCCGTTCTGGTCAAACACGCTGGGCGCGGGCCATGTGATGGAGATATCGGCGACATTGCCGGACCCGTTCCAGTCAAATTGCGGCGGAATGCCCGCATCGCCCGGCGCGCGCCAGTAAGTTTTCCACCCGTCTTCCAACGTCAGACGCAAGGCCCCCTGATAGGTGCCGTTGGCGGTCTTGCCGCCATCCAACACCTCAAGCTGCACCAGATTGTCGACCCCTTGTGCAAAGGCAGGGGCTCCAAGACAAAGACTGGCGGCAAGGGCCGCTGCGGCGGGTTTGCAAAGCGTTTTCATAGCCAGAACATGCGCATTCCGCAGGTGAATGCCAAGTCACGTTCCGGTCACCCGGCTGAAATGCACTGAAATGCGGGCTGATCCCTTGCTATTCCCGGTTCCGCAGGGTCATTCTAGGGTCAACCCAGAACGCAAGAGATGTCTGCTGATGGACCTTACGGGAAAACTGTTGATTGCGATGCCCGGCATGGGCGACCCGCGATTCGAGCATTCGGTCGTCTATATCTGCAGCCATGGCGAAGATGGCGCGATGGGACTGATCGTGAACAAGCCCTCGGACCTGCGGATCAAGACCCTGCTGGAACAGCTCAATATCGCCTGCACCATCCCTGTCGTCGGGGAACGGCTGGTGCAGTTCGGCGGTCCTGTCGAGATGTCGCGCGGTTTTGTCCTGCACAGCTCGGACTACGATGCGAACCTGCATTCGATGCAGATCACAGATGATTTCAGCATGACCGCGACGCTGGATGTGCTCGAGGATCTGGCCTCAGGCAAGGGGCCGCTGAACTCGATGCTGGCGCTGGGCTATTCCGGCTGGGGACCTGATCAACTTGAGGATGAGATCGCCATGAATGGCTGGCTGACGACCGAGGCGTCTTCGAAACTGGTCTTCGACGTGCCCGATGATGAGAAATGGGAAGCGGCTTTGGCGACCCTTGGGGTCGATCCGCTGACCCTGTCCGCCAGCGCAGGGCGCGCCTAGTCGCGCGGCGCGGCGGCGCGGCGCAGGCGGTCGTTGATGGCTGCGCCCAGCCCGTGATCGGGAATCGGAGACACCGCAATCGGGCGACCAATTTCGTTAAGCTTATGCAAGGCTGCGAATAGATTGGCGGCGGCCTCGGGCAAGCTGCCCGTTTCGGACAGGTTAAGGTCACAATCGACCGGGCCAAAGCCCAGCAGCACGTCGTCGCCTTGGCGCGCGTTGGCGTTCAGGCGCACAGGCGCATCCGGCGCATAATGGGATTGCAACTGCCCTGGCGCAGTCAGCAACTCACCCGGCTGATGATGGTGAAGTGTGGTCTGCAGAACCTCTTCGATCTGTTCCAGCGCAACACCACCCGGACGCAGCAGGGCAGGGGCACCGGCCAGTCCGACGATGGTGGATTCAAGCCCGACGCCGCATGGGCCATCGTCCAGAATAGCGGCAATACGCCCATCCAGTCCTGCCCGGACATGGGCTGCGGTGGTGGGACTGATCTGGCCGGAGGGATTGGCCGAAGGCGCCGCCACCGGGCCATCAAGCGCCGCCAGCAGCGCGCGGGCGGTGGGATGTGCGGGTACGCGGACGGCCAGCGTTTCCAGCCCTGCCGTGACCAGCGAGGATATCCCATGGCCTTCCCGCAGCGGCAGGACCAGCGTCAGGGGCCCCGGCCAGAAAGCCTGCGCCAGTTGTTCGGCCTGATCGGTCCAGTCCACGAACCGTTTCGCGGTCTCGACCGACGCCACATGCGCGATCAGCGGGTTGAAGCTGGGCCGCCCCTTGGCCTCATAGATCGCGGCCACGGCTTCTCCGTTCCGCGCGTCACCGCCCAGGCCATAGACCGTCTCGGTGGGGAAGGCGACCAAGAGCCCCTGCCGCAGCAGATCGGCGGCATGGGCGATGCTATCCGGGTCTGCCGATAAGTCGTGGGTGCCGAGAAAGGTCATAGGTCGTGACGCCGCGTTTTGGTTGCGTGATGATCAGGTCACGGTAGGTAATCGTGCCAGCCCAGATGAATACCGGCGTGGGGCCGGGATTCCAACCCCACGCACCGAACATGCCAGAACCCAGAGGGAACCCATGCCCTATCGCGCCCCTATTTCCGACTATGAATTCCTGTTTCGCAACGTGATCGGCTTTGACCAGATCGCCGCGACCGAGAAGTTTTCAGAGGCAAGCGCGGATGTGGTCAGCGCTATTCTGACCGAAGCGGGGAAGATGTGCGAAGAGGTCATGGCTCCGCTGCAGCGCCCCGGCGATCTGGAACCCGCGCGGTTGGAAAACGGCGTATTGCGCACCTCTCCGGGCTATGCAGAGGGGTGGAAGGCGATTGCCGAAGGCGGCTGGATCGGGATGAGCGGAGACCCCGAATATGGCGGTATGGGCCTGCCCATGACCATGACCACCGCCGTGAACGAGATGATGAGCGCGGCCTGCCTGTCGCTGCAACTGGCTCCGTTGATGACGCAGGGCCAGATCGAAGCGCTGGAGCATCATGCGAGCGACGAGCTGAAAGCGCTCTATCTGCCCAAGATGATGGCAGGGGAATGGTCGGGCACCATGAATCTGACCGAAGCGCAGGCCGGGTCGGATGTGGGAGCGCTGACCTCGAAGGCCGAAGACAACGGCGACGGCACCTATTCGGTCACGGGGCAGAAGATTTACATCTCGTGGGGCGACAATGATTTCTGCGAAAACGTCTGCCATCTGGTTCTGGCCCGCCTGCCGGATGGTGTGCCGGGAACCAAGGGGATTTCGCTGTTTCTGGTGCCGAAATACATCCCTGATGAGAACGGCAATCCCGGCGTGGCCAATGACCTGAAAGTCGTGTCGCTGGAACACAAGATGGGCCTACATGGCTCGCCGACCTGCGTGATGCAGTATGACGGGGCCAAGGGCTGGCTGGTTGGTGAAGAGCATGGCGGCATGGCTGCGATGTTCACCATGATGAACAATGCACGTCTGGGTGTCGGCGGCGAAGGCGTTGGTGCGGCCGAAGGGGCCTATCAGCATGCGCTGGCCTATGCGCTGGAGCGTAAGCAGGGCAAGACGCCCTCGGGCACCATCATCGACCACGCGGATGTGCGGCGGATGCTGATGTCGATGCGCGCGGATGTGTTTGCGGCGCGGGCAATCATGCTGGCCAATGCTGCTGCGATCGATATGGCGCAGGCCACGGGCGATGCGGATTGGGCGGCGCGGGCTGCTCTGCTGACACCGATCTGCAAGGCTTTCGGGACTGAGACCGGTATGCGCGTGTCCGAAACCGGGGTTCAGGTGCATGGCGGCATGGGTTTCATCGAAGAAACCGGCGCGGCGCAGTATTACCGCGATGTGCGCGTGACCGCGATTTACGAAGGTACCAACGGTATTCAGGCCATGGACCTCGTGGCGCGGAAGATGATGGATGGGGGCGAGGCGGCCTCGAACCTGCTGGACGAAATCGAGGATCAGGCCGAAAAAGCCCGCGCCACGATGCCAGAACTCGCCGGTCCGGTTTGGGAGGCCACCGAGTCCCTGCGCGAAGCCACCGAATGGCTGGTGGCGCAATCGGATATGAACACACGGTTCGCCGGGGCCACCGCGTATCTCAAGGCCTTCGCACGGGTTCTGGGCGGGCATTATCACCTGTCGGCGGCGCTGACCGACCCTGACGGACCGCGCGCCAAACTGGCACGTTACTACATCAATGCGTTGCTGCCGGAACATACCGGCCTGCTGGCGCAGGCGCAGAACGGGGCGGACGATCTCTATGCCCTCAGCGTGGAAGAACTAGCGCTGTGATGGACGGTGAGACCCCACAGACGATCCGCTATCCCTGGCCCGAGGCCCCTGCGCCCGGCGAGACGGTGGAGATTGCCGAGGGGGTTTTGTGGATCAGGTTGCCTCTGCCCATGGCGCTGGATCATGTGAATGTCTACGCGCTGGATGATGGCGATGGCTGGACGGTGATCGACACCGGTATCTCATCGAAGAAAACGCGCGGTATCTGGCAGACGCTGATTGAGGGGCCTTTGGCAGGCAAGCCCGTCCATCGCGTGGTCGTGACCCATCACCACCCCGACCATGTGGGCAATGCGGGCTGGTTCCAGACCGAGCATGGCGCAGAACTGGTCACCAGCCGTACCGCTTGGCTGTTCGCGCGGATGCTGACGCTGGATGTGCAAGAGAACTGGCCGAAGGAAACGCTGGATTACTACCGCAGCGCCGGTATGGACGCGGATGTGCTGGCCGGTCGGATGGCCGAGCGTCCGTTTAACTTCGCCGACACCGTCTATCCCATGCCGCTGGGCTTTACCCGCATCAAACAGGGCGATGTGATCCGCATGGGCGGGCGCGATTGGGACGTGCATATGGGCAATGGCCACGCGCCCGAGCATTGCACCTTCTGGAGCCGCGACGACAATCTGGTGCTGACCGGCGATCAGATACTCAGTTCGATCAGTTCCAACCTCGGCGTCTACGCGACCGAGCCGATGGCCGATCCCGTTGCCGACTGGCTTGAGGCCTGCGAGCGCCTGCAACCTTTGGCCCGTCCCGATCATCTGGTACTGGGCGGGCACAAGCTGCCCTTCACCGGGCTGCCCGTTCGGATGCGCCAGTTGATCGACAATCACCACGGCGCTCTGGAACGCCTTTTGGCCGATCTCGATCAGCCTAAAACCGCTGCCGAGTGCTTTGCCCCGCTGTTCAAGCGCACGATCAAGGGTGGCGAATACGGTCTCGCGCTGGTCGAGGCGGTTGCACATATGAACCATCTCTACCACATTGGAGCTGTCACCCGGACGCGTCGCGCGGACGGGGCGTGGGAATATCAGCGCAAAGGGTAAAGCGATGCAGGACCAGATCGAAACCTCGGCCGAGGCCGCAGAATCCGCGGCGTTGCCCCGCTGTTACGAGGTCCACGCCAACCCAGAGACCGCCTCGGGCAACAAGGACCTGCCCAAACCGCTGCAAAAACCGGTCGAGACCAAAAGCCCGGCGCAATGGGCCTATGAGCGGCTGATCATGTACATTCAGAATTTCGAGAAGACGCTGGATGGTGACCACGAGGTCGCAATGGGGTTCACCGGCGGCGACGCGGGCGTGATGCGGATCGAGGGCATGGGCTATTTCGATCCCGATATCATTACCTTCTACGGCTCGGATGGCGGCGGTGCCAAGACCCAACTGGTGCAGCATGTCAGCCAGTTGAACGTGATGCTGCGCGCGCTGCCCAAGGTGGTCGAGAACAAACCGGCCAATCGCATCGGTTTCCGGCTGGCGGCGGATCTGGAAGAGAACTGACACCACGCTTGCAATTCATGTCTACGCAGCCTTGAATGAGCGCATTATTCAGGAGGCCCGCGCGTGACCAATTTCTCAGCCGTTACAACCGCCTATCGCGGCGCATGGGCCCGGCGGCGCGTCTTTGTGCCGATCTATCTGGCGGTGCGCTTGCTGCTGGTCGCCCTGATTGCACCGGGCGTTGCCATAGCGGTCAATCTTGCGGTGTCGCTGTCGGATCAATCCGCGCTGACCGATCAGGATATCGCCATGTTCCTGCTATCGCCCGCAGGTTTTATTGCGGCGGTCGCGGTGCTGAGCCTGTTCCTGCTGGCCGAGGTCTTCGTCTTTTCCGTCATGGCCGGATCGCTGCGCATGGGCGAAAGCGATCCGTGGCGGGCGGGCAGCGCCTCGATCCGGTTGATCCTGACGCGTCTTCCCGCGCTCTTTGCGTTTGCCGCCCGCTTCATCCTGCGTGTTCTGATACTTGCGCTGCCCTTTGTGGCGGTGGCAGGCCTGATCGCGTGGTGGATGCTGACGGAATACGACATCAACTACTATCTCACCTTTCACCCGCCCTCTTTCTGGGTCGCGGTGGGGCTGATCGGCCTTGTGGTGCTGTGCCTCGCCTGGGTTCTGATCCGCAGGCTCTCGGCCTGGGCGCTGGCGCTGCATCTGGTGCTGTTTGAAGGGGCCAAACCGGCCGAGGCGTTTCCGATCAGCGCAGAGCGCATGGAAGGCCGGCGCGGGCGGCTGAAAATCCAGCTCGGCCTTTGGCTTGTGCTGCGCGTCGTGATCGCCGCGTTGATTGCCGCCGTGGTCGGGCTGCTTTTCGACCTCATTCCGCTGGAACAGGGTACCAATCTGCGGTTTGCGCTGATCCTCAGCCTGATCGTTGCGGGTCTGTGGTCGCTGGCCGGGCTAGTGCTGGCGGCCATTGCGCTGGGCGCGCTGGCGGTGCTGCTGGATGGCTTTTTCGATACCGAGGGGCGGGAGGTGCCGCATCCCGAACCGGGCAACCTGCGCGCGCCGCTTTATGCCGTGGTGGGCGGGGCCGCCGTTGCGGTTCTGATCGGCCTCTGGTCCGGGCAGGAACTGCTGGAGCGTATTCAGGCCCCGGATCATGCGGATGTCATCGGTCACCGGGGCGCGGCAGCGATCCGGCCTGAGAACACCATGGCAGCGGTCGTCAAAGCCATCGAGGACGGCGCCGATTGGGTCGAGATTGACGTGCAGGAAACGGCGGATGATGTGGTCATCATCGCTCATGACAGCGATTTCATGAAGCTGGCCGGCGTGCCGCTCAAGGTCTGGGACGCAACGATGGAGGATGTGGCCGAGATCGATATCGGCAGCTGGTTCGACCCGGATTATGCCTCGGAACGCACGCCCACGCTGCGCGATGTGCTGGAGGCCGCCAAGGGCAAGTCCAAGGTAATTATCGAGCTGAAATACTATGGCCATGATGTTGATCTGGAAAACCGCGTGGCGTCGATTGTCGAAGAACTGGATATGCAGGACGACATCGCCACCATGTCGCTGAAATACCCGGCGGTGCAGAAGATGAAAGCGCTGCGCCCTGACTGGCGCGCCGGGGTTCTGGCCGCGACCGCCGTCGGCGATCTGTCAGGGTTGGATGGCGACTTCGTTGCTGTCAATGCGGCGACGGTGACGCCGGGCCTGATCCGCTCGGTCCATGAGGCGGGCAAGGATATCTATGTCTGGACTGTGAACGACCCTTTGCAAATGTCCGCGATGGCCTCGATGGGCGTCGACGGGTTGATCACCGACCGCCCCGCGATGGCCCGTGAAGTGCTGCGTGTCCGCGCCGAAATGGGCCCGGGTGAGCGGATCATGCTGTGGCTGGCGACGACCTTCGGGATGTCGGTCGATACCTCGGAAATGCGCGATGAAAGCCCTTAAGTACGCCGCCTTGCTGATCGGTTATGCGCTGCCCGCCGCCGCGCAGGACCTGATGCGCAGCGTCGAAATGCCCGCGCATCGCGCGCTGATGGCCAAGGCCGGCGACGCCGAGTTGACGCCGTTTGAAACCGATGGCTGCTCGGGCGGGTTGTCTTCAAGCTGGCGGCTGGTGGCCGAAACCTTCCCCAAGTTCAGCCTGCTCTATGAGGCGCATCCGCCTTGGGAATACTGCTGCGTCACCCATGACCGCGCCTATCATAACGCGGGCAGCGCCATGCAGGCGGATACCAGTTTCGACGCCCGTCTCGCCGCTGATGACGCACTGAGGGCCTGCGTCGCAGCCCATGGTGAAACCCATGCCGAGGACTATGCCGAACGCTATGACATGACGCCCGACCAGATCCGCTCGGTCCATTCGATCACCTCCGAAGCGATGTTCATGGCCGTCCGCTTTGGCGGTGGGCCCTGCAGCGGGCTGCCGTGGCGCTGGGGGTTCGGCTATCCGGGCTGCACAATCTTTGACCCGACTGCGCGCGAATGACGTCGTGACAGGCCCGGAATTTTGCATTATCCAACATTTCAAACACGCGAATTGGGATTCTGAGACACATGGCTGATCACAAGCACGGCGAGATGGACATCACCGTTCAAACCAAGACCTTTGACGGGTTCGTCAAGTTCACCACATGGTGCGTGGTGGCGATTGTCTTCCTTTGCATCTTCCTAGCCGTCTTCGCAGCGTAATACCGTTCCGAAGCGCGTTTCCTTTGTTCAGGATATTGATAGCCTGCCTGCTGGCACTGACTGTCGCAGGCTGTGCCGGGTCGCAACGCCCGCAGGCTGACCCGTCTGAAATCGTGGCCCGATCCTATCGTGACCCGGGGCCATCGACGCTGACGCTTTACACGATGATCAACACGCGCACCGGATCGGGGGCGCATACCTCTTTGATGATCAGCGGCAGTGAGCGGGTGATCTTTGACCCCGCCGGGTCGTTCCGGGCCGATGTGGTGCCGATCAAGGATGACGTGCTGTATGGCATCACCCCCAATGTCGAGCGTGCCTACCGCAGCAGCCACGCGCGTGAGACGCATTACGCCCGCATCCAGACCATCGAAGTGACGCCGCAACAGGCCGAGGTCGCGTTGCAACTGGCCAAGCAGATGGGTCCGGTGGCCGGGGCCTATTGCGCCAACTCGACCGCGCAGCTGTTGCAGCAGGTGCCGGGGTTCGATCAGATCAGCACAACCTTCTACCCGGTGAAACTGTCGGATCAGTTCGGTCAGTTGCCGGGCGTTGTCACCACCGAATACCGTGAGAATGACAATGCCGATCTGCAGCAGGGTCTGGCTGAGAACAACGCCCGCCTCAACCAGTTGGAAGCGGCCTCAACCAACTAGGTAGAGCAGCCCATAGAGCGTAGTAGCCCCTGAAAAGATGGCTGCCAGCACGTTCTTGGTGATCACGCCAATCCCCAGCGCCACTGCCGCCGCCGCCATGCGCGGCAGGTCCGGCTGCCCGTCGGTGGCCGAGGGCCAGACCACGAGCGGCGCGATCAGGGCGGGGATGATGGCCACCGCTGTATAGCGCAGATGACGCAACAGCCAGGGTGGCATCGGGCGGTCCCCGACCAGACCGATGAAGGTAAAGCGCAGAAGATAGCTGCCCACGGCCAGCCCGAGGATGATGATCCAGATGGTGGTTGGGGTGATCTGGGTCATGGCTTGCTCCGCTCGAACATCAGTTCAGCCTGTGCGCCCGCGATCATCCCCGCCGCGCCTGCAATCAGCAGGCCAAGATTGAACGGCACCGCGACGGTCAGCAGGGCGACCACAATGGCAACCAGCGCCGCCACCACATGGGCCAATGTGCGCATCATCGGCCCGATCATGGCCAGAAAGGTGATCGGCAGTGCAAAATCCAGCGCCCAGCTTTCGGGGATTTGCGCCCCCAACACCGCGCCCAGATAAGTGCCCAGAATCCACAGCGGTGTGATCGGCGTCACCGAGCCCAGGAAATAGACCATCCGCTGGGGCACAGTCATGCGCGGCTCTTTCTCGAACTGCACGATGGAACAGGCGTAAGACTGATCCACGATCAGATAGGCGGCACAAGCCCGCTGCCACAACGGGGCCGCCCCCAGATAGGGCGTCAGCGAGGCCGAATACATCGCCACCCGCAGATTCACCGCCAGAGCCGAGATCAGCACGATCACCGTGGGTGTGTTGTCCTGCAGCAGTTGCAGCGCGGTGAACTGCGCCGCCCCCGCAAAGACGGTGGCGGAAAAGGCCATGGTTTGGACCACGTTCAGCCCGGCCTCGGTGGCGAAAACGCCGAACAGCAGGCCAAAGGGGACGGCGACAAAGACAAAGGGCGTCCCGTCGCGAAAACCTTTCCAGAAGTATGACTTGGATGTGGCAGAGGCCATGGCTAAATCCTATGGTGACCGCAGCAGCAGTAGCCGTCTTGGGAAAGGGTTGCAATTGGCCACGGAAATCGACCTGTCCGACTATCTCATCGCCCCCGATCCGGGCGCTGCCCGCCTGACCCGCGCGGTCGAGGGTGTGGACCAGAATGGCGAGGTCAGCCAGATCTCGGTGGTCGAGGAACGCCCGCTGACGATTTTCCTCAACGCGCAGGAAATCGTGACCGCGATGACCATCGGTGACTATCCCGAGTATCTGGCGCTGGGGTTTCTGCGCAATCAGGGCATGTTGCTGGCGGATGATGAAATCACGCGTGTCGACTATGACGACGATCTGGAAACCGTGGTCGTGCGCACCGCGCGCGAGACGTCCTATGAAGACAAACTCAAGAAAAAGACCCGCACCAGCGGCTGTGCGGTCGGCACGGTCTTTGGCGACATGATGGAGGGGCTTGAGGATGTGCGCCTGCCGCAAACGCAGGTCCGAACCTCGTGGCTCTATGATCTGGCGGCCAAGATCAACCGCACCCCGTCGCTGTACCTTGAGGCCGGGGCCATCCACGGCACGGTGCTCTGCCGTGACAACCGCCCGTTGGTCTATATGGAGGATGTGGGTCGCCACAACGCCGTCGACAAGATCGCAGGCTGGATGCTGTCCGAGGGTGAAGGGGCGGCAGATAAAATCCTCTATACAACTGGGCGCTTGACCTCTGAGATGGTGATCAAGACCGCGATGATGGGCATCCCGGTTCTGGCCTCTCGCTCGGGCTTCACCGCCTGGGGCGTCGAGATCGCGCGCGAGGTTGGCCTGACCCTGATCGGCCGGATGCGCGGCCAGCGGTTCGTCTGTCTTTCGGGCGAGGACCGGCTGCTGCGCGATATCGACCCGGCGACGGTTCCGGTCGAGGACAAAAAGCACAAACGCAAAAGCGCCCAGCCCTGATCTGCCAGCGCGCGAAAGCAGCGCTTAGAAAATTTCGTGATTTCTGATAGATGTAAGGATCAAGGCGATCAGACTGTCAGGAAAGCGGGCCGCGTCTGCCCCAAGCGCAACATGGAACTCATCAACCTCATAGCGCCGGTCTTTGCGGTGATCCTCACGGGCTACGCATTTTCGTGGACCAAATTGCTGAGCGAGGACACATCGGACGCGCTGGTGCAATTTGCGGTCTATGTCCTGATCCCGGCCATCATGTTCTATCTGATCGGGCAAGAGGAATTCGCGAACCTTCTGAATTACGGCTTCTACATCGCCTATGGCGGCACGCTGCTGGCCCTGTTCATCGTTTTGTTCTTCATCCTCAGGGCCATGACTGGGTTTCACGCCGGATCGGCCACCGTCGCGGCTTTTGCCGGTGTTGCATCGAATACCGCGCTTGTGGCCCTGCCGATCCTGCACGCGATCTTCGGGGCGAAAGGAGCTTTGCCCGCGGTGCTGGCCAATCTGGTCGTGGCGATCTTGCTGCTGATCATGACCACGACACTTGAAACCACTGCAGGGCACAAGGCCGGGGTGCGGACACCGATCCACAAAATCTTGCTCAACGTCCTGAAGAACCCGATCATCGCGGCAACCCTGCTGGGTGTGGCCTATTCTGCGACAGGTCTTGGCTTTTCGGACGCTGTGTCGGACTATCTTGAGCTTCTGAGCGGCGCTTTGGCCGCGGTCGCGCTGTTTGCGATCGGGTTCACCACCAGCGTCCGAACGATCGTGCAAACCGGCCCGCTGATCCTGTTTCTGACCGTGATGAAACTGATCGTAGCCCCCGGGCTTGTGCTGCTGGCGGCACATCTGATCGGGCTTGATCCGCTGTGGACCATTGCGGCGACGGTTTCTGCGGCTGTGCCGACGGCCAAGAATGTTTTCCTGCTGGCCAAGCACTATGATCAGGAACCCAAGCTGGCGGCCCATATCGTGTCGATGACATCGTTCCTGTCGGTCGGAACCCTGATCCTGTGGCTGTTTGTCCTGCACCATCTCTATCCAACCGCGTTTCAATTGAACTGAGTTCGCTCTACAACCGGGCAAGGGCCGTCTGATCGCGGCGAAGGGAACAGGGTACTATGGGTAAAACTCTGGGTGTGATTCTGGCAGGCGGCCTCGCCACCCGCATGGGTGGCGGCGACAAGGGGCTGCTGCAGGTGGGCGGGCACAGCCTGCTGCATCATGTGATCAACCGGCTGCGACCTCAGGTCGACGGGCTGGCGCTGAACGCCAATGGCGAGGCGGCGCGGTTTACCGATCTGAACCTGCCGGTCATCGCGGATTCGATCGACGGATTCGCCGGTCCTTTGGCTGGTGTATTGGCCGGGCTCGACTGGGCCGCCGAACAGGGGGCCGATAGCATCGTCACCGCCGCCGCCGACACGCCGTTCTTTCCGCGCGATCTGGTGGCGCGGCTGACGCAAGTTGCCGAGGGGCAGGCGCATCCACTGGTACTGGCCACCACGCCGCGCACCGGCGACGAGGCACTGAAATCGGGCGGCAGCAAGCGCGTGAACCGGCACCCGACGTTCGGCCTCTGGCCCGTGGCGCTGCGCGATGATCTGCGGGCTGCACTGACCGGGGGCTTGCGCAAGGTGGTGCTGTGGACAGATCAGCATGACGGGCGCGAGGCCCTGTTTTCAGCCGAGCCGTTCGACCCCTTCTTCAACGTCAACACCCCCGACGATCTGGCCCGCGCCGAAACCCTGCTGGAGCAGGCATGAGGGTCTACGGCGTCACCGGCTGGAAAAACGCGGGCAAAACCGGGTTGATGGAGCGGCTGGTGGCCGAGATCACCGGTCGCGGCCTGTCGGTCTCGACCGTCAAACACGCGCATCATGCGGTTGATGTGGACCAGCCCGGCACCGACAGTTACCGCCACCGCACGGCGGGCGCGTCCGAGGTGTTGCTGGCCTCGGGCAAACGTATCGCCCTGATGCAGGAGTTGCGCGGCGCGCCAGAACCATCGCTGGCCGAGCTGCTGGCCCGCCTCTCGCCGGTTGATCTGGTGCTGATCGAAGGCTTCAAACGCGAGGCCCATCCCAAGGTCGAGGCATTCCGCGCCGTGGCAAACAACCCCCTGATTGCCCCCGATGACCCGACCATCCGCGCGGTCGCCAGCGACACGCCGCTGGATCTGGACCGCCCGGTCTTTGACCTGAACAACACCGCTGCCATCGCGGATTTCATCCTGCAAGAGGTCGGGCTATGAGCAAACCGGACATCACCCCTCCGCCCCTGCGCAACGATTGCTTTGCCCTGCCTGCCGGGGTCAACTGGACGCCTGTCGATGACGCGCTGGCCCTGCTGCGCGAGCGCCTGACGGTGGTGACCGGGGTCGAAACCGTGCCTCTGATGCAGGCCACGGGCCGCATTCTGACCGAGGATGTGATTGCCGGACGCTCAAACCCGCCGCAGCCGAACACGGCGGTGGACGGCTATGGCTTTGCCGGGGCGATGCCGGAAGGTCCCTGTGTTTTGCCTCTGATCGAGGGTCGCGCGGCGGCGGGTGTTCCCTTCGACGGCTCGGTGCCCGCGGGCCACGCCATCCGTATCCTGACCGGCGCGGCCCTGCCCGAAGGGGTTCAGACGGTCATTTTGGAAGAGGATGTGACGGTTCAGGATGGCCATATCGCCTTTCACGGCCCTCTGAAACAGGGCGCGAACACACGCAAAGCCGGGGAGGATGTGGCCGAGGGGGCCGTGGCGCTGCCTGCCGGGCGGCAGGTCACGCCTGCGGATTTGGCGCTGATGTCTGCGGTGGGCGTCAGCCAAGTCGCGGTCCGCAAAGTGCTGCGTGTGGGGGTCTTGTCCACGGGCGATGAGCTGGTCGAACCCGGTGATCCCGCAGGGCCGGGGCAAATATTTGACGCCAACCGCCCGATGCTGCTGTCGCTGATCGCGCGCATGGGGTTTGAGGCGGTCGATCTTGGCCGGGTGCCTGATGACCGGGCCGCCCTGCAACTCCGGCTGGATGAGGCGGCAGAACAGGCGGATGTGATCCTGACCAGCGGTGGCGCTTCGGCGGGGGATGAAGACCATGTCTCGGCCCTGCTGCGCGCGGCAGGCGCCATGCAGGAATGGCGCATTGCGCTGAAACCGGGGCGTCCTTTGGCGCTGGGCCTGTGGCAGGGTACGCCCGTCTTCGGTCTGCCCGGCAACCCGGTCGCAGCACTGGTCTGCACCCTGATCTTCGCCCGCCCGGCGCTGTGCCTGATGGCCGGTGCGGGCTGGCAGGCACCGCAGGGTTTCGATGTGCCTGCCGCCTTTGAGAAGCGCAAGAAACCGGGCCGCCGTGAATATCTGCGTGCCCGCATCCGCGACGGTCGGGCCGAGGTCTTCCGGTCAGAGGGTTCGGGTCGGATCAGCGGCCTCAGCTGGGCCGAAGGACTGGTCGAGATCGAAGACGGAGCCCGCCACATTCAGCCCGGTGATCCCGTGCGCTTCATCCCTTACGGCAGCTTCGGGCTCTGAGGCGCCCTAATCGAACGTCCCCGCCACACGCCCCACCAGCATAAAGGCTCGTGCGGTGCGGGTTTCGCCCAATGCGGTCAGTTCGGCATCGCTGGCATCGGGTTCAAAATCGGCGATCATGTGGTCGAAGCGGCGCAGGAAATGATGCGCCGCATCGCGAAAGATCGGATCCTGCTTCATCCGCGCTGCCGTCAGCGCCAGCGAGGACCGGTCGCGGATACCGCCCAACGTCGCCACCGCGCGACCGCGCGCCCCTTGGGCAAACTGCCGCCAGACCTCAGGCCGGGCCATGTCGGGGCGCAGGTCGTCCATATAGATCCCCTCCTGGCTCAGCAGGGTCAGAACATCCTGCGAGGCCTGCACCAGCTGCGCCGCCTTGCGGTCCCTCAGCGCAAGGCGCAGGGCGTCGAAACCCGCCGTATCGTCCTGCGTTTCGGGAAAGTTCAGCGCCCGGATGAAGACATCCCGCGGCAGGGGCGGCGCGATCTCTTCGGCCAACGTCCCCAGCTCCAGCGAGGTTTGGTTGGCCGGTTCAGCCGCGCGCTTGCCGGGCCGCATCGGTTCGGCCCGATTGGTCGAAAAGGTCGCCAGCGCGCTTTCGGTCTTTTTCGCGGTTTCGGCGATCTCGTCCAGCTTCTTGCCTACGGTCGGCTCATAGGTGCTGGCCGCGCGCTGCGCTTGGGTGACATAGCTGTTGCGGATCGCATCGATTGCGGTCTGCAGCCGTGCGCTTTCCTCGCGCATGACCCGGCTGGCGCGCATGGCCACCGCTGCGACCCAGATCATCGCCACCGGCAGGAACACGGCCAGCGCGGTGACAATAAACCCGCCTTGCCCGGCACCGGGCAGCACCAGAAACACCACCGACACCACCAACCACACCAGGCTGAGCGCAGCCGCCGCGATCTCGATTCCGGTCACCGAGGGGTGGCCCGGTCGGTCATAGATGCCCAGCGAGGTCGGCTTGTTGTCTT
The DNA here is from genome assembly GCF_056536725.1 of Ruegeria sp. CJ3. Lineage (NCBI taxonomy): Bacteria > Pseudomonadati > Pseudomonadota > Alphaproteobacteria > Rhodobacterales > Roseobacteraceae > Ruegeria > Ruegeria sp. CJ3. The sequence continues at coordinate 174,808 of NZ_JBQFQE010000005.1, forward strand.
CCGGATCAGGGTCGGTGTCGGACATGACAGGACGCTCCGGGATCAGGCGTAGGTGATGCTCAGGATTTCATAGGACCGCACGCCGCCGGGGGTGCGCACCTCGACGCTGTCGCCTTCATCCTTACCGATCAAAGCGCGCGCGATGGGCGATTTGATGTTCAAAAGACCCGCTTCGATATTGGCCTCATACTCGCCCACGATCTGCCAGGTCTTTTCTTCGTCGGTGTCTTCATCGACCAGCGTCACCTTGGCCCCGAACTTCACCGCACCCGACAGCTTGGTCGGATCGATCACATCAACCAGCGACAGCACGCCCTCAAGCTCTTTGATGCGGCCTTCGATAAAGCCCTGCTTTTCACGGGCCGAGTGGTATTCGGCGTTTTCCTTCAGGTCGCCGAGTTCGCGCGCCGAGGCAATTGCCTCGATAATCGCCGGGCGCTCGACGGACTTCAGGTTCTTCAGCTCCGCCTCAAGCGCGGCATTGCCCGCAGGCGTCATGGGGATTTTTTCCATAGTCTTGTCATCCACGCATAAACTGTGACGCCCCGCCGCCAGAAATCAGCGTCGGGGCGAATGATGGGTCGGCATTTACCTGACCTAAATGAGGCGTGAATTGCAAGGGGGCAGGCGCGTGTTGTGACGCAACCCGCAACTTAGCGCCGTTTCGGCGGCGGCGGTTCTCGCCTGTGGCGCGATCCCATAAGGTCGCCGCGCCGCCAGCGATGGGCCTCGGACCCCAGCCAGAGCAGTTCAATCATACTGGACCACCTCGAACTCGATGCCGTTCTCGTCGCGGAAATAGAACCGGCGGCCCGGCTCGTAATCGGCGTGATTATGCGGCTCGAACCCGGCCTTTTTGACCTTGGCCTCGGTGGCATCCAGATCCTCGACCAACACGCCCACATGGTTCAACCCGCCGACAACGTCATAGCTGCTGTTGGTCAGAGGCTTGGGGTCACCGGGGTTATACAGCGCAAGGTAGGTGTGCGGCCCGCCGACATGCACGGTATAGCCGCCCGCGATGGCCGGGCCTTCCCAGCGGGTTTTCCAGTCAAAGACCTTTTCCATCCACGCGGCCGACGCTTTGGGGTCGCGGACCGTGAAATTGGTGTGTTCAAGCGTCGCCATCATGGGATCTCCTTTGCGAATTGAGGCTTGTCCCGACTCATCGTAATTTCTAAACCTAACTTTAGGTCAAGGATTATTTGCGAGGGTGCCATGGCAGTATCTGAAGGGCTTGCAATTGGCGCACTGGCCCGGCGCACCGGGCTGGCGGTGTCGGCGATCCGGTATTACGAGGCGCAGGGCCTGATTGCGCCGTGGCGTAATGCGGGTGGGCAGCGGCGCTATCAGCGGGCGGACATCAGGCGGCTGAGCTTTGTCATGATCGCCCAGCAGTTTGGTCTGACCCTGCCGGAAATCCGCGAGGTTCTGTCAGGCCTGCCGGGCAATCGCACACCCACGCCGCAGGACTGGAAGGCGATCAGCGTCAATCTGCGCGCGAATCTGGATCAGCGAATCGATACGCTGATGCGTCTGCGCGACAATCTGGACGGCTGCATTGGTTGCGGTTGCCTCAGCCTGCCAAAATGCAGGCTTTACAACCCCGATGACCGGGCCAGATCCCATGGTAGCGGTCCCAGATACCTGATGGGGGATGCGCCAGAGGCGTGATGTGTCGAATAGCGGCATTGTTACGCCGTGTTTCGATTGACCAAACTCTTTCAGACCATGTAATCAGCCGTGAAACAATATTGCGCCGACCACGCAGTGAAAGCGCCAATTCGGAAAGTTAGCTAAGGAGCCCGCGATGGCCGAGATTGAACGCGAAGCGATGGAATATGACGTGGTGATCGTGGGCGCTGGCCCCGCGGGCCTGTCTGCGGCCATCCGTCTGAAACAGCTGGATGCCGACCTGAATGTCGTGGTTCTGGAAAAGGGCTCGGAAGTGGGCGCACATATCCTGTCGGGCGCGGTGCTGGACCCCTGTGGGCTGGATGCGCTGATCCCGGACTGGAAGAAAAAAGGCGCTCCGCTGAATACGCCGGTGAACGAAGACAACTTCTATATGCTGGGCGAGGCCGGTCAGATCCGCATTCCCAATGCGCCGATGCCGCCGCTGATGAACAACCACGGCAACTACATCGTCTCGATGGGCAATGTCTGCCGCTGGATGGCCGAACAGGCCGAGGAGCTGGGCGTGGAAATCTTCCCCGGCATGGCTTGTTCCGAACTGGTCTATGGCGACGATGGCGAAGTCAAAGGCGTCGTGGCCGGTGTCTTCGGGCTGGAGGCAGACGGCTCCTATGGCCCCAACACCGAACCGGGCATGGAGCTGCACGGCAAATACGTCTTCCTGTCGGAAGGCGTGCGCGGCTCGCTGTCCAAGGAAGTGATCGCCAAATACGACCTGTCTGCTGGCAAAGAGCCGCAGAAATACGGCGTTGGCATGAAAGAGATCTGGGAGATTGATCCCGCCAAGCACAAGGAAGGCTCGGTCACGCACACCATGGGCTGGCCTTTGGGCAGCAACGCAGGCGGCGGGTCCTTCATCTATCACCTTGAAAACAATCAGGTCTATGTCGGCTTTGTGGTCCACCTGAACTACAAGAACCCGCACCTGTATCCCTACATGGAATTCCAGCGCTTCAAGCACCACCCGATGGTGGCCGAGCTGCTGAAAGGCGGCAAGCGCGTGGCCTATGGTGCCCGTGCCATCACCGAAGGCGGCTATCAGTCGATGCCGAAACTGGTCGCGCCCGGCGTGGCGCTGCTGGGCTGCTCGGCGGGCATGGTCAACGTGCCGCGCATCAAGGGCAACCACAACGCCATGCTGTCGGGCAAAGCCGCGGCCGAGGCTGCCTTTGACGCCATCAAGGCCGACCGCTCGGGTGATGAGCTGACCGCCTATGAAACCGACGTGCGCGAAGGCGCCATCGGGTCGGACCTGAAAAAGGTGCGCAACGTCAAGCCGATGTGGTCCAAATGGGGCCTTTTGCCCTCGCTGGCGCTGGGCGGGCTGGATATGTGGACCAACACGCTGGGCTTTTCGCTGTTTGGCACCATGGGCCACGGCAAAAGCGATGCCGAGGCCACCGAAGAAGCCAGCCAGCATCAGCCCATCGACTATCCCAAACCCGATGGCACGCTGTCCTTCGACCGCCTGACCAACGTGTCCTTTGCGATGACCAATCACGAGGAAAGCCAGCCCTGCCATCTGCGGCTGTCCGACCCCGAGATCCCGGTTAAGGTGAACCTGCCGAAGTTCGACGAACCGGCACAGCGCTACTGCCCCGCAGGCGTCTACGAGATGGTCGAGGATGAGGGCGAGCCGCGATTCGTCATCAACTTCCAGAACTGCGTGCATTGCAAAACCTGCGACATCAAGGATCCCAGCCAGAACATCACCTGGACCACGCCGCAGGGCGGGGACGGGCCGAACTACCCCAATATGTAGGCGGGAACACGGGCTCTGGCGGCGTCGTGAAGGCTCTGCCATTGCCTCTTGTGCGCCGAAGCCCTAGCTTGTCGGTCAGTCAACGACAGCAAGGCAGGATATCGGTGGTTTCCCTGGTTCGACGCGCGGCACTGGCCGCGATCCTCAGCTCAGCAATGGCGCTTCCGGCGGTCTCGGACACCGGGTCCTATCTGGCCGGGCGGCAGGCGATTTACCAAAGCGATTATCCGGCGGCGGAACGCTATTACTCGCAGGCGCTGAAAGCCGATCCCGAAAACGCCAAGCTGCTGGAAAGCGTCGTCGTGGCGCGGCTGGCGCTGGGCCAGATCGCCCGCGCGCTGCCCGTGGCGCAGACCATCGAGGCCGCCAACCTGCCCAGTCAGGCCGCGCGCATGGTGATTACCGCCAATCTGGTGGCTGATGGCAAGCTGGACGAGTTTCTGGCACGCGATCATGAAACCCAAGGCGTCGGCCCTCTGGTCGACGGGCTGATGATCGGCTGGGCCCATATGGATCAGGGGTCCGTCACCAAAGCGATGGAGCAGTTCGATGCGGTCTCGACCCAGGACGGGCTGAGAGAATTCGCGCTGTATCACAAGGCCATGGCGCTGGCCTCGATCGGTGATTTCGAAGGGGCCGAGGCGATTTTTGCCGAGGGCAACGGCACCGTCGCCCGGTTCTCGCGCCGCGCCGCGCTGGCCCGGGCCGAGGTTCTGTCGCAGCTGGACCGCAACGCGGACGCGTTGCAATTCCTTGAGGATGTATTCGCCGCCGGCAGCGACCCGACCATCGAAAGCTATGTTGCGCGCCTCAGCGATGGCCAGACGCTGCCCTTCACCCATGTACGCACGGCCCGCGATGGCATGGCCGAGGTGTTCTTTTCGGTCGGTGCGGCACTCAGCGCCGAGGCGGCGCAGGATTATGTGCTGCTTTACAGCCGCATCGCCATGTTCCTGCGCCCCGACCATATCGACGCGATCCTGCTGAGCGCCGAGCTGCTGGACGGGCTGGAACAATATGATCTGGCCGTGGACGTCTACCGAAAGGTTCCGGCAGACAGTGGTGATTACCATGCTGCGGAACTGGGCCGCGCCGAAGTCCTCAGCCGGTCCGACCGCAAGGATGCCGCCGCCGAAGTGCTGCAAACGCTTGCCGCCCAAAGCCCCGATCTGCCCGGCGTGCATGTGGCGCTGGCCGATCTGCGCCGCCAGCAAGAGGATTACGCCGCCGCCGTCACCTCGTATGACCGGGCCATAGACCTGACCGAAGAGGGGGTCAGCGGCAACTGGTTCCTGCACTATGCGCGCGGTATCTCGCACGAACGTCTCAAGAACTGGGACAAGGCCGAGACCGATTTCCGCCGCGCACTTGAACTGAACCCTGATCAGCCGCAGGTGCTGAACTATCTGGGCTATTCGCTGGTCGAACGTCAGGAAAAGCTGGACGAAGCGCTTGAGATGATCGAACGCGCCGTCGCTGCGCGCCCCGACAGCGGCTATATCGTTGACAGCTTGGGCTGGGTGCTGTTCCGCCTTGGCCGCTACGAGGAAGCAGTCGATCACATGGAACGCGCCGTTGAGCTGATGCCGGTCGATCCGGTGGTCAACGATCATCTGGGCGATGTCTACTGGGCCGTCGGTCGCGCCCGCGAGGCCGAGTTCCAGTGGAAGCGCGCCCTCTCGTTCATCGATCCCGAAGACACCGATGCCGAGGCCGACCCCGAACGCATCCGCCGCAAGATCGAGGTCGGGTTGGATGCAGTTCTGGCCGAAGAAGGGGCCGAGCCTCTGAAGGTGGCCAATGAAGGCTGAGGCGTTTGCGCCTGCCAAGATCAACCTGACCCTGCATGTGACCGACCAGCGCGCCGATGGCTATCACCTGCTGGAATCGCTGGTTGTGTTCGCAGATGTGGGCGACCGGCTGACCCTGACTCCGGGCCCTGATCTGTCGCTTGAGGTCAGCGGAGAGTTCGCCGATGGCGTCCCCTGCGACGCCCGCAATCTGGTCTGGCAGGCGGCTGAGGCCGTGGGATGGACCGGACATATCCATCTGGACAAACACTTGCCCCATGGCGGCGGCATTGGCGGCGGCTCGTCTGATGCGGCGGCCCTTCTGCGCAGCGCGACCGCTCAGGGGGCCAAGATAGCGGACGACGCCCCGCTGTCGTTGGGCGCGGATGTCCCGGTCTGCATGACCGCCTGCGCCGCGCGGATGCGCGGGATCGGCGAGCGGATCGAGCCGGTTGAGATACCCGTCCTGCCCGCGCTGCTGGTCAATCCCGGGATCGGGGTGCCAACCGGGTCGGTTTTTTCCGCGCTCAAAAACCGCGAAAATGCGCCAATGCCTGCGGCGATCCCCGCGTTTGAAACACCCGAAAACTGCGCCACTTGGCTGCAGGATCAGCGCAATGATCTGGAAGCGCCCGCAATATCGGTTGCACCGGGCATCGCAGACGTTCTGGACGCGCTGGACGACACGAGGGATGTCTTGCTGACGCGCATGTCGGGTTCAGGCTCGACCTGTTTCGCGCTCTACCCGACCCTGAAAGCAGCCCATTTCGCCGCCTATGAGATCGGTGCCGCACATCCCGATTGGTGGTGCCGCGCGACGATGCTCAGTTAAGGCGCGAGACCACGTAATCGGCCAGATCGCCCAGCAGGTCGCGGATCTCATGATCGGGCAGCGCGGCCAGAGCCGCTTTGGCCTTGGCTGCCCAACCGAACGCATCCGCGCGCGTGGCCTCAAGGGTGCTGTATTTCGTCATCAGTGACAGGGCATGATCCAGATCGCCCTCTTCCTGACGACCGCGCCCAATCGTCCGTTCCCAGAACGCGTGTTCTTCGGCGGTGGCTTGCGCCACGGCCTTGATCACCGGCAGGGTCAGCTTGCGTTCGCGGAAATCGTCGCCGACATTCTTACCTGTCGCCGCGCTATCACCTTGATAATCCAGCAGATCATCCGCAATCTGGAAGGCAATCCCCAGCGCGTCGCCATAATCATACAGCGCCTTGACCTGCGCCTCGGACGCGCCTGCGATGACGCCACCCACCTCGGTTGCAGCCGAAAACAGCGCGGCCGTCTTGCCGCGCACGACCTGCAGATAAACGCCCTCATCCGTGCCTAGATCGGTGGCGGCTGTCATCTGCAGCACCTCGCCCTCGGCAATCGTGGCCGAGGCATTGGCCAAAATGTCCAGAACCCGCAGCGAGCCCGTCTCGACCATCAACTGGAAGCTGCGGGAAAACAGGTAGTCGCCCACCAGAACGCTGGATTTATTGTCCCACAGCAGGTTCGCCGTAGGCCGCCCGCGCCGCTGGCCGCTTTCGTCGACCACATCGTCATGTAGCAGGGTCGCGGTGTGAATGAATTCGACCGTCGCGGCCAGCTTGACGTGGTGATCCCCGGCATAGCCAAACAATTGCGCCGCAGCCAAGGTCAGCATCGGGCGCAGGCGCTTGCCGCCGGCCTCGACCAGATGCGCGGTCACTTCGGGGATGCGGGGCGCGTGTTCCGACGCCATGCGCGTCCGAATCAGCGTGTTCACCGCGTCCATTTCACCCGCCAGCATCTCTGCCAGACGCTCATGCGGTTTCGAGATCGTGCTGACGTTCATCACTCTCCTGATACAAGGCTCGACATCCCGCTCACCTTGCCCTTACATCCATCCCCATGAAAGAACTGTTGCGCAGCACCGATCCGACCATCCTGGCCTTTGCAACCGCCCTTCTTAAGGGCGAGGATATAGACTGCTTTCAGATGGACGTAAACATGAGCATCCTCGAAGGCGGCATCGGGATCTTCCCCCGCCGCCTGATGGTGCGCGCCGATGACCTGACCCGGGCCGAACGTGTCATGCGCGATAACGAGATCCCGCTGGGCCGATGAGCAGTTTTTCCGACAGCGACCTGACCTGCAACGATTTTCTGGGTGGCCGCGTGCGCCTGTGGCAGCCGCGGTCCGGATACCGCGCGGGGGTCGATCCGGTCCTGCTGGCGGCCTCGGTCCCGGCGCGCGCGGGTCAGTCTGTGCTGGAGCTGGGCTGCGGGGCCGGGGCCGCGATCCAATGCCTGATGGCCCGGGTGCCACAGCTGCGGGCGACGGGGGTCGAGCTACAACCGGCCTATGCGGAACTGGCGCGCCGGAACGCCGCTGAAAACGCCGCGCTGACCGTGGTGCAGGCGGATCTGAACGCCCTGCCGGATGACCTGCGCCAGATGCAGTTCGACCACGTCATCGCCAATCCGCCCTATTACAAACCCGGTGCGCACAGCCCCTCGGTCGATCCGGGGCGGCGGGTTGCGTTGGGCGAGGATACACCGCTGTCCGATTGGATCGACACCGCTGCCCGCCGTCTGGCCCCGCGCGGATACCTGCACATGATCCAGAAAGCCGACCGTCTGCCCGATATGCTGACGGGATGTGCGGGTCGGTTGGGGTCAGTCGAGGTGCTGCCGCTGTCGCCGCGCGCGGCTCGCGATGCCGAACTTGTGATCCTGCGCGCCAGAAAGGGCGGGCGGGCCGCGTTCCGCCTGCATGCGCCGCTGGTTTTGCACGAAGGTGACCGGCATCTAACCGACGGTGACAGCTATACCCCTCAGGTCTCGGCGGTGTTGCGGCAGGGCGCGGATCTGACCGGATTTTTCGCCTGATCGGCGATGACCAGCCGAAATTGTCGGATTTAGGACAGATTCTGTGCGTCTGCAGCGTGACAGGCTGGAAATGATGTGGTCAACTTCTTACGTGACACTCACCAACCAGAGAAGGAGGACCGCCATGAGCGTAAGCGCGCATCTGACGGAGTTGAAGAAGAAACACGAAATTCTCGGTCTTGAAGTGGAAGAGGCGCAACGCTCACCTGGCATCGACGATCTCCATATCGCGCAGCTGAAAAAGCAGAAGCTGAAGCTGAAAGAAGAGATCGAGCGCCTGTCAGCTTAAGACGACAGGCTGGCGCGGGCCGCGACGGCAGCGCCACCGGTGACAAACAAGGCCGCGATCGCCAGACCCCAGGACGGGGCGGCGATCCCGGCCAGTACCAGCACAAGCGTCGACAGCAAAGGTGCCGCGTATGAGGCGGTGCCCAGTATCTGGATATCTCCACGCTTGACCCCGATATCCCAGACATAAAAGGCCAGCCCGACCGGTCCCAGCCCCAGCGCTAGGGTCGAGGCCCAACCCAACGTGCCCTTCGGCCAGACCGTTTCTTCCACAACAAAATGCAAGATCCACGAGGCAATAGCGGTCAAGATGCAGAATACTGCGACCGAGCTTGTGGGCACATCGCCCAGCCTCCGCGACAGAACGGAATACCCCGACCATGTCAGCGCGCACAGCAGCGCCAGCCCATAGCCGGGCAGATGCTGGACTTGAAACCCGGCGCTGCCGCCACCGGTGATGATGACGGCGGCGCCGGTAAAGCCAAGGCAAGCCCCGATCAGGTGACCCGGTTTCAGGTGCTCTCCGGGCAGCAGGCCAGACAGCAGCACAATCAGCAAGGGCCAGAGATAGGCGATCAACCCCGCCTCGGCCGCCGGGGCCATGCGCAGGGCCGAAAAATACAGCGCGTGATAGCCAAAAAGACCAATCGCACCAAACAGATAGGTTGTCCACGCGATCTGACGCAGCTGCCCCAACCCGCCCGACACCATGGTCCAGATCAGACCCAGCATTCCACCGATGGTGAAACAGATCGCGTTCAACAGCAGCGGCGGCGTTGGGGCCGAGCCTACCGTGAACAGCGCCAGTAAGGACCACAGCAACACAGCGACAAAGCCGATTGCGGTCGCACTCATTTTGCTCATTCGGTGGTCACTTTCTCGACAGGGATAATCTCGAACTCATCCGATATATGCGCGGTTTTTTCAATCTCGGCTATGAACCAGTCGCGGAACGCGGCGATCTGGGGCCGTTTCTCGGCCCCTTGCAGGCAAAGGAACCGGAACCGTCCGGCGGTCTCCAGTGCTACTTTGAAGGGGGCCACCAGCCGACCCTCGGTCAGGTCTTTCAGGATCATCGCGCGTCGTCCCAGCACCACGCCAACCCCGGCGACAGCGGCGTCAATCGCATGATCCGCATTCGAAAAATGCGCCCCGTGAGTCGGGGTGAAATCCAGCCCCACGGCGCGGAACCATGCAGGCCAGTCGCAGCGCGGTTTCAGAAAACTGATCGAGTCATCGTGGATCAGCGGGGCCTCGCGCAGAGACTCGGGCGTAGGGTATTGTTCAGCCAATTCAGGGGTCATCACCGGCGTTAGCCACTCTTTGCGCACGGGAACGGAATACAGACCTTCATCGGGTCCGTATCCAAAGCGGATCGCCACGTCCACATCATCGCGCTCAAGGTCCATATTGCGCAAAGTGGCCGAGAACTTCAGGTCAATCCCGGGATTGGCCCGGGCGAACTCGTACAAACGCGGCGCCAACCACTTCGCCGTCAGCGCGGGCCCGGCAGTCACGGTCAGGCTGGTTTCATCCTGCAGTCGCCGTGTGGCCTGCCACGCGGCCTGCAGAGCGGCAAACCCGTCGGCGGCGCCTGGGGCCAGTGTCCGCCCGGCCTCGGTCAGCTCTACCGCGCGGTTGAGACGACGGAACAGGGGGTGGCCCAGATGCTCCTCCAGCGATTTGATCTGAAAGGACAGGGCGGCAGGGGTCACGTTCAGCTCATCCGCGGCGCGGGAAAAAGACATATGCCGCGCGGCGGCGTCGAAGGCGCGTAAGGCGGTCAAAGGGGGCAGGCGGTCAGGCATTTCGGTTAAATTATTCTGAACTGAAGCGGTGAAAACTCTCGTTTGTGCGCCTGCAAGATAACGGCCATGTTGATGGCAAGGCAAGATTAACTTGATAGAACGAGGTCCCGCCATGATCGAAGTGACGACCAACCCCGCCATTCAAAGCGCCATCCACCGCGCCCATCAGGAACGCGGCAAGGCCGTCGCCCGCATCTGGTCGTGGTTGTTCGGTTCCCGCTGACCGCAGCGCGCGCGGACTTACGGGATACAAGAAGGGCCGGTCCTGCGCGGACCGGCCCGTTTTCGTTCACAAAAGGCGTCAGGTTACGAGAAGAACTGCGCGCCGTTGGCCGAAATGGTCGACCCGTTGATGAACTGAGAATCATCCGAGGCCAGGAAGGTCACGCAGCGCGCGATCTCTTCCGCCTCACCCAGACGGCCCGCAGGGATCTGAGCGATGATGGATTCGCGTACTTTTTCCGGCACCGCCATCACCATCTCGGTGGCGATATAGCCGGGGCAGATTGCGTTGGCGGTGATGCCCGCGCGTGCGCCTTCCTGCGCCAGCGACTTCACAATGCCCAGATCACCCGCCTTGGTCGCGGCATAGTTCACCTGCGCGAACTGGCCTTTCTGCCCGTTGATCGAGCTGATGACGATCACGCGGCCGAACTTGCGCTCGCGCATACCGGGCCAGACCGGGTGGACGGTGTTGAACACGCCGGTCAGGTTGGTGTCGATCACCTGCTGCCACTGTTCCGGGGTCATCTTGTGGAACGGCGCGTCGCGGGTGATGCCCGCATTGGCGACGACGATGTCGATCGGGCCAACCTCGGCCTCGACCTTTTCGATGCCTGCTTTGGAGTCGTCATAATCTGCGACGTTCCACTTATAGGTCTTGATGCCGGTCTCTTCGCTGAATTTTGCCGCGGCTTCGTCGTTGCCTGCATAGGTGGCGGCGACATTGTATCCTTCGGCCTTCAACGCCTTGGAAATTGCTGCGCCGATGCCGCGGGAACCGCCGGTTACGAGTGCTGTACGTGCCATTTAGGACTCCTTCAATTCTGACCGTCTTGGTAATTCTGTTACTTTGATGGGTTTGATTGCGCAATATCGTTTCGTGGTCAGTGTGATCTTTCTGGTCGTCAATATTGTCGCATCCGGGGGGATAGAGGGGATTTGTAACAAAAAAGGGCGCCGATCGGGCGCCCTTTTCTATTTACGTGTCAAAGCCCTTAGTCACGCTCCACGCACAGGGCGACACCCATGCCGCCGCCGATGCAGAGGGTCGCCAGACCCTTCTTGGCGTCACGGCGCTTCATCTCGAACAGCAGGGTGTTCAGAACCCGGCAGCCCGAGGCACCGATGGGGTGACCAATGGCAATCGCGCCGCCATTGACGTTCACGATCGATGGATCCCAGCCCATGTCCTTGTTTACCGCGCAGGCCTGCGCGGCAAAGGCTTCGTTGGCCTCAACCAGATCCAGATCGTCAACCGACCAGCCCGCTTTTTCCAGCGCCTTGCGCGACGCGTAGATCGGGCCAACACCCATGATCGACGGGTCCAGACCAGCGGTGGCGTAAGATGCGATGCGGGCCAGAGGCTCAATCCCGCGCTTTTCGGCATTCTCTGCCGACATCAGCAGGGTCGCTGCCGCGCCGTCATTCAGGCCCGAGGCGTTCGCTGCCGTGACAGAACCGTCTTTGGTGAAGGCCGGGCGCAGTTTTGCCATCGCTTCCATGGTCGCGCCGTGGCGGATGTATTCGTCCTTGTCCATCACGATGTCGCCCTTGCGGGTCTTGATGGTGAAGGGGACGATCTCGTCGGCGAATTTGCCCGCATTCTGGGCCGCTTCCGCTTTGTTCTGCGATGCAACGGCGAACTCATCCTGCATGTCGCGGCTGATCTGCCACTTTTCAGCGACGTTCTCGGCGGTCTGGCCCATGTGATAGCCGTTGAACGCATCCCACAGTCCGTCGCGGATCATCGTGTCGATATATTTCATGTCGCCCATCTTGTGACCGGCGCGCAGGGCGGCGGCATGGGGCGACAGGGTCATGTTTTCCTGCCCGCCAGCGGCGACGATATCGGCATCGCCCAGCTGGATGTGCTGCGCACCCAGCGCAACCGCGCGCAGGCCCGAGCCGCACACCTGGTTGATACCCCAGGCCGCGCTTTCCTGCGGCAGACCAGCGTTGATATGCGCCTGACGTGCGGGGTTCTGACCCTGCGCCGCGGTCAGGACCTGACCCATGATGGTTTCGCTTACCTCGCCCTTCTCGACACCGGCGCGTTCGACGACGGCCTCAAGCACGGCGGTGCCCAGATCATGTGCAGGTGTGTTCGCAAACGAACCGCCAAAGCTGCCGACGCCTGTGCGTGCGGCGGATGCGATTACTACGTTGGTCATATAGTCAATCCTTTACCGTCAAGGTCCTGTAGGGAAACTGGCGGCGCTGACCGAGAGAGATTTCTCAGTCAAAAGAGGCGGCGCGATCCCTTGCTCCAGTATGCTCTGGGATACAGGAATGCTGCAAGTGCAGCAACGGACAGCTTGTCTCAGCGTCAACTACGGCGGCCTTTTGCGTGTCGCGATCGGTCAACTGCCGGTTTTGGCGGGCTTTTCCGGTATCCATGGCGGTGTGACAGACGGGGCACCAAACAGGAACCCCTGCAGGCAATCGACACCGTTGGCTATCAGGAACTTCGCATCTTCGGCGCTTTCGACCGATTCGGCGGTGACGAGGATCTCGAACTCTCGCGCAACGGCGATCAGGGCACGGACCAGCGCCTGATTGTCCCGGTCATGGGCGACCCCGCGGATGAACTGGCCGTCGATCTTGGCGGCGTCGAACAGAAACTCGCGGAAATGACGAAAGCTGAAATTGCTGGCCCCGAAATCATCCAGCGCAAAGGCAATGCCCCGGGTCTGCTGGCGATCCATGAAATCAACCACCAGTTCGGGCACCTGCATGGCCGAGCTTTCCGAGATTTCCAGAATCAGCCGCTCTCCCAGAGAGCTGTCTTTCTTCAGGAACCGGTCCAGCACCCGCGACCAGCGCGCATAACCGATCGAGCGGGCCGACATATTGATCGACAGCCGAATGCCCGGGTTCCGGATCAGGGTGCGCAACCCCATCTCAAGCGCGATGCAATCCAGATCGCGGCCAATGGGCGTATGTTCGACCTGCGGCATGAATTCACGCGCCGGGATCACGCGGCCGGTTTCGTCCAGCACGCGGATGAACCCTTCGTAAAAGGCCACGCCCTGCGGCGGCTGCGCCTGCATGACCGGCTGAAAGGCCAGCCTGCACTGTTTATGCTTAACTGCGTCCGTCGCCATCTGCACGGCGGAGCCGTCCCGCGACGTCACCGCCGCGTTCAGCGGATTGTCCGCGCCTTCGGGCATGTCTGCCAGTTTCCTGTCCCGCATATCTCAAGCCTGTCCACCAAAGGGATGGCCTGATTTCAGGTCAAACAGATGAATCTGCGGTTAAGAGAATACGGTTTTCCGGGTGCGAAAGATCAGCGCACCGAGTGCCACGCGCGTCCCGCCGCCCCGGCTACCGCGCCGATCAGCCCCAGCACCGTCATGACAAAGCCCAGCGTCAGCGCCGCGGGCGAGGCCGTGCTGAGGGCGGCCAGCATGGCTAGCACCAGGCCGGTCAGACCAACAGATGTTGAGATGGTGATGATGCGGGTCATAACGGCCTCGGGCTACTCGGATAGAAACTGACGTCTCATATGGAGCCTTGGGGCCAGAAATCAACTGCTTTTGCGCCTTTCCGCCGACATTCAGGCCTGTTTTGCCCGTGGATTGGGCGCAGGCGCATCAAATTGCTCGAATCCGGGCGTTCCACGGTCCTCGGGGTGGCGGGCTAGATGCTTGGCCTTGATCTGCGCCGAGCTGTCCCGGCTGCCGTCATGACTGTAGCCCGGCGGCGCAAAGCAATAGGCCAGCCGCTGGCGCAGCGTCAGCCCCGGCAGTGTCGCGTCGCGCCAGATGCCGACCCATTCGTGAAAGGCCACGCGCAGGGGGTTGAACGTGCCGATATTGTGGACCAGCCCGTAATCGACGCGGTCATCCTCTTGTTCGGGCACAAACGTGCCGAACATCTTGTCCCAGATGATGAACACGCCTGCATAGTTGCAATCCAAGTACCGCGCGTTGCGCCCGTGATGGGCGCGGTGATGGCTGGGGGTGTTCATCACTGCCTCGAACCAGCGGGGCATCTTGGTGATGGCCTCGGTGTGAATCCAGAACTGATAGATCAGGTTCAGCCCACCGACAAACAGCACCATTGCCGGGTGGAACCCCAGCAGGATCAGCGGCGCGCGCACCACCATCATGAAAGTGAACGTATAGGTCCATGTCTGCCGCAGCGCCGTGGTCAGGTTGTAATGCTGCGAGCTGTGGTGGTTCACATGGCTGGCCCAGACCCAGCGGATGCGATGCCCGAACCGGTGGACCCAGTAATAGCGCAGGTCATCCAGCACAAAGCACAGGATAATCACTGGGATCGATGTGCCAAGGTTCAAGGGCGTGATCTGCCACAGCCACATAAAGAACGCATAGGCGATAAAGCCCAGCAGAAAGCCCGACGCGATATTGCCCGCCCCCATGATTAACGAGGTCACGGCATCGCGCGTCTCGTACCGCCCGCCCCGGCCTTTGACGGCGATCCACAGGAACTCGGCCAGAATGGCAGCGATGAAGAAAGGCACAGCCCATTGCACCGCGTCGGGAAAGGTAATCTGGTCAGTCATTCCGGGTCCATCACGTGTTGCCAATGCTGGCGCTCGGTTTCGTCAAGGCGGAGGCGCGCGCGGGGGGTGCTGAAGTCGTGGAACTGCACGTCGATGCCGTCAGAGGTCTCGAGCCAGTCGAAATCCCGCAGATGCCGCGCCACGGTGTCGGCCCCGAAGGACCAGAGCAGCCCGGCGCCGATCTCGGTCCGCACAAGGGCGGCGTGGCCGTCATGGGCCACGGTCACGTCGATCACTGTGTCATCCGGGAAATGCCGCAGCCACTGATCCGGCGCGGTCTCAACCGTCAGCAAATGCAGCCGGGACTTGCCCGTCAGATGCAGCAGCAGCGTGATCCCGGCAATGCCGCCGACAACCAGCACCAAGAGTATTTCCAACGGCATTCCATCCTCCTGCGGCCAAACTGCAAAGGAGGGGAACAAGTGTCAAAGGTGGCGTTGCGTCAGCCGGGATGCCGGTTCATCTATTTTGTGATGGTGTATGTGCCGCCGGAGTCACCCTTGCCTTTGTTGCGGATGAACGTGACCTGATTTCCATCCACGGTCACCTTCTGGCAATCCTGAGGCACTTGATTGCCACCAACGACCAGAGTTCGGCACCAGAACCTTTTGTTCCAGACCCACGCGCCAGCAAATTTGGTCCCGTTGCTCTGCTGGCCAGAGATTTTGCCGTCCGAGCCAATCGTCAGTTTGGCGTTGGTCCCGACAAGTTCCTTGTCGGCCACTGCTTCAAGAAACTGGCTTTCCTTCTTGATGTCCTTGGCCTGCGCCATAACCGCCGACACAAAAACAACCGATACCGCCGCAGCGATCATTGAAATGGTTTTCACGAATAAACCTCCCACTCAAAACAAGTGGGAAGTTAACATGATGCTGCCTAATTCTCTATCAGCTTTCGCCACCCACAAGGGTCGACACAATCGCCTTCGCGCTCTCCGAGTTCCACTCGGCATCGCCAATCAGTCGCGCGATTTCCTGACCCTCGGGGTTCAGGATCACCGTGATCGGCAGGGCGATGACGCCAAACTCGCGTGCAGCGGCCGAGCTGGGGTCTTGATGGCGGGGCAGGTTCGCGATGCCGTTCTCGTCAAAGAACTTCTTGATCCCGGCAGGGGTGTTGCGCCCGGTGGCCAGTGTCAGAACCTGAAACTTGTCGCCGCCGAACTCTTCCTGCAATTCGGCGATCTGGGGCATCTCTTTGCGGCAGGGCGCGCACCACGTGGCCCAGAAGTTCACCAGCACATATTTGCCCGCATAGTCCTCAAGCGTGCCGACACCGCCATCGTCTTCCAGCTGAAACTCGATCACCTTGGCCTCTTTCGGCTCTTTGTGCAGGATCAACCGCTTCAGGGTCCCTTCACGCAATGGCTTCAGGGTTTCGACATCCGCAGCCAAAGCCGCGTTTGCACCCAGCGCGAGGGCCATATAAAGGGGGATCAGACGAAATAGGCGCATATCAACTCCGGGTTTTCTTACATGACCGATCAATCTTCGAACCAGATGTGGGGCGGCCGCTTTGCCGCTGGTCCAGACGCGATCATGGAGGCAATCAACGCCTCGATCGGGTTCGATCAGCGGATGGCAGCCCAAGACATCGCAGGCTCGCGCGCCCATGCCGCCATGTTGGCTGCCACAGGCGTTATTACTGATAATGACGCGCAGGCCATTCGGGAAGGGCTGCTCACAGTCTTGTCAGAAATCCAGAGCGGAGATTTTCAGTTTTCAACCGCGCTGGAAGACATTCACATGAATGTCGAGGCGCGGCTGAAAGAAGTGATCGGAGAGCCCGCAGGCCGCCTGCACACAGGGCGTTCGCGCAACGATCAGGTGGCGACTGACTTCAAACTCTGGGTCCGTGATCAGTTGGATGCCGCCGAAACTGGCCTGCTGGCCCTGATCCGCGCATTGCTGGCGCAGGCCGAGGCCGGGGCCGATTGGGTCATGCCCGGTTTCACCCACCTTCAAACCGCCCAGCCGGTGACATGGGGCCACCACATGATGGCCTATGTCGAGATGTTTGGCCGCGATCTGTCTCGCGTCCGCGATGCCCGCGCCCGGATGAACGAATCTCCGCTGGGGGCCGCCGCACTGGCAGGTACCTCGTTCCCAATCGACCGCCAGATGACTGCTGAGGCGCTGGGCTTTGATCGCCCCGCTGCCAACTCGCTGGACGCCGTCAGCGACCGCGACTTCGCGCTGGAGTTCCTGTCGACCGCCTCGATCTGCGCCGTCCACTTGTCGCGCTTTGCCGAAGAACTGGTGATCTGGTCCTCGGCCCAGTTCCGGTTCGTGACGCTGTCGGATCGGTTCTCGACCGGCTCGTCTATCATGCCGCAGAAGAAAAACCCCGACGCGGCCGAACTGATCCGCGCCAAGGTGGGTCGCATTTACGGGGCGAATACCGCGCTGATGATGGTCATGAAGGGCCTGCCGCTGGCCTATTCCAAGGATATGCAGGAAGACAAGGAACAGGTCTTTGACGCCGCCGACAACTGGATGCTGGCGCTGGCCGCGATGGAGGGCATGGTCAAGGACATGACCGCTAACCGCGAAAGCCTTGCCGCCGCCGCCGGGTCGGGGTTCTCGACCGCGACCGATCTGGCCGACTGGCTGGTGCGGGTGCTGGGCCTGCCATTCCGCGATGCGCACCATGTCACTGGATCGCTTGTTGCCATGGCCGAAGCCAAGACCTGCGACCTGCCCGATCTGACACTGGACGATATGCAATCGGTCCATGCCGATATCACCGATGACGTCTATTCTGTCCTTACGGTCGAAAATTCGGTAAACTCGCGCCAGTCTTATGGCGGCACTGCACCGGATCAGGTGCGGGCCCAGATCAAGCGATGGAAGGCGATGGTGTGATGCGAATGATGCGTGTGTTGGCAGTGATCTCGGCCACAGCCGCCCTTGCGGGATGCGGCGCCGACGGCGAACCCATCCAACCCACCATGAGCGCCAATATCGGCGTCGGCACCAGCGGCACCCATGTCGGCGGCGGCGTCGGCCTGCGCCGCGGCGGTCTGGGTGTCTATCTGGGGCTGTGAGCCCTTTGAAACCCATTATCGCGGGCTTGATCGTCGCCCTGCTGGCGGCCTGCGACCCAACAAGCCCGCCCCGCCCGGACCCCGAGGCCAGACCCAGCGGCACGGGTATATCGATGTCGGGCTATGGGCGTGTTGGCGTGTCGACCGGCGGATAAAGCGCGGAATCAATTGATCCGAATGCCTCTTTTGGTCTAAGCGCCCTGTCATGGATCACTTTCTCTACCGCGACGGCGCGCTTTTCGCCGAGGATGTCCCCATTTCCGAAATCGCTGCCGCGGTCGGAACCCCGTTCTATGTCTATTCCACGGCAACCCTGCTTCGGCATTTCAAGCTGTTCGATGATGCGCTTGAGGGCACCGACCACCTTGTCTGCTATGCGATGAAAGCGGCCAGCAATCAGGCGATCCTGAAGACGCTGGCGCAGGCCGGTGCGGGGATGGATGTGGTCTCGGGCGGGGAGTATCTGCGCGCCAAGGCCGCCGGTGTGCCGGGCGAAAAGATCGTCTTTTCGGGCGTCGGTAAAACGGCGGATGAGATTCGCACCGCTCTGACCGGCGGTATCCGTCAGTTCAACGTCGAATCCGAACCCGAGATGCAGGTGATCAACGCGGTTGCGCTAGAATTGGGCAAGGTTGCGCCGATCACAGTGCGGGTGAACCCGGATGTGGACGCCAAGACCCACGCCAAGATCGCCACCGGCAAGTCCGAGAACAAGTTCGGCATCCCGATTTCGCGCGCCTCCGAGGTCTATGCACTGGCCGCCAGCCTGCCGGGATTGGAAGTGATCGGCATCGACGTGCATATCGGGTCGCAACTGACCGAGTTGGAGCCGTTTGAACTGGCCTATCACAAGGTCGCCGACCTGACTGAGCGTCTGCGCGCCGAGGGCCACAACATCCGCCGTCTGGATCTGGGTGGCGGTCTGGGCATCCCTTACACACGCTCGAACGATGCGCCGCCGCTGCCGGTCGAATATGGCGCGATGATCCAGAAAACACTGGGCCATCTGGGCTGTGAGATCGAAATCGAACCGGGTCGTCTGATTGCGGGCAACGCAGGTCTGATGGTCAGTAAGGTCATCTATGTCAAATCCGGTGAAGATCGCGATTTCCTGATTCTCGACGGCGCGATGAACGATCTCATCCGTCCTGCAATGTATGAGGCATATCACGATATTGTTGCCGTAGACGAACCCGCCCCCGGGATCGAACAACAGCCCTATGATATCGTCGGCCCGGTCTGCGAATCCGGGGATACCTTCGCCAAGCAGCGCAACATGCCGCCGCTGAAATCGGGTGACCTGATCGCGTTTCGCAGTGCAGGTGCCTATGGCGCGGTGATGTCCAGCGAATACAATACCCGCCCCCTGATCCCCGAAGTTCTGGTGAACGGGGATCAATTTGCCGTAATTCGTGAACGGCCAAGCTTTGACGAAATCATAAACCGCGATACCATACCGGGGTGGCTTTGACGCGATAGGCGCGCGGGCCCGATCAGGAGGCCCGCCTTGCGCGACGTATCAAACCTGCCGATCCCAAGACTATCCCTGTGGCTGACGCATGCAGGGATGCTGGCCGAGCAGGTTTTACGCGCCTTCTGGCCCTTCTTCTCGATCCTGATGGCCCTGTTGGCAGCCCTGATGCTGGGGCTGCAGGACCTTGTGCGCATCGAAACCGTCTGGATTTGTGCCGGTATCGGCCTTCTGGCCCTGATCGCAACCGCGGTCCTCGGGGTCCGGCGCTGCCACCTGCCAACCCGGGCCGAGGCGCTGGTGCGGCTGGATGAAACCTTGCCGGGGCGGCCCATTCAGGCGCTGTTGGACGATCAGGCCATCGGCGCGATGGATGCGGATTCGGTCGCTCTGTGGCAGGCCCATCAGGCCCGCATGGCGGCGCGCGCGGCGCAGGCCGAACCGGTGAAACCCGATCTGCGGCTGGCCGCGCGTGACCCCTACGCCCTGCGCTATGCCGCGTTGCTGGCGCTGGTGGTGGGGGCCCTCTTCGGCTCGTTCTGGCGGATCGGTTCGGTGGCCGATATGACGCCCGGAACCGCGCAGGCCGGGCAGGGGCCCAGCTGGGAAGGCTGGGTTGAGCCGCCGCGCTATACCGGATTGCCGACGCTGTATCTGGCGGATCAGACCGACGCCACGCTGTCCGTACCCCAGGGCAGCCGCATCACGCTGCGGTTTTACGGAGAGGTCGGCGCCCACAGCCTGACCGAAACCACAACGCCGCTGGGCACCGAGGCCGCCACGGAACCGGAACAGGATTTTGTCGCCGACCGCTCGGGCCTGTTGCGGATCGAAGGCCCCGCGGGACGGGACTGGGGGCTGAATATCCTCGCCGACACTGCCCCCCAGATCGCGGTGGCCGACGCGCCGGAATCCGAGGCCGGGGGTCAGATGAAGCTGCCCTTTGCGGCGGCGGATGATTACGGCATCACCTCCGGTTCGGCCCGGATCGAACTGGATCTGGCCGCGGTGAACCGCGAATTCGGTCTGGCAACCGACCCCGAACCGCGCGAGAGCATTACGGTCGAACTGCCGATGCCGATCACCGGCGACCGCACCGATTTCACCGAAGACCTGATCGAGGATTTCTCGCAGCACCCATGGGCGCATCTGCCGGTGAAGATCACCCTGATGGCCCGCGATGCCGCAGATCAGGAAACCGTGGCCGAGCCCTATCTGGCCAACCTGCCCGCGCGGCGGTTCTTTGATCCGCTGGCCGCAGCGGTGGCCGAGCAGCGCCGCGACCTGCTCTGGTCGCGCGAAAATGCGCTGCGTGTGTCGCAACTGCTGCGTGCCGTCTCGCACCTGCCCGAGGACCTGTTCCGGTCCGACACGGCCTATCTGCGCCTGCGGGTGATCCTGCGGCGGCTGGAAACTTTTGACCGCCACGGCGCGCTGAATGCCAAGCAACAGGAAGAGATCGCGCAGGCCCTGTGGGAATTGGCGGTTCTGATCGAGGACGGCACGCTGGCCGATGCGCTGGAACGGATGCGCCGCGCGCAGGAACGTCTGACCGAGGCGATGCAGAACGGCGCCACCGACGAGGAAATCGCCGAGCTGATGCAGGAACTGCGCGAGGCGACCGAGGATTACATGCGCCAATTGCAACGTCTGGCGCAGGAAAACGGCGAGACGCAGCAGGGCCAGCAAGGGCCCAACGGTGAAACCCTGCAGATGACGCAGGATGACCTGCAGCGGATGATGGACCGCATACAGGAACTGATGGAACAGGGCCGCATGGCCGAGGCGCAGCAGGCGCTGGAGGAGTTCCAGCAGATGATGGAAAACATGCGCGTCACCCAAGGCCAGGGTCAGGGCGGCCAATCCGAAGGCCAACAGGCCATGGAAGGGCTGGCCGAGACGCTGCGCGAACAACAGGGCCTCAGCGATCAGGCTTTCCGCGACCTGCAGGAACAGTTTAACCCCGGTGCTCAGGCGGGCGAAAGTCAGGGCAACGAGGGCCGCTCGGGCGGTCAAGGCCGGGGGCAGAGCCATGACGGTCAGGGTCAGGGCTCGCAGGATCAGGCGGGGGATGGCGACTCGGGTCAGCCCTCATTGGCGGACCGTCAGCAGGCGCTGCGGGATGAATTGCAGCGTCAGGAACAGGGCCTGCCCGGGGGCGGCACCCCCGAGGGCGAAGCCGCGCGCGATGCGCTGGGCCGCGCGGGCCGCGCCATGGACGAGGCCGAGGATGCCCTGCGCGGCGACGATCTGGCCGAAGCGATCGACCGCCAATCCGAAGCGATGGAGGCGCTGCGCGAAGGTATGCGTTCGCTGGGTGAGGCATTGGCCCAGAACCAGCAGAACCAGCCGGGTCAGGGCACCGAGGCGGGCGATATGGAGGCCAACAACCGCGATCCGCTGGGTCGAGCGCCGGGGGCCGCCGGGTCAATCTCAACCGAGGATAACCTGCTGCAGGGCGAAGACGTCTATCGCCGCGCGCGCGAATTGCTGGACGAAATCCGCCGCCGCACCGGTGAAACCGACCGGCCCCAGATCGAGCTGGAGTATCTCAAACGCTTGCTTGAGCGGTTCTGAACGCCTTAGTTCTGCGCGCCGCCGGTCTGCGCCTCAAGCCAGACCCGCGCCTGATCGATCAGCGAGACATAAGATTGCAGCACCGGATCGGCCTGTGGCACCGCTTCGCTGATCTGGGTGGCGTTGCCGTAGATCAGCAGCAGAATGACTCCAATGATGACGATCAGGGCAAAGCCGCGCAAAAACCCGCCGGACTTGCGCGCCGGGGCGGCTTCGGCATCGTCTGACGTCAAATCGCTGCGCAGGCCGGAATTGATCGCCTCGACATCCGGCAGCGCATCTTTCTGGCCGGCATCCGCTGCGGTCTCGGTCGCGGCGGGGCGCTTTGGTTTGACCTTGGGTTCTTCGGGGGTTTCCAGCGCCAGATCGGGCTGGCTTTCCAGACTGCTGCCTTCCTGCTCACGCAGCTCGGCCTCGCGCGCGGCCTCCTGCTTGAGGATGTTGGCCACCGCCGGGTCGACATTGCCGGTCTCTTCGGCAGCTTCAGGCTCTGCCTCGGCGGCTTCCGCAGGCTCTGTTATGTCATCGGCGACCTCTTCGACCTCGGGTGCCGGGGGTGGCGCGACCTTCTGGGCCTTGGCCTGAAACCACGTCTGCTCGCAGTTGGAACACTGAACATCGCGCCCGCCATCGGGGATCACCTCGTCCGGAACCTCATACTGGGCGCTGCAATTCGGACACGTTAAACGCATTCTGCCTCCTGACCCGCCAAGCAGGCCTGATTGTCGTTTTTTCAGGGATGATATTCCGTTAAGACCCAACAGCAAAGCGCGTTTTCGTTATCGCGGACCAAGTGTCGCCAATTGGACCCGCCTGAGGCATTGAAACCGCCGCTGCGCTCGGGCAAGAGGTGAGCAGAACAAAGGGGGCAGGCGTGATCGAGCTGGACCATATCAGCTACAGCTATGGCGGCGGTGAATTGCTCAGCGATGTGTCGCTGCAGTTGCAACCGGGGTCGTTTCATTTCCTGACCGGGCCGTCCGGGTCGGGAAAGACCACGCTGCTCAAGCTGTGCTATGGCGCTCTGCTGCCGACCTCGGGGCGGCTCAGCGCCTTTGGCGAAGATATCGCGCGGCTCGACCGCGATCAGATGGCCCTGCTGCGCCGTCGCATCGGCGTCGTGCATCAGGATTGTCGGTTTCTCGATCACATGAGCGTAGCTGAAAACGTCGCCCTGCCGCTGATGGTGTCGGGCCGGGCAGAGGCGGGCGAACAAAATGATCTGACCGAACTGCTGGGCTG
The DNA here is from genome assembly GCF_056536725.1 of Ruegeria sp. CJ3. Lineage (NCBI taxonomy): Bacteria > Pseudomonadati > Pseudomonadota > Alphaproteobacteria > Rhodobacterales > Roseobacteraceae > Ruegeria > Ruegeria sp. CJ3. Next base: position 198,096 of record NZ_JBQFQE010000005.1, read on the forward strand.
GGTCGGGCTGGGCAGCCGCCTTGAAGCGCTGCCGCCGGAACTGTCGGGCGGTGAACGTCAACGCGCCGCACTGGCCCGCGCCGTCATCCTGTCGCCGGACGTGGTGCTGGCGGATGAACCCACCGGCAATGTCGACTGGGAGATGTCGCAACGCCTGCTGCGCCTGCTGGTCGAGCTGAACCGGATGGGCAAGACCGTGCTGATCGCGACCCATGACCTTTCCCTGATCCGCGCCGCCAAAAGTCAGGTTCAGGCGCGGGTGCTGCGGATTTCCCAGCGCCGCCTGCAGCTTGCGGGGGCGGATCTATGAGCAAGGGAGACATCCGCAACCTGCTGCGCCGCGACAGCCGCGCCGACCGGGTGGTGCCGCCCACCGGGTTTACCGCGCAACTGACCCTGTTCGTCTCGGGCGCGATGGCTTTTCTGGCCGTCTTTGCACTGGCCCTGTCGCTGGCCTCGGGGCGGCTGGCGGATCGCTGGGCCTCGGAACTGGCCGGGGCCGCCACGCTGCGGATCAACGCCCCCGCCGACCAGCGCGCCGCCCAGACCGAGGCTGCGCTGACCGTATTACGCCAAACCCCCGGCGTCGCCTCGGCCCGCGCGTTGACCAGCGAAGAACAGGCGGCACTGCTGTCGCCCTGGTTCGGGCCCGACCTGCCGCTCGAGACGCTGCCGGTCCCACAACTGATCGAGATCATCGAAGGCCCGCCCGGTCTGGACGCGGCCGGTCTGCGCCTGCGTCTGGGGGCCGAAGTGCCCGGCGCGGTGCTGGATGATCACACCCGCTGGCGCGAACCGCTGGTGGATGCCGCCGTGTCGCTGCGGCGGCTGGGCTGGATCTCGATCCTGCTGATCGGTGGGGCCACGGCTGCGATGATCACCCTTGCCGCCAATGCCTCGCTGGCCGCCAACGCCCAGATCATCGAGGTCCTGCGTCTGGTCGGTGCCCGCGACCGTTTCATCGCCGGGGCCTTCGTGCGGCGGTTTACCTTCCGCGCGCTGTTCGGGGCCGGGGTCGGCACCCTGCTGGGCATGTCCGGTGTTCTGCTGCTGCCCGAAGCCTCGGACGCGGGTGGATTTCTGACCGGGCTCGGGTTTCAGGGGGCTGGCTGGCTGTTGCCCGTGCTGATCCCGCTTTTGGGCGCGACGGTTGCGTTTCTGGCCACATGGTCGGCGGCGCGGCGCAAGTTAAAGGAGCTTTCGTGATGTTCATGGCCCTTCAATGGATACGGTCGCTGATCTTCATGTTCACGATTTACGCGTGGATGCTGATCCTTGGGATTGTCTTTGCACCCTACGCGCTGTTCGCCAAACGCGGAGCGGCGCGGGCCTGCATGACCTATGCCCGCACGACCATGTGGCTGGCGCGCTGGATGGTCGGTATCCGCAGCGAAATCCGCGGAAACCCTCCGACCGGAGAGGTGGTGATCGCCGCCAAGCACCAGTCCTTCCTCGATATCATCATGATCTTCAGCGCCATCCCCCATGGCAAGTTCATCATGAAGAAAGAGCTTCTGTGGACCCCGGTCATCGGCATGTATGCCCGCCGGCTGGGCTGTGTGGCGGTTGATCGCGGCAAGAGAGGCGTGGCGGTGGCCAAGATGGTCAAGGATGTGGCCAAAGAGTTCAGCGAACCCGGCCAGCTGGTGATTTACCCGCAAGGCACCCGCGTGGCGCCCGGTGTTCCGAAACCCTACAAGGTGGGGACTGCGGTGCTTTATGAGGGGTTGGGTTATCCCTGCGTGCCGGTTGCCACAAACGCGGGCGTGTTCTGGCCCAGAACCGGCATCCTGCGCAAACCCGGCACGGCAATCGTCGATTTCCTCGACCCGATCGAACCCGGCGTTGGCCGGGACGCCTTTCTGGAGCGGCTTGAGGACGTCATCGAAACAGGTTCAAACGCATTGATGCGCGAAGTGGGATTTGATCCGGATGCAGTTCATTGAAGACATAACGACGCTTGAAGGGCTTTATGGCACACCCGGCGCACCCTCGCTGCGCAAGGTGGCCCGGCGACTGACGCCGCTCTACCGAAAATGGATCATGACCGCGCGGCTTTGCGTACTCAGCACCGTGGGCCCCGAAGGCGTCGACGGCAGCCCGCGCGGCGATGACGGGCCTGTTGTGCTGGAACTGGACCCGGGCACGTTGGCCTTGCCGGACTGGCGCGGCAACAACCGGCTGGACAGTCTGCGCAACATCGTGCGGGACCCGCGCGTGGCGCTGATGTTCATGGTGCCCGGTTCAAACACCGTGGTGCGGGTCAACGGTTCGGCGCGCCTGACGGCGGATGAAACGCTGCGCGCCCGCTTTGAAAAGCACGGCAAACAACCCGCCACCGTCATCGTTATCGAAATCGCCGAGATCTACACCCAATGCGCCCGCGCCCTGATGCGGGCCAGAACCTGGACATCCGGTGACGAAAGCGCTGACCTGCCAAGTGCCGGAGAGATTCTGGCCGAGATGACCCAAGGCGAAGAGGGTGGCACGCGCTATGATCAGGAATGGGGTGCCCGCGCGGCCCGCACAATGTGGTAGCTGCGCGGCGTCCTCAATTAGCCGATCACATCACCGATCAGAAGCGTGGGCTGCACATTGGTAAAGTTGGGCAAATCTCCCATGACCGGGCCACTCGCGGCCATAGCGGCATCCATCGCATCCTGAGTTGGAAAGACAATGCTGGCGATGGCATAGAAACCCGGTGGTGTGTCCGGTCCGCCTGCAACCCCTTTTGTCACCAGTGTCCTGTCAATAAACGCGCCGAGATGCTCACCGACAATCTTCAAATGCGTGTCGACATAGTAGTCATAGTCAAAATGGGTATCATCCGTAATCGGGTACATGACCTGAAGGGTAACCGGCATCTTCTTGCTTCCTCTTTCTACGACATCTGAAATTGTTTTGGATAGAAACTGCTGCCCATCATAGCGAAAGGCGACCATTTGGTCGCCTTCTATTTGTTCAGAGATGTCTGGGCATCAGCTGTGAATCGGCCCGTCGCCACAGGCCAGTGCGGCCTCGCGTACCGCTTCGGAATAGGTCGGGTGCGCATGGCAGGTCAGGGCCAGATCTTCGGCGGAGGCACCGAATTCCATCGCAACGCAGACCTCGTGGATCAGATCGCCTGCTGCTGGGCCGATGATATGTGCGCCCAGAATACGGTCGGTGTCCTTGTCGGCAAGGACTTTGACAAACCCGTCGGCGGCGAAATTCGCCTTGGCGCGGCCATTGCCCATGAACATGAACTTGCCGACCTTATAGGCGCGGCCCTGTTCTTTCAGGGTCGCCTCGGTCTCGCCGACATTGGCCACCTCGGGCCAGGTGTAGATCACGCCCGGAATGACGCCATAGTTCACATGACCATGCTTGCCTGCAACCTGCTCGGCGGCGGCCATGCCCTCGTCCTCGGCCTTGTGGGCCAGCATCGGGCCTTCGGTGACGTCGCCGATGGCGTAGATGCCCGGCACGTTGGTCTGCCAATCCGCACCCACCTTGATCTGACCGCGCGGCGTCATCTCAACGCCCAGAGCATCCAGCCCCAGACCATCCGAATAGGGTTTGCGCCCCGTGGCAACCAGAACGGTGTCGGCGTCAATCACATGCTCGCTGTCATCTTTCAGCAGCTTGTAGGTCACTTTGGCCTTGGTCTTGGTCGCTTCGGTCTTTTGCACCGCCGCGCCCATGACAAATTTCAGACCTTGCTTCTTGAGGATACGCTGGAAGGTCTTCTGAACCTCAGGGTCCATGCCCGGCGTGATTTCCTTGAGGTATTCGATCACCGTCACCTCGGCACCCAGTCGCTGATAGACCGAGCCCAGCTCCAGCCCGATCACACCGGCACCGATCACAACCATCTTCTTGGGAACCTTGCCCAGAGACAGCGCACCGGTCGAGGTCACAACGACCTTTTCATCCACGGTCACACCCGGCAGCGACGAAGGCTCGGAGCCCGAAGCGATGATGATGTTCTTGGCCTCATGCACCTCGTCGCCGACCTTGACCTGACCGGCAGCAGGGATCGAGCCCCAGCCTTTCAGCCAGTCGATCTTGTTCTTCTTGAACAGGAATTCGATGCCCTTGGTGTTGCCGTCGATCACCTCATCCTTATAGGCCTGCATCTGCTTCCAATCGACCGACGGTGATTTGCCCTTCAGGCCCATCTTGGCAAAGTTATGCTCGGCTTCATGCAGTTGGTGCGAGGCATGCAGCAGCGCCTTGGACGGAATGCAGCCTACGTTCAGACAGGTACCGCCCAGCGTCTCGCGCCCTTCGACTACGGCGGTTTTCAGCCCCAGTTGGGCGCAGCGGATGGCGCAGACATAGCCGCCGGGGCCGGCTCCGATTACGATGACGTCATAGCTGGACATTGGGGCACTCCTTGATGTGTCTCGACCGCGCCCGCATCCGGGGCGCGGTAGTCAGGCCTTACAGGGCCATAAGGTATAGATAAACGGTTGAAAGAAATCCCGCCAGCCAGACAAGCGTGCGCAGGAACGGGACCGGGATGGCAAAGGCGTAAACCGGGACGAAAGCGATGCGTGCGATCAGGAAAACCTGCGCCGCCAGCAAGGTGCCAGCGGTAAAGCCGTCGCGCGCCGCTAGGATCAGCACCGCAGGCGCAAACAGCGCCATCGCCACGACCGAGTTCGACAGCGTGCGTTCAACCCGCGCGGCCACGCCCGTCAGCGGCGGCATGTCATCGCGCGCGCCGCCCAGCGTCATCAGCCCGACCTGCGACATGGCGGTCAGGATGTTCAGCAGGATGATCACCACGACCAGCAGGCCATAAAGCGCAAGAATGGAAAGTTCCGAAGACATGATCACATATCCTTTTTTGATGAGTGTCCGGGTTCGGGACTAACATCTCGAAGGCTGATGGGCAGGCGGGGCTCACGCGTAAGTGCGGTGGCGTGTGCAGGGGTGACCCTGCACACGGGGGTTTCATGGCCGGTCAGACCGGCTCCAGAAGCTTGACCTGAATATGGGCCACGCCGCCACGTTCGTGGTGCATGGCAAGTTCTTCCGAGTCGAAGAACTTGCGCGCCCGTTCAAGGTCTGCGACCTCGAACATCGCCACCGCATGGTCGCGCTGGTCGGGGTCTTTCCAGACATGCAGGTCGCGGATACCCGAGGCCTCGCGCACCTTGCGGTCTTCGCGGAACACTTTCAGCCAGGCGTTGAAATCGGCCACATCGGCCTGCCAGAGAACATGCGTGGCCATGATTACAGATCCATCAGCAGGCGGCGCGGGTCTTCCAGCGCCTCTTTCACGCGCACAAGGAAGGTGACCGCGCCTTTGCCGTCAACGATCCGGTGGTCATAGGACAGGGCCAGATACATCATCGGACGAATCTTGATCTCGCCATTGATGACCATTGGGCGGTCCTGGATCTTGTGCATCCCCAGAATGCCCGATTGCGGCGGGTTCAGAATGGGCGAAGACATCAGCGAGCCGTAGACACCGCCATTCGAAATGGTGAAGGTACCACCCTGCATCTCGGCCATCGACAGCTTGCCGTCGCGGGCGCGCTTGCCCTTCTCGGCGATGGCTTTCTCGATCGCTGCAAAGGACATCGAATCCGCATCCCGGATCACCGGAACCACAAGACCCTGCGGCGTACCGGCAGCAACGCCCATATGGACGAAGTTCTTGTAGACGATGTCGGTGCCATCAATCTCGGCATTGACCTCGGGCACTTCTTTCAGCGCGTGGCAGCAGGCCTTGGTGAAGAAGGACATGAACCCCAGACGCACGCCATGCTTCTTCTCGAACTGGTCCTTGTACTGGTTGCGCAGGGCCATCACCTCAGTCATGTCCACCTCGTTATAGGTGGTCAGGATCGCGGCGGTGTTCTGGGCATCCTTCAGGCGCTTGGCGATGGTCTGGCGCAGACGGGTCATGCGCACACGTTCTTCGCGGGCGGCATCGTCGGCAGCGACAGGCGCGCGCGGCGCTTGGGCAGCGGGGGCGGGCACAGCCGCCGCAGGCGCTGGGGCCGACGCCGTTGCAACGGCCTTTGCCACGTCCTCTTTCATGATGCGGCCATCGCGGCCCGTTCCGGTGACCTGATCGGCGGAAAGACCGGCCTCGGCCATAGCTTTCTCAGCCGAGGGCGCGTTGGCCACGTCTTTGCCGCCAACATCACTTCCGCCTGTCGCCTGCGCCGCCGCCGCTGCAGGGGCTGCAGCAGCCCCCGCCGCCGCGCCCGAGATCACCGCCAGTTTGGCGCTCGCATCCACGGTCGCACCTTCGGGCGCTACGATTTCGGCCAGAACACCCGCAGCCGGGGCCGGAACCTCGACCGAGACCTTGTCGGTTTCCAGCTCACACAGCATCTCATCCTGTGCCACGGCATCGCCGACCTGCTTGAACCATGTCGAGACGGTCGCCTCGGTCACCGACTCACCCAACGTGGGCACCATCACGTCAACGCTGCCGCCCGAAGCTGCCGGAGCTGCCGCAGCCGGGGCCGGGGCCGCCGCAGGGGCGGGTGCCGCGCCTTCACCTGCCGCAATCGTGGCCAGCAGGGCATCAACGCCCACCGTCTCACCTTCGGCGGCAACGATCTCACCCATCACACCCGCGGCGGGCGAGGGCACTTCGACCGTGACCTTGTCGGTCTCCAGCTCACACAGCATTTCGTCCACGGCCACAGCGTCACCGGGTTTCTTGAACCATGTCGCAACCGTGGCTTCGGTCACCGACTCGCCAAGCGTGGGAACACGAACTTCAATCGTCATCGCTTACTTTCCTTTGAGGCTCAGCGCTTCGTTCACCAGCGCTTCTTGTTGGAATTTGTGTTGGCTGGCCAGACCCGTCGCGGGCGAGGCCGAGGTGGCGCGACCGGCATAAACCGGACGCTTGTGCTTTGCGCCGATGCGGGTCAGGACCCATTCGATATTGGGCTCGATAAAGCTCCAGGCCCCTTGGTTCTTGGGCTCTTCCTGACACCAGACCATTTCGGCCCCCTTGAACCGCTCAAGCTCGTTGATCAGCGAATGGGCGGGGAAGGGGTAGTACTGCTCGATCCGCAGCAGATAGACATCGTCGATGCCGCGCGCGTCGCGTTCTTCCAGCAGATCGAAATAGACCTTGCCCGAACACATGACGACCCGCTTGATCTTGTCATCCGCCACCAGCTTGGTGTCCGAATTGCCATGCTGCGCGTCATCCCACAGAACCCGGTGAAAGCTGGACCCGGTGGTGAACTGGTCGGCGGTGCTGACCGCCAGCTTGTGCCGCAGCAGCGATTTCGGCGTCACCAGAATCAGCGGCTTGCGGAAGGTGCGGTGCAGCTGACGGCGCAGGATGTGGAAATAGTTCGCAGGCGTCGTGCAGTTCGCTACGATCCAATTGTCCTGACCGCACATCTGCAGGAACCGCTCCAGCCGCGCCGAGCTGTGTTCGGGGCCCTGCCCTTCAAACCCGTGCGGCAGCAGGCAGACCAGACCGGACATGCGCAGCCATTTGCTTTCACCCGAGCTGATGAACTGGTCGAACATGATCTGCGCGCCGTTGGCGAAATCGCCGAACTGCGCCTCCCACAACACCAGCGAGTTCGGCTCGGCCAGCGAATAGCCGTATTCAAAACCCAGCACCGCATATTCGGACAGCATCGAGTCGATCACCTCGTACTGCGACTGCCCCTTGCGGACGTTATTGAGCGGATAGTACCGCTCTTCGGTTTCCTGATGAACAAAGCCGGAATGGCGCTGGCTGAACGTGCCGCGCGTGGCGTCCTGTCCGGACAGGCGCACCGGATAGCCTTCGGTCAGCAGTGATCCAAAAGCCAGCGCCTCGCCGGTGGCCCAGTCAAAGCCGGTGCCGGTCTCGAACATCTGCTTCTTGTGATCCAGCAGGCGCGCCACCGTCTTGTGCACCGCGATGTCGTCGGGGGCATGGGTCAGCGCCTGACCGACCTCGGCCAGTGTCTCGGGAGTGATGGCGGTGTCGCCACGCACATATTCTTCCTTGTTCTTGTCCAGATGCGACCAGCGCCCGTCCAGCCAGTCGGCCTTGTTGGGCTTGAAATCCTTGCCGGCGTCGAACTCGGTGTTCAGATGCGCCTGGAACGCGGCCTTCATATCCTCGATCTCGCCCTCGGGGATCAGGCCGTCCTTGACCAGCCGCTCGGTATACAAGGAAAGCGTGGTCTTATGGGTCTTGATCTTCTTGTACATGATCGGGTTGGTGAACATGGGCTCGTCGCCCTCGTTATGGCCAAACCGGCGATAGCAGAAGATGTCGATGACCACGTCCTTGTGGAACTTCTGGCGGAACTCGGTCGCCACCTTGGCGGCGTGAACCACCGCTTCGGGGTCGTCGCCGTTGACGTGGAAGATCGGAGCCTCGACCATCAGCGCGATATCGGTGGGATAGGGGCTGGAGCGCGAAAAGTGCGGCGCGGTGGTGAACCCGATCTGGTTGTTCACCACGATATGCATGGTGCCGCCGGTCTTGTGCCCGCGCAGACCGCTCAGGCCAAAGCCCTCGGCCACCACACCCTGACCGGCAAAGGCCGCATCCCCGTGCAGCAGAATGCCCATGACGGCGGTGCGGTCCTTGTCCTTCAGCTGATCCTGCTTGGCACGGACCTTGCCCAGAACCACCGGATTCACCGCCTCAAGGTGAGAGGGGTTCGCCGTCAGCGACAGGTGTACCGAATTGCCGTCAAACTCGCGGTCGCTCGAGGCCCCCAGATGGTACTTCACATCACCCGAACCATCCACATCCTCGGGCTTGAAGCTGCCACCCTGGAATTCGTTGAAGATGGCGCGGTAGGGCTTGCGCATCACGTTGGCCAGAATGTTCAGACGACCCCGGTGCGGCATCCCGATCACGATGTCGCTGATCCCCAGCGCGCCGCCGCGCTTGATGATCTGCTCCATCGCCGGGATCAGCGCCTCACCGCCGTCCAGACCGAACCGCTTGGTGCCCATGTATTTGACATGCAGGAATTTCTCAAAGCCCTCGGCCTCGACCATCTTGTTCAGGATCGCCTTGCGGCCTTCCTTGGTAAAGGCGATTTCCTTGCCATAGCCCTCGATCCGTTCCTTCAGCCACGCGGCCTCTTCCGGGTTCGAGATATGCATGTATTGCAGCGCGAACGTGCCGCAATAGGTCCGCTTCACGATCTCGACGATCTGCCGCATGGAGGCCATCTGCAGGCCCAGCACGTTGTCGATAAAGATCGGCCGGTCCATGTCGGCATCGGTGAAACCATAGGTCTTGGGGTCCAGTTCAGGGTGCGTACTGGCAGCGCGCATCCCCAACGGGTCCAGGTCGGCGGCCAGATGGCCCCGGATCCGATAGGCCCGGATCAGCATCAGCGCCCGCAGGCTGTCCAGCACCGCGCGCTTGATCTGGTCATCGCTGACCGCAACCCCCTTGGCTTCGGCCTTGTCCTTGATCTTCTTACCGGCGGCCTTGGCATCAATCTCGGCCCATTCGCCCGTCAGCGCCCCGGTCAGGTCATCCGTAGGCATCGGAGGCCAGTCGGTCCGCGCCCACGACGGCCCCTCGGCCTCGCGCTGCACATCCGGCTTGGCATCGCCCATGGCGTTGAAGAACTCGACCCAGGCGGCATCCACCGCACCGGGGTCCCGGGTATACTGAGCGTAGAGCTGCTCCAGATACTCGGCATTATGCCCCTGCATGAAGCTTGAGGCATGAAACTGGTCGTTGGGCGAGTGTTCGGTCATGGGATTACCTCTGTTGGGTTGGGACCGTATTGGTTGGTGCCTGGCTGGCTGGGGCGGGCAAGCCACCACAGCACCAGGAGGGGGGACACTGCCAGCACAAGCAATGTCGGAAGGACGATCAAAAGGGTGGCGCGGGTGAACAGGATGTCCAGATTGCCGCCGTGCCGGAAATGCGAGGCCAGCCCGATGCCGAAGATCAGAACCGCAAAGGCCCCGAGGATCAGCAGGATCGGCAGCAAAGCATAAAGCCCGCTGCGCCCGGTATCATGCATCCGCCGGAACGCCACAGCCAGATGCGGGAAGAAAACGATCAGGGTCACAAGGCTCTGCACCGGCCCCGAGGACGTGGCGGAGACGGATTTCGAGGTCGCAGTCTCGGACACCGCGACCTGAGTGAAGAACTTCAGATCGATGAAACCTGCGATCATGCTCCAGATCACGATGAAGAGGAAAAAGAACCAGTATTCAGGCCGCGAGGCACGACCCGAGAAGGTGAAGAATTTCGAGAAACAGGTGCGGATGGCGTCAGAGAAGGTCATTCTTTGGCCTCCGGCTCCAGCGTCGTTCTCGCTGAGAATATCGAGGACACTTCGATTTCAGAACCTGTCGCGTTTGAGACACGCTCGCTATTCAATACAGAAACATTCAGGCTTAGCTTGAGATCCTCGTGTTCGTACGACACCGGTTGCAAGTTCATAAAAACGGGCAGTGCATTTGGGTTTTGGCCCGTGTCGCCCCAGATTTTCTGAAAACGCTCTTGCATGTCACTCGCCCGAAATGACGCGAGGCAAGAGACTCGGCTGTAGGCCCCTTGCGTGAAGCTTGCTATACGCAAAACGCTGCCCGTGTCGTCGTAAACAAACCAAAGAGACACAGTGGGCGAATCCGCCACTTGAACCAAATTGCGTGCTCCAGTGGCAGTGGCAAGAGCCAAGTCCCAAGATGCTTTTATTCGAGCGTTGGATACTTCGCCGAAACCAATATGGTGATGCAGGATGGTCGCCGCATAGGATTCTATCGCCCTATCATCTAGTTCATCTGGAGCGGTAACGGCCCAACCCAATTGAACCAGCTCATCCGTCAGAATTGTCAGATCAGTCGTCGAATGACAGGCTGAGATTGTCGCCATTCCTAGCGCCTCAGTATCTGAATACAACGGGGAGGTTGCGGCTACCCAGAAGGTAGCCGCAAGACAAGGCAGAACTTTTCCGCCCAAGATCACAGTCTACCCAATCGCTTCCAGCACAGCCTCACCGAGCGTCGCGGGGCTTTCGGCCACGACGATACCGGCGCTGCGCATGGCTTCGATCTTGTCCTCGGCACCGCCCTTGCCGCCGGCGACAATCGCGCCCGCGTGGCCCATGCGGCGGCCCGGAGGGGCCGTGCGGCCTGCGATGAAACCGGCGGTGGGTTTCGAGCGGCCCTTCTTGGCCTCATCCGCCAGAAACTGCGCGGCTTCTTCCTCGGCCGAGCCACCGATCTCACCGATCATGATGATCGAGTGGGTCTCGTCATCCGCCAGGAACCATTCCAGCACGTCGATATGCTCGGTGCCTTTGATCGGGTCGCCGCCAATGCCGACGCAGGTGGACTGGCCCAGACCCACATCGGTGGTCTGCTTGACCGCCTCATAGGTCAGCGTACCCGAACGCGACACAACACCGACCGAGCCGCGCTTGTGGATGTGGCCGGGCATGATGCCGATCTTGCAGGCGTCAGGCGTAATCACACCGGGGCAGTTCGGCCCGATCAGGCGCGATTTGCTACCTTCCAGCGCGCGCTTGACCTTCATCATGTCCAGAACCGGGATGCCTTCGGTGATGCAGACGATCACCTCCATCTCGGCATCAATCGCCTCAAGGATCGAGTCAGCCGCAAAGGGCGGCGGCACATAGATCACGCTGGCATTGGCTTCGGTCACATGCTTGGCTTCGTGAACCGAGTTGAACACGGGCAGGTCAAGATGCGTCATCCCGCCTTTGCCGGGGGTCACGCCGCCGACCATCTTGGTGCCATAAGCAATGGCCTGTTCAGAGTGGAATGTGCCCTGCGAGCCGGTAAAGCCCTGACAGATCACTTTGGTATTTTCGTCGATGAGGACTGCCATTTAGGAGTCTCCTATTCTGTGTTCAGGATTTCTGAAATCTGATCTGAGTTCAGCGCGAAATAGCGAGAAAATGGAAGGCCGGTGGCCTCGTAGTCTTCGTCGCTTAACAAACTAAGCGCTTGCTTCGGTGTTTTTTGACGACTGTTGGGAAGACCATAATCTTCTGAAGCCGGTGTCTCGCGAAACTGTACGGTGATCCACACTGGTTCTGAAGCAGGCTTATTGAGAAAGCACTCCGCATGGGCCAGATGCTTGGACCCACTCTCTCCCAAAATGGCGACATCAGGAAAGACGTAGCGCCGTTTGCCATCAATTGAACCCGGAACCAAATTGGCTTTTTCTGGCCAATGCCCCATATCGACGGAACTCACCACGACTTTCTGCAAGATGCTATTGTGGATCGCCGTGGCACATGCCAAGCAAGTTTCGTCATGGGACGCACATGCTTCGATTTCAGCATATGCGAGACCAATTTGCGAAAGCGCCGCAAAGGTTATGGCTGCCTGTTTCAGCAAAGAGCTTAACCCTTAACCGCCTTCACGATTTTCTCGGCACCGTCTTTCAGGTTGTCCGCCGCGATCACGTCCAGGCCCGAGGTGTTGATGATCTCTTTGCCCTTCTCGACATTCGTGCCTTCCAGACGCACGACCAGCGGAACCTGCAGACCGACTTCTTTCACCGCGGCGACAACGCCCTCGGCAATCACATCACAGCGCATGATGCCGCCGAAGATGTTGACCAGAATGCCTTTGACCTGCGGGTCCGAGGTGATGATCTTGAACGCCTCGGTCACTTTCTCTTTGGTCGCACCACCGCCCACATCGAGGAAGTTGGCAGGCTCAGCTCCGTAAAGCTTGATGATGTCCATCGTGGCCATCGCCAGACCAGCACCGTTGACCATGCAGCCGATCTCACCATCCAGCGCGATGTAGTTCAGGTCGTATTTCGAGGCTTCCAGTTCCTTAGGGTCTTCCTCGGTCGTGTCGCGCAGTTCGGCGATGTCGGGGTGGCGGTAGACCGCGTTGCCGTCAAAGCCGACCTTGGCGTCCAGCACTTTCAGGTCGCCCTTGTCCGAAATGATCAGCGGGTTGATCTCCAGCATCTCCATGTCCTTCTCGACGAAGGCGTTGTAGAGCTGGTTCATCAGCTTGACGCATTGCTTGACCTGCGCGCCTTGCAGGCCCAGCGAAAACGCGATGCGGCGGCCGTGATAGGGCTGATAGCCGGTTGCGGGGTCCACCGAGAAGGACAGGATCTTTTCAGGAGTAGCAGCCGCCACCTCTTCGATGTCCATACCGCCCTCGGTCGAGCAGACAAACGAGATGCGGCTGGTCTGGCGATCCACCAGCAGCGCCAGATACATCTCGGTCTCGATGCCCGATCCGGCTTCGATATAGATGCGGTTCACCTGCTTGCCTGCGGGGCCGGTCTGATGGGTGACCAGCGTGCGGCCCAGCATCTTCTTGGCTTCTTCAGCAGCTTCTTCCACCGATTTGGTCAGACGAACACCGCCCTTTTCACCGGCGTCAGCCTCTTTGAACGAGCCTTTGCCGCGCCCCCCCGCATGGATTTGCGCCTTGACGACCCACAGGGGGCCATCCAGTTCACCGGCTGCGGTTTTGGCTTCCTCGGCGCGCAGAACCGCGCGACCGTCGGAGACCGGAGCGCCATAGCTCCGCAAAAGAGCTTTGGCTTGGTATTCGTGAATGTTCATCGAAATATGTCCCGTCTGACTACGATTAACCGTTATAGGGGTTTCTAAGGGTCAAGTTTAAAGAGTTTTTTGACCTCTCACGGCAAATTGCGGAAGATTTTCGATATTTGTGATCACAGCTTTTTGGGGTGTGATCACAAAACTTGCAAGAACATGAGTTTGATTCGATGGCGTCGATTCACATCCGAAAAACGCCTACATAGAGGAGATTTGCGTCGTTTGCGCCAACATGCCGAACATTCGATATGATCGGAGTTGGCGGCGGGCAAAAGAAAACCGGCCCAAACGCGGGCCGGTTTGAATTCAGCACTGACTGGGGTCTTAGGCCAGCGAGCTGTCGATACCTTTGCAGGCCTCGATCAGGCCCTTCACGGCATTGACCGAGTTGTCGAAACCGGCCTGCTCTTCTTCGTTCAGCTTGATGTTGACGATGCGCTCGATGCCACCGGCGCCGATGACGGTGGGCACGCCCACATACATGCCTTCAACACCCAGCTCTCCGTCGCAATAGGCGGCGCAGGGCAGAACGCGTTTCTGGTCTTTCAGATAGGCCTCGGCCATTTCGATCGCCGAGGTGGCAGGCGCATAGAAGGCCGAGCCGGTCTTCAGCAGGCCGACGATTTCGGCACCGCCGTCGCGGGTGCGCTGCACGATGGCGTCCAGCTTGTCCTGCGTGGTCCAGCCCATCTCGACCAGATCGGGCAGGGGGATACCAGCAACGGTCGAATAGCGCACTGACGGCACCATCGTGTCGCCGTGGCCGCCCAGAACAAAGGCGGTGACGTCGCGCATCGAGACGTTGAATTCTTCCGACAGGAAGTGGGCAAAACGACCCGAGTCCAGAACGCCCGCCATTCCGCAGACCTTGTTATGTGGCATACCCGAGAATTCGCGCAGGGCCCAGACCATCGCGTCCAGCGGGTTGGTGATGCAGATGACGAACGCGTCGGGAGCATTGGCGGCGATGCCTTCGCCGACCGATTTCATGACCTTCAGGTTGATGCCCAACAGGTCGTCGCGGCTCATGCCGGGTTTGCGGGGGACACCGGCGGTGACGATGCAGACATCGGCACCGGCGATATCCGCATAAGATTGGGTGCCCTTCAGCTTGGCGTCAAAACCTTCCGAGGGGCCGGATTCCGCAATATCCAGGGCCTTGCCTTCGGGGGTGCCTTCGGCGATGTCGAACAGGACAACGTCACCCAGTTCTTTCATTGCTGCGAGGTGGGCGAGCGTGCCGCCGATCTGACCTGCGCCGATCAGCGCGATCTTGGGTCTGGCCATTTGGAATATCTCCGATGGGTTTTGAAATCGCGGATGTGCTAGTCGCAAAACCGGCGCTGCGCAAGCCTTGCGCGGCGTGGCATACAACCGCATACCGTTTGCGCTGCCCCTGCCGGTTGCGCTAAACCGCCTGCAACACATGCCTATTCGCGGGATGCCCGATGTTCGAGATGAACCTGATGTTTTTTGCCGTGGCAATCCCGGCGGTGATCTTTGCCGGGATATCCAAAGGCGGGTTCGGCTCGGGGGTGGCCTTTGCGTCTTCGTCGATTCTGGCGCTGATCCTGACGCCTGGGCAGGCGCTGGCGCTGATGCTGCCGATCCTGATGGTGATCGATGTGGCCACGCTGAAACCCTATTGGAAGCGCTGGAGTTGGCCGGATTCCCGCCTGCTGATCCTGGGCGCGGTGCCCGGGGTGGCGCTGGGCGCGTGGCTCTATCGCGCGACCGATGACGACCTGCTGCGCCTGCTGATCGGAGGCATCTCGGTCGGATTCGTGATCTGGCACGTGGCCCAGTCGAAGGGCTGGATCCGGGGTTTTACCAACCGCCTGCCACCCCCGGCTGGCCTGTTTGCGGGGCTGATTGCGGGGTTCACCAGCTTCGTCAGCCATGCGGGCGGCCCGCCCGCCGCCGTCTATCTGCTGTCCCAACGCCTGACGAAGACCGAGTTTCAGGCCTCGACCGTGCTGGTCTTCTGGGTGATCAACGCGGTGAAATTCGTGCCCTTCGCCTATCTGGGCCTGTTCACATGGCACACCGCGCTGGCGGATCTGCTGCTGACCCCCTTCGCCATCCTTGGTGCATGGCTGGGCGTCCGGGCGCATTTCATGCTGTCCGAACGCCTGTTCTTTGGCATCGCTTACGTGCTGCTGACCCTGACCGGCAGCAAGCTGATCTGGGACGCGCTCACCTAGGCATTCGGCGGCAGCGCCTCGGCCAGCGCCTCAAACGACTGGCCGCTGGCGATCAGGCAGGTCACCCCATCCGGCAAGGTAACGGTAATGGTCCAGCTTCCCGTCCGGTCCGAGGCAAACACCTCCATCATCGCGCCCTGCCGCGCGATGCCGATGGCGCGGCGCGTCTCGCCATAAGTCTCGGCCAGCCGCCCGATCACATCCGCCCGCGGTGCGCACGTCTGCGCCCGGACCTGTTGCGCGGCCAGTACCATGATCCCCAGCCCCATCGTCATCTTGATCAGCGTTTTCATCCGCAACCCCTTTCGATTCCCTCTCGCAATCAGGGTGCGCGCCACAGACCGAAATCCGGTTAACCTAACGCGCGTTGCACCGCGTATGCTGCAATGCGGCGATTTTCCTCTTGAACTTTCCGTCAAAAAATGCCCCATTCCGCGCAACATTATTTCAAAGGGAGAGGCCCGTGGACCCCCGTCACCGCCCCTATCGTTCCGTTCTCTATATCCCCGGCTCGCGCGACCGGGCTCTGGATAAGGCCCGCAACCTGCCGGTGGATGCGATCATCTTCGACCTTGAAGATGCGGTTGCCGCCGATGAAAAGGAAAACGCCCGCGCCACGCTGGCGACCGCTCTGGCCGCCGGAGGGTACGGCGCCCGCGTCAAGATCGTGCGGATCAACGGACTGGATACCGAATGGGGCCGCGCGGATGCCGAGGCCGTGCGCGACATGGGCGCGGATGTGGTCCTGTTGCCCAAGGTGGAAACGCCCGCTCACGTGGATGCGCTGGCGGCGATCACCGGCGATCTGCCGATCTGGGCGATGATGGAGACCCCGCGCGGGATGCTGAACGCGGCCCAGATCGCGGCCCATCCGCTGATGGCGGGGTTTGTCATGGGCACCAATGATCTGGCCAAGGACCTGCGGACCCGGTTTCGCCCCGACCGCCTGCCGATGATCACCTCGTTGGGCCTGTGCCTGCTGGCCGCCAAGGCCGAGGGGCTGATCATCGTGGATGGCGTCTATAACGCCTTCAAGGATGCCGACGGGCTGGCCGCCGAATGCGAACAGGGCCGCGATATGGGCTTTGACGGCAAAACACTGATCCACCCCGCGCAGGTCGATATTGCCAACGCGGCCTTTGCGCCCTCGGACGCCGAGGTCGATCTGGCCCGCCGCCAGATTGCCGCCTTTGACGCGGCGCAGGCGCAGGGGCAGGGGGTCGCCGTGGTCGATGGCAGGATTGTTGAAAATCTGCACATTGTAACTGCCCGCGAAACTCTGGCAAAAGCAGAGGCGATAACAGCTTTGCAAGCGGGGTAGGCCAGCAATGGGCTTTGTTCTTCTGATCCTTGGTGTGGCGCTTTGGTGGGCCGCACATCTATTCAAACGCGTGATGCCGGAACGGCGCGCGGCGATGGGCGACGCAGGCAAGGGCGCGGTGGCGCTGGCGCTGGTCGCGGCGGTGTTGCTGATGATCTTTGGCTATCGCATGACCGACACCGTCTTTGTCTGGGCCCCGCCCAGCTTTATGGTGCATATTAACAACCTGTTGGTGCTGATCGCGATCTGGATGATGAGCCCCGCAGGCCAGAAAGGCCGGCTGTTGCACCGGATGCGCCACCCCCAACTGGCCGGGTTCCGCGCCTGGGCCTTTGCGCATCTGCTGGTCAATGGCGATCTGGCTTCAATCATCCTGTTCGGCGGATTGTTCCTGTGGGCCATGGCCGAGGTGGTCGTGATAAACCGTGCCCAGCCCGACTGGGACCCGGGCGAACCGGGCACCTATGGCAAGGACGCGATGTTCTTTGTGGCCTCGATCGTGTTGTTCGTGATCATCGGCTATATCCACGGGCTTGTCGGCCCTTCACCCTTCCCCTCGTAAGGAGCTGACATCATGGCGAAACTTTATCGCTTGCTGACCGAGGAAGACACGTCCGCCTTCTGCCACAAGGTCTCAGACGCGCTGGCCAAGGGGTGGTCGCTATATGGCGATCCCTCTTACGCCTTTGACACGGCCAACAACGTCATGCGTTGCGCGCAGGCGGTGACCAAAGAGATCGAGGCCGACTACACCCCCGACATGAAACTGGGACAGCAATAATGAAAACAAACCCGGGCCGTTTTTTCGAGGATTACACCGTCGGACAGGTGCTGCATCACGCGGTACCCCGCACAGTGACGGATGGTGAGCGTGCGCTGTACCATGCGCTCTATCCTGCGCGCCATGCGTTGTATTCCTCGGATGAATTCGCCCGGAATTGTGGCCTGCCGCAAAGCCCGATCGACGATCTGGCGGCGTTCCATGTGGTCTTTGGCAAAACCGTCCCCGACATCTCGCTGAACGCGGTCGCAAATCTGGGCTATGCCGAGGGGCGCTGGCTGCAACCGGTCTATCCCGGCGATACCCTGCGCGCCGAATCCGAGGTGATCGGGCTCAAGCAGAACTCGAACGGCAAGACCGGCGTGGTCTGGGTCCGCACTCGCGGTCTGAACCAGCGCGACGAGGTGGTGATCGAATATGTCCGCTGGGTGATGGTGCGCAAATCGAACCTCGATGCGCCTGCGCCCGAGACGGTTGTGCCCGATTTGAAACCGGCGCTTGCGGTGGATGATCTGGTGGTGCCGCAGGGCCTCGATTTTTCGAAATATGATTTTGTACAATCCGGACAATTCGACCGTTGGGGCGCGTACAAAACGGAAGAAATGATCGATCACGTCGATGGCGTGACGATCGAAGAGGCTGAGCACATGCTGGCCACTCGCCTCTGGCAAAACACCGCCAAAGTTCATTTCGACCTCACCTTCCGCCCCGAGGGTCGGCTGATCTATGGCGGCCACGTGATCTCGCTGGCGCGGGCTTTGTCGTTCAACGGTCTGGCCAATGCGCAGATGATCGTGGGCCTGAACGGCGGTGCTCATGCCAATCCCTGTTTCGCGGGGGACACGATCAAGGCGTGGTCGCAGGTTCTGGACAAGGCCGAAACCGCCGTGCCCGGCGTCGGTGCGATCCGGCTGCGGCTGGTGGCCACCAAGGGCGGCGCGCCGTTCCAGCTGCGCGACGAGGCCGGGAAATACCTGCCGGATGTGCTACTGGACCTTGATTACTGGGCGCTGATGCCGATCTGAGTCAGCCGCGTTTTTGCTGACACGGAAGTGATCGCAGGTGGCGATTTCCGTGTTAGGTTTGGCCCATGATGGTTCTGCGTTCCCTTCTAACCTGTCTCTGCCTTGCGCCGCAGGCCCATGCCTGCGACCTGGCGCTAGCCCTTGCGGTCGACGTGTCCGGGTCGGTGGATTCCGAGGAATACCGCATCCAGATGGACGGCCTTGCAGCAGGTCTGCGCGATCCGATCGTGTCCGAGGCGCTGGTGCGCGGACAGGCCCGGCTGATGCTGGTGCAATGGACTGGCAGTACCCGCCAGCGGGTCACAATTCCCTGGACGCAGATCGACAGTTTCGCCACGCTCGACCGTTTCGCGGGCCAAGTGGCCGAGGACCCGCGCGTCTGGCGCAACTTCTCGACCGCAATCGGCGAGGCGCTTGAGATGACGATCGCCCATTTCGACAGCGTGACCGACTGTACGCGGCATCTGATCGATCTGTCGGGCGACGGGATATCGAACGAGGGGATCGAACCGGGCACCCTGCACGGCAAGCTGCGCGATCGAGGCGTCACCGTGAACGCCATCGCCATCGAGGAAAGCGAACCGGATCTGACAGCCTATTTCTTTGAGAATGTGATCGTGGGCGAGGGGGCCTTTGTCGTTTCGGCGGCGGGGTTTGCCGATTATCCCGAACGCATCCGCAAGAAGCTGCTGCGCGAGGTGACACAGCAAACGGCGGGGCTTGAACGGTCTATGCCATAGATTCGTGATCACATTGGTTTTCCATTGAAAACGCTAACATTGGTGACCGTGAATGCAATTTGTGATCACGAGATTATTTTGTGTGATCACGAATTGGATTTATCGGATGATTTGCGCCGGATTTAACGTTTTTTGCACCTGCAGCGCGTGACAGTGTCGCAAAAAACAGTAAAAGGTTCGGTAGCCAACCGAAAAGGAGCCGCCATGGCCGATGTAAATCGGGGCAATCGCCCGCTTTCGCCGCATTTGTCGATTTATCGACCTCAGCTGACGTCGGTCACATCCATCCTGACCCGGATCACCGGCAATGCCCTGGTTGTGGCAGGGCTGCTGATCGTCTGGTGGTTCCTGGCCGCAGCAACCTCGCCCGAGGCGTTCGAGCGCGCAAACTGGTGGCTGACCTCGGTGCTGGGCGATCTGGTGATGGCGCTGTCGCTCTGGGGGCTTTGGTATCACACGCTGGCCGGTGTACGGCACCTGATCTGGGACAACGCGGTTGGTCTGGACCTGCCCACAGCGATGAAGCTGGGCTGGGCGGTTGTCATCGGCTCGGTCGTGCTGACCCTGCTGACCCTGCTGATCGTCGCGTAAAGGAGGCCAGATATGCGTTACCTGACAGACCGCAAACGCGCGACGGGCCTTGGATCGGCCAAGGCGGGCACAGCTCATTTCTGGCGGATGAAGGTCAGCTCGGTGGCTTTGCTGATCCTTGTGCCGCTGTTCATCTTCACATTCGGCCCCGTACTGGGCCAGCCCTATGATGTGGTGCTGGACTATTACTCGCGCCCCTTCCCGGCCATCGTGGCAGCCCTGACGCTGGTGATTGGCTTCAAACACTTTGCCGAAGGCGCGCAGGTGATGCTTGAGGACTATGTGCATGGCGTTGCCGAGAAGCTGCTGATCATCCTGACCACCTGCCTGTCCTATGGTGCAGCGGCCGCTGGCCTTTTTGCCATCGCGCGCATCGCCCTTTGATTCTCCGGAGCTGAAAGAAATGGCTGCATACGAATACGAAACGCATGAATATGACGTGGTTGTGGTCGGCGCCGGTGGTGCCGGGCTGCGTGCCACACTGGGCATGGCCGAACAGGGCCTGCGCACCGCTTGTGTGACCAAGGTGTTCCCGACCCGCTCTCATACCGTGGCGGCACAGGGCGGCATTGCTGCTTCGCTGTCGAATATGGGGCCGGACCATTGGCAATGGCATATGTACGACACCGTCAAGGGCTCGGACTGGCTGGGTGACACGGACGCGATGGAATATCTGGCGCGCGAGGCCCCCAAGGCGGTTTATGAGCTGGAACATTACGGCGTACCGTTCAGCCGGACGGAAGAGGGCAAGATCTATCAGCGCCCCTTTGGCGGCCACACCACCGAATTCGGCGAAGGCCCTGCGGTGCAGCGGACCTGTGCTGCTGCCGACCGGACCGGCCACGCGATCCTGCACACGCTTTATGGTCAAAGCCTCAAGAACAACGCCGAGTTCTACATCGAATATTTCGCCATCGACCTGATCATGTCCGATGATGGGCAATGTCAGGGCGTCGTCTGCTGGAAGCTGGACGACGGCACCATGCATGTGTTCAACGCCAAGATGGTGGTGCTGGCGACCGGCGGTTATGGCCGGGCCTATTTCAGCGCGACCTCGGCCCATACCTGCACCGGCGACGGCGGCGGCATGGTGGCCCGCGCGGGTCTGGCGCTACAGGATATGGAATTCGTGCAGTTCCACCCCACCGGCATCTACGGCTCAGGCTGTCTGATCACCGAAGGGGCCCGGGGTGAGGGCGGATACCTGACGAACTCGGAAGGCGAACGGTTCATGGAGCGTTACGCGCCCCAATACAAGGACCTTGCGCCGCGTGACTATGTCAGCCGTTCGATGACGATGGAAATTCGCGAGGGTCGCGGGCACGGGGATGACGGGGATCACATTCACCTGAACCTGAGCCACCTGCCTTCTGAGGCGCTGGCCGAGCGTCTGCCGGGCATTTCGGAATCGGCGCGCGTGTTTGCCGGCGTCGATGTGACCCGGGAACCGATCCCGGTTCTGCCCACCGTGCATTATAACATGGGCGGCATCCCGACGAACTATTGGGGCGAGGTGCTGAACCCCACCGCCGACAACCCCACCGCTGTGGTCCCCGGTCTGATGGCCGTGGGCGAGGCCGGATGTGCCTCGGTCCACGGGGCGAACCGGCTGGGGTCGAACTCGCTGATCGACCTCGTGGTCTTTGGCCGCGCGGCGGCGATCCGGGCGGGCAAGGTTGTGGATGCGGATGCGTCCAACCCGGTCTTGAACCAGACCTCGGTCGACAAGGCGTTCGACCGGTTTGACGCGGTGCGCAACGCCAGCGGTGCAATCCCCACTGCCGATCTGCGGCTTGAGATGCAAAAGACCATGCAGTCGGATGCGGCGGTGTTCCGGACGTCCAAAACCATGGCCGACGGCGTCGAGAAGATGACTGCCATCGCGGCCAAGATGGACGACCTGAAAGTCTCGGACCGCAGCCTTGTCTGGAACAGTGACCTGATGGAATCGCTGGAACTGACCAACCTGATGCCAAGCGCGCTGGCCACGATCGTCGGGGCCGAGGCGCGCAAGGAATCCCGCGGTGCCCACGCGCATGAGGATTTCACCGAGCGGGATGACGAGAACTGGCGCGTCCACACCGTCAGCCGGGTCGAGGGCAACAAGGTCGAGCTTAGCTATCGCCCCGTCGTCGTCGATCCCCTGACCACCGAAGACGAAGGCGGCATCAGCCTGAAGAAAATCGCGCCCAAGGCGCGGACGTTCTAAGGAGAGGAACACATGGTACAACTGACCCTCCCCAAGAATTCGCGCATCACGACGGGCAAGACATGGCCCAAGCCCGATGGCGCGACCAATGTGCGCAAGTTCCAGATCTATCGCTGGAACCCGGATGACGGCCAGAACCCGCGCGTCGATACCTATTTCGTCGACATGGACACATGCGGGCCGATGGTTCTGGACGCGCTGATCAAGATCAAGAACGAGATCGATCCGACCCTGACCTTTCGCCGGTCCTGCCGCGAAGGCATCTGCGGGTCCTGTGCGATGAATATCGATGGGATCAACACGCTGGCCTGTATCTATGGCATGGATGAGATCAAGGGCGACGTGAAGATTTACCCGCTGCCGCATATGCCGGTGGTCAAGGATCTGATACCGGACCTGACCCATTTCTATGCCCAGCACGCCAGCATCATGCCGTGGCTGGAAACCAAGACCAACCGTCCGGCGAAGGAATGGAAGCAGTCGATCGAGGACCGCCGCAAGCTGGATGGTCTCTATGAATGCGTGATGTGCGCCAGCTGCTCGACCTCGTGTCCGAGCTATTGGTGGAACGGTGATCGCTATCTTGGGCCTGCCGCGCTGCTGCATGCCTATCGCTGGATCATCGACAGCCGCGATGAGGCGACGGGTGAGCGTCTGGACGAATTGGAAGATCCGTTCAAGCTGTATCGCTGCCACACCATCATGAACTGCGCCAAGACCTGCCCGAAGGGTCTGAACCCGGCCAAGGCGATTGCTGAGATCAAGAAGATGATGGTGGAACGCGCCGTCTGATCCGGAGCCTGAGGGCCGCGAGACGGTCCACTGCGGACTCGGAGGGCTTGAAAAGCCTGCGCTGATGGGCAAAGCAGAGATATGCCTGTTCTTTTGCTTTTGCTGGCCGCTGGTGTGTTCGCCTATTTCTTCTGGCGGTCGCGGACATCGTCGCTGACGCGCGAATGCCGTTGGCGGCAGCACCGCAGCGCCGGGCAGTGGCGCTGCAGCTTTTGCGGCGCTGTTTCTCAGGCCGAAGCCCGGCCGACCCGTTGCCTGAAGGGGCAGGGTTAGACGCGGGGCTTCCCCAGCGGGGCGAACTGCGCCAGTCTTGGGGGCATGACCGAATCTCAAACCCTCCCCCAGCCGCCGAAAGACGCCGAGGCCCGCCGTGCCATCGCGCCTGTGATCTGCTATCCCAACGACGATCTGCCTCCGCCGGATCTGACGCTGTACCAAACCGCGCGCAGCACCGCGCATAAGACGGGCGAGGTGTTGATCCCTGCGCGAGAGGCGCGCTGTTTCGAAGTGCCCGCCGGGCATTTCTTTCGGATCACCTCGGTCGAGGGCCCACAGGTGGGCGATCTGAACCTATGGAACTTGAATGACCTGTCCGAGCGGTTCTATTCCGGCAAGACCCGCGCGCTGCATGGCACCCATCTGACGACCGGAGAGCGGATGTGGTCCAGTTTTCCGCATATGCGCCCGATGGCGACGATCATCGCGGATACGCTCGGGTGGTATGGCATTGATGACTATGGCGGCTCGGTCCATGACGTGATCGGCACCAGATGCGATCCCTATACCGGGAACCTGCTGTCTGGAACGCAGTACCACCATTGTTGCCATTCCAACCTGACCCGCGCGCTGGCGGATCATCAGGGCATCCCCTTGGCGCAGGCGGAACCGGCGGTGCATGATGTGCTGAACGTGTTCATGTGCACCGGGTTCACGCGGGATACCGGGCAGTACTTCATGAAAGCCTCACCCGTGCGTCCCGGCGATTACCTTGAGTTCTTTGCCGAGATTGACCTGTTGGGCAATCTCAGCGCCTGTCCCGGCGGCGATTGCTCGTCCGAGCATTCCTCGGACACCGCGCCGTGTCACCCGTTGCTGGTCGAGGTTTTTGCCCCAGCCGAGGGTGCATTGAACGGCTGGAGCAGCCCCGCGCGAAACGCTTATGATCGCACGCATGGGCTTTGATCAGCTGGCGGGGAATGCCGCCCCCAGTGCGATCTCGACCATGTCGCCAAAGCTGCGCTCGCGTTCGGATGCGGGCAGCGCCTCGCCGGTCAGAAGGTGGTCTGATACGGTCAGCACTGCCAGCGCCCGGCATTTGTGGCGCGCGGCGAGGATGTAAAGCTCGGCGGCTTCCATCTCGACGCCCAAGATTCCGTGACGCACCATCTGTTCGTTCAGGTCCGGGCGTTCATCATAGAATACGTCCGAGGAATAGATGCCGCCCACATGGGTTGGCGTGCCCTTGGCCTGCGCCGCAGCGGCAGCGGCCTGCAGCAGACCCCAATCGGCGCAAGGGGCGAAGTTCATCTCTTTCATGATCCCGCGCGACGGGGTGCTGAGCGTGGTCGAGGTCATCGCCAGAATGACATCGCGCACGTTCACACTGTCCTGCATTCCCCCACACGACCCGATGCGGATCAGGGTCTTTGCCCCGTAGTCCCGGATCAGTTCGTTGGCGTAGATCGACAGCGAGGGCATCCCCATGCCGCTGCCCTGAATGGTGACGGGATTTCCATTCCAGGTGCCGGTGAATCCCAGCATTCCGCGAACGTTATTGACCTGTCTGGCGTCTTTCAGAAAAGTCTCAGCCGCCCATTTCGCCCGATAGGGATCGCCGGGCATAAGAACGGTTTCGGCTATTTCGCCTTTTTCGGCTCCGATATGAATTGTCATTTGGCCACAGACCTCCGCTCAGATTTCTAGATCGGAAATATCGGCCCCGGCTTTCAGGGCATCGTGAATCCATTGCGGCTTGCGCCCCCGACCCGTCCAGGTCTGCGACTTATCGTTCGGATTGCGGTATTTGGCCGCCGCTTTGGTGGGCTTTGCGCTGTCAGATGACAATTCGGATAGGGAAAAGCCAAACTCTGCGGCTGCTTTCTCGGCTGCTTTCAGCGCTTCCTTGCGTTCGCGCGTCTCGGCACCTTTCAGCGCCTTTTCGACCTGAGTGCGCAATTCCAGCAATTCCTTGCGCGACATTTTTTCAAGATCGATTGCCATTTTGTTTCTCCACATCCTGAATTCCCACGCCATCGGCATTGGGAAATTGAAATTTCCGGCCCTGTTTATTCTTTTTTGGCCGGAAATAGAAATGGAGATTTATCGGCGCGCCGGTGTTATTCCGCCGCGATATTTTTCGGGTCTGCCAAAGTGATGATATCGCCCATGATTGCGTTTAGCTCAAAGTTCTTGGGCGTATAGATTTCGGCCACCCCCATGGTGCGCAGGGCTTCGGCGTCTTCGTCGGGAATGATGCCGCCGACGACGACGGGGATATCGCTCAGACCTTCCTGTTTCAGCCGGGTCATCACGTCCTGAACCAAAGGCAGATGACTGCCCGACAGGATCGACAGGCCGATCACGTGCGCATCGTCTTCGCGAGCGGCGGTCACGATCTCTTCGGGCGTCAGGCGGATACCGTCGTAGCTGATGTCCATGCCGCAATCGCGGGCGCGGAAGGCGATCTGTTCGGCCCCGTTGGAATGCCCGTCCAGCCCCGGCTTGCCGACCAGGAATTTCAACCGACGCCCCAGCTTGTCGCTGACCGCATCCACGGCGGCGCGCAGATCGTCCAGCCCTTCGGTCTTGTTCGAGACCGAGCCGGACACGCCGGTAGGTCCGCGATAGGTGCCATAGGCCTTGCGCATTTCCTCGGCCCATTCGCCAGTGGTGACGCCCGCCTTGGCCGCCGCGATGGAGGGGGCCATCACATTGGCACCCGATTGGGCGGCCTCGCGCAGGTCTTTCAGCGCCGTTGCAACGGCGGCGTCATCACGACCGGCGCGCCAGTCGTTCAGACGCCCGATCTGCTCCTGCTCGACCGCCGGGTCGACCACCATGATGCCACCATCTTCGGTCTGCAGGGGCGAGGGTTCGCCCTCGGTCCATTTGTTCACGCCAACTACGACGGTCTCATTGCGTTCAATGCGGTTCAACCGCTCGGCATTCGAATCCACCAGCCGGGATTTCATATATTCGATCGAGGCGACGGCCCCGCCCATCGAGTCCAGATTTGCCAGCTCCGCCCGCGCGCCGTCCTTGAGGTCTTCGACTTTGGCATCAACCACCGGGTTGCCGTCAAACAGATCGCCATATTCCAGCAGGTCGGTTTCATAGGCCAGAATTTGTTGCATCCGCATCGACCATTGCTGATCCCATGGGCGCGGCAGGCCGAGCGCCTCGTTCCATGCGGGCAATTGCACGGCGCGGGCGCGGGCTTTCTTGGATAGGGTCACGGCCAACATCTCGATCAGGATGCGATAGACGTTGTTCTCGGGCTGCTGCTCAGTCAGACCCAGAGAATTCACCTGAACGCCATAGCGGAATCGGCGGAACTTGGGGTCCTCGACGCCATATCGTTGTTGCAGGATTTCATCCCAAAGATCGACAAAAGCGCGCATTTTGCACATTTCGGTAACAAACCGGATGCCCGCGTTCACAAAGAATGAAATCCGCCCGCACAGAGCCGGGAAATCCTCGGCTGGGACACGGGGGCGTAATTCGTCCAGCACCGCGATCGCCGTGGCCAGCGCATAGGCCAGTTCCTGTTCGGGCGTCGCGCCGGCCTCTTGCAGGTGATAGGAACACACGTTCATCGGGTTCCATTTCGGCACGTTGGTATAGCAATACTCGGCCACATCCGCGATCATCTTCAGCGACGGTTTCGGCGGGCAGACATAGGTGCCACGGCTCAGGTATTCCTTGATCAGATCGTTCTGAACGGTGCCCTGCAGTTTCGAAACATCCGCACCCTGTTCCTCGGCCACCGCGATATAGAGCGCCAGCAGCCAAGGTGCTGTCGCATTGATCGTCATCGAAGTGTTCATCTGCTCCAGCGGAATCTGATCGAACAGCATCCGCATATCGCCCAGATGACAGACCGGCACGCCGACCTTGCCGACCTCACCGCGCGCCAGCACGTGATCGCTGTCATAGCCCGTTTGCGTCGGCAGATCGAAAGCCACGGACAGCCCGGTCTGCCCCTTCGCCAGATTTGCACGATACAGCGCGTTCGACGCCTGCGCCGTCGAATGGCCGGCATAGGTTCGGATCAGCCAGGGGCGGTCTTTCTGCGTCTGCGTCATCGGGCGGGCCTCGTGGGTCAGTGAGCAACAAAATTACGTCCATAGCCGGTAAATCGTAATTTTTAGCTCGTGTCAATTCGCTGCGTCGCGGCATAGGATGCTTTCTGCAGATTGTGAGTGCCGGTGATTGATGGCACTGTGCGCGCCATGACTCGGACCGTGGAACTTCCGCTGTGGCTGTTTGTGCTGATCGTGCTGTTTGCCGCGGTCACTTTTGCCTCGCATTTTCTGTTCCCGTCGGTGCGGTGGTTTTTCCGCCGCAGGCTGGAACGCGCGGTGGCGCGGCTGAACAAACGCCTGCAGCGCCCGATCCAGCCGTTCAAGCTGGCTGGGCGGCACGATATGATCCAGCGGCTGATCTATGACCCGCAGGTCAGCAAGGCCGTGCAGCAACATGCCAAACAGGAAGGCGTGCCCGAGGCCGTTGCCTCGGAACTGGCCCGCCGCTATGCGCGCGAGATTGCACCGTCGTTCTCGACCGTAGCTTATTTCAGCGTCGCGATCCGCTTTGCGCGGATGCTGAGCAATGCCTTCTACAATGTCCGGCTGAGTTACGAGGACAAGGCGGCGCTGGACAATATCGACCCCGATGCGACGGTCATCTATGTGATGAACCACCGCAGCAATATGGATTACGTGCTGGTCACCTATCTGGCGGCGGATCATTCCACCTTGTCCTATGCGGTGGGCGAGTGGGCCCGTGTCTGGCCGCTCAGCCGTCTGATCCGCGCCATGGGGGCCTATTTTATCCGGCGCAAATCGGGCAGCGATCTGTATCGTCAGGTGTTGGCCAGCTATGTCCGCCACGCGACCGAGGCGGGTGTGACGCAGGCCATGTTCCCCGAAGGCGGGCTGAGCCTGACCGGGCAGCCGGGTCGCCCCAAGTTGGGTCTGCTGAAATACATGGTCGATGGCGCTGACCCGCAGGGGCGGGACGTCGTGTTCGTGCCTGTTGCTTTGAACTACGACCGGGTGCTTGAAGATACGGTTCTGACAGCGGCGGCGATGGACAGTGAGCGCCGGTTTCGCGCCCGGATCGGCGTCATCACACGCTGGACGCTGAAACAGATCTGGCAACGCGTTGTCGGGCGGTACCGGCGGTTCGGCATCGCATCGGTGCGCTATGCCGAACCCATTTCGCTGCACGCCTTCCGCTCGCAGTATAAGAGAGACCTGACCACCGATCTTGCTCGGGAACTGATGCAGAGGATCGGGGCTGCGATCCCCTTCGCGCCGGTGCCTGCGGTCTGCCATCTCATTCAGCAAGAAGGGGCAACCCCCGAGGCGGAGGTAAAGGCCCGGCTGCAGGGCCCGGCCGCCGAAGCCTTGGCGCAGGATAGCGGGCAGGCCATCGAAGACGCCATCGCGCAACTGGTCGAACGCCGGATATTGGTGCGCCGGGACGGGCTGCTGTGCCCGTCCGGTCAGCGGGCCGAGTTGCTGGATTATTATGCGGCCTCTTCGGCACCGACCGGCTGACGCCGTTTATGCCGCAACTGCATAAGCTATTTCTGCGACTGCTGGGTTATAAAGTTTCAAAATATTGCCAATAATGGTTGCAATATTTCTTTTTGACCAATATCCCATCTAAGGAAGGCCGCGATTCTGCGGCGCGGCAATGGATGAGTTAAAGGAGGCCAGCATGGCTTTGGACGTCGACAGTGGCATCGCGTCGTATGAGGCGCCGGAAAAAGACCTCTATGAGATGGGAGAGATCCCTCCGATGGGATACGTCCCAAAGCAAATGTATGCGTGGGCCATCCGCAAGGAACGTCATGGCGAGCCGGACACCGCGATGCAGCTTGAGGTGGTCGACGTGCCCAAGCTGGACAGCCATGAGGTGCTGGTGCTGGTGATGGCTGCGGGCGTCAATTATAACGGCGTCTGGGCGTCTCTGGGCAAGCCGATCAGCCCCTTTGATGGCCATGGTCAGCCGTTCCACATCGCCGGATCGGACGCCTCAGGCATTGTCTGGGCCGTGGGTGAAAAGGTCACGCGCTGGAAAGTCGGCGACGAGGTCGTGATCCACTGCAATCAGGATGATGGCGACGATGAACACTGCAATGGCGGCGATCCGATGTATTCGGACAGCCAGCGCATCTGGGGCTATGAAACGCCGGATGGCTCTTTCGCCCAGTTTACCAATGTGCAGGCCCAGCAGTTGATGCCGCGCCCGAAACATCTGACCTGGGAAGAAAGCGCCTGCTACACGCTGACGCTGGCCACCGCCTATCGGATGCTGTTCGGGCACGAACCGCATGACCTGAAACCCGGTCAGAACGTGCTGGTCTGGGGCGCATCGGGTGGTCTGGGGTCGTATGCGATCCAGTTGATCAACACGGCGGGTGCCAATGCGATCGGTGTGATCTCGGACGAAAGCAAGCGCGACTTTGTCATGGGGCTGGGGGCAAAGGGCGTTCTGAACCGCAAGGATTTCAACTGCTGGGGGCAACTGCCCACGGTGAACACGCCGGAATATGCAGAGTGGTTCAAAGAGGCCCGTAAATTCGGCAAGGCGATCTGGGACATCACTGGCAAGGGTGTGAACGTCGATATGGTGTTCGAACACCCCGGCGAAAGCACCTTCCCCGTCTCGACCTTCGTGGTGAAGAAGGGTGGCATGGTTGTCATTTGCGCTGGCACCACCGGCTATAACCTGACCTTCGATGTGCGTTATATGTGGATGCACCAGAAGCGCCTGCAGGGCTCGCATTTTGCGCATCTCAAGCAGGCGGCCTCGGCCAACAAGCTGATGGTCGAACGGCGGCTGGACCCGTGTATGTCCGAAGTGTTCACTTGGAAGGAACTGCCCGAGGCGCATATGAAGATGATGCGGAATGAGCACAAGCCCGGCAATATGTCGGTTCTTGTTCAGGCGCCGCATACCGGAATGCGGACATTGGAAGAGGTGCTGGCCGCCCGAGGCTGACGCCAATTCGCGTCAAAGACACCCGCACTACGCCGCGGCGTAGTGCGGGTGTTTTACATTCAAGGGCCTACGTGTCGCGATCCCGCTATTTCTGGGGGGTAGAAAGCAGCGAGTAGGCCAAAATAGCGCACTCATGCTATGGTTGTGTTAACCCTTCGTTAACTATTTCGGGGACACCCTGATGGCGCAAAATGAGTGGATACTGGACGTGTTGTCGGACCTCAACGCCTTTGCGGTGGCGAACGGGTTGACCGCCCTTGCCGAGCAGCTTGACGACACAAGACTGATCGCTGCGGCCGAGATCGCGTCCTTGAAGGATGAGGCTTGCGCGCCGGCGAATGGCAACACAATTCGATTTGAGCCAGATCCTCGGGGATTTGGAAAACACCAGCACGCTTGAAGAGCTGACAAGCGTCTCGGTCCAATTGCGGGACCGGCTGCAGATTGATCACATTACCTATCACTGGGTTGACGGAGCGGGGGACCAATATGGGTTCACCACCTACCCCGATGAATGGGATGAACGCTATCGCTACAGAAATTACCATCGCATTGATCCCGTCATTCTGGGCTGTTTTCAGCGGTTCCATGCGGTGGACTGGAAGCAGCTGAACTGGTCCGGCAAGGCGGCGCGCGCTTTTCTCGAGGATGCGCTGGCCCATGGGGTTGGCAGTCAGGGGTATTCGATCCCTCTGCGCGGTCCCAGCGGGCAGTTTGCGCTGTTTACGGTGAACCACAGTTGCGATGACGCTGCATGGCAGAAGTTCATCGCGACCTATGGACGAGACCTGATCCTCGTGGCGCATTTCCTGAACCGCAAGGCGCTGGAGTTTGCCAAGGACCGGCAACCGGAAACCACGCGGGGGCTGTCGCCTCGTGAGATTGATGCGATGACGCTGCTGGCGCTGGGTTACAGCCGGGCGCAGGTGGCGCATTCGCTTTCGATCTCGGAGCACACCTTGCGGGCCTATATTGAAAGCGCGCGCGCCAAGCTGGGCGCGCAGAATACGACTCATGCCATCGCAACCGCTCTCAGCCGAGGCTTAATAGTCGTTTAACGACCGTACGTTGCTCTCACGGTAAGTTAACCACGTGTTCGTACCCCTTTCGTTCCAAGCGGACGACAAGGGGAACACGTCATGTTGCGTTATCTGTATGCGGACGAGCTGCATAAATTTCCGGATCTGGCCCGGGGGATGTTTCGGGACCGGGCCGATCAGTTCAAGACCCGGCTGGGCTGGGATGTTAAGGTCAATGGAGAGGGCGAGGAGCGGGACCAATATGACGACCTCAACCCGCTCTATGTGATCTGGGAAGAGGCGGATGGCAGCCATGGTGGCTCGATGCGCATCTTGCCGACCACTGGGCCGGTGATGGTGAACGAGGTGTTCGGCCATCTGACCGGCGGCAGCCCGATCTGCAGTCCGATGATTTGGGAGGTGACGCGCTTTTGCCTGTCACGCACCGCTAGCGCCCATACGGCCGGGGCCATCATGCTCAGCGGCGGCGAGGTGATGGAGGGGTTTGGCCTGACCCATATCGCCGGCGTCTTTGATGCGCGCATGATCCGGATCTACCGCATGATCGGGTCATCCCCGGTAGTGCTGGGTTCGGAAGGGTCCGGCCGGGATCAGATATCGGTGGGCCTGTGGCCTTATTCAGCAGACGATTGCAACCGCGTCGCGGCCCGTGCGGGCATCCCGCGCGAGTTGTCTCGGCTGTGGTTCAAGACCGCCTTTGGCAGCGGCGCGCAGCATCGGTTTGCATTGTCGGCCTAAATCGCATTCGGTGTCTGGTGGCGGGCGGCGCGTCCCTGTAGGGTCGCGCCATGTCCTTGCCCCAAGTCACCTTTTCCGAAGATCAGGCCGCCGCTTTCGACAACATTGCCGAGATGCTGCGCAGCGCTGGTGTCGACCTTCACGACGATGCCTTGCTGAAGCTGCCGGGCGGGGGGCAATCGGGTGTCATGGCCGTGATCGGCAAGGCGGGGTCGGGCAAAACCCTGCTGCTGGCCGAGCTTTACAAGGCGTTGGCTGAATCCGGGGTCAACCTGATCTCGGGCGATTTCGAAAGCCGTAAATCGCGCGACAAACGCAGCCTTGCGATCCTTGCGCCGACCAACAAGGCGGCCAGCGTGTTGCGCCTGCGCGGGGTGCCCGCAACGACCATTCACCGCATTCTTTATACCCCGGTCTACGACCCGGAATATGAGCGCATCGCCGAGTGGCTGGCGGGCAATGATGAACGCCCCGAGATCGAGGGCCTGACCGACGAGGCGCTGGATCGGGCCGCGGCCTTCTATGCCAACAACAAATCTATCCCCGGCGCGCTGGCCGCTGCCGGATTGCGAGGGTCTGATTTCATCACCGGCTGGAAACGGCGCGAGGAGCCTCTGGATATTGGCTTTGTCGATGAGGCCTCGATGCTGGATGACCGGCAGTTCGAGGATTTGAAAGAGATATTCCCGACGCTGCTGCTGTTCGGCGACCCGGCGCAGCTGGCGCCTGTGAATCAATCCGGGTCGATGGTGTTCGATACCCTGCCCGAGCCGCGCAAGCAGATCTTGCATCGGGTCCATCGGCAGACGGCGGACAACCCGATTCTGGACCTTGCCCATGCGCTGTCTGATCCGGCGATGGGATTTGAGGATTTCGAACGTCTGATCGGGGACACCGCCCGCAAGGATGACCGCGTGGTCTGGGGCCAGCGGGTCGAGGTCGATCTGATGGCCCGCAGCCCGGTTCTGGTCTGGCGCAACGCCACTCGGATTCGCCTGATTCAGGCCTTCCGCAACGTCCATGGCGCGCCCGAGACCGAGTTGCTGGAGGGCGAGCCGCTGATTTGCGACGGTATCGAACTGCCCTTGAAACATCGCAAGAAACGGCTGGACCTTGAGGCGCGCGGCCTGATCAAGGGCGCGCAGGTCATCTATCTGGGTCCCGGGCGCAAGCCGGGTTTCTCGCGCCTGCATGTGATGGGGGCCGAAGACCCGCAGGTCAGTGCGGCCTCGATTGTGCAGATTGAAAAGCCGGACGAAGAGGAACCCTTCATCCCCTATGCCGCCCGCATGGGGGCGACGTTCCTGCATGGCGCGGCTGTTACTATCCACAAGGCGCAGGGGTCGCAATGGGACACGGTTCAGGTGTTTGCCCCCGATATCTACGCCGCCGCCCGCATGGGTCGGACCGAAGCGGGGCAGCCGCTGTGGAAACGTCTGGCCTATGTCGCCATCACGCGTGCGCAAGAGCGGCTGATCTGGGTGGTACGCAATCGGCTGTCGAAGCCGACGCACCCGCTGCGTGTCGATGACCTACGGGCTGTCGCCGCGCCATCGCTGACATTGGAGGCCGAAGAGACATGAAAACGATCATCGTCACCGGGGCAAGCTCGGGCATTGGCCGGGCGACGGCCGAGCTGTTTCTGGCTGAAGGCTGGTGCGTCGGCCTGCTGGCGCGTAGCGCCGACAAGCTGCACGCGATGGCCGAGGGGTGGGACAATGCGATCCCGCTGGTTGCGGATGTGACGGACCCGGATGCGGTCAGCCGCGCCTTCCTGACGTTCACGGCACAGGCCGGTCGGCTGGATGTCCTGTTCAACAATGCGGGTATCTTTGCGCCCGGTGGCACAATTGACGAGATCGCGCTGGAGGACTGGTTCAGCTCGGTCAATGTGAACTTGAACGGGATGTTCCTGTGTGCTCGTGCGGCCTTTGCTGCGATGCGGGCGCAGCAACCGCAGGGTGGGCGGATCATCAACAACGGTTCGATTGCGGCCCATGTGCCGCGTCCCAACTCGGTGCATTATTCGGCAACCAAACACGCCATTACAGGGCTGACGCGCAGCCTGTCGCTGGATGGGCGCGCGTTTGGCATCGCTTGCGGTCAGATCGATATTGGCAATGCACGCACGCCGATGGTGCAGGCTCTGGTCGACAGCACCATCGCAGCGGGGCGCACACCCGACCCGACCATGGATGTTGCTGACGCGGCGCGGTCGGTGTTGCACATGGCGCAGTTGCCGTCCGAGACGAATGTGCAGTTCATGACCGTGATGGCCACGACTATGCCCTATATCGGTCGGGGATAGCGGTTAGTTTTCGCGCAGAAGCCGGAACGCCGTCGACGCGCCCCAGCCGGCTGCAATGGCGATGGCCAGCGACATCAGCCCGTACCAGATCGGCTGCTCGCGGGACATATTATACAGGAACCGTTCCAGCCCGACTTTGCGCACATCGATCGAGGTCTCGAACGTGGACACGACATTGCCACCACGGGTCAGGAAGATGCGGGCGGTATAGTCGCCCTCGGTCAGGTCCGATGGCATGTCGATCGAGGTCCGGAATAGGGTCTGCTCATCGACCGCGACGGTGTTTTCGCGGATCGAATATAGCCCTTCAGTCTCGCGGATGCGAATGACGGCGGCTGCGAAGTCCTGCGCGCTTTCAATGCTCATATCCGCGCCTACCGAACGGATGGCGCGTTCGACGGACACTTTGTACCGCAGGTCTTCGGTGTTGGTCAGGACCTCACCGAACGGTGCGCTGGTGGCGACCGCGTAAAAGCTGGGGGCCAGATCAACGACCAGACTGTCGGTGTTGACCCAGATGCCGAACTTCTTTTCCTTGCGCCGCACGGTGACGGGTTCCGAGGGGCCGACAACCGAGACGATCACCTCAAGCGGCGGGCCTTCGGGGATCGGCGCTTGACGTTTGACCGCACCGAAGACCAGAATTTCCGAGCCGTCGAAATTGGCGGTGATCGAAACACGGTCTTGAGACAGCCCCAGAACAACCTGTTCCTCGGCGGCGTAAACCGGCAGGCAGATCAGGCAGAGGGCGGCGATCAGGCGCAACATCTCAGTGCCCCCCCGCGTCGCCCAGCGAATACAGTTCCGCCGGTTGCAGCAGCAGGTCCAGCGCCAGCTTACCGCAGACCACCAGCACCAAGGCGGCCAGCAGAACCCGCAGCTGTTCCGCTGGCATCCGGGCACCAATCACCGTTCCGATCTGCGCGCCGACCACGCCGCCGACCAACAGCAGAACCGCCAGAACCACGTCGACCGTGTAGTTCGTTGTGGCGTGCAGCATGGTGGTAAATGCGGTGACAAAGATGATCTGAAACAGCGAGGTTCCGACCACCACCTTGGTGGGCATTCCCAGCAGGTAGATCATTGCAGGCACCATGATGAAGCCGCCACCGACACCCATGATGGCCGACAGGATGCCAACGAACAGACCCACAATGACCGGGGGAATGACGGAGATATAGAGGCCCGAGGTCCGGAACCGCATCTTGAACGGCATCGCGTGAATCCAGCCGCGCTGACGACGCTTTGGCGGGGTGCCGCCACCTTTGCGGGACTTGCGCAGCGCGTTCAGGCTTTCGACAAACATCAGGCTGCCGATGACGCCCAGAAAGACCACATAACAAAGCTTGACCAGCAGATCGACCTGCCCGAGGCTTTTGAGATAGTTGAACAGGACCACACCCAGCGCGGCCCCGATCAGACCTCCGATCAGCAGTACCGTTCCCATCTTCAGATCGACCGTTCGCCGCCTGAAATGAGCCAGTACGCCCGAGAAAGACGAGGCGACGATCTGGTTGGCTTCGGTCGCAACCGCAACCGCAGGCGGGATGCCGATGAAGAACAAAAGCGGCGTCATCAGAAAGCCGCCGCCGACCCCGAACATGCCCGATAAGATCCCCACCATGCCACCCAGCCCAAACAGCAGAAACGCGTTCACGGAGACTTCGGCAATCGGGAGGTATATCTGCATGGCTTCTTCTAAACGGGACAGGCCGCGCCGCGCGACGCGGCAGGACCGGTGATAACGTAAAACTCAACAGGCGTAGCACGCGCAACAACTTGGGCGGTTGATGCCGGGGCTGCGAAGCTGTGGCGGGGCATGTCCATACCCCCTTAGAGCGGTTGCGGCATACAAAATCAACTCTGTATGCCGCTTTGCAGCAAACAGGACTGCAGGGCAGTCCTGAACTGGCCTTATCAGCGCTCTTTCACGTAAGGTTCACCCCCGGCGCGCGGCGGTACGGCCTTGCCCACGAACCCGGCCAGAATCACCACGGTCAGGATATAGGGCAGGGCGTCCATCACCTGCACCGGGATCACCACGCCGCCCAGATCAATGTTCTGGAAACGCAGGGCAACGGCTTGCAGCAGACCGAACAGCAGGCAGGCCCACATGGCGTGCCATGGCCGCCATTTCGCAAAGATCAGCGCGGCCAGTGCGATGAACCCGCGCCCGGCTGTCATCTCTTTCACGAACCCGGCTTGCAGGGCGGTGGCCAGATAGGCCCCGGCGATGCCGCACAGAATACCGCAGATCGCCACAGCCGCGTAACGCAGACCGACGACCGAGACACCGGCAGTGTCGACGGCTGCCGGGTTCTCACCCACCGCGCGCAGGCGCAGGCCAAAACGGGTGCGGAACAGAATCCACCACGTCAGCGGCACCATCAGGAAGGCCACATAGACCAGAACAGAATGACCCGAGAGCAACTCGGAATAGACCATATGCAGGGTGTTGGCCTCGGACATCAGCTGGGACACCGGTTGCCCTGTCAGCTCGGCGTCCTCGGGGCCGATGGCATAGGGGAACTCGGCCGACTCAAACCGCCCGCCGCCAAACAGGGATGGCGTGCGCCCACCTTGCTGGAACCAGCTTTGGGCGACCAGCACGGTCATCCCGGAGGCGAGGAAGTTGATTGCCACGCCCGAGATCAGCTGATTGCCCCGGAATGTAATCGAGGCAAACCCGTGCAGCGCCGACAGGACCAGCGAGGCCGCTATGCCCGCCAGCAGGCCCAGCCAGACTGAACCCGTGACGGCGGCGACCGCCGCCGAGAAGAAGGCTGACATCAGCATCTTGCCCTCAAGCCCGATATCGAAGATGCCGGCGCGTTCAGAATAAAGCCCCGCCAGACAGGCCAGCAGAAGGGGCGTGGCCAGACGGATAGTGGAATCCAGAACCTGGATGAGAGTCAGGAAGATATCCATCAGGCAGACCCCTTCCGCAGAGCCAGGAACAGCTTTTCAAGCGGCATCCGCACCATATTGTCCAGCGCTCCGGTAAACAGGATCACCAGTGCCTGAATAACCACGATCAACTCACGCGGGATTGAGGTCCAGAGCGCCAGTTCGGCACCCCCTTGGTAAAGGAACCCGAACAGGATCGCGGCCAGAAACACGCCAAACGGGTGGGATCGCCCCATCAGCGCCACGGCGATGCCGATAAACCCGGCCCCTTCGGTCGAGTTCAGGACCAGCCGTTCTGCCTCGCCCATCACGTTGTTGATGGCCATCAGACCGGCCAGCGCGCCCGAGATCAGCATGGCGATGATGGTGATCCGGACCGGTGAGATACCGGCATAGACCGCCCCGGTCTCTGAATGACCATAGGCGCGGATCTCATAGCCCAATCGGGTGCGCCAGATCAGCGCCCAGACCACGACACAGGCAAGGATCGCCACGAAGAACGAGATATTCGCAGGCGCGCCGCGGAACATCACGTTCTCGGCGGTTGAAAACATTGACTGGAATGTGGGCAGATGCACCGCTTCGGGGAAGCGCGCGGTGGCGGGGTCTTGCGAACCTTGCGGGCGCATGACGTTGACCAGCATGTAGTTCAGGAAAGCTGCCGCAATAAAGTTGAACATGATCGTCGTGATCACGATATGGCTGCCCCGTTTGGCCTGCAGATAGGCCGGGATGGCGGCCCATGCCGCACCAAAGATCATCGACGCGGCGCATGCAGCCAGCAGGGCGATGGTCCAGTGCGGCCAAGGGACGGACAGGCAGACGATGGCGACGCCCAACCCCCCCAGCATGGCCTGCCCTTCGCCACCGATGTTGAACAGGCGCGCATGAAAGGCCACCGCCACGGCCAACCCGGTGAAGATGAAATTGGTCGCGTAGTAGAGCGTATATCCCCAACCATAGGTCGAGCCCAACGCGCCTGTGACCATTAGGTTAACCGCCTCGATCGGGTCTTCTCCGATCGCGAGGATGACGAGTGCCGAGAGAATTGTGGCCAACAGCAGGCTGATCAGCGGGATCAGCACCACATCGGCCCATTTGGGCATTTTTTCCATCTTACGCGGCCTCTCCCGCAACACCGGCCATCAGCAGGCCCAGTTCCTTTTCATCCGTCTCGGCGGGCAGGCGCTCGCCCATTATATGTCCGTCGAACATCACAGCGATCCGGTCAGACAGCGAGAAGATCTCTTCCAACTCGACCGAGACCAGCAGGATCGCCTTGCCCTGATCGCGCAGGGCGACGATTTGTTTATGAATGAACTCGATGGCTCCGATATCTACGCCGCGCGTGGGTTGGCCCACCAATAGCAGATCGGGATTGCGCTCGATCTCACGCGCCACAACGATCTTTTGCTGGTTGCCGCCGGAAAAGCTTTTGGCGGTCAGCCAGCCATTCGGGGGGCGCACGTCGAACTTTTCGATCTTGGCATCGGTGTCGGCGCGAATAGCAGAGTTGTCCATGAATAGACCGCGTTGGTAAGCAGGGTCGCGATGGTAACCGAACGCCACATTTTCCCACGCGTGGAAATCCATGATCAGACCTTCGCGTTGTCGGTCTTCGGGGACGTGCCCGATGCCTAGCTTACGGCGTTCGGACGCAAAGGTCTTTGCAAAGTGCTTTGGGGACAAGAAGAAAGCCCAGAATGTAATGAACAAGGCGCCAGCGAATTGCCCCAATTCGTAGACACCTACAGAAAAATCATCCGGCGCGAAAAACGCAGCGACTATGAAACTCGCAACTATTCCTGATATCCAATCTTGAATCGAAGAAGTCTTTGATTTTTTATCTTTCTTTTCGCCTTTTTTTCTTTTGTCACTGAGCTTGATGGGTTCGCCCTTGAAACAAACTTTGCCGGTTCCTTCGCACATACCGCCCAGAACCTCGAGCAATTCCGATTGCCCGTTCCCGGCCACCCCGGCGATGCCCACGATCTCGCCTGCGCGGACCGTCAGGTCGATGCCTTTGACACGCTCGACCCCGGCGGAATCGGTGACACGCAGGTTTTCGATCTCCAGCACCGGTTTGCCCGGCTGTGCGGGCACCTTGTCGACCTGCAGCAGCACTTTGCGGCCGACCATCAGTTCGGCCAGTTCCTGCGGGTTGGTATCAGCGGTTTTTACGGTCGCAGTCATCTCACCGCGCCGCATCACCGAAACCGTATCGGTGTTTTCCATGATCTCGCGCAGCTTGTGGGTGATCACGATGATGGTCTTGCCCTCGGACCGCAGTCGGTCGAGGATGCGGAACAGCTGATCCGCCTCGGCAGGGGTTAGTACGCCGGTGGGTTCGTCGAGGATCAGAATCTCGGCCTTGCGGTAGAGAGCCTTGAGGATCTCGACCCGCTGCTGCATGCCGACGCCGATCTCGTCGATGCGCTTGTCGGGGTCGACGAACAGCTCGTATTCTTCTTCCAGCGCTTTCAATTCTTTGCGCGCCTTGGCCAGCGAGGGGGCCAGCAGCCCGCCATCTTCGGCACCTAGAACGATGTTTTCCAGAACGGTGAAATTTTCGACCAGTTTGAAATGCTGAAACACCATCCCGATGCCCGAGGCGATGGCCGCCTGGCTGTCAGGGATGTCGGTCTTTGATCCGTTGATCCAGATCTCACCTTTGTCGGCCTTGTAAAAGCCGTAGAGGATGCTCATCAACGTGGATTTGCCCGCACCGTTTTCACCGATGATCCCGTGGATCGTTCCGGGGGCGACGCTGATGGAAATGTCTTTGTTAGCCTGAACCGGCCCAAAGGCTTTGGAAATCCCTTTGAGCTCAATGGCGGGGACGGTCATGTCTTGTCCTCAACTGCCGAAAGGGCCGCGCTGCGTGTCGCGGCAGAGTGGATGCAGGGCGGAGGCCATACCCCCGCCCCGCGTGATATCAGAACTGCAGCGCCGGGCAGCTGTCGTTCTCGTAGTAGCTGACAACTGATACGTTGCCGTCGATGATGTCCTGACGGGCCTTGTCGACCGCGGCTTTCATGTCATCCGAAACAAGCGAAGCGTTGTTGTCGTCTATCGCAAAGCCTACGCCATCCTCGGCCAGCCCCATGACGAAGACGCCGGTTTCGACGTCTTCACCCGCGCTCATCGCTTCGTAAACGGCAACGTCCACACGCTTCAGCATCGAGGTCAGAACCTTGCCCGGATGCAGGTGGTTCTGGTTGCTGTCGACGCCGATGGACAGGATGCCTTCGTCTGCAGCGGTCTGCAGCACGCCAACACCGGTGCCGCCCGCCGCGGCGTAGACAACATCAGCGCCCTGGCTGATCTGCGCCTTTGTCAGCTCCGATCCCTTCACGGGGTCGTTCCACGCCGCGGGTGTCGTGCCGGTCATGTTGGCAACCACGTTGATATCGGGGTTCACCGCCTTTGCACCTTGTGCGTAACCGCAGCCAAAGTGACGGATCAGCGGAACATCCATACCGCCGATAAAGCCAACAGTGCCCGATTTCGACGCCATCGCGGCCATCATGCCGACCAGATACGATCCCTCATGTTCGGCAAAGCCCACCTGGCGCACATTCGGGGCGTCCAGCCATGTCACATCGACCACAACAAAAGTGGTGTCAGGATAGTCCGGCGCAACGGCGCTGAGCGGATCGGCCATGCCAAAGCCCATGGTGATGATCGGGTTCGATCCTGCCTCGGCGAACCGGCGCAGAGCCTGTTCGCGCTGGGCTTCGGATTGCATTTCGATCTCGCGGTAGGTCCCGCCTGTTTCCTCGGCCCAGCGTGACGCACCGGTATGTGCGGCTTCGTTGAACGACTTGTCGAACTTGCCACCCAGATCGAAGATCAGGGCCGGTTCGGCGAGGGCCGCGCCAGCTGTCAGTGCGACCGCTGCTGCGGCGCCCATCAAGGATTTCATAAGGGTCATGTGATACTCCCGTTGGCTATTATCGGTCCGGGGCGGAAACGCCCCATCACCCACTCAGAGCGAGCATACCTGTTGTGATGGCGGGAATTAAGTCTGTTTGCAACAGCTTCGGTCAACTGAATATTGATCGTACGGTCAAAAAAACGGTCTATTTCCCGCTCAGGTGGCATTCCATGACGATAGCATCCACGTTGGGGCCGTTTTCGCGCCGATAATACGCGCGGCGCGTTGCGCAGGGCGCATATCCGGTTGCACGGTATAGCGCGAGGGCCGGGTCGTTATCGGCGGCGACTTCAAGAAAGGCGCGCGCCGCACCAAGGGTGCGCGCCATTTCGTGCCATTCCGTCATGATCTGCCGGGCCAGCCCCTGTCGTTGACAGGCGGGGTGAGTCGCAATGGTCAGCAATTCGGCCTCATCCGCGATCACCTGAAACAGCGCAAAGCACCGATTGTCGCCGGCCAGATGGGTGAACGGCCCGGCCAGAAGATCCGAGAATTCCGCAGCGCTCCACGGGCGCGACTGGGTGAAGGCGGCCGCATGGGTATGGGCTAGGTCCTCGGGTGTCATTCGTCCAGCAGAACCGGCGGCACGTCCCGGGATGGTGCGGCATCCGCAGGCCGAACGTAAAACGGGGCAGGTGGGGTCTGTGTCGTTGCGTAGCGGCGCGCCGTCAGCTGGGCAATCGCGCCTGCCTGTCTGGCAGGATCATCGTTCAGGAACAGGGGGCCGAGCAATTCGGCCTCGGCGCATGTGATCAGGCGTGGCGTGTCATCTGGCTGCACGTAGACCTGATCGCGTGGTGCGGGGATTGCCGGGATCTGGCCCGGCTCTGCCAGTTCGGCCAGCGCATCGAACCCCGAGACGCCAACTGCCGGAACCCCCAGCCCCAGCGCCAGACCGCGCGCGGCGGAGACCGAGATTCGGATACCGGTGAAATTGCCCGGGCCGATGCCCACGCCAATCGCATCGAGGTCCTGCCAGTTGAGCCCGTTCCGGTTCAACAGCTCTTCGAGCAGGGGCATGAGCCTCTCGGCCTGCCCGCGGGTCATGGGTTCAGCAACAGAATCGACGATCCGGTCGCCGCATAGCAAAGCGGCCGCGCAATGCGCGGCCGATGTGTCAAATGCCAGAATCGTCGGGTCAGACCGCAACAGGGCGCACCTCGGTCACCTCGGGGATGTAGTGGCGCAGCAGGTTTTCGATGCCCATTTTCAGCGTGAGCGTCGAGGACGGACAGCCTGCGCAGGCACCCTGCATATGCAGATAGACGACGCCGCGATCAAAGCCGTGGAAGGTGATGTCACCACCATCCTGAGCCACCGCAGGGCGCACCCGGCTGTCCAGCAGGTCTTTGATCTGGTTTACGATTTCGGCGTCCTCACCGGTATGCTCGGCATGACCCGAGGCGGTTTCGGCACCGGCCCCCATGACGGGCTGTCCGGATTGGTAATGCTCCATCACAGCGCCGAGGATCGCGGGCTTGATGTGGTCCCACTGAACGTCGTCAGCTTTCGTGACGGTGACAAAATCATTGCCAAAGAACACGCCGGTCACACCGCTCACCCCGAAGATCCGCAGGGCCAGTGGGGACTTCTCGGCTGTCTCAGCACTTGGGAAATCAGCGGTGCCGGCTTCCAGAACCGTCTGGCCGGGCAGGAATTTCAGCGTGGCCGGGTTGGGTGTGGATTCGGTTTGGATGAACATGACGCGGCTCCGTTTGAGGTGCCACTGATATGCGCGCCCGCGCTGGCGAAGTCAAGATTTGGAACGGTTCTAAATTGATGCGGCGTGAGAAATTGCGGCATCCAGACGATCATCGCCCCAGAACAGCTCGGCCCCGGCGACAAAGCTGGGCGCGCCGAAGATGTCCAAGGCTCGGGCGCGGTCGACCTGTTCGAATAAGACCGCCTTGATCTGCGGTTCGCCCATCCGGTCGATCAGGGTCGTTTCGGCACCGGCCGTTGCAAGGCACTCCGTCAGAACCTGTGGGTCCGAGATATCCCGGCCCGCGCCGAATTGTGCCGCATAGACGGCCCTGGAAAACGCTGCGCGCTGGTCGGGGGCATCTATGGTCAATGCCAGACGCGCCGCTTTCAGGCTGTTTTGCGGAAAGGTATCGGGTCGTCGCAGGGGCAGGTCGCGCGTGGCGCAAAGGCGTTCCATATCCCGCCACATATAACGCCCCTTTGCCGGGTAGATGTTGAACGGTGAATTATCCCAGCCCTGCGCTGCAAAAATCGGACCCAGCAGGAAGGGCTGCCACTCCAGCTCAACGTGCCGCTTAGCGGCCATCGTCTGGATCCGCATCGCGCTGAGATAGGAGTACGTCGAGGCGAAATCGAACCAGAATTGCAGTTTCGCGCCCATGGGTCGCCCTCAGGTAATGGCTTCCAGCTTTTCCTTGCTCAGATCACCGGGCACGATGGTAACCGGGATCGGCAGGCTGCCCGAGTTGCGCGTCAGCTGAGTCACCAGCGGTCCCGGGCCTTTCTTGTCTGTGCCAGCCCCCAGCACCAGAACACCGATTTCCGGGTCAGACTGGACATGGGCAATGATCTCGGCCACCGGGTCGCCTTCGCGGATTGCCAGCTCGGGCTCGACCTTCTGCTTGTCCCGCATCCATTTGGCGAACACTTCGAAATGGGCGTGAATGCGTTCGCGAG
The DNA here is from genome assembly GCF_056536725.1 of Ruegeria sp. CJ3. Lineage (NCBI taxonomy): Bacteria > Pseudomonadati > Pseudomonadota > Alphaproteobacteria > Rhodobacterales > Roseobacteraceae > Ruegeria > Ruegeria sp. CJ3. The sequence goes on from NZ_JBQFQE010000005.1 coordinate 242,103, forward strand.
CCTCTTCGCGCATCACTTCGGCCACACCGATCCAATGGTTGAATTCATCTGGTGGGATGACCGACAGGATCGTGACACCGCCGCCCGTATGGGCCGCACGCATGGCCGCAAAACGCATCGCGTTCAGGCATTCGCGGCTGTCATCCAGAACCACAAGGAATTTGCGCATATCTGTCCCCGGTTTGTTTCCGCGATCATGCCCCAGCGCGGGGGCACTGGCAACTAGCTGGCAGCCCAGTCCCAATACATCTCGCGTACGCGGCGGGCGATGGGGCCGACCTGATACTGCGTGTCGTCCAGCGCGGTGACCGGGGTGACCTTGCTCATGTTCCCGGACATGAAGACCTCATCTGCGTTGTGGAAGTCGTCAAAGCTGAGGACGGTTTCATGCACGGTCACGCCGTCGGCGCGCAGGTTCTTGATGTGGCGGGCACGGGTGATGCCCGCAAGGAAGGTGCCGTTGGGGATGGGGGTGAACACCTCGCCATCGCGGACCATGAAGATATTGGCGGTGGCGGTTTCGGCCACATGACCCATCGCATCGGCGACCAGAGCGTTCGAGAACCCTTTCGACCGCGCCTCGGCCAGCATCCTGGCGTTGTTGGGATAAAGGCATCCGGCCTTGGCATTGACGACCGCCGATTCCAGCACCGGTCGACGGAATCGCGTGGTTGTCAGCGTGGCCGAGACCGTCTCAGACGCCATCGGGATTACTTCGAGGCAGATCGCGAAACCGGTGCTGTCTTGCTGTGGGATAATGGCAGTGGGATCCCCGTCGATGCCCCAATACATCGGGCGGATGTATACGGCTGTACCGGGTGCATAGGCTTCCAGCCCTTCGTGCACCAGCTCGACCATGTGTTCGGTCGTCATGCTGGGCGTCAGCATCAGCGCCTCGGCAGAGCGGTTCACCCGGTCGCAATGGGCATCCAGATCGGGCGTCAGCCCGTCGAAGAACCGGGCGCCGTCGAAAACCGACGATCCCAGCCATGCGCCGTGATCTGCGGCGCGCATGATCGGCGCGTCTCCGTCATGCCATTGACCATCGAAATAGGTGCGGATCTGTGTGCCGACTGCCATCGTGCCCTCCCTCAGTTCGGTGGAAACCTAGGTTGGGGCCGGGGCGAGGTCCAGCAGATTATCCGTGATGCAGGGGCAGGGTGCCGCGTTTGACCATCGTGCGCAGGGCGAAGTTTGATCTGAGGTTGCGAATCCCCGGGATCTGCATCAGCCGATGTTCCAGAAAAGCGTCGAAGGCCGTGAGGTCCTGTGCCACCACCCGCAGCAGAATATCCCGCGACCCGGTCATCAGATAGCATTCCATCACCTCATCGCAGCGGCGGATCGCCCTTTCGAAGGCATCAATGGCGTTGCGGTCCTGTTTTTCCAGCTCGACCGAGACAAAAATGGTGACGCCAAAGCCCAACTGCTCGGGATCGACCAGCGCGGCATAGCCGGTGATGATGCCATCGCGCTGCAACCGTTCAAGTCGCCGCGCGCAGGGCGTCGGGGACAGGCCCACATGCTCGGCCAGGTCGATGACCGTCATGCGGCCATCCTTCTGCAGGGCGCGGATGATTTTGGTGTCGATAGCGTCCATGGGGGAATAGTCTATTCTGTGGCTGGCTTGTAGGGAATATCACCAATTCAGAGTGACTGCCAGCCAGATAATGGCGAGAACCCCTCAGCCAAAGGTGGCAAACTCTCCGGGATATTCCGGAGGAGACGTATGGACATTACCATCGTGGACGCGCCCGAGCACGAGCGCGTGGTTGAATTCAAAGACAGCAAACTCGGCCTGTTAGGCTATATCGCCATCCACTCAACCCGGCGCGGCCCGGCTGCGGGTGGTGTGCGGATGAGGCCCTATGGCCATCCCGCCGAGGCGCTGCAGGATGCGCTGCGGCTGGCGCGGGGCATGACTTTCAAGAACGCCGCTGCCGATCTGCCGCTGGGCGGCGGCAAGGCGGTGATCATTGGCGATCCGGGTATCGACAAGACCCCCGAACTGCTGAAAGCCTTCGGGCGCGTGGTTCAAAGCCTCGACGGGCTTTATTGGACTGCCGAGGATATGGGCATGACCCCGGCCGACATGGCGCATATCGGGTCCGAGGCCGATTTCGTCGCCGGGCTGGCGGATGGTGCCTTTGCCAGCGGCGATCCCTCTCCGATCACGGCGCGCGGGATTTTCAACGCGATCCGGGTGACCGCGCAGCACCGGTACGGGCTGGCTGATCTGGACGGGTTGACCGTTTCGGTTCAGGGCTTGGGCCATGTGGGCGAGCATCTGTGCCAGTTCCTGCACGACGCGGGCGCGCGCCTGATTGTCACCGATATCAATGCCGAGCAAACCGCGCGCGTGGCCGAGCGGTTCGGCGCGCAGGCCGTCGCACCGGATGCGATCTATGGCGTTGAGGCCGACATCTTCGCCCCCTGCGCCATCGGTGGTATTCTGAATGAAACCAGCATCCCGCTGTTGCAGGTTGGTGCTGTGGCCGGCGGCGCGAACAACCAACTGGCCAAGGACCGCGACGCGCTGCTGCTGCATGACCGGGGTATTCTCTATGCGCCGGATTTTGTCGCCAATGGCGGCGGGATCATCAATGTCGCGACCGAAATTCTGCGCGTGGCCGATCGTGAAGATTGGGTGAACCACCGGTTGACGGCGCTGGAGCAGACTATGGATCGCATTCTGACCCGTGCCAGGGCCGAGGCGATCAGCCCGCATGACATTGCCGAATCCATCGTGCACGAAACCCTGCGTGCACAGGCGGCCTGAGCCAAAAGAAAACGCCGCCCTGATAGGGGCGGCGTTCCGTTTGCCAAAGGGTCAGGGCTTGCCGGCGCCCACCATCCCGACAATCTCATAAGTCTGTTGCAGGATCGGAGCCGCAATCGCACGGGCACGTTCCGCGCCGCGGGCCAAGATTTGGTCGATCTCGGCCTCTTCGCCCATCAGACGCGCCATCTCGGCCGAGATCGGGGCCAGTTTCGAGACCGCAAGCTCTGCCAGCATCGGCTTGAACTCACCAAATTGCTTGCCGCCGACCTCAGCCAGAACCTGCTCCGACGTCTGATCGCTGAGCGCGGCATAGATGCTCACCAGATTGCGCGCCTCGGGGCGTTCGGACAGACCGTCGATTTCCGATGGCAAAGCATCCGGGTCGGTTTTGGCCTTACGGATCTTCTTGGCGATGGTGTCGGCGTCGTCGATCATGTTGATCCGGGTCATATCCGACGCATCGGAAGATGACATTTTGCTCGTACCATCTCGTAGGTTCATGACGCGTGGTGCCGGCCCGTCAATGACAGGCTCGGTCAGCGGGAAGAAATCCACTCCGTAATCGTGGTTGAACTTTGTCGCGATGTCGCGAGTCAGCTCCAGATGCTGTTTCTGGTCCTCGCCCACGGGTACATGCGTGGCATGGTAGATCAAGATGTCCGCCGCCATAAGCGATGGATAGGCAAACAGACCCAGCGAAGCGTTCTGCGCGTTCTTGCCCGCCTTGTCCTTCCACTGCGTCATCCGCTGCATCCAACCCATCCGGGCCACGCAGTTGAAAATCCAAGCCAGTTGCGAGTGTTCGGCGACTTGGCTTTGATTGAACAGAATGGATTTTTCTGCATCCAGACCGGCGGCGATAAAGCCCGCGCAAACCTCGCGTGTCTTTTCCTGCAGTTTCTCCGGGTCTTGCCAGACGGTGATCGCGTGCAGGTCAACCATGCAATAGATGGTTTCGAACTCAGGGCCCTGCATGTCCACAAAGCGCTTGAGCGCACCCAGATAGTTGCCAAGGTGCAGGTTTCCTGAAGGCTTGATGCCGGAGAACACGCGCGGCGTGAATTGGGTCTCGGTCATCGAAGGGAACTCCCGTCTGGAAAAATCAGTCCCCGTCGCTTACCCATGAGGCCAAGGGACGTCAACAGCCGCGAAAGGCCAGCCCAATGAGCAGTGAGCATTATACCCCGCCCGTGAACCCTCTGCCGCCGGTCGTGGTAGCGTTGACGCTGTTCATCATGGGGATCGAGGTGGTCCTGCAACTTGGTGCGCGCGGCATCGTTGGCGGGCCATCGGCGGTGGGTTGGCGGCTGGACGCGCTGCAGCAATACACGTTTTCGCCCGACATCTTCGATTGGATGGTGGAAAACGGGCGCTGGCCGTTCGAGCATGTGATCCGCTTTGTCACCTATCCCTTTGTTTCGGCCAATTTCACGCAGGCGATCTTTGTCTGTGTCTTCGTGCTGGCGATGGGCAAGATGGTGGCCGAGGTGTTCGGCAGCGCCGCCATGCTGATCATATTCGTTCTGTCCGGCGTGGGCGGAGCGCTGGCCTATGCTGTGCTGCTGGACCCGGCCTATCCGCTGGTCGGAGGGTTCCCGCCCGTTTACGGGTTGATCGGTGCGTTCACATGGCTGCTCTGGCGCAAACTGTCTTTGGTTGGCGAGAACCAATCCCGTGCCTTCAGCCTGATCGCGATGCTGATGGGGATTCAATTGGTGTTTGGTCTGATCTTCGGGGGCACTTTGGACTGGGTCGCCGACTTGGGTGGGTTTGCCACGGGGTTTGGCCTGTCATTCTTTCTGGCACCGGGCGGCTGGGCACGGATTGTGGGCAGGATACGCCGCGACTAGGCGGGTCACCCCCGGCGCAACGCGGTGCGGAATTCCGACAGTTTGAAGGCACCGAACAGGTGGCCGAGTGCGAAGTAGGCCGCGCCCGCCGCCGCGATCAGCAGAAGCAGGGCAAGATAGCGCAGGCCAGACAGTTCAAAGGCCCAGCCGAACAGGTGGATTGCCACAAACAGGACGACGCCCATCCCGGCTGAGGCCGCAACGATCCGCCATGCCCGGTGTTTGAACCGCGCATCAAAACGGGCCTCGTCCCCGAACCGCCGCGCGCCGATGGCCAGCAGCAGAACCATGGCCCAACCGGCGGTCGAGGCCGCGATGGCGGGCGCGATCCAGCCGACGACGGGATAAAGGCCAAAGGCGAGAGCGGCATTCACAACCATCGCCACTACGGCATAGCGGAACGGGGATTTCGTGTCTTCGCGGGCAAAGAACAGCGGTTGCAGCAGCTTTTGCAGCATGAAGGCGGGCAGGCCGATGCCATAGATAGCGACGGCCAGCGCTGTGGCTGCGGTGTCCTCGGCGGTGAACTGGCCGCGTTGGAACAGGACCGAGACCAGTTGGACGGGGATGATCACGAAGGCGACGGTCGAGGGGATGGTCAGCAGCAGCGTGAACTCTCCGGCCCGGGAAAACGCATTGCGCGCGCCGTCTTTGTCGTCGGCCCTCAGGCGACGGGACAGGTCGGGCAGCAGGACGATGCCCACGGCGATGCCGACCACGCCCAGCGGCAGTTGATACAGGCGATCTGCCGCAAACAGCCAGCTCACGGCTTTCTCGGTTTTCGAGGCCACCAGCTGCCCCACCACCAGATTGACTTGTGTCACCCCCATGGCCAAAGCGGCAGGCACCGCAATGCGCACCATACGCCGCATCTCGGGGCTCAGCTTCGGCAGGCCGGGTCGGATGCGGATGCCTGCGCGCTCGGTAGCGATCCAGACAAGCGCGAGCTGTGCGACGCCTGCCGCGGGGATCACGGCTATCAACCAGCGGATCACCTCACCGCCTGAAAGCGCCCCGAAGATCAGGGCGGAGCAGGCGAAGATGTTCAGCAGAACCGGCGCGGCGGCGGCGGCGGCGAAGCGGCCCGTGGCGTTCAGCACGCCGGAAAACAGCGCCGCCAGCGACATGAACAGGATGTAGGGAAAAACGACATAGCCGTAGTCGACGGCCAGATCAAAGCGTTCATCGCCATAGAACCCTTCGGCGGTCAACCAGACCAGCGCGGGCATGAACACCATTGCCAGACCGACAAGCGCCAATACGGCGACGGCAAGCAGGTTGAACGCATCCTGTGCGAACCCTTCGGCATTCTCTTCACCCTCCAGCCGCTTGGAAAACATCGGCACGAAGGCTGCGTTGAAGGCACCCTCGGCGAAGAAACGGCGGAACATATTGGGCAGGCGAAAGGCAGCGACAAAGGCGTCCATCACCGGGCCGGGCCCGATATAGGCGGTCAGCAGGATTTCCCGCAGAAAGCCAAGGATGCGGCTGGCAAGGGTCCAGAATCCGACCGTGAAAAACCCCGAGAACAGGCGGATCTGCTTCATGAGGCGGCGCGCTCAGCGCCCTCGGTGATCGCGGTGCGCAGCTTGGCCTCAAGCCCCCGCTGCTTGCTGTCCGAGTGGTATTTCAGGCCGAACATATCCTTGACGTAGAAGGTATCGACCACCTGCTCGCCATAGGTCGCGATGACGGCATTGGCGATATACACATTGGCTGCTGCCAGCGTGCGGGCGAGGTCATAGAGCAAGCCGGGACGGTCGCGGGTGTCGACCTCGATGATCGTGTAAATCTCGGACCCGTCATTGTCGAAGGTGATATGGGTCGGGACGTTAAAGGCGCGTTCGCGTTTCTTGATCTTGTCGCGCGATTTAAGGGCGTCGCGTGCCACAACTTCGCCCTTCATCGTCTTGTGGATCATCTGTGTTAGTCGCGGCAGGCGCGAGGCCTCGAACGGGTGGCCTTCGGCATCCTGGATCCAGAAGGCATCCGTTACGTAACCATCCTTGGTGGTATAGCTGCGCGCGTCGACCACATTGGCCCCGACCAGCGCCAGGGCCCCGGCGATGCGGGCAAAGATACCGGGGTGGTCACCCATGGCGAAACAGGCGCGCGTCGCGTCGCGGTCTTCGTCGGGATGCAGGCGGATTTCCATCTCACCGGGGTCGCCACTGTCCTCCAGTGCCTTCAACATCTCGGCGAACTCGACATGGGTCGACAGGTTGAGGCCCTGCCAATAGGGGTCGTAATGCCGCCCAGTTTCGGTTTTTAGGTCCCCCTTGGACCAGCCTGCCAACTCGGCCCGCAGCAGCTTTTTCGCCCCCGCCCCGCGATTGGCGCGGTTGAGGTCTTCCATCCCGGTCTCAAGCGCGCGCTTGGTTTCGGCATGTAGCGCGCGCAGCAGGGTGGCTTTCCAGTTGTTCCACGTGTTCGGCCCTACGCCGCGAATATCGCAGACCGTCACAACGGTCAGCAGGTCCAGCCGTTTGACCGTCTCGACCGCCTTGGCGAAATCCCGAATGGTGCGTGGGTCCGAGATATCGCGTTTCTGTGCCATATCCGACATCAGCAGGTGATAGCGCACCAGCCATTCCACCGTTTCGGAATCCGATTTGTTCAACCCCAGACGCGGGGCCACCTTGCGTGCGATCTGCGCACCGAGGATCGAATGATCTTCGGGCCGACCCTTCGCGATGTCATGCAGCAGCAGCGCCACATAAAGCACCTTGCGGTTGACGCCTTCCTTCAGGATGGACGAGGCCAGCGGCAGCGACTCGATCAACTCACCGCGTTCAATCTGGGCGAGGTTGACGATGCACTGGATCGTATGCTCGTCCACCGTATAGCTGTGATACATATTGAACTGCATCATCGCCACGATGTGCTCGAACTCGGGCAGGAAGGCTGACAGCACGCCCAACTCGTTCATGCGGCGCAAAGCGCGTTCGGGGTTGCCGTGTTTCAGCATCAGATCCAGAAAGATGCGCCGCGCTTCCTTGTTGTTGCGCATGTCATCATCAATGAGGCTCAGGTTCGCCGCGACGAGACGCATCGCGTCGGGGTGGATCAGCATCCCGGTGCGCAGGCCCTCTTCAAACAGCCGTAGCAGGTTCAGCTTGTCGGTCAGGAAGGTGTCGGGGTCGGCCACGTCCAGCCGGCCATGCACAACCCGGTATCCCGCCTTGACCCGAGGGCGGCGGCGGAAAATGCGCTCCAGCAGCGGCGCGCTTTTCATGTGGGACGCTTCCAACTTGGTCAGAAAGATGCGGGTCAGCTCACCCACCCGAGTGGCCTCGCGGAAATAGCGCTGCATGAACACTTCGACCGCACGTCGTCCGGCGCGGTCTTCATAGCCCATGCGCTCGGCCACCTCGACCTGCAGGTCAAAGGTCAGCTGTTCGGTGGCGCGGCCGGTGACCAGATGCAGATGGGATCGCACGGCCCACAGAAACTCTTCGGCCTGAACAAAGCCTTGGAACTCTTCGGGCGTAAACAGGCCCAGCGGCACCAGCTCGGCCACGTCCTGAACACCGTAGATGTATTTGGCGATCCAGTAGAGCGATTGCAGATCGCGCAGGCCGCCCTTACCCTCTTTCACATTGGGCTCGACCATATAACGCTCACCTTGTTTGAGGTGGCGTTCGTCACGCTCTTTCAGCTTGGCTTCGATAAAGTCGCGCTCGGTGCCTTTGAACAGGTCTGTCTTCAGTTGCGCCTCAAGGTCCTGCGCAAGTGCGAAATCTCCGGCCAGATAGCGCTGCTCCAGCATGGCGGTGCGAATGGTGAAATCCTCACCCCCCAGCCGCAGGCAATCCCTGATGGTGCGCGAGGAATGACCGACTTTCAGCCGCAGATCCCACAGGATATACAGCATGGATTCGATCACACTCTCGGCCCAGGCGGTGATCTTGTAGGGCGTCAGGAACAGCAGATCCACGTCCGAGGACGGGGCCATTTCGCCGCGCCCATAGCCGCCGACGGCAAGAACAGCGATCTTTTCTCCCTGCGTTGGCGTCGCCAGAGGATGCAGATACTTGCTGGCAACGCGCATCGCGGTGCAGACCAGTTGGTCGGTCAGATAGGTGTAGGATCGCGTCAGCGGACGCGCATCGAACGGGGCCTGCGCAAAGGCCTCGGCAATGGCTGCGCGCCCGGTCTTCTGGGCCTCGCGCAGGATGCGGACGGTTTCTGCGCGCAGGGCAGTGTTATCAGCGCCGCGTTCGACGGCGGCGGACAGGTTGGCATCAACCTTGGCATTGTCAAAAATCCGGTCGGCGGGGCAGATCAGTTTGCTGTCAGGCATGCCTGCCTGCGCCGGTGGCTCAGAATCCGGCGCCAGAGAAGCTTTGTGGGGCAGGGTCAATCACAACCACCTGTTTGTTCTGGATCGTGGCAACCGCCAGACCGCGTTCGTTTGTACCGTTGGGACGCAGGCGGAAGATGCCGCCGACGCCCTGAAACCCTGCATTCTGGGTCAGCGCCGCGCCGGTCAGCGCGTTCGATTTCCCCTGGCTGACCAAGGCCCCAATCGCTGCGATGCCGTCATAAGCCAGCCCGCTGATCGGATGCGGGGCCTCGCCATAGGTGTTGTTATAGCGTTGACGATAAGCCTGCGCCTTAGCCGGGTCCGGCAGCGCGAACCATCCGCCCTGCACCCCGGGCAGTTCCAGCGTCTGCGCCGGGATATCCCAGCGTGTCAGGCCGATATATTGCACCGTCGCCGGAGACACCCCGGCCTCGGGCAGCAACTGGCTGTAGAGCGGCAAAGCGCCTGCAGTCGTTGCGGTCAGGAAAATCGAATCCGCGCCGGTCGAATCTACCGTGGCCTTAATGGTCGGAACCGAGTTGATCACCCCTTGCTGTGACCGGTCATAGGCCACCGTGCCCGCATCATTGACCCGGCTGCTGCTGAGCGCTGTGGCAATTGCCGCCTGACCCAATTGCCCCGCCGAGTCATTGCTGTGCACGATCACGGTGCCGGTCTTGCCCTGACGGCCTGCAAAATTCACCAGCCTGTTGGCGGTGTTCTGGAAGGTCGGGCCCAGCACAAAGACATTCCCGCCTGCGATGCTGGTGTTGTTCGAGAAGGACAGCACGTTGACGTTGTTGTTCAGAACCGCAAGACCCGCCGCATTCGCCGCCTGCGCATAGACCGGGCCGATGATGATCTTAGCCCCGTCCGCAACGGCCTGTTGCGCCACCGTTGATGCAGTGCCGGCATTGCCTGCGGTGTCATAGACCCTCAGATCGATTTTGACATTCTGCAGGTCTGCCATGGCCAGACGAGCCGCGTTCTCAAGGCTTTGAGCAAGGGCTGCATCCCCCGATTGCGGCGATCCGCGCGGCACCAACAGGGCGACGGGGACCGGATCTGAGGTGTCGATCGAGGGGCCTCCGCTGATGCCACCCACTTCACAGGCGGCCAGAAATGCGGCCGTAGCCAGAGCAATGGCGGATTTCGCCAGTTTGCGGGTGGGCTTGCAAACGGTAAACATCTAAATGAAAACTCCCTGATCCGGCGTCTGAGGGCACCTTGGTCTAACGATCCGCGATAATAAACGTCACGCTCTGAGGGTCCAGCTTTGAATTTCCAAAAGATCAGATTGGCCGCGGGCCTGTACTTTGTTGCCACTCCAATCGGCACTGCGCGCGACATTACGCTCAGGGCACTGGATGTGCTGGCCTCGGCGGACATGATCGCCGCCGAAGATACCCGCAGTTTGCGCCGGTTGATGGAAATCCATGGGGTCCCGCTGGAGGGTCGTCGCATCCTTGCCTATCACGATCACAGCGGGGCAGGTGCGCGGGGCAAGCTTCTGCAGGCGCTTGAGGCGGGGCAGTCGGTTGCCTACGCCTCTGAAGCCGGGATGCCCCTGATCGCCGATCCAGGTTATGATCTGGGCCGGCAGGCGGCTGAGGCAGGCTTTGCCGTCACCTGCGCCCCGGGTCCCTCGGCAGCGCTGGCGGCGCTGACACTGGCGGGGCTGCCCACGGATGCGTTCTTTTTCGCGGGCTTTCTGCCCAATGCCTCTGGCGCGCGGCGGTCGCGCATTGAGGCGCTGCGCGACATTCCCGGAACTCTGGTGTTCTACGAATCCCCCAAGCGGCTGGCCGCAAGCCTTGCGGATCTCGCAGATGTTCTGGGCGCTGACCGGCAGGCCGCCATGTGTCGTGAGCTGACAAAGAAATTCGAAGAGGTTCGACGCGGGACGCTCGCTGATCTGGCGGCGGAGTATCGCGGCGCAACAGTGAAAGGCGAAGTCGTCCTGCTCGTGGATCGTGCGCATTCGCAAACTGTTAACGAGTCTGACGTAGAAGAGGCTTTGAAACGGGCGCTGGAAACCCATTCGGTGCGCGACGCGGCAGATCTGGTGTCCGAGATGTTCAACCTGCCGCGCAGGCCGCTCTATCAAAAGGCCCTGAAGCTGGGAAAGGGATGACATGACACGGCGATCCGTTCGGGGCTCGGTTTCTTATCACGCAGGAGAAGCAGCAGAGCTGAGCGTCGCCAACGACTATGAGCGGCGCGGGTTTTCGATTGCCCATCGCCGGTGGCGCGGGGCTGGGGGTGAAATCGACCTGATCGTGCGGAATGCGGACGGGATCGTCTTCGTCGAAGTTAAGAAAAGCACAAGCTTCGCGACCGCAGCGGCGCGGATCAGCCCCCGGCAAATCGACCGAATCTACGCATCCGCCGCGCAGTTTCTCGAGCATGAACCAGGCGGGCAACTGACAAATGTGCGCTTTGACGCCGCATTGGTCGATGGCTCTGGCGCGGTTGAAATCATCGAAAACGCCTTTGGCCACGGCTGATCGCCATTGAACCCGTCAGGTCTGTGGGCCATGTATCGGGCGTAGAACTGAGGGATACGCCATGAAGATCGCCTTTCAGATGGACCCGATCGGGGCCGTGGACATCAATGCCGACAGCTCATTCCGTCTGGCCGAAGAAGCACAGGCCCGTGGGCATGAGCTGTTTTTCTACGGGCCCGACCAGTTGGCCTATCAGGAGGGGCGGATTACAGCGCGCGGTCACGACATGACGGTGCAGCGTGTGCCGGGCGATCCGGCGGTGCTTGGCCCCGAGCGTGAGGTTGATCTGGCCGACTTTGATGTGGTCTGGCTGCGGCAGGACCCGCCGTTTGACATGCATTACATAACATCGACTCATCTGCTGGATCGCCTGAAAGGTCAGGCGCTGGTGGTGAATGACCCGTTCTGGGTCAGGAACTATCCCGAAAAACTGCTGGTGCTGGATTTTCCCGATCTCACCCCACCCACAACGATTGCGCGCGATTTGCAGACGATCAAGGCGTTCAAGGAGAAGCACGGGGATATCATCCTCAAGCCGCTCTATGGCAATGGCGGCGCTGGCGTGTTCCGGCTGGGGCCGGATGATCGCAATCTGACGTCCTTGCACGAGTTGTTTACCGGGTTTTCGCGCGAGCCGCTGATCGTTCAGAAATTCCTGCCCGATGTGCGTAATGGCGACAAACGGGTGATTCTGGTCGATGGCGAGGCCGTGGGTGCCATCAACCGGGTCCCAGCCGAGGGTGAGACGCGCTCGAACATGCATGTGGGCGGGCGGCCCGAGAAGATTGGTCTGACCGACCGCGACATGGAGATATGCGCCGCCATTGGGCCACTACTGAAAGAGAAGGGCCAGATTTTCGTCGGCATCGACGTCATCGGCGACTACCTGACCGAGATCAACGTGACGTCCCCCACCGGCATTCAGGAGCTGGAACGGTTCAACGGCGAGAACATCGCCGAAAAAATCTGGCAAGCGATTGAGGCGAAGCTTTAGGCCCCGGCCCTGGCGCTGATGCGATAACTCAGCGCCTCGGCGACATGGGGGCGGCGGATGTCTGGCGCACCTTCCAGATCAGCGATGGTTCGTGCGACCCGCAGGATGCGGTGGAAAGCGCGGGCCGACAGGCCGAACCGTTCTGCGGCCTTCAAAAGCAGGTCTTTTCCTTCGGCGTCCGGGCTGGCGCAGTCTTCCAGATACGTGCCTTCAAGGTCGGCGTTCTGCCGCGTGCCCGGCATGTCCCGGAACCTGTCGGCCTGAAGGGCGCGGGCGGCCTCGACCCGCGCGGCCACGGTCGCAGAGCTGTCGCCCGAAGGCGGCAGATCAAGGTCGGTGAAGCTGACCGGCGGCACTTCGATTCGCAGATCGAAGCGGTCCATCAACGGGCCGGAGATACGACCGAGATAGTCCTCGCCACAGACCGGAGCGCGGGAACAGGCGCGGGCGGGATCGGTCAGATAGCCGCATTTGCAAGGGTTCGCGGCAGCCACAAGCATGAACCGGCAGGGGTATTTGACGTGGGCGTTGGCGCGGGCGACCATGACCTCTCCGGTCTCGATGGGCTGGCGCAGGGTTTCCAGCACAGTGCGCGGGAATTCAGGGAATTCGTCCATAAACAGAACGCCGTTATGGGCCAGCGAAATCTCACCGGGTTTTGCGCCCTTGCCGCCACCGACGATGGCGGCCATGGATGCGGTGTGGTGCGGTTCGCGGAAGGGGCGGGCGCGGCTGATGCCGCCTTCGTCTAGCAAACCGCAGAGAGACTGGATCATCGAGGTTTCCAGTGCCTCGACCGGTGTCAGTGGCGGAAGGATGCCGGGCAGCCGGGCCGCCAACATGGATTTGCCAGAACCGGGGGTGCCGATCATGATCAGGTGATGACGGCCAGCGGCGGCGATTTCCAGCGCGCGTTTGGCACGTTCCTGTCCTTTGACGTCGCGCAGGTCGCGCGCAGCGGGCGACAGGCTGACTTCGCCCGGTGTGGCAGCGGGCAGGGCGGATTGGCCAGTGAAATGCCTGACCACATCCCCCAGCGAGCCCGCGCCGATCACCTGCGTTGCGTCGACCCACGCGGCCTCGGCGCTGGAGGCCGCGGGGCAGAGCAGCGCGCGGTCTTCGGCGGCGGCGGTCATGGCGGCGGGCAAGGCACCCACGACCGGCACCAGCGAGCCGTCCAGCGATAGCTCTCCCAACGCCACGGCCCCTTCGGCGGCGTCGGTTGGTATGATGTCCAGCGCGGACAGCAGGGCGACGGCGATGGGCAGGTCGAAATGGCTGCCCTCTTTCGGCAGGTCGGCGGGGGACAGGTTGATGGTGATCCGCTTTGACGGCAGGGCGATGGCCATCGAACTGAGCGCGCTGCGCACCCGATCGCGCGCCTCGGACACGGCTTTGTCGGGCAGGCCGACGATCGAGAATGCCGGAAGGCCCGGTGAAACGGCGCATTGCACCTCGACCGGGCGGGCGTCTACGCCTTGAAAGGCGACGGTATGGGCGCGGGCGACCATGGCAATCCTGTTTCCTGGTTAACAGGACGTTGCTGCCATGGTTGCGGTTTAGGAATGGTTAACGTCTGCCACCATTGCTGCGAATTTTGGCCATGCCCCCGGGTCGGCAACGGTTTTGTCGCGGCAGAACGGGTTGCAGAAGCCCCAGACTTGGCCATCGAGTTCTAGATAGTCGGTGACCGGTTTGCCGGAATAAGGGCAGGTCAAGTTGACCGAGGGGCCCGAGGCGACGGCCTTGGCCCGAGAGGTTCCGCCAACCGGCCAGTCCTGCACGGGCCCATTCTGCGGATAGGGAAATGGATCATACGAAACGGTCAGGCCCATCGCGCGCCATTGCCGAACCGACAGGTCGGACAGCAGCTCAAGGCAGTAAGCGCGATTGGCCTCGGTCACCGGCAGGCCATAACCGATGATCCGCGCCGCGACCGGGGTATAGAACACATCCGCCAGCGAATAGGTCCCGAACAACGGGCCGGTTTCAGCGCCTGAGAGGGTCCGGGCATGTGCCCAAAGCGTATCGATCCGCTGCAGGTTGGACAGGGTTTCGGGCGAGGGGCGGAACCCTTCCCAGCACTGACGCAACTGCATCGGGCATTCGCCCCTTAGGGCTGAGAACCCCGCAACCATTTCGGTGCACAGCCAGCGGGCGGTCGCGCGGGCGGCGGGGTCTTTGGGCCACAGCCCGGCTTCGGGGTGGCGCTCGGCGAGTGTTTCCGCCATGGCAAGGCTTTCACCAACCACGGTTCCATCCGGTAGCCGCAGCGCCGGGACGAGGCGGGCGGGGGCCAGCGGTTCCATATCCGCCGCCATCGTGCCGGAATAGAGGCCGACCATATGGGTACGGTAGGGCAGGCCGAACTTCTCGAGCATGAGCCATCCGCGCAGGGACCAACTCGAGAACAGGCGGTCGCCGATGAAAAGGTCATAGGTCATCCGCGCACGATGTCGGATGGCGCGGCCTTGGTAAATCAGAGATTTGTGCGCGACCCCATCACGGTCGGTGATTGATCCGACCCACGGACCAGCGATCACCGTGATGGGTGATCTCGGTGACCGAGAGGTTGTCGATCCGGTGGCCAAACGCCTCTTGCGCCTCGACATTCAGGGCGCGCTGCACTTGCGTCAGGATCACGCCGAAATGGGCCACGATGATCAGATCATGGCCGGTATGGGCGGCGATCAGCGTATCGATGGCTGTATCAACCCGCGCGCGGACCTCGTTCCAGCTTTCGCCGTTCGGGGGGCGGACCTCGCCCGGATTGTCCCAATAGGCAAAGCACAGTTCGGGGTCTTCGGCCTCGATCTCTTTGAAACCCCGCAACTCCCAAGTGCCGAAGTTGATCTCGCGCAGGTCTTCGCGGTGGGGCAGGCGTGTGCGCGCGCCTTGAATGGCGCTCGCGGTATCGGCAGCGCGGGACAGGTCGGATGAGATCACGATGGCCTGCGTTGGCAGATGCGCGGACAGGCGGTCAAGCGCAGCGGTGTCGCTCAGGTCAGCGGGCAGGTCGGACCAGCCGACCATGGTTTTGGCATGGGTCGGCCCGTGCCGCACCAGATGCAGGCGGGTCAAAGGGGTTCACCTTTCAGGACCAAGGGCAACCCGGCAGTCACCTGCACCACACGGTCGGCCTGCGCAGCCAGCGCAATGTTCAGCCGCCCCTGCGCTTCACGAAAGCGGCGCGACAGGGCATTGTCGGGCACGATCCCGTGGCCGACCTCGTTCGAGACGATCACGATCTGGGCCGCGCAGGTCTTCAACGCGTCCAGCAAACCGGCCTGAGCCTGCTGCAGATTATTCTCGGCCAGCAGATGATTGGTCAGCCACATGGTCGCACAATCGATCAGGCACACTTGGTCCGCTGTCAGCTTTGCAAGCTCGGGCGACAGGTCGAACGGAGCCTCGATCGTGGTCCAGTTGCTGCCTCTTTGTGCAATATGTTGCCTGATTTTCAGGCGCATCTCATCATCAAACACTTGTGATGTGGCCAGATATATCTGGCTTTTCCCTGTGGAAACAGCAAGTTGTTCTGCAAAAAGCGACTTGCCTGAGGCTGCGCCGCCCAACACGAAGGTTAAATCGGGATGCACTTTTATTACCTTTCTGGTGATCCACCCGGTTTTGTTCTGCGTATCGACCTCAGGTCGGCGTGACAAGCCCGGCCAATCGCCTGTGGCAAAGGGAGAGTTTCATGGCACTGGACAACGCAAACGATTTCTCGATGTCCCGACAGGCGATGAAGGCGGAACTGCTGGATGCCGAGACAGAATTGCGGCTGGCCTATGCCTGGCGTGATGACCGGGACGAGCAGGCCCTGCACCGTCTGATCACCGCGTATATGCGGCTGGCGATTTCGATGGCGGCCAAGTTCAAACGCTATGGCGCGCCGATGAACGATCTGATCCAAGAGGCCGGCCTGGGCCTGATGAAAGCTGCCGACAAGTTCGACCCGGATCGGGGCGTACGCTTTTCGACCTATGCAGTCTGGTGGATCAAGGCAAGCATTCAGGATTACGTCATGCGCAACTGGTCGATGGTGCGCACCGGGTCGACCTCGTCTCAGAAATCGCTGTTTTTCAACATGCGCCGGGTACAAGCGCGTTTGGAACGCGAAGCCGCGACCGAAGGGGTCGAGCTGGATCGGCATCAGCTGCATCAGATGATCGCCACCGAGATCGGAGTTCCTCTGCGGGATGTCGAAATGATGGAAGGGCGGCTTGCCGGATCCGATTTCTCACTGAACGCGGTGCAATCGGCGGATGAGGACGGGCGCGAATGGATTGACGCGCTGGAGGATGATCGCGAACAGGCTGCTGAGGCGGTCGAGCACAACCATGACACGCGGCAACTGCGCGAATGGCTGGTCACCGCGATGCAGGCCCTGAATGAGCGCGAGCGCTTTATCGTGCGCGAACGCAAGCTGCGCGACCCGGTGCGGACGCTTGAAAGCCTTGGAAAAGAGCTGGGCCTGTCGAAAGAACGCGTGCGTCAGCTTGAGGCGGCGGCCTTCGTGAAAATGCGCAAGAACCTTGAAGCGCAATCGCGCGAGGTGCAACACTTCTTCGCATGAAACCTTTTGCGATTCTTGCGGCCATTCTGTTGCTTGCCACCGTGCCTGACAGAGGCCGTGCGGCTGATATGATTCCCGAGGATGTGTTGGCCGACATGCAAGCGGCTGACGTGGTCATCTTGGGTGAGGTTCACGACAATCCGCAGCATCACCTTGTGCAGGCAGAAGCAATCGCGGCCATCATGCCCTCGGCTGTCGTGTGGGAGATGGTGACCGAGGAAGGCGCGCAAAGACTGGCGCAAAAGGCGGTGTCTAACCCCGAGGAACTGTCTAGAATTCTGCGCTGGGCTGAATCGGGCTGGCCGCCGCTCAGCATGTATTATCCTGTCTTTCAGGCCGCAAATGTGCCGGTCTACGGGGCGATGGTGCCCCGCACAGCCGCGCGTGCTGCGATGGAGCGCGGAGCCGCCACCGCACTGGGCGCTGATGCGGCGCGCTATGGGCTGACCGTACCACTGCCGCCTGAGGATCAGGCCGCGCGCGAGGCCGATCAACTTGCGGCCCATTGCGACGCGCTGCCCGCCGAGGCGTTGCCGCAGATGGTTGCGATCCAGCGTTTGCGCGATGCGGTCCTGACCCGCGCGATCCTGCGCGCTGCGGATGAAACCGGCGGGCCGATCGCGGTGATTACCGGCAACGGCCATGCCCGCAAGGACCGCGGTATTCCAACCTTTCTTGCGCGGTTGCGTCCGGGCCTGAAGGTTTTCGTGCTGGGGCAGTCCGAAGATGGGCTTATCAATGGTGAGTTTGACGCGGTGATCGACAGCCCAACCGTCGAGCGCGAGGACCCTTGCAAGGCCTTCGAGTCTCAGAATTAACCGCTGGAACTGCCCGGCTGCCTTGCCTAATGTCGGGGCCGACCGGGACGGGAAGGGCAACATATGTTGGCAACCAAACGTATTCTGCTGATCATCGGTGGCGGGATCGCGGCCTACAAGTCGCTGGACCTGATCCGGCGTCTGCGCGAGCGTGGCGCGTCGGTCACGCCGGTCCTGACCCGCGCTGCCGAGGAATTCGTGACGCCCCTGTCGGTTTCCGCGCTGGCTGGTGAGAAAGTTTATCGCGATCTGTTTGACCTGACCGATGAGGCCGAGATGGGGCATATCCAGTTGTCGCGCTCGGCCGATCTGATCGTCGGTGCCCCGGCAACGGCTGATCTGATGGGCAAGATGGCGGGGGGGCTAGCCAATGATCTGGCCTCGACCCTGCTGATGGCGACCGACACGCCGGTTCTGTGTGCGCCCGCGATGAATGTGCGGATGTGGGATCATCCGGCGACGCGGCGCAATCTGGCGCAGTTGCAGGCGGATGGCGTCCGGTTTGTCGGCCCGAATGAGGGCGACATGGCCTGCGGTGAATACGGCCCGGGCCGCATGTCGGAACCGTTGGAGATTGTTGCAGCCATCGAGGCGCAGCTTGGCGACGGCCCCTTGAAGGGCAAGCGTGTGCTGGTGACGTCTGGCCCGACCCATGAACCGATTGACCCTGTGCGCTACATCGCCAACCGGTCGTCGGGCGCGCAGGGCACAGCGGTGGCGCGGGCGCTGGCGGCGTTGGGCGCCGAGGTGGTTTTTGTTACTGGCCCTGCTGACGTTGCGCCGCCCGAAGGCGTGCAGGTTGTCGCGGTTGAGACCGCGCAGGAAATGTCCGATGCGGTCGAGGCTGCTTTGCCTGTCGATGCAGGTGTCTTTGCCGCGGCGGTGGCAGATTGGCGCGTGGCCACGGCCTCGGACAAGAAGCTGAAGAAAAGCCGCGATGGGTTGCCGACGCTGGAATTTGCCGAGAACCCGGATATCCTGAAACGTGTCGCCGGGATGGAGGCGGGCCGCCCCGCGCTGGTGGTGGGCTTCGCGGCGGAAACGGACAGTGTCATCGAACACGCCACTGCCAAACGCGCGCGCAAAGGCTGTGACTGGATCGTGGCCAATGATGTGAGCCCGGCAACAGGTATCATGGGCGGGTCCGAGAATGCGGTGATCCTGATCTCGGACGATGGGGCCGAGGAATGGCCGCGCATGGGCAAGGACGCCGTGGCCGATCGGCTGGCGCAGAAGATTGCTGCGGCTTTGGCAGGGTAATTTCCGCAAAGAACGAGAGGTGCTGGGATGGTTGCAATTCGTGTGATCCGTGAGGATGGGTCTGATCCTTCGATTCCGTTGCCCTCTTACGAAACATCGGGGGCTGCCGGGGCGGATGTGCGGGCCAACCTGCCGGGCAAGGCCTCGATCACGCTGGACCCCGGGCAGCGCGCGTTGGTGCCGACAGGCTTGCGGATCGAAATCCCGCAAGGGTTTGAGGTACAGGTGCGTCCACGCTCGGGTCTGGCGTTGAAGCATGGTATCACCCTGCCGAACACACCCGGCACCATCGACAGCGATTATCGCGGTCCGCTTGGGGTGATCGTCCTGAATGCCGGGCAGGATCCGTTCGAAATCACCCACGGAGAGCGCATTGCACAGCTTGTCGTCGCCCCCGTGGTGCAGGCGACCTTCGAGGCCACCGATGCCCTGTCCGAGACCGATCGGGGCGCTGGCGGCTTTGGTTCGACCGGGCGCGGCTGATGCTGCTGGTTCTGATCCTTGCCGCCGGGCTGTGGGGCGTGGGCTGGATGGCCGGTGTGTCGCGTACTGCGCGGATGGTGTCTATTGGCACGCTGCTGGCCGGGGTGATCGTCGCGCAACTGGTTTTGCCCGAAGGCAACCCCTTGCGTCAGGCAACTGGCGGCTCTGCAGCGATGTGGTTGATCCTTGCTGGCTCTGCGGTGCTGGTTCTGCTTTATGGTCGGGGCGTGAAAGCGCTGCGAAACCGAGCGGAAACCGCCGAGGCTAAGGAGCCCAAGATGCCCTCAGATCAGTTCACCGAGACCGAGCTGGAACGCTATGCCCGCCACATCGTCCTGCGCGAACTGGGCGGGCCGGGGCAGAAGAAGATGAAACAGGCGCGGGTGCTGGTGATCGGCGCGGGCGGTCTGGGGGCTCCGGCCCTGCAATATCTGGCTGCGGCCGGCGTGGGCACGATCGGCGTGATCGACGATGACGAGGTCGAGAACGCGAACCTGCAACGGCAGGTCATTCACCGCGACGCGGATATCGGGATGCCCAAGGTGTTTTCGGCCCAGCAGGCCATGGAAGCGCAGAACCCCAACGTGGTTGTCTTGCCCTATCACCGGAGGCTGACCGAAGAGATCGCCGCAGACCTGTTTGCCGATTTCGATCTGATCCTCGACGGCACCGACAATTTCGACACCCGTTATCTGGCCAACCGGACCGCCGTCGCGCTGAACAAACCGCTGATCTCGGGCGCGCTGTCGCAATGGGAAGGGCAGCTTAGCGTTTTTGATCCCGCCAGCGGCGCGCCCTGCTATCAGTGTATTTTCCCCGAGGCTCCGGCCCCCGGTCTGGCCCCGTCCTGCGCCGAGGCGGGCGTGATTGGCCCTCTGCCCGGAGTTGTCGGTTCGATGATGGCGGTTGAGGCGATCAAGGTGATTACGGGTGCGGGGCAGGCCCTTCGGGGTGAGATGTTGATCTACGATGCGCTTTATGGCGAAAGCCGCAAGATCACCCTGTCGCAGCGCGCCGATTGCCCCATCTGCGGTGCAGGCGCGTAATTTCATCGCGCGCACTGGACCCTTGCGGGTGGGTTTCCTAGGTAGAGACCAAAGGAGACCCGCATGACCAACCCGATCCTGTCCGACTGGACCACGCCCTTCGAACTCGCCCCGTTTGCAGATATCTCAGACGGTGATTTCGCCCCTGCTTTGGAACAGGCGCTGCAGGCGCATAACGCGCAGATCGACGCAATCGCGGCGAACCCCGAAGCGCCCAGTTTTGCCAACACGATCGAGGCGTTGGAAGCTGCAGGCGAGCAGTTGGACAAGGTTCTGTCGGTGTTCTTCACGGTTGCAGGCGCGGACAGCAATCCCAAACGCGAAGAGTTGCAGCGGGAGTTCTCTCCGAAACTGGCGGCGCATTTCTCGGGCATTTCATCGAACAAGGCGCTGTTTCAACGGGTGGCTGATCTATGGGCGCGCCGCGACGAGCTGGGCCTGACAGACGAACAGGCGCGGGTGCTGATGCTGTCGCATCGCGGGTTTGTCCGCGCAGGCGCTGCGCTGGAAGGTGAGGCCGACGCGCGGATGCAAGAGATCAAGGCGCGGCTGGCCTCGTTGGGGACCTCCTTTACCCAGAACCTTCTGGCCGATGAGCGGGATTGGTTCATGGACCTGACCGAGGATGACCTGCAGGGCCTGCCGGATTTTGCTGTGGATGCCGCCCGTGCCGCGGGGCAGGAGAAGGGGGCGGATGGCCCCGTCGTGACCCTGTCGCGGTCAATCATCGTGCCGTTTTTACAGTTTTCACCCCGCCGGGACCTGCGTGAAAAGGCCTATCGCGCGTGGACCGCGCGCGGGGCAAATGGCGGTGAGACCGACAACCGAGAGATTGCGGCAGAAATCCTGCGCCTGCGCGAGGAACGTGCCAAGCTGTTGGGGTATGCCAGTTTCGCCGACTACAAGCTTGAGACCGAGATGGCCCGCACACCGGATCGCGTGCGTGATCTGTTGATGGATGTGTGGCAGCCCGCCAAAACCCGCGCCAACGCAGATGCCGAGGTGCTGACCGCGATGATGCAAGAAGATGGCGTCAACGGCCCGCTGGAAGCGTGGGACTGGCGCTACTATGCCGAGAAACGGCGCAAGGCCGAACATGATCTCGATGAAGCCGCGCTGAAGCCATACCTGCAACTGGACCGGATGATCGAGGCGTCTTTTGCCTGCGCCAACCGCCTGTTCGGGTTGGAGTTCTCACCGCTGGACGTGCCGCTCTATCACCCCGATTGTCGCGCGTGGGAGGTGACACGCGACGGGCAGCATATCGCAGTCTTCATCGGCGATTACTTCGCGCGCGGCTCAAAACGCTCGGGCGCGTGGTGCAGCGCGATGCGCGGGCAGGCGAAGTTCCCGAAGACGCAGGCTCCGGTCGTGATCAATGTCTGCAACTTCGCCAAGGGCGATCCGGCACTGCTGTCTTATGACGATGCGCGCACGCTGTTTCACGAGTTCGGCCATGCGCTGCATCAGATGCTGTCCAACGTGACCTATGAGAGTATCTCGGGCACCTCGGTGGCGCGGGATTTCGTCGAACTGCCCAGCCAGCTTTACGAACACTGGCTGGAAGTGCCCGAGGTTCTGGCCGAATTCGCAACCCATGCCGAAACCGGCGCGCCGATGCCGCAAGAGATGTTGGACAAGGTGCTGCAGGCCGCCAATTTCGATCAGGGGTTCCAGACGGTGGAATATGTCGCCTCGGCTCTGGTCGATCTGGCCTTCCATGACGGGGCCGCACCCGCTGATCCAATGGCCAAGCAGGCCGAGGTTCTGGCCGATCTGGGCATGCCGTCGGCCATCGGAATGCGCCATGCAACGCCGCATTTTGCTCATGTGTTTGCGGGCGACGGCTATAGCTCAGGCTATTACAGCTATATGTGGTCCGAGGTCATGGATGCCGATGCGTTTGCAGCGTTCGAGGAAGCAGGCGGTGCGTTTGATCCCGAACGCGCTAAGGCGTTGGAGGATAACATTCTGTCCACTGGCGGTTCACGCGAGGCCGAGGACCTGTATCTGGCCTTCCGCGGGCGTCTGCCGGGGGTCGAAGCCCTGCTGAAAGGTCGCGGGCTGATCGCGGCCTAATAGCCCAGATCACGATCGACGAGGTGGAGAAAGGGCTCGCCCGCCTCACCTCGGCGAATGTTCTCGCAAATGACCTGAGCGGCGGTAACGGGCCGGGTCTCCGAGGCGATATGCGGCGTCACTGTCACGTTTGGCTGGGCCCAATAGGGATGCTCGGGCGGCAGGGGTTCGGTGCGGAACACGTCCAGCGTGGCGTGGCCAACCTGTCCTGACTTCAGGGCCGCCAGCAGGGCATCATCATCGATCAAAGGCCCCCGACCCGGGTTGATGATGCAGGCCCCTTTCGGCAGAAGGGCAAGCGTCTCAGCATTCAGTATATTTGTGGTCGCCGCCGTGTCCGGCAACAACAGCACAAGGATTTCCGCCTGTGCCAACGCGTCCCGCAGGCCGTCTGCCCCATGCAGACAGGTCACACCGGGGATGTCCTTGGCGGTGCGGCTCCAACCGATGACATGGAAATTCAACGCGGCCAGCGCCCGTGCCGCAGCCTCGCCCAATTCGCCCAGACCCAGAACGCAGACCGTGCGCTGCGTGGCTAACGGTGGGGCGTCCGGCTCCCACGTCGTATCCTGCTGAGTGATATGGCGGTCCATCCCGAGGTGATAACGCAGCACGTGGCCCACCACCCATTCCGTCATGCCCTGTTTCAGCCCGCTGTCTACCATGCGCGCCAGCGGGACGGTCAGGGTTTCATTGTCCGAAATGCTCTCGACCCCGGCCCAAAGGCTGAGCACGGCTTTCAGCCGCGTGAACGGCGTGAAATCCCGCACCCCTCCGTTCGGGGCATAGACCACATAGTCGACCTGATCGGCGGGGATGTCGGTGGCCAGATGAAAGTCCAACCCGGCCTCGGTCAGCCCTTTGCGCAGCAGCGGTTCATATTCCGGCCACAGCCCGGGGCGGGCGGAAAACAGGACGTTGACGGGCATGGAGGACCTTTCAGCGGGGGCGGTGGATATGGGCGCTTTGCACGATGCCGAAGGCGGCCATCAGCACCAGCATCGCCGAGCCGCCATAGCTGACCATCGGCAGCGGCACACCCACGACCGGGGCCAGCCCCATGACCATCGACATATTCACCGCAAAGAACAGGAAGAAGTTCAGCGCAATGCCCAGCGTCACAAGGGACGAGAACCGGTCCTTGGTCGCCAGCGCTGTGACCATGCAGAAGATCAGGATCAGACCATAGAGGATCAGCAGGGTGATACCGCCGACAAAGCCGAATTCCTCGGCCAGGGTGGTGAAGATGAAATCGGTGTGCTTCTCGGGCAGGAAGTTCAGACGCGACTGGGTGCCTTGCATGAACCCGCGCCCGTTCCAACCGCCTGAGCCCAGCGCGATCTTGGATTGCGTAATGTGATAGCCTGCACCTAACGGGTCGGTTGAGGGGTCCAGAAACGTATCAATCCGGCGGAACTGATAGTCCTTGAGCAGCTGCCATTCAGTCCCGCGACTGTTGAACACCGTGGCAATCAGGCCAACCCCCGCCGCGATCACGGCGGCAAAATAGGCCCAATGGACACCGGCCAGAAACATCAGCCCTCCGCCCGCGGCCAGCAGCAGGATCGAGGTGCCGAGGTCCGGCTGACGCAACACCATGAAGGTGGGGATCAGGATCAGGATGACCGGGATGATCACCCAAAGTGGACGCGAGGTTTTGTGTGCGGGCAGCCAATCATAATAGGCCGCCAGTACCATAACCAGCGCTACCTTCATCACCTCGGACGGTTGCAGCCGCATGAACCCAAGGTCGATCCAACGTTGCGCGCCCATGCCGATGGTGCCAAACAGCTCGACCACGATCAGTAGGCCGATTGAGCCCAGATAGGCCACGACCGACATATTCCGCCAGAACCAGATCGGCACCAGCGCGATGATGAACATCACCGTCAGGCCCAGCCCAAAGCGTTCCATTTGCGGCTCGGCCCACGGTGTCCACGATCCGCCCGCGACCGAGAACAGCATCAGGAAGCCGGCACTTGCGACGCTGATCAGCAGCAGCGTCAGCGGCCAGTTCATATACAGGAATTTGCGGAACCCCGAGGGCGTGGATTTGACGGCGTATTCAAGATAGCTCATGCGCGGTCCTTTGCGTCAGGACGCGCTTTGGGGCGGCGGTCACCCTCAAGCCGTTTTTGTTGTTCCTTGATGCGCTCGCGATCACCGGTCGGATAGGCCTCAAGCGGCGGTGTGCCGTTATAAAGCGCCTGCAGCATGATATCGCGCGCAACCGGCGCGGCGGCCTTTGACCCGCCGCCGCCATGTTCCACCACAACGGCGATGGCGTATTTCGGGTTGTCATAGGGCGCGAAGCTAACAAACAGCGCATGGTCGCGGCGTTCCCAGGGCAGGTCCTCGTTGCGGATCACCCCTGCGGCGCGCTCGGCCTTGGTGATGTTGCGCACCTGGCTGGTGCCGGTCTTGCCAGCCATGCGGAAATCATCTGCGATGATCCGGCTGCGATAGGCCGTCCCGCGCCGGTCGTTCGATACCGACCACATCGCCTCGCGGATGTAGTTCAGGTTGGCGCGGTTGATCCCAAGTGGCTCACCCGCGCCTGTTGGCTGTTCGATGCCGTCAATGGATCGGACCAGACGGGGCGTGACGGCACGCCCGGTGGCGATCCTTGCTGTCATGACAGCCAGTTGCATGGGCGAGGCCAGCATGAAACCCTGCCCGATCGAGGCATTGGCCGTATCGCCGATCAGCCAGTCCTCGCCATGGGTGCGTTGCTTCCATTCCTGATTGGGGGCCAGACCGGCGCGCACGGCGGACATGGGGATGTCGTGTTTGACCCCCAGCCCAAGAGTACGCGCCATCTCGGATATTTTGTCGATGCCGACCTTGATCGCCACGTCATAGTAATAAACGTCACAGCTGCGCTTGAGCGATGTGTTGAGGTCCACCATGCCGTGGCCTCCGCGCTTCCAGCAGTGGAAGCGGCGGCTGCCGACCTTGAGGTGGCCGGGGCAATATACGGTGTTACCGGGACCAACGACACCGGCTTCAAGCGCGGCCAAGGCAGTAACCATCTTGAAGGTCGATCCGGGCGGGTATGTGCCCTGAACCGTCTTGTTGGCCAGCGGGCGGTACTTGTCCTGTGTCAGGATCTGATAATCCGCGACCGAGATGCCGCGCACGAATAGATTGGGATCGAAGCTGGGGGCCGAGGCCATCGCGCGCAGATCGCCGGTTTCGCAATCGATCACAACAGCGGCGGCGCTTTCTCCGGCTAACCGTGCCTGCGCATATTGCTGAAGGTCTGCGTCGACGGACAGTTGCAGATCAGCGCCGGGTTGACCCTCTTGTCGGTCCAACTCGCGCATGACACGGCCAGTGGCGTTGACCTCGACCCGCTTTGAACCCGCCCTGCCACGCAGGTCGATCTCTTGCTTGGCCTCAAGACCGACCTTGCCGATCTGGAACCGGGGGATGCGCAGCACCGGTTCGGGATCTTCGATCTGGCTCAGGTCATAGTCACTGACGGGGCCGACATAGCCGACGATATGGGCGAAATCCTCATAGCGTGGGTATTGCCGGGTCTGGCCGACCTCGGGCGTGACGCCGGGCAGGGCCGGGGCGTTGACGGCGACTTTCGAGATATCTTCCCACGTCACCTGATCAACCAGTGTGACGGGCAGGAACGGGGCCGAGCGGCGCATTTCGGTGCGCGCGCGCTCAATCTCATCCTCGTTCAGCGGGATCAGATCGGACAGTTTGGCGATGACCTTGTCGATATCGCCTGCATCCTCGCGCACGATCACGATGCGGTACGAGGGCGAGTTCTGGCCGATGATCTGCCCGTTGCGATCGTAAATCCGCCCGCGCGTAGGCGGGATCAGACGGATGTTGATGCGGTTTTCCTCGGCCAGCAGGCGATATTCGTCGGCCTGATCGACCTGCATGAACCGCATCCGCGCCGCCAGCCCGCCGATGAAGGCCGCCTGTAGCCCGCCCAGCACAAGTGCGCGGCGCGGCAGGCGTTTGTAGGCGAGGCCTTGGGATTTGGGCTTGCGCTGTTTCATGCCCGTGCGCCTGCTGCGGTGGTGTCGGCGACGGATTTGCGGCGCACGCCAAACGCGCTCTGGCTGAGCAGAACGATCAGCGGGTATATCGCAATTGTCAGAACCACCTGTATCACCACCGGCCCCAGCGCTGCCTGTTGCACCGACAGAATAGCAAGAATGACGCGGTTGAGCACAAAAACTGCCGTGATCACGGCGCCGACCGTGGTCCATTCACTGACGAACCCTCCATCGCGCATCCCCGGTGCTGCCGTGCGCAGGTACGAGGCGCCCATGACCACCAACGCCGCCAGCAACCCCGGAGGACGTTGCAGCAGCAGATCGGCCATCAGCATCACAAAGGCAATCGCAAGGATCGGCACATATTCGGGGCGGCGCAGCACCCAGGCATAGGTCAGCGCCATCAGGATATC
This sequence comes from Ruegeria sp. CJ3, assembly GCF_056536725.1. Taxonomy (NCBI): domain Bacteria; kingdom Pseudomonadati; phylum Pseudomonadota; class Alphaproteobacteria; order Rhodobacterales; family Roseobacteraceae; genus Ruegeria; species Ruegeria sp. CJ3. The sequence continues at coordinate 269,245 of NZ_JBQFQE010000005.1, forward strand.
GGGAAACGGCCAGCGATCCGGTTTCGAATCCAGTGGCAGCAGGTGCAGGAACATCACCAGCACCGCCAGTGCCAGATACAGCCCGCGTTTCATCCAGAGGTGCGAGGATGGCCTATCCATCGGTGGCCTCCGGTGCGGTCAGGGCCGCTTCGGGCTGGCGTGGGCCGACGATGCCGCCGGGGTCGCTGATGGGCTGGGCCGACTGGAACCGCAGCACCCGCAGGAATTCAAGCCGCTCGAAATCCGCCGACAGGCGCACCCGCAGCCGCCCGCCGGGGTCGACGGCGATCTGGCCGATCAGCAACCCGCCGGGGAAGACGCCGCCATCGCCCGAGGTCACAACCCGGTCACCGGGGCGGACCAGTTCACGGTTTTCCAGAAACTCAACCAGCGGCGAGGCGCTGTTGTCCCCGGTAATCAGCGCGGTCTGGCCCGAGGGCTGGATGGTCGCCGGTATCGCGCTCGAGGCATCTGTAAGCAGGATCACCCGCGCCGTATCCGCGCCAACGCCCGAGATACGGCCCACAACGCCGATCCCGTCCATCGTGGCCCAACCATCGACGATCCCGTCACGTTCCCCCACGTTCAACAACACCGATTGCCGGAACGGAGAGCCACTGTCGGCCATCACCACCCCGGTCACATAAGTCAGCCGGGGGTCGAGCCGCACATTGTTGAGGTCCAGCAGACGGGCGTTTTCCTGCTCCAGCTGCAGCGCGGCCTCTTTCCAAGCGCGCATCAGGCGCAGCTCGCTGCGCAGTTCCTGGTTCTGTTCGCTCAGGCGCTGGTAACTTTGGAAGTCCCGCGCGAGGTTGACGGCGGCTGTCACCGGCACCATCGCCCATTCCATCGAAGGCACCACTGTATCCACCACCTGCGCCCGGAACCGTTCCACACGCGGGCTGTCGATGCGCCAGACCAGAAAGATCGCGAGCAGGCACAGCACCACGATCCCCAGCAGCAGACGGCGCAAGGGGGTCGTGTATTCATCGCGCTGTGATCGGTCCTTTGCCACAGGTTACCTTCCCGTGCTGCTCGTGCCCGAGTTCTCACCCCATAAGGGTGCGCGCCTTAGCTTTCGTAGTCAATCGCGTGGCGCAGTTGTTTTTCGTATTCCAGCGCCTTGCCGGTGCCCAAAGCCACACAATTCAGGCTTTCATCGGCAATCGACACGGCCAGACCGGTCTGTTCGCGCAGCGCCAGATCCAGATCGCCCAGCAATGCGCCGCCGCCGGTCAGCATGACACCCCGGTCAACGATGTCCGCCGCCAGATCGGGCGGCGTGGTCTCAAGTGCGGTCATCACTGCCTCACAGATCGCTTGGACGGGTTCGGACAGCGCCTCGGCAACTTGCGCCTGACTGATTTCGATTTCCTTCGGGACACCGTTCAGCAGGTCGCGCCCGCGGATGTGCATCGACTGGCCGCGGCCATCGTCGGGCATACGGGCGGTACCGATGGTGGTCTTGATGCGTTCGGCAGTGGATTCCCCGACCAGCAGGTTCTGCTGACGGCGTAGGTACGAGATGATGGCTTCGTCCATCCGGTCTCCGCCAACGCGGACCGAGCGGGCATAGACGATGTCGCCCAGCGACAGAACGGCCACCTCGGTGGTGCCGCCGCCAATGTCGACAACCATGTTGCCGGTCGGATCGGTGATCGGCATACCTGCCCCAATCGCTGCCGCAATCGGCTCGGCAATCAGACCTGCGCGACGTGCGCCAGCCGAGAGAACCGACTGTCGGATCGCGCGTTTTTCAACAGGTGTTGCACCATGAGGGACGCAGACGATGATCTTCGGTTTTGAAAAGGTCGAGCGTTTGTGAACCTTGCGGATGAAATGCTTGATCATCTCTTCGGCGGTGTCGAAATCGGCAATCACGCCTTCGCGCATCGGGCGGATGGCTTCGATGGACCCGGGCGTCCGGCCCAGCATCAGCTTGGCGTCTTCACCAACGGCCAGCACTTTCTTCACACCATCCTTGACGTGATAAGCCACCACCGAGGGTTCAGACAGGATCACGCCGCGCCCTTTGACATAGACCAGCGTGTTCGCTGTCCCAAGGTCGATAGCCATGTCCGCGGTGAACAGGCCGCCCAGATTGCCAAAGATGCCCATAATCTACTGATCCCGTTTGTCAGAATTTCCACTGCCCGCGACTCGACGGTTCCGGGACGGATGCCTTATAGGGTGCCATCTCGCCCGGTTAAAGGGCTGATTCCGCGACAATCAGCACCTTTCCGCCTTATTGATAGGGACTTTAGAAGGCAAAATGCTCTCATATCAACATATTTACCACGCCGGGAATCTGGCTGATGTACAAAAGCACGCTTTATTAGCGTGGGTGCTGGGCTATCTGACCCAAAAAGACAAACCGATCAGCTATATCGAGACGCATTCCGGGCGCGGTCTGTATCGCCTTGATGCACCCGAGGCCGTCCGCACTGGCGAAGCCGCCGCCGGTATCGCGCGGGTGCAGCGCCAGGGGTGGTTTGGTGCGGATCATCCGATGGCGCGTGTGCTGGATACGGTGCAGGCCCGTCATGGTGCGGCGACATATCCTGGGTCGCCGTTGATTGCGGCAAATCTGCTGCGCGCGCAGGACAGTCTGCATTTTGCCGAGTTGCACCCGCAGGAATACGCGGCGCTTTCGCTGGCGTTGTCACCCTATCGCGCGAAGGTCTACCAGCAGGACGGTTTTGAGCTGGCGCAGTCCCTGCTGCCACCGACGCCGCGGCGGGGGATGATGCTGATCGACCCCAGCTATGAGGTGAAGGCGGATTACGACCGCTTGCCCGGGGTGATCGCCAAGCTGCATCGCAAATGGAATGTTGGGGTGATTGCGTTGTGGTATCCGATCCTGACGGATGGGCGGCACACACCCATGATCTCGGCATTGAAATCAGCGGGTTATCCCAAGGCGATCTGCCATGAGGTGAGGTTCCCTCCGGCGCGCGAGGGGCATCGCATGCTGGGCTCGGGCATGTTCATGCTGAATGCGCCCTTTGGGATTGAGGGCGAGATGGGTCGCCTTTCGACGTTGTTCGAAAAACTCTGAGCTGTTTCTAAAAAAAGAAATACTCCCGCCCCGTTTGGCAGCATCAAAGATGCCGTCAAACGAGTTGGGCCCGGCAGCGCGCCAAAGGCGCGCTGCCGGGCCCAAAGCCGCAAGGGGGTTCGGCGTAGCCGGGCACCCGCGGGTGCGGGAGCGTTCCCCGTTGATCAGGTCAGGTCTTTATAGCTGATCTCGCGCGCGTCGGCGCCGGGGCCTGCCTTTTCGCGGCGCATGATCAGGCGGTTCAGCGCGTGGATATAAGCCTTGGCCGAGGCCACAACCGTATCGGTGTCAGCAGACTGACCGGTCGCGATCATGCCATCCTCTTCCAGACGCACCGAAACCGTGGCCTGCGCATCGGTGCCTTCGGTCACCGCATGGACCTGATAGAGCTGAAGATGCGCCTTGTTCGGATGGATCGCCCGGATCGCCTTGAAGGTCGCATCCACCGGCCCGTCGCCATATTCGGTGGCGGTCACATCCGCGCCTTCGACCTCCATCTCGACCGTCGATTCCGCCTGCCCGCCGGTGCCACAGGTCACCTTCATCGAGACCAGTTGCAGATAGTCATCATCGTCATCCAGCGTCATCAGGGCAATCAGGTCATCGTCAAAGACCTCTTTCTTGCGGTCGGCCAAATCCTTGAACCGCACGAAAATGTCCTTGAGCTGGTTGTCGCCGACCTCGTACCCAAGCGTTTCCAGCTTGTCGCGCAATGCCGCGCGGCCCGAGTGTTTACCCAGCGGCAGAGAGGTCCCCGAAAGGCCGATGTCCTCGGGCCGCATGATCTCGAAATTCTCGCGGTTCTTCAGCATCCCGTCCTGATGGATGCCGCTTTCATGGGCAAAGGCATTCTTGCCGACGATGGCCTTGTTGAACTGGACGTTAAAGCCCGACACCGTCGCCACCCGGCGCGAGATATGCATGATCTTGGTGGTGTCGATGCCGGTATTCCATGGCATGATGTCGTTGCGGGTCCGCAGCGCCATCACCACCTCTTCCAAAGCCGTGTTGCCGGCGCGTTCGCCCAGACCGTTGATGGTGCATTCGATCTGACGCGCACCGCCCGCGACAGCCGCCAGCGAGTTCGCGGTCGCCATGCCCAGATCGTTGTGGCAATGGGTGGCGAAGATCACCTCATCCGCGCCCGGAACCGTCTCGATCAGGCGCTTGATCAGGTCTGCGGATTCCATCGGTGCGGTATAGCCCACCGTATCGGGAATGTTGATCGTCGTCGCGCCCGCCTTGATCGCAATCTCGATCACGCGGCACAGGTAGTCCCACTCGGTCCGTGTCGCATCCATCGGCGACCATTGCACGTTTTCGCACAGGTTGCGCGCGTGGCTGACCGTTTCGTGGATTTTGTCGGCCATCTCATCCTGTGTCAGGTTCGGGATGGCCCGGTGCAGCGGAGAGGTGCCGATGAACGTATGAATGCGGTTCTTCCCGGCGTGTTTCACCGCCTCCCAACAGCGGTCGATATCGGCGAAATTGGCGCGCGCAAGCCCGCAGATGCGGCTGTTCTTCGACCGCTGGGCGATCTCGGAAACGGCCTTGAAATCACCTTCCGAGGCGATGGGGAACCCGGCCTCGATGATGTCGACGCCCATGTCGTCCAGCAGCTCGGCGATCTCGAGCTTTTCGGCATGGGTCATGGTGGCGCCGGGGCTTTGTTCGCCGTCGCGCAAAGTGGTGTCGAAGATCAAGACGCGGTCTTGGTCGGTCACGTTGGTCATGGGATTTCTCTTTCTTCTTCTGTCCTAAAGCCAATGGCGCGCGGGCGTCCTCCTCTGAGCGGGCGCGCCGGATGGCACGCTCAGAGGCGGATTAGGATCAGTAGGCCACGCAGCGACGCACCGCGGATGGCGGTGTCGGTCAGGGGGATATCTGCGCGGTTGATCATGGGGTTGAGCTTATACAGCGCCCGCCGCGAATGAAAAGAAAGAAAATGCGCCCATGTGGTTTATCGGGCGCGCGGCGTTGATCGGGCCACGTTGACCGCTAACTGTCAGGGTATGAAAAACGCATTGATCATCGGCGCGACCGGAGGCATTGGCCGCGCGCTGTGTGCCCGGCTTGAGGCGCAAGGGATTGCCGTGACGCGGCTGTCACGTTCGGCCGACGGGTTCGATCTGCGCGTGCCCGAGGTGGCCGAGCATATCCTGTCGCAGACCCCGGGTCCGTTTGACCTGATCCTCGTGGCGTCGGGCGCGCTCGAGATTGACGGGGCCGGGCCGGAAAAGACCATGCGGGCGCTGTCGGCGCGGGCGATGATGGATCAGTTTGCGCTGAATGCGGTGGGCCCGGCGCTGGTTCTGAAACAGGCCGCGCGGCTGCTGCCCCGCGACCGGCGGGCGGTCGTCGGGGTGCTGTCGGCGCGGGTGGGGTCGATTGGCGACAACCGGCTGGGCGGCTGGGTCAGCTATCGGGCGGCAAAGGCGGCGGTGAACCAGATCGTGCACACTGCGGCCATCGAACTGGCGCGGACGCACAAACGCGCCGTCTGCGTTGCGCTGCACCCGGGGACGGTCCGAACGGAGTTCACCCGCAAGTATCTTGGGCGGCACCCAGCCGTTGACCCGGACGAGGCCGCGCGCAATCTGCTGGGCGTCACCGAGGGGCTGACGCCTGCTGATACAGGCGGTTTCTTTGACTGGGCCGGAAAGCCTGTGCCGTGGTAGGCGCGGCTTAGCCGTCGGATGTGGCCGCCCCGGTCGTCTCGGGCGCGTCTTCGGTTTCGGGGGCCACGGCCTCGGGCGCAGGAGTGGGCGCGCTCTGCTGGGGCTGAGAGGTCAGCGTGTCGTTGTCCCACACACCGGTTTCAACCTCGCCGCCCGCATAGCGCATGGTGCCATCGCCGTGCCGCTTATTTTCCAGAAAATGACCTTCGTAGATATCCCCGGTCTCATAGGTGGCGGTGCCGAAGCCGGAGATCTTGCCCGCGGCCCAGTCGCCCGTGTAGGTAAACCCGCCCGGCCGCGTCAGGGTACCCTTGCCATGGCGTTCGCCATTGTCGAAATCGCCTTCATAGACGGTGCCGTCGGGAAAGGTCGCCTTGCCCTTGCCGCGCCGAACACCATCCACCCAGTCTCCTTCATAGCGATAGCCATTCGCGAAGGTCAGAACGCCGGTGCCATGGCTGCGGGCGTTTCTGAACTGGCCCTTGTAGACCGTGCCGTTGGGATAGGTTGCGGTGCCCGAGCCCTCGAAGACGCCCGCAACCCAGTCGCCGTCATAGACGGTGCCGTTGGGATAGGTGGTGCGGCCCTTGCCATGCTGCAGGTCGTCCAGAAAATCGCCGATATAGACCGACCCGTCCGCATATGTGACCTCACCCAGCCCGGCGATCTGGCCATTGGCCCAAGCGCCGGAATAGCGAAAGCCGTCGAGACCGGTAAAGATACCCTGACCGTGGCGCGTATCATCGTTGAAATCGCCTTCGTAAACCGCGCCGTTGGCATAGGTCACCTTGCCCTTGCCCTGACGCCGCCCGTCCGTCAGGTCGCCTTCGTAGACATCGCCATTGGGGTAGACCAGCCGCCCCATTCCGCTCATCGCGTCCTCGACCCAGTCGCCGGAATAGGTCATGCCGCCCGCCAGATTCAAGTTGCCCGTACCGTGGCGCTGCCCGGCCTTGACGCCGCCGTCATAGGTGCTGCCGTCGGCATAGGTGATCTTTGCGGCCCCTTCTTTGCGGCCATCGACCCAATCGCCGTCATAGACATAGCCGTCGGTGCCGGTCAGCACGCCCTTGCCATGCCGCCGGGCGTCGCTGAATCCGCCCTCATAGCGCATCCCGTTGGTGTATTCGGCAATTCCGGTGCCGTTGATGGCCCCTTCGGACCAGTCGCCCTCATAGGTCTGGCCGTCGGCATAGGTGATCTTGCCGCGGCCTTCGGGGCGGCCTTTGACAAAGTTGCCTTCATAGACCGAGCCATTGGCATAGCGCGCAATCCCCTGGCCCTGGATCTCACCTTCGGCCCACTGGCCGGTATATTCGAACCCGCTGGGCAGCCGATAGGTGCCGGTGCCGTGGCGTAGGCCGTTTTCGAACGTGCCCTCGTAGACGCCGCCGACATCGTCATCGGCGATCACGATCTGCCCGTCCTGCTGACCGAGGGCGGGCTGCGTCAGCAGGGCAAGCGTTGCGGCGGCAATTGAGGTGCGGATGGCGTTCATGGTCATACCTGCCTGCGGGTATCCTGATGTTGGTCAGGGGCAAAACTAGGATACCGCCGGGGGCAGGGCAACGGCTTTTGCCGCATTTGTCTTTTACTTGCGCTGTGATCTGCTAAATCCCTGAAAGACTGACGAAGGCATGAGGGCAAAATGGCCGACCGGTTCCGTATCACTCTGGCGCAGCTGAACCCGACCGTGGGCGATATCGACGGCAATGCCGCCAAGGCCGCCGCAGCATGGGCCGAAGGGCGCGCGGCGCAGGCCGATCTGGTGGCGCTGCCCGAGATGTTCATCACCGGGTACAACACGCAGGATCTGGTGATGAAGCCGGTGTTTCACCGGGCGGCGATGGCTGCGGTCGAGGCGCTGGCCGAACACTGTGCCGATGGCCCCGCGCTGGCCATCGGTGGGCCTTGGGTCGAGGGCGGCAAGCTTTACAACGCCTATCTGATTCTCAAGGGCGGACGGATCGTCAGCAAGGTTCTGAAGCATCACCTGCCCAACGAGACGGTCTTCGACGAGGTCCGCCTGTATGATGCTGGCCCCCTAGGCGGGCCTTATGCGGTTGGCAACATCCGCATCGGCAGCCCGATCTGCGAGGATGGCTGGCACGAGGATGTGGCCGAAACGCTTGAGGAAACCGGGGCCGAGTTCCTGCTGATCCCCAATGGCTCGCCGTATTTCCGCGACAAATACGATATCCGGCTGAACCACATGGTGGCGCGGACGGTCGAAACCGGGTTGCCGGTGATCTATCTGAACATGGTCGGCGGGCAGGATGATCAGGTGTTTGACGGTGCCACCTTCGGCCTGAACCCGGGCGGAGAGCTGGCCTTTCGGATGCCGGTCTTTGACGAGGCGGTGCAGCATATCGACCTGCTGCGCGGCGATGACGGCTGGCGCATTGCGCGCGGCGAGGTCGTGCCTCAGCCTGATGTCTGGGAGCAGGATTATCGCGCCATGGTGCAATCCTTGCGCGACTACATGGGCAAGACCGGGTTCAGGAAGGCCGTTCTGGGCTTGTCGGGTGGCGTGGATTCAGCGCTGGTGGCTGCGATTGCGGTTGATGCCATCGGGGCTGGGAATGTGCGCTGTGTGATGCTGCCGTCGGAGTATACCAGCCAAAGCTCTTTGGATGATGCCGAGGCGGTCGCCAAGGCGTTGGGCGTGCATTATGACTTCGTGCCGATCTCGCAAGGTCGAGCCGCCGTGACCGACACGCTGGCCCCTCTGTTTGAAGGGCGGGATGCGGACCTGACCGAGGAAAACATCCAATCCCGCCTTCGCGGGCTGTTGCTGATGGCGATCTCGAACAAGTTTGGCGAGATGCTGTTGACCACCGGCAACAAATCCGAGGTCGCGGTGGGCTATGCCACCATCTATGGCGACATGAACGGCGGCTATAATCCGATCAAGGACCTCTACAAAACCCGCGTGTTCGAGACCTGCCGCTGGCGCAATGCCAATCATCGCGACTGGATGATGGGGCCTGAGGGCGAGGTTATCCGCCCGTCTGTCATCGACAAGCCGCCCAGTGCAGAACTGCGTGAGGACCAGAAGGACAGCGACAGCCTGCCGGATTACCCGGTGCTGGATGCGATCCTGGACATTCTGGTGGATCAGGATGGCTCGGTCGCCGATTGTGTGGCCGCCGGGTTCGACAAGACCGAAGCAGAGCGGGTCGAACATCTGATTTACATCAGCGAATACAAACGCTTCCAGTCTGCGCCGGGCACGCGCCTGACGCCGCGCGCCTTCTGGCTGGACCGACGCTATCCCATCGTGAATCGCTGGCGCGACCGAGGGTGAGGGCGAACGCCCCCTTTCAGCCCTGATTGTTGAAAGATTGAGCGCAATGTGGGCTTGGGTTTCGTATTGTTTTCCATTTTTCCTTATTTATCGGGCAGTTCCGCGTTGGCGGCTTGCGCTTCGGCCCATTTTTTGCCACATTTGTGACCGGGGTTTGCCTCATATGGGGCAAGCGTGACGCATTCCGGTGGATGGCCCCGCATTACGGGAACAAAAGCCGGACGTGTTTAACTGGGTAGAGGCATCCGTGTTTGGGATGTCAGTAAAGGTATTGGTGGTAATATGGACTATTGGTACGACAAACCGCTTCATGCTCCGATGCAAATGAAGCCTATGGAGTCAGCGCCGCGTGAGCTGGACGAGGACGCGCTGGATGCGACAATCGCGGATATTCTGAGCGAGGAAAAACCGGCGACGGTGGTTGAAAAGCCAACGCTGCGCACCGAATTTCCGACGCTGCAGCCGCAGGAAACGCCCGCCGTGCAGGACGAGCCCGGCTTTGGCGATGTGCTGCGCCAGAAATGGGCGCAACTGTCCGGCGCAGCCTGAATTGCGACGCAATCGCGCGATGATCTGAGTCGCGCTTTGGCCGAATGGACACAGGTCTGGGGAAACCCCGGGGTGCGCGCCTGTTGCGCATTGTCAGCGCATCTGTATTCGGGCTGGATGCCGCTTCGATGACCTAATCCCGAGCGGTTGATGCCTGGCCCGACTCCGACGCCTGTCGAATCTGATTTCACCCTTCCCAAGCTTGTTGATGTTGTCGTCATTGGCGGCGGCATTATCGGCGTATCAACCGCGCTCGAACTGGCCGAGCGGGGTGTCTCGGTCTTGCTCTGTGAGAAAGGCCGTATCGCGGGCGAACAAAGCTCGCGCAACTGGGGCTGGGTGCGGCTGGGGATGCGCGACCCGCGTGAAATTCCGCTGATGCTGCAGTCCGTTCACCTGTGGCAAGGGTTAGAGGCGCGGACCCGGCGCAAGACGGGTTATGCCCAATCCGGCATCCTGTTTGGTGCGTCGGACGCGCGCAGCGCAGGTAACTTGACGCGGTGGTTGCGGCATGTCGACGGGTTGCAGACCGGCGCGCGGATAGTCTCTGGGTCGGAACTGGACGCCCTTTTGCCCGACAACACCATGGCCCTGCCATCGGCACTGTATATGCCGCAAGACGGACGAGCCGAGCCGCAATGGGCGGCCCCCGCGATAGCCGAGGCGGCGCGCGACCGCGGCGCGGCGATCATGACCAATTGCGCGGTGCGCAGCATCGACATGCAGGCGGGGCGCATCGCAGGGGTTTTCACCGAACGGGGCCGCGTCGCCTGCAGCCATGTGGTTCTGGCGGGCGGCGCGTGGTCGCGCCTGTTTGCGGGCAATGCCGGGATCGCGTTGCCGCAGTTGAAAGTGCTGAACACCGTGATGCGGACGTCTCCGGCTGAACCGGGTCCCGGCGCGGCGCTGTGGAGCGATGATTTTGCCATCCGCAAGCGCGCGGATGGCGGGTACACGATCGCGTCCGGGCATGAGAACACGGTTGATATCGTGCCTGACAGTTTTCGTCTGGCTCGGCAATTCCTGCCCGCGTTCCGTCAGGAATGGCGATCCTTGCGTTTCCGCCTGTCGCGGCGCTGGCTGACCGAGGCGCGGCAGGATCGCACTTGGCTGCCCAGCGATGTGACCCCGTTCGAGCATTGCCGGGTGCTGGACCCCGAGCCCTCGCAAAAGGCGCTGCGTCAGGCTTGGGCGAGCGCCCGAAAAGCGCTGCCCGCGCTTGATGCGGCAGAGATCGTGCAAAGCTGGGCCGGGATGATCGATGTGACCCCGGATGCGATCCCGGTGATCTCGGGCGTTGATCAGATGCCGGGGTTGTTCATCGCCACCGGCTTTTCAGGCCACGGCTTTGGCATTGGCCCCGGTGCCGGGCGACTGGTGGCCGATCTTGTGATGCAGACCACGCCTTGTGTTGACCCGGCCGCATTTCGCCTGTCCCGTTTCTCGGACGGGTCGAAAGTGCGACCGGACCCCGGATATTAGGGCGTCAGCCCATCATCTGATAGCTGACCGGAACAAAGCGGAACCCGTCGCCGCGGGTTTCGACAAACCCTGCGGCCGGGAAGGGCATGTGATAGCCGATCATCGGCACCTTGTCGGCGGCCAGCAGGCCCAGAACATCGCGCCGTGACTGCGTGGCGGCGGCCTTGTCCATGTCGAACCGCACCTCCCATTCGGGATGGGCGAAGGACCAGACATAGTGATTGGCCAGATCGGCGGTCAGGATAAGCCGCTGACCGTTGCTTTCCAGATGATAGACCATATGGCCCGGCGTATGCCCGAACGCGGCCATGCCGGTGATGCCCGAGGCGACCTCGCCCCCGTCGCCGATAAAGCTCATCTTCTCGGCCAGAGGCGTGACCTTGGCGGCAACCAGATCGCCGACGCGATTGCCTGCATCCTGCGCGGCCCAGAAGTCATATTCCGGCGCGGCGGTCACGTAGCGCGCGTTGGCAAAAGTGGCGGCGTCATTGGTGGTCATGCCGCCGATATGGTCGGGGTGCATATGAGTGATCACGACCACATCAATCTGATCGGGCGTCACGCCCGCATCGGCCAGAGCGGCCTGAATGCCACCTTGCCCCAGCCCGGTGTCGAACAGGACCAGTTCTGATCCGGTATTGACCAAAGTGGGCGTAAAGAAGAAGTGTGCCTTGTCGGCGGGAATGAAATTCTCGGCCGAGACCTTGGCGAAATCTTCATCCGACGCGCCGCCGCCGAAAATCTCTTTGGCCCCGTCGCGGGGCAGGCTGCCATCCAGCAGGGTGGTGACGGTGAAATCCCCCAGCTGAAACGATTTTGCGATGGTCGAATTGGCCTTGGTCTCGGCCCCTGCGGCCAGAACCGGGGCGGCAGCGGTTGCAAATGGCAAAGCCGCTGCCGTACCAAGGGCCGCGCGGCGGGTCATCTTGATGGTCATCGTCGTTCTCCCTGTCAGAGCATAATGGGTTCAGCTAGGTCAGTCGGGGCCTGCGGCCACCTTATACCCTGCACAGTTAGGCTGCGTGGTTGAACATTACGTGTTAATTTTTGTTTATGTCGCGATCTCGGAGGTCTGCCGCCCTTCGTCATTCGCTGGACAATTCGCCTGTCCTGTGACAAGAGCCGCGCCAACAGGAGACTCCCATGACCACCACCCGTTTCGCCCCGTCGCCCACCGGTTACATCCACGTGGGCAACCTGCGCACCGCCCTGATGAACTACATGATCGCCCGCAAGGCAGGCGGTACGTTTATTCTGCGCATCGACGATACCGATCCTGAGCGATCGAAAGAAGAGTATGTCGACGCCATCAAACAGGATCTTGAGTGGCTGGGCCTTCACTGGGATCGGGTCGAGCGTCAGTCAGAACGTCTGGACCGCTACGCGGAAGCCGCCGACAAGCTGCGTGAGATGGGCCGGTTTTATGAGGCATTCGAGACGCCGACCGAGCTGGACCTCAAGCGCAAGAAGCAACTGAACATGGGCAAACCGCCGGTCTATGACCGGGCGGCGCTGGCTTTGTCGGAGGCTGAAAAAGACGCCCTGCGCGCCGAGCGTGGTAACGGCGTGTGGCGGTTCAAGCTGAACCATGAGCGGATCGAGTGGGCCGATGGGATTCTGGGCGATATCTCGATCGACGCTGCCTCGGTGTCCGATCCGGTCCTGATCCGGGGCGACGGTCAGGTTCTCTATACGATTGCCTCAGTAGTGGACGACACCGAGATGGGCGTGACCGATGTGGTGCGCGGCTCGGACCATGTGACCAACACGGCGACGCAGATTCAGATCATCGAGGCGCTGGGCGGCACGTGCCCGCGCTTTGCGCACCATTCGCTGCTGACCGGCCCGCAGGGCGAGGCGCTGTCAAAACGTCTGGGCACGCTGGCGCTGCGCGATCTGCGTGAGCAGGGTGTGCAGCCGATGGCGCTGCTGAGCCTGATGGCGCGGTTGGGGTCTTCCGATCCGGTAGAGCTGCGCGCGGATATGGCCGAGTTGATCGAGGGGTTCGACGTTACCCGGTTCGGTGCTGCCCCGACCAAGTTCGATGTGCAGGACCTGTTCCCGCTGACCGCGAAACATCTGCAGACGCTGCCGCTGGCTGACGTGGCCGATGCTGTGGCCGAGGCGGGTGTACCCGCTGATCTGGCCGAGCCGTTCTGGGCGATGGCGCGTGAAAATATCACTACGCTGGCGGACCTCAAAGGCTGGTGGGACCTGTGCCGCGACGGGGCTGAGCCCCTGATCGACGATGAAGATCGCACGTTCATAGCCGAGGCCGTCGCGTTGTTGCCAGAAGGCCCGTTTGACGGTGAGACCTGGGGCAACTGGACCAAGGCCGTGAAAGAGGCGACCGGCCGCAAGGGCAAGGGCCTGTTCATGCCGCTGCGCAAGGCGCTGACGGGTATGGAGCGCGGGCCGGAAATGGCGACTCTGCTGCCGTTGCTGCAGGTTATTCGCGCGCGCGGGTAAGGGAACGCGCCTTGTGGCGCAGGCCGGGGCTCCGCCCGTTCGAGGCTGAAACTGTCCGCCGGACAGTTTCCGGGACGCCCCTCACCCTCGGGCGGAAGTATTTTTGAACAGAAGAAGGGGTGGGCCGTTGTGCCCGCCCCTTTTGTTATGCGGGGTGGATGATCTTGCTGCCGAGGCGGTTGAGGTGGTCATCGACGCAGCGGGTTTCGTCCGGGTGCAGCTGTTGGTGGCGGGAATATCTGGGCGCGGCGCGGTCGTTCAGGATCGGGGTGTCCCAACCTTCGGTGGTTGCAAAGAAGCGGTCGGCGCCATCGATACCGTAGGCGCGCAGATACCCTTGAACCACCACATCGAGATAGCTGAGCAGTAGGGGGTGCCGCTGGTCGGGTTTGATGTGTTTGCGCTGTGGGACGGCGTAGACTGCAATCTCGACCTCCTGCGTCAGCGGGTGCGTGATGGCGTGCGTGGCGGGGATACGGTCATAGGCCCATTCGCGTTCATCCAGTGCGGCCCAGTCATCGCCGGGCACATGCGCGACCATGCCGTCGATTTCCGAATCCGGGTCCGGGATTGCAGTCAGAAAGGCAACGGGGCGCAGATCGGTGTACCTCCAGGCGCGGCGCCAGCCTTTAAGCCGTGCCGGTTGAGGGTCGGGAAAGTCGTGGGTCGACAGGTTTACGAGGCTGCCATAGCCAAAGAAATAGGGGTCTACCATGTGGGCCATGTCCTTCGATGACGATTGATGTATGTCAAACAGTCTTTTTACGAGACATGCAATAAGGCAGCATCTTGAAATTTGGGAGGTCCACATGCGGATTACCAAACGGACAAACATAGCGGTGCGCCTGCTGATGTATTGCGCCGCCCATCAGGATCGGCTGGTCACCAAATCCGAGATCGCAGAAGTGTGCAACATCTCGGAAAACCATCTGGCCCAAGTGATCAACCAGCTGAGCCAGTTGGAGTATCTAAGTACGCAGCGTGGCCGCAATGGGGGCATGACGCTGGCCCGGCCTGCGGATCAGATCCGCATCGGCTCGGTCTTTCGTCATGTCGAAGGCGGTCTGCCGATTGCCGAGTGTTTTGCGGATGCCGACAACACTTGCCCCTTGACCGACGCCTGCCGATTGCGGCTGGCGCTGCAGGACGCGGCCGAGGTGTTTTATGCCTCGCTGGATGAGATCACACTGGATGCTTTGGTTTGTGACAACGATCAGTTGCTGAAAATCCTGCAGCCCGTCGCCTGCGTGCGCTAAGCTCAGTCGCTGGCCCGCAGGATGCGTGCGGGCCGGACCGAGAGTGGGCGCAGCGCAAAGGCCAGCCCGGCGCCCAGGGTCACCAGGACGCCAGCCAGGACGATGCCAAGCGCCGAGGGCCAGATGATCGTGAACCCGGTGTCAAAGATGTAGGTGGCCACGGCCCAACCGCCTAAGATTCCGGTCAACAGCGCGACACAGCCCGCAGCCGCACCAAGCAGGACCGCGCGCAGGGCGAAACTGCGCAGGATGCGGCCCCGGTTTGCGCCCAGTGTTTTCAGGATTGCCGCCTCGTACCGGCGCGCGGGTTCGCCTGCGGCGGCGGCTCCGATCAGGACCAGAAATCCGGTCAGCAGCGACACCCCCGCGCCGTAGGACGTGGCAGCGGCAAGCCCCGCCAGCAGGCCGGACACGCGGTCGATGGCGTCACGCACCCGGACTGCGGTGATATTTGGATACTGCCCGGCCAGATCGCGCAGGATGGCGGCCTCGGCCTGTTCTTCGGCATAGACGGTCGCGATGAAGCTGTGGGGTGCCCCGGCAAGGGCCTGCGAGTTCATCGACATGATGAACCCCATGCCTGCCGTCGAAAAATCAACCTCGCGCAGGGATGTCAGTTCGGCGGTGATGTCGCGGCCGAGGATATTCACTGTCAGCTCATCGCCCAGTTTCAGACCCATCTCGGCGGCCTCTTCAGCGGCAAAGCTGACCTGTGGCGGGCCCGCGTAGTCGTCGGTCCACCATGTGCCGTCGGTGATGCGCGCGTTCTGGGGAGGTTGGTCCGAGTAGGTGACACCGCGGTCACCGTCCAGAACCCAGTGATCCCCGGCAACTTCTTGGGCAGGCCGTCCGTTGATCCGGGTGATGATCCCGCGCAGCATCGGCGCGCTTTCGATGCGACTGACAGCGGGGTCGGTTTCAAGCCGCTCGGTGAAACCCGACATCTGGTCTTTCTGGATGTCGACGAAGAAATAGGATGGGGCCACGTCGGGCAGGTTGCCCGAGATGGCGTTGCGCAGTGTTCCGTCAATTTGTCCGACCGCCGCCAGAACCGATAAACCGAGGCCCAGCGACAAGACAACCGAGGACGCCCCTTCGCGCGGGTCCGAGATTGCGGACAAGGCCCATCGCAGCGCCGGCCGACCCCGTGCCCACGGCGTTCCGATCCGCGCCAGCCTGCGGATCAGGAAGGCCGACAGCGCCAGAAGGACAAGCGCTCCGGCCAATCCACCGCTGGTCCAGAGCGTTAGCCATGTCGAACCGCTGAACCACGCGGCAGCGCCGATCAACAGGGCCAGACCGGTGCCTGCTGCCGCGATATAGGTTGGGCGAGGCAGGCTGCGCGCTGTCGAAAGCGCGTCGCGGAACAGGGTTGCAGCCCGCACCTCTTCGGTGCGGGCCAGTGGCCAGAGGGTGAACAGGAAGGCGGTCAACACGCCGTAAAGTGCGGCCTCGGCCAATGGGCGCGTATACAGCGAGAAAACGGCGGGGACAGGCAGACGGGTTTCGATCATCGGGGCCAGCAACAGCGGCAGCGCCGCGCCGAGGGCGAGGCCCAGCAGGATGCCGATGCCCGACAGAACTCCGATCTGGATCATGTAGGTCTGAAAGATCGTTGCGCGATCCGCCCCAAGCGTGCGCAGGGTGGCGATGGTTTCCGTCTTTTGGGACAGATAGGCGCGCACGGCGGCGGAGACGCCGATCCCTCCGACCGCGAGGCCCGACAGGCCGACGAGGACCAGAAAGGCGCTCAGGCGGCCTACGAATTCGGAGATGCCCGGCGCGCCATTCCGGGCATCAGTCCAACGCATCCCTGTGCCGTCGAAGGATTGCCCGGCCTCTGTTGCCAGTGCATTCAACTCTGCGCCCGGCGGCAGGTCGAGGCGGTATTTGGTGGAAAACAAGGTGCCCGGCGCCAAGAGGCCAGAGGCCTGCAGATCCTGCGTGCGGACCAGCGTCCGGGGGCCCAGAGCAAACCCATCAGCGGCGCCGTCCGGTTCATGTTCCAACGCAGCCATAAGTGTGAAGGACTGCGTTCCAAGGGTGAAGGGGTCGCCAATGCTAAGGCCCATACGGTCGATAAGCGCCGGATCCATCACGGCACCGGGCAACCCATTCGTGCCCGCGAGTGCATCCGTCAAGCTCATCTGAGGGTGCAGGCGCACCTCGCCCAGCAGCGGATAGGCATCATCCACCGCCTTTACCTGTGTCAGACCGCGCTGTGCCTGATCCCCATCGCCGGTGACGGCCATGGAGCGGAAATCAACCACTTCCGAGACCGCTTGCGCCGTGCTCTCCATCCACGCACGTTCCTGATCGTCGGCAAAGCGGTAGGTGAATTCCAACTGAGCATCGCCACCCAGCAGTGCGGCCCCTTCCTGCGTCAGCCCCGTTTGGATCGCCTGCCGGACCGAGCCCACTGCCGCAATCGCGGCGACCCCGAGGGCGAGGCAGGCCAGAAACACCCGGAACCCGCGCAGCCCGCCGCGCAGTTCGCGCCGTGCCAGACGCCCAGCCAGGCGCAGGCTCATTCGGCGGCCTCGCGCTGAGTGTCTTCGGCGATCCGGCCATCCCGCAGCCGTATGACACGGTCGCATTTCTGCGCCAAAGTATGGCTGTGTGTGACCAGAATAAGCGTCGCGCCGTGGCGGTCGCGCAACCCGAACAACAGGTCGATGATCGCGGCCCCGTTGGTTTCGTCCAGATTGCCGGTGGGCTCGTCCGCCAGCAGGATCTGCGGGCGCGGGGCTGCTGCGCGGGCCAGCGCGACGCGCTGTTGTTCACCCCCGGACAGTTGCGCCGGATAGTGATCGCACCGGTGGGACAAGCCAACGGCGTCCAACTCGGCCTCGGCGCGCGCAAAGGCATCCTTGTGGCCCGCCAATTCCAGCGGGGTGGCGACATTTTCCAGCGCTGTCATCGTCGGGATCAGGTGAAAGTTCTGAAACACCACACCCATCGCATCGCGCCGGAGACGGGCCAGAGCATCTTCGCCCATCGTGCCGAGATCGTGGCCCAATGCGCTGACGGTTCCCGCCGTTGCCTGCTCGAGCCCGCCCATCAGCATCAGCAGCGAGGACTTGCCCGAACCAGAGGGACCGACCAGCCCCAGCGTCTCGCCCTTGTTCACGGTCAGCGAGATATCATGCAGGATATCCACGCGTCCGGCATTGCCATCCAGCGATAAAGCGGCATCTTGGAGGGTAAGAACAGGTGTCGTCATCAGTCCGCCTGGCAAGGGAGTGTGGTCCATTGGGATATGGCGTGAAACGGAAATTGCGCAAGGCTTTGATGCCCGTCGCGCTGATCTGTTGCGGTTGTGCCGCGATGGCCGAGCCGATTGTGATCGCAGCGCTGGGGGATTCGCTGACGCAGGGCTATGGCCTGCCCGAACAGGATGGGTTTGTGCCGCAACTGCAACGCTGGTTGCAGGATCAGGGGGCCGACGTGCGGTTGATCAACGCAGGTGTATCGGGCGACACTACCGCCGGTGGGGCCGCTCGCGTGGACTGGACCCTGACGCCCGAGGTCGACGGGATGATCGTGGCGTTGGGCGGCAACGATCTGCTGCGCGGGATTGATCCGGACGTCTCGCGTGCCAACCTTACGGCCATTCTGAACACCGCCGGTGCGTCCGGGGTCGAGGTTTTGGTGATCGGAATGCAGGCCCCGGGCAATTACGGGGCCGACTACAAACAGCGTTTTGATGCGATGTACCCCGAGCTGGCGCAGCAGTTCGACGCGCTCTATGCCGAGAGTTTCTTTGCGGGTCTCACAGCCGCTGGCGACCCAGCAGCAGCGCGTCAATACATGCAGCCGGATGGAATTCACCCAAATGCGAAAGGAGTGTCTCTGATCGTCGAGGCGCTTGGGCCGGAGGTGCTCGTACTCGCCGAGGAGGCCGCAAAATAGGAGGGGGGCGATGCCCGGACGGTTCTTTCTGACACGACCGATCTCGGGGATCGCCGAGGATCTGGGTGTCGCGGATGATCTGCCGCCGCAGCACCCGCGTCGGAACATTCAGCCGGGGCAAGAGGTGGTGGTGTTGACGACCGACGGGCTGTCGCTGATGCGTTGGGGCATGATCCCGGTGGGGCGTGTCAATGCCCGCGGGCGTCCGGTTATGGAGACGATCATCAATGCCCGTTCCGAGACTGTCTTTGACAAAAGCGCTTTTGATGGCGTCGGGCGGGCGGTCATTCCCGTGGATGGCTGGTATGAATGGACCGGAGAGAAACGGCGCAAAACCGCATGGCGCATCGCAGCGAAGGACGGGTCTCCCTTGTTTTTCGCCGCGATTACAGATGCTTGGAATGCGCCCGGCGGGCTGCGCGTCGAGCAGGTGGCGGCAGTGACTTGTGCACCGAATGCGGATGTAGAACCTATCCATCACAGAATGGGCGTTCTGCTGGACCGGGATGCGGTGCAGCTTTGGCTGACCGGAACCGAGGAACAGGTGCAAAGCCTTATGCATCCGTGGCCTGACGGGCGACTGCGCATCGAGCAGGCTGACGATGTCGACTGGTCGGCCCCTTAGACCACCGTCACCACGGTTCCGATGGGCACACGGTTATAAAGATCGATGACATGCTCGTTCAGCATCCGGATACAGCCATTGGACGCCGCCCGCCCGATGGTCTGAGGCTGGGTGGTCCCGTGGATGCGGAAATAGGTGTCGACGCCGTTCTGGAACAGGTATAAAGCCCGCGCGCCCAAGGGGTTATCGCCTCCGCCCGGTTGGACGTAGTCGTTATCTTTAAAGCGGGCATAGGCGACGGGATCACGCTCGATCATCTCGTTGGTGGGCCGCCAGGTGGGCCATTCCTTCTTGACGTCGATGGTGGCGGTCCCGGTGAACTCAAGCCCCGCTTTGCCGACGCCACAGCCGTAACGGACCGCTTTACGCGGTTCGGTCACGTAGTACAGATAGAAGGATCGGGGCACGACCAGCAACTGACCAGGCTGGAATTGTTTTTTGATTCTAACGATTTGCGGTGTTGGATCGTATTCCACAGCCTTTTTGGCCCAGGCAAAGCCCGGCAGCAGGCTGGCAGCAGTTCCGGCCAGAAAAACGCGGCGTGTGAACATGGGTTGTTCCCCTAAATGACCAAATAAATCATGACGCTAGTTTCGAAATGATAGCCGATTTGGTCAATCGCCGGGGTGGCATAACTGAAATGTGATGTATTCTGCGTGCCACACAAACGGTGTGGCAACGAAAAAGGGCAGGGAAAAACCCTGCCCTTTGAACGGCTTAGGCCAGTTCGATATTGTCCGCGCTTTCGCGGCCGTCACGACCCGAGCGCAGCTCGTACGTGACTTTCTGGTTGTCGGCCAGACCGGTGAGGCCCGAACGCTCGACAGCCGAGATGTGTACGAAGATGTCTTTGCCGCCATCTTCGGGTGCGATAAAGCCGTAGCCTTTGGTGGTGTTGAACCATTTTACGGTGCCTGCGGGCATATCCGTTGTCTCCTGTTTAGTGCTGCCCACGGGGTTGCGGCAGCCCGGCGTCGTTGTCTGGATCGATAGACTGAGCGCCGTAGAAGGAGACAGTAGGTCGAAATAGAAAAACGTAAGCCTCTTGGATATGGCATCGGTCAGCCGGTGTGGCAAGGGTGGATTGTAGGGTTTGTACAAGGGTTTGAGGGGCAATCGTCCGACTTGTACAAAATTCCGCCGATGGGTTTGGTTATCGGTTTGTGGTTGCGCCATAGGGTGGGGTTATCCCTCTGGTGGGCCGGGCGGGTCTTCAGAATCCGTTAACCCTCGTCATGGTCAGGTTACGGGATGAGCGATTATCGACGCGTCCGTATTCCCGGGGCCAAGTATTTTTTCACCTTGTCTCTGGCCGACCGTTCGTCGGATTTGTTGGTGCGCGAGGTGGCACATTTGCGCGCGGCCTTTGCAGTGACGCAGAGAGAGCGGCCGTTCTGGTGCGATGCGTTTGTCGTGTTGCCGGATCACCTGCACGCGGTTTGGACCTTGCCGCCGGGGGATGCGGATTTTTCGACGCGGTGGGGTGCGATCAAGGCGCGGTTTACCATGCGTTTGAACAAGGCAAGGCGTAGGCCGGGCTTCAGCCCGGCATCCGAATCCCTGCCCGTGGTGACCTCTGGCAGATATGCCGGGCTGAAGCCCGGCCTACGGCAAAACAAACGTGAGGCGGCGATTTGGCAACGCCGGTTTTGGGAACATACGATTCGGGACGAGCGGGATTACCGCAATCATGTGGAATATTGTTGGGGGAATCCGGTGAAGCACGGGTTGGTGGCGCATCCAACCGATTGGCCGTATTCGTCGATCCATCGCGATATTCGCGCAGGTCGGGTTGATCCGGAATGGAGCGGCGTTGTCACAGAAGGTGCATTTGGGGAACCGTAGGATGGGTGATTTCACCCATCAATTTATGTGGTTGGATATTGGAGTATTGAGGAGTGATGGGTGCAAGCACCCATCCTACGCTTGTCACAAGCTCTCGATCCACTTGGGGACAAACGATTCGTCGTCCGGTAGCCATGGGGTATTTCGAGGTTTCAATATCACTTCGAAGGGGTGCTGGGATCGTGAGTGCCTAATTTCCAGCATATGCCAATAGTCTGAAATATCGGCTTTCGTGTTGCGCATCTCATCTTGTAATTGAAGGTGCCAATTTAGCGCCTCGTCTAGAGCCTTCTTCTTAAAGTGAAACTTTCGCGCTGAGCCTGGATCTATAGTGATTATACTACCGTCTAATCCATATTCATCTTTTAAACTCGAAGTCATCGTTTCAGCGATAACAGAAATGGGCCGCAATGGAGAATGCCGCGTGAAACCCAGTCCTTGAACGGACAGCCGTGGAACTTTTTTTCCTGAACCCACCCAGATTTCTCGGAGTGAAATGGATGATGCTCCCGCGTTCATCATCCACACCTCGAAGTACGGTTCTTCGATATCATCGAACAGCACATCCACGGATACGATCAAGTATCTCTGATCGCGCAAATATCGGAAGATTGAAAACACGGCCAACGCAGTCGACAAAATAGCGCCGTAAATTGCAAGAATTTGCGTTAGGACCATCTAATCCTCACCGCGCAAACTTCTTATGCTTCAACCGCTTGGGCTCCAGCGCGTCTGGTCCCAACCGCCGCTTTTTATCCTCTTCGTAATCCTCGAAGTTGCCCTCGAACCACTCGACATGCGCGTCGCCCTCAAACGCCAGAATATGCGTGCAGATGCGGTCGAGGAAGAAGCGGTCGTGCGAGATCACAACGGCACAGCCAGCGAAATCGACCAGCGCGTCTTCCAGCGCGCGCAGGGTTTCGACGTCCAGATCGTTGGTCGGCTCGTCGAGCAGCAGGACGTTGCCGCCCTCTTTCAGCAGGCGGGCCATGTGGACGCGGTTGCGCTCACCGCCAGATAATAGCGAGACCTTTTTCTGCTGGTCGCCGCCCTTGAAATTGAAGGACGAGCAATAGGCGCGGGAATTGACCTGCGCGTCACCCAGCTGGATGATCTCGGCGCCGCCGGTGATCGCCTCCCACACGGTGTCGTTGTCTTTCAGGTCATCGCGGGATTGGTCTACATAGGAAAGCTCGACCGTGTCGCCCAGCGTGATGGTGCCGCTGTCGGGCTGTTCCTGCCCGGTCAGCATCTTGAACAGGGTCGATTTACCGGCACCGTTTGGGCCTATGACGCCGACGATGCCGCCGGGGGGCAGGGCGAAGTCCAGCCCTTCGATCAGTTGCTTGTCGCCCATGTGTTTCGACAGGCCCTCGACCTCGATTACCTTACCGCCAAGGCGCTGGCCGTTGGGGATGACGATCTGGGCGCGGGTCAGCTTTTCGCGCTCGGACTGTTCGGCCAGTTCGTTATAGGCGTTGATCCGGGCCTTGGATTTGGCCTGACGGGCCTTCTGACCCTGACGCATCCATTCCAGTTCGCGTTGCAGGGTTTTCTGCTTGGACTTGTCCTCGCGGGCTTCCTGTTCCAGCCGCTTGGTCTTTTGTTCCAGCCATGCGGAGTAGTTGCCCTCGTACGGAATGCCGCGGCCGCGGTCGAGTTCGAGGATCCAGCCGGTGATGTCGTCTAGGAAATAGCGGTCGTGGGTGACGATCAGGATGGTGCCCTTGTAGTCGATCAGGTGCTGTTGCAGCCAGGCGATGGTCTCGGCGTCCAGGTGGTTGGTCGGTTCGTCGAGCAGCAGCATGTCGGGGGCTTCGAGCAGCAGCTTGCAGAGCGCGACGCGGCGTTTCTCACCACCCGAGAGGTTGGCGATGTTGGCGTCATCCGGCGGGCAACGCAGCGCCTCCATCGAGACGTCGATCTGGCTGTCGAGGTCCCACAGATTTTCCGCGTCGATGGCGTCCTGCAGGGTGGTCATTTCTTCCATCAGCTCGTCCGAGTAGTTCTCGGCGATCTCCATGGCGATCTCGTTGAAACGGTCGACTTTGGCCTTTTTCGCGGCGACGCCCAGCATGACGTTTTCGCGGACGGTCAGGGATTCATCCAGCTTCGGTTCCTGCGGCAGATAGCCGACCTTGGCGCCTTCAGCCGCCCATGCCTCACCCGTGAAGTCGGTGTCGAGGCCGGCCATGATCTTCATCAGCGTCGATTTACCCGCGCCGTTGACGCCGACAACACCGATTTTCACGCCGGGCAGAAAGCTCAGGTGGATGTTTTCAAAGCACTTCTTGCCACCGGGATAGGTCTTTGAGACACCCTGCATGTGGTAGACATATTGATAGGCGGCCATGTCGCGTCCTCTGGGTCGGGGGAATTGGGTTGGAACGCTGGATATCTGAGCGGGACGGGCGGGGCAAGCTGGTGGTTTTGTGAATTTTGTACGGACGGTTTGTGCAATAGATGTATTGCGGCAAGGTGTGGAGGTGTTTTGGCAGGACTGGCGGAATTGATTGCTGGGTGGGCACAGCCCGGTCGATTGACCTGGATTGGCGCGCGCCCTGTTCGCCGGGAGGCGATGGCTGCGTGTGAGGAGGCCTTGATCACCGCCGACGGCCTCGACGGTGATAGGGCGCGCGCGGGTAAGCGGGCTGTGACATTGATCCAGCAGGAACATCTGGCGGCGATTGGGTCTTATCTGGGGCGGGGGCCGGTTGCGCCCGAAATCCTGCGACGCAATCTGGTGATTTCGGGGATCAATCTGGCGGCGCTCAAGGGCCGTGAGGTGCAGGTGGGGGAGGCTGTTTTGCGGCTCACCGTGATCTGTGCGCCCTGCAGCCGGATGGAAGAGGCGCTGGGCAAGGGCGGCTATTCCGCCGTGCGCGGGCATGGGGGATGGTGTGCCGAGGTCATACGTCCGGGACGGGTTGCGTTGGGCGATGTGGTGCAGCCGGTCGATTGACAACCAAGCACAGTTCTGAACATCAGCAAAGGATGGAGCGTTTCCAAATCCCATATGCGCGGCCCGGGCAGGTCGTGGGGCTGTTGGGGGGGTCTTTTGATCCGCCGCATCAGGGCCATGTGCATGTCACGCGCGAGGCGATGAAGGCCTTTGGGCTGGATCGGGTGTGGTGGCTGGTGTCCCCCGGCAACCCGCTGAAGGAACACGGGCCTGCGCCGCTGCAGCGGCGGGTCCAGGCGGCGCGGAATGTGATGAGGCATCCGCGGGTCGAGGTCACCGATATCGAAGCGCTGGCAGGCACGCGGGCGACGGCGGATACTCTGACGGCCCTCCGGCGGCTTTATCCTCAAGTGCGATTTGTCTGGATCATGGGAGCCGACAATCTGGCACAGTTCCATCTCTGGAAAGACTGGCGGTTGATCATGGACAGCATCCCCGTCGGTGTGGTGGCGCGGCCGGGGGATCGGATCTCGGCGCGGGTGTCTCCGGCGGCGCGGATTTATGCGCGTTATCGGATCGACGGACAGGCGCGGCATCTGTTGGGGCGGGCTGACGCGCCGGCGTGGTGTTTCGTGAACGTGCCGATGGTTGACGTCAGTTCAACTGATCTTCGCAATCGCGGCATCTGGGGCGATGGGGTGTTGCCGGAATGACTCCGGTCGGCGCATAATCTTAATCTGATGATTGTCTGCATTTAAGCTCTGGGATTTTAATTGCCCTATGGTTGATCGTATTTCGCGTCGTTTGTTTCTGGGGGGATTGGGGGCGTCTTTGGTTCCGGGCACCGGACTGGCCGAGGCCCCCTTGGTGTCTTTGCGCCCAGTGCTGCGCGGGCCACAGCCCAGTGGAGCGGAACGGCTTGTAAAGGCTGCCGGTCTTAAGGGTGAGGTTGTCTTTGCCGTGGCCGATGTGAAAACCGGAACCCTGCTGGAGGCGTTCGGCAATGGCCAGAGCCTGCCGCCTGCCAGCGTGGCCAAGGCGCTGACCGCGCTCTACGCACGGGATGTCTTGGGGCCGGATTATCGGTTCGAGACGGCTCTGATCGCGGGTGGACCTGTTGAAAACGGTATCCTGAAAGGGGATCTGATCCTTGCGGGTGGAGGTGATCCGCTGCTGGACACCGATGCGCTGGCCTCTATGGCGGCCAACCTGCGCGAGGCGGGCATCACCGAGGTGCGCGGGGCGTTCAAGGTTTATGACGGGGCGCTGCCTTATGTGTTCAGCATTGACCCCGGACAACCCGATCATCTGGGCTATAGCCCTGCGATCAGCGGGATTTCCCTGAATTTCAACCGGGTTCATTTCGAATGGAAACGCGAGAGCACCGGCTACGGCGTGACCATGGATGCGCGCAGTGCCCGTTACAATCCGTCGGTTGATATGGCCATGATGCAGGTCGTGAATCGCAGCCTGCCGATCTACACCTACCAACCAAGCGCGCGGCAGGATCGTTGGACCGTCGCCAAAGGCGCGCTGGGCAACGAAGGCGCCCGGTGGCTTCCAGTACGCAAGCCTGCGCTTTATGCGGGCGATGTGTTCAGGACGCTGGCGCGGGTGAATGGCATCGTACTGGGTCGGGTTCAAGTGACACGGCAGACGCCGCAGGGGTCGCCGCTGGTCGTCCATCAGAGCGATCCGCTGGAGAGTATTCTGAAGGGGATGTTGAAGTATTCGACCAACATCACCGCCGAGATGGTCGGTATGGCCGCGACAACGGCACGCGGGGTGAGACCGCAGAGCCTTGCAGATTCTGCCGCCGAGATGAACCGATGGGCGGCCGAGAGCTTTGGTGCGGACGGGATCGCGATGGAGGATCACTCGGGTTTGGGCGATGCCTCGCGCATGGACCCTGCAGCGCTGGTCAGGGTGCTGGCCGCGGTGGGCAACGAGGCGACGCTGCGGCCCTTGTTGCGGTCATTCACGCTGGCCGACAGCCAGGGGCGGCCGGTCAGGGATCATCCGATCAAGGTGGATGCGAAGACGGGGACGTTGAATTTTGTTTCGGGTCTGGGCGGGTATCTGACCACGGCGGATGGCAAGACGGATATGGCCTTTGCCATCTTCACCGCCGATCTGGATCATCGTGCTACCATCCCGCGCGCAAATCGCGAACGGCCGCAGGGCGCGCGCGGCTGGAACAACAGGTCGCGCAAGCTGCAGCGCGCGCTGCTTGAGCGCTGGGGGTCGATCTACGGCAGCTAAGTGGTGTGCCGCGCCCGGGCCCCGCGTTCGATGGCGGCGGCGTGCAGGCGGTCGACATTCAGCTCATAGCGGATTTCTTCCAGCAGGCGCAGCTCGGTCTCGGCCAGCGCGCCGTCGGCGGCGGCCACGTCACAGGCCAGCGCATACGCGGTTTCGTTCAACCGCTCGGGCAGGTTGTCGCGGATCAGGCCGAAAAGCGCATCCAGCCCCTCTTCCTGTTCGAACAGGTCGAACACGATCTGCGAGACGACGCGGATGCGGTCGATGTCATAGCCCGCAAAGACCGGCAGCATGTTCACGGCGGTCTCGATCTTGACCAGCTCGGCCGTGCGGATGTTTTCGTCCGAGGCCGACACCGCGACCATGATCGCCACAAGGCAATCCTGCGGGGACAAGGAGGGTGAGGTCTGCTCGGTCATGGGATCGTCCTGCATACTGGGTCTGTTGGCGCACGATAGGAGGGGGGGCGGGGAGGTTCAACCGATTGTTTTCGGTTGGGGGTTGGTCCCAAAGTGGGGCGAAGACGTGTCGAGACCAAACCAGTCTTAACTTGCAACCATAGGGTAAATGAATCGATAGTAGTCAAACCATGAATTGTAGCCGCCTCGACTAGGATCAGATTGAAGGAGAAGACCGTGAAAAACCATTTGCTCATTAAGGGTCTACTTGCGGGCATCGTCTTCTCGTCGGCTGCGGCTGTCGCGGACGAGCAGAAGAGTTGGCTGTTCATGGAAGTGGCGGATACGGCGTCGCTTGAAAATGGCAAGCTGGTGCTGAAGGGAATTGACGATCAGATCGTTCTCTTCACGGATCGTCCTTATCGCGACACCATGAGCATGCCTGTGGATGCGATTGTCAAAAACTGGGGCGCGGGCGAAGACAGCTTTGCCTCCGATCCGCCCAACGCGGCTTTGACCGGAACCAGCGGCGGTAAGCAAGTCGGGTTAATCGTCACTCTGAGCAATCCGAGCCTCGAGAATGGGGACCTGCAGTTTGATTACCAGACTCTGAATGGAACCGAAGTCGCGCATCTTGAATCCGTGACGATGGTGGTCGACTCTGTCTATTACACATTGCAGTGCTGGGCGTCGTGGGGGAAAGACTGCTAGGCGATCGTCTGTCGGCCGCTGCGGCTTAGCACCCGAAGCCGCAAGCAAGAACCCGCGCTGATATGCAATCTTGGTCTGCGCATCAGACCAGCCATGCATTGGCTGGCAACCAGAAGTGTGCACACAGGAAAAACCCCGCGCCTTTATTGACTCATGCTGCATCCGCACAATAACAGGGGCCGGTCCGGGTGCATGGGGTGTCCGGCGCTTATCCCGATGGAGCAAATCAATGTCCGACCTGCGTGAAACCGCGATGACGTCCAAGGCGTGGCCGTTTGAAGAGGCGCGGCGGTTGCTTAAACGGTATAAGCAGGGCGCTCCGGACAAGGGCTATGTGCTGTTTGAAACGGGCTATGGCCCCTCGGGGCTGCCGCATATCGGCACCTTTGGCGAGGTGGCGCGGACCACCATGATCAAGCGCGCGTTCGAGGCGCTGTCGGATATTCCGACCAAGCTGATCTGTTTCTCGGACGATCTGGACGGGATGCGGAAGGTGCCGACCAATGTGCCGAACCCCGAGATACTGGAGCAGCATCTGCAGCGCCCCTTGACCTCGGTCCCCGACCCGTTTGGCGAATATGACAGCTTTGGCGCGTACAACAACGCGATGTTGCGGCGGTTCCTTGATACGTTCGGCTTCGAATATGAGTTCTACTCGGCCAAGGAATTCTACGAATCCGGGCAGTTTGACGAGGTGCTCAAGCGCGCGGTCGATCGCTATGACGAGATCATGGCGATCATGCTGAAAAGCCTGCGCGAGGAACGCAAGCAGACCTATTCAATCTTCCTGCCGCTGCATCCCGAAAGCGGGCGGGTGATGTATGTGCCGATGAAGAAGGTCTGCGCCGAGACCTATACCGTCACCTTTGACGATGAGACCGGCAAGGAGTGGACCGTTCCGGTTACTGGTGGCCATGTCAAGCTGCAGTGGAAGCCCGATTTCGGCGCGCGCTGGGCGGCGCTGGGCGTGGATTTCGAGATGTATGGCAAGGAACATGCCACCAACGAGAAGATCTATGACGCGATCTGCCGGGCCTTGGGTGGCCGCGCGCCCGAGCATTTTTCGTATGAATTGTTCCTCGATGAGAACGGGCAGAAGATTTCGAAATCGTCCGGCAACGGCGTCTCGATTGATGAATGGCTGACCTATGCGCCCACCGAGTCGCTGGCGTACTTCATGTACCAGAAGCCCAAGACGGCAAAGCGGATGCATTTCGATGTGATCCCGAAAGCCTATGATGAGTATCATCAGCAGTTGCGGGCTTATCCGGGGCAGGACCTGAAGGCGCAATTGAACAATCCGGTGTGGCATATCCACGGTGGCGATGTGCCTGCATCCACGCTGATGGTGCCCTTTGCGATGCTGCTGAATCTGGCGTCTGTTTCGGGGGCCGAGGACAAGGAAGCGCTGTGGGGCTTTATCCGCCGTTATGCGCCCGAGGCCACGGCCGAGACGCATCCCGATCTGGATCAGGCGGCGGGCTTTGCGGTGCGCTACTTCAACGATTTCGTCAAACCGACGCGCCAGCATCGTGCGCCCACGGATCAGGAACGCGAGGCGCTGGAGGCGTTGAAAGCAGCGCTAGAAGCCTATGACGGGCCCGCCGAGGATGAGGCGCTGCAATCGGTGGTTTATTCCATCGGGCGTGAGCGGTTTGATCCGATGAAGGGCTGGTTCACCGCGCTTTACGAAGTGCTGCTGGGCGCAAGCCAAGGCCCTCGGTTCGGCGGGTTCATCGCGCTTTATGGCGTGTCTGAAACCATCGCTCTGATCGACAAGGCGCTGGCCGGAGAGCTGGTCTGATTTGACCTGATCCCGCGTGGGGCTACCCTTTCATCAGGAGGTGGCCCCATGCGTCGTTTACTGCTTGCCGTTGCTTTTAGTGCCGGAATGGCCTCGGGGGCGTTTGCCCAAAGCGCCGAGATCGAGGCGAATATTTCCGCGCAGATACAGGCGTTCAAGGCGGATGATTTTGCCACCGCCTTTACCTTTGCCAGCCCCAACATCCAGCGCCTGTTCGGCACGCCCGAGAATTTCGGCACCATGGTGCAGCGCGGCTATCCGATGGTCTGGCGACCTGCGGATGTGCAGTTTCTGGACCTGCGCGAGGTCAACGGCGCCCTGTGGCAGAAGGTGAAGGTCGTGGACGGCGAGGGCCGTGTCCATATCCTCGACTATCAGATGGTGCCGCTTGAAAACGGCTGGAAGATCAATGGCGTGCAGCTTCTGGGCAAGTCCGATCCCGCCGCGTAAGGCAACACCACCGTCACGGTGATATGAGCGGCGGTTAATCCCTTTTCGATAGCAAGACCTTCGCGCCCGGAAACCATCCGGGCCACGGGTTTTGGCGCGCATGGCGCGATTGGAAAGAGGTTTCATATGAATAAGGCAATCACCGACGGTATCGTGTTCATGCCACCCGCGTTTGCGGATGGTTTGGGGGTGTGGTCCAGCGGCGACGGCACGCCGGGATCGCCGACCTATGAGGGGTCGGGATCAGGTGCATTTGTTCCGGCGGATGCGGATTTTGCGGGCTGCCTGGAGATCTATAAAACGCAAGCCACGCAGCAGCTGCGCTATATGGGTCAGACGCAGCTGTTGCCGGGGTGTTATTTGCAGATCAAGGCACGGGTGAAGGCGATCAGCGGGCCCTTGCCCGAGGTGCGCATTGCCGGTTGGGCTGGCGGCGCGGGTGATACGCATGTCACGGGTCTGGTGGAGCAGGGCCCGGCGACGCAGTTGACGGGCTATGGCCGGGTGCATGAGATCACCGCCATCGTCGGCA
The DNA here is from genome assembly GCF_056536725.1 of Ruegeria sp. CJ3. Taxonomy (NCBI): domain Bacteria; kingdom Pseudomonadati; phylum Pseudomonadota; class Alphaproteobacteria; order Rhodobacterales; family Roseobacteraceae; genus Ruegeria; species Ruegeria sp. CJ3. The sequence goes on from NZ_JBQFQE010000005.1 coordinate 299,485, forward strand.
CCGGGCAGCGGCCCGGCGTGGACATGCCCTGGGGCCGGGCGGCGCTGTATGGTTACTTTGGCCTGAACATCGATGGCAGCAACGGGGCCGTTGTGCGGGTCGATGACCTTGAGATCGAGGATATCACCGGCGTGTTCCTGCGCGACATGATCGGCGTGGTCGATGTGCGGGATTTCGGTGCTGTGGGCGATGGCTCGACCGACGATTCCGCGGCGTTCGAGGCGGCGGATCAGGCGGCAAACGGGCGCAAGGTTTATGTGCCGCAAGGGGTGTTTCAGTTGGATCAGAACACCTCTCTGGGGTCCGAGATCGAATTCGATGGCACCGTGACGATGCCCGATGACAAGATGCTGCTGCTGACGAAGAACTTTGATCTGCCCACCTATATCTCGGCTTTCGGGGATGAGACGCTGGCCTTCAAGAAGGCGTTTCAGGCGCTGCTGAACAACTCGGACCATGAATCGCTGGATCTGGGCGGGCGCAAAGTGTCAGTCTCGGGTCCGATCGACATGGCGGCGGCAGTGCCCAACCGCACCGGCTATGCCACCCGCCGGGTGGTGCGTAACGGGCAGTTCGATGTCAAAAGCAGCGCGGCGTGGGATACCGAGACGTTCACCTCGGTCGCGACCTATGATCCGTCGGATTCGCGCAAGCTGACCAATGTGGTCAATATCGCCAATATCCCCGTCGGATCTCTGGTCACCGGCAGCGGTGTTGGACGAGAGATCTATGTGCGTTCAAAAGATGACAACGCCGGTGAGATCACGCTGAACGCGCCGATCTACGACGCGGCGGGGACGCAGAACTTTACCTTTACCGCGTTCAAATACCTGCTGGATTTCAGCGGCTTCAGCGCGGTGCAGAAGTTCAACATGGAAGGGATCGAGTTCCAGTGCAATGGCCGCTGCAGCGCCATCCGCCTGTCGCCGGGAGGCAATACGTTCGTGTTGAAGGATTGCTTTGTCAGCCGTCCCAAGGATCGCGGCATCACCTCGATCGGGAATGGCTGTCAGGGGATGCTGATCGACGGGTGTCAGTTCCTGTCGACCGAAGAGGGGCTGGACGTGGCCGACCGCAGTTCGATTGCGCTGAATTCCAACGCCAATGACGTGAAACTGCGCCACAACCGGGCGACGCGGTTTCACCATTTCGCGGTGCTGGGCGGCGACAACAATCTGGTGCTGGGCAACCACTTCTTTCAGGGCGATGGCGTGCCCAACGGCGTGCGCAACGCGGGGCTGGTGCTGATCGGGGGCTCGAACAGTTCCTCGGTGGCCGAGAACTATGTCGATAACTGCTTTATCGAATGGACCAACGAGCGGGACGAGGACCCCGATTACAGCTCGGGTTATTCCTTCAGCGCGCTGAGCGTTACCGACAACATCTTCTATGCCAGCAACGTGGCCCCCTGGTTCAGCTATTTCGTGATCCGCCCCTACGGATCCGGGCATTACCTGAACGGCCTGACCGTGACTGGCAACAAGTTCCGCATCAGCGGGGACGATACCGAGCGGGTCGAGCGGGTGGATACCAGTTTCGCCAACCTGGACGCGGACCGACACAGCAATGTCAGCTTTGAGAACAACACGTTCCACGGGATCGATACCCATAGCGCAAGCCCGCTGCGGGTGCGTCATTCGCAAAGCTCGCATTCCTCGGCCTGGACTATCAGTTCGCGAGAGCGCCTGCCGTTTGGCGGCCGGGCGCGGGGCTGTGATGCGGTGGTCGCCATCGGGTCGCTGAGGAATGTGCTGAATTCGCGCCGCTACACTGCGCCCTATGTCGAGCTGAAGCAGGGATCGGGTCAGCGCGACATTCGCCTGCGCTGGTCCGAGGCGCTGAAGGGCTCGGTCTCGGCCATCTTGCGGATGGACAGCTGACCGGGGTCAGTAGCTGAGCCAGAGGGCAAGTTTGAACCCGGTATTGTCGCGGGCCGAGTTCCTCTCGGCCCCGAATATCCAGCTGGTCCTGCCGGTTTTCGGGCGATAGATCAGCGCGGGCCGGGCGCTCCAGTACCAGGGGCGGCCCGGCACGTATGAGGTTTCGACCTGCAGCAGCGGGTCCAGTCGCCGCCCCGAGGACAAGCCTGCGGTAAAGTCCAGCTTGCGGATCAGTGCGTCGTGGGTGCGGTATTCCAGCGCCGTATCCAGCGCGATCCACCCCGCGCCGAGGCCGGTCCGGATACCTTTTCCATAAGACAGCGTGGCCTTGTAGAGCGCCCAGGTGCGGCGCTGCCGGTGATGCGCGCCGGCGCCAAACTCGGCCGCCAACCGCCCGGCTGATCCGAAATCGGCCACCGGGATGCGGGCAAAGATCAGGGCGTGACCATAGAGGTCTTGATGCTCTTCTGCGTCCAGCCCGATGGTCAGGTTCGGCCTGAACCCCCATTCGGAATAGAGGCTGGCCTTGTACCTGTAGGCCCCTCCCTGATCGGGGAAGGCGGTGACCGCGGCGGCGGTAAAGACCGACCCCTGATCGCGCAGCCACGCTCCGGCGAAGGCCGGGCCGCAGAGGGCCAGAAGCAAAGCGGATATGAACGCCAGACGTGCCATGGGCGCAGCATCGGCGGACATGGTTAACGGATCGTTAGCTTTTGGTTCACCGATCAGAAAGTTTTTCGCTGATGTGCCCCGAGCCCGACAGGAAAAACATTGCGTTTTCAAAAGCTGTGCTAGGCTTGGGGCAGCCAAGAAGGAGGAGCCAATGCCGCAGATTTCCAAGACCAACAGCTATCAGACCGTCATCACCACTTTCGAGATGACCCCCGGCACCTGTCAGGACCTTCTTGAGGCGCTGACCGATGCTTATGCTGCCTTCATCTCGAAACAGCCCGGGTTCATTTCCGCCGGTCTGCATGTGAATGACGCCCAGACGCGGATTGCCAATTACTCGCAATGGGAGCGGCGCGAGGATTTTCTGGCGATGCTGCGCACCCCCGACATGCGCGAGCGCAACCGGCGTCTGAACGAGCTGTGCAAGAGCTTTGAGCCGGTCATGTATGACGTGGCCGAAACATTTGGCGATACCTGACCTGAATCAAGGTCAGATTGCTGCTAAGGCGCCAGAATGGCTGCGCAATTACGGAGGCGTGCGTCATGTATCACAACATTCTTGTCCCGATTTCCTTTGATGCCGAACGGGATATCTCGGCCCCGCTGAAGCTGGCGGAAATGCTGACCACACCCCAGGCGCAGGTGACGTTGCTGCATGTGGTCGAGCATATTCCCGATTATGCCATCTCATACATGCCTGCCGAATACCTGTCAGAAGCGCGCAAGGCGATCCAGAGCGATCTGGATGCGCTGGCCGCGCGCCTGCCCAATGCCACCGGGCTGGTGATCGAGGGGCATTCGGGCCGCACCATTCTGGACTGGGCCGAGGTGAACAAGCCGGATCTGATCATCATGGCCTCGCACCGGCCGGGGATGCAGGATCTGCTGCTGGGGTCGACGGCGACTCATGTCGTGCGGCACGCGAAATGCGCGGTGCATGTGGTGCGCTGAGGTTTTTGCGCCCGACTGTGGGTTTGGCCATGGCTTTGCCACATAGGGCTGCCAGTGTCGGGGCATGACCCAGGACGATCCCCCGCTGAGCCCGCGCCGATTGCGCCGGCAGCGCCGTGCCGAGGCGCTGCGGCGGAAGGCGCTGTCGGGGCCGCGCATTCTGGCGATGGTGCTGGCCCTGCCGGTGACGACGGGGCTGATTGCGATCGGCGTCTATATGCGTGTCACCGAGTATGACCGCCATGATGCGGTGGTGCATCTGGTGGCGCTTATGGGCTGCGATGCCTCGCGGAAGATCAGCACCGGCCCGTTTCGCGTGGGCGAGCCGGGATATCATCGCCGCAATGACCCCGATGGGGACGGTCTGGCCTGTGCGCGGCCCGCGCCTGCGGGAGTGGCGGAGGTTCAGGTGCCCAAGCAGCGCTCGGTCGGGACGGCCAAGTTTCTGAAACCCTGAGCTGCCGAAATCTTGAAAAGATTTCGGGGCCGCTTTCTTTTCAAGAAAGCGATGCGCGGCTCAGGTGAGCCAGCGCACCGGGGCGCGGTTGCAGAAGATCACGATCTGGCCCGAGTTTTCCGCCACCTGATAACCGCGGCGGTGGATCTCGGCCATGAAATGCTCCATCCCCGCGAACCGTTCGATATCGCGCGCCTTGCGTCGGATCACGCCGCCCTGTTGCACGGCTTTCGAGGCAAACAGGTCTTTCAGCCAGACCTCGGGCGAGAGCGGAGAGTTTTGGTTCTGCATATGCGCAGCTATGGCGGATCAAGGTTAAGGACGGGTAAACCGCCCTTGCCTTGGGGGGGTGTCGCGGTCACTGTGGCCCCATGACCCGGGATGAATTCAACGCGTTTTGCGCCAGCCTCAAGGCCACCACCCATGTGGTGCAATGGGGCAATGCGGATGTGTGGAAGGTGGGCGGCAAGGTGTTTGCGCTGTGCGGCTGGCATGAGGGCGCGGATGCGTTCACCTTCAAGGCCACCGACCTGGCCTTTGAAGTCCTGAGCGACGAACCGGGTATCCGCCCCGCGCCTTATCTGGCGTCGCGGGGGATGAAATGGCTGCAGGTCTATGAGGAACGGGGCATGAGCGATGCCTCGCTGCGCGAACATATCGTGACCTCTTATGATCTGGTGGTGGCGAAACTGACCAAGAAGGCGCGGGCTGAGTTGGGGATTTAGCCTTGCAACAGGTCGGGGCTGCAACCTTGAAGTGTCAGGGAGCGCTCCCTGCTGAGGTGTCAGGTTGAAAATACTCTGAATCCGCAAGTATCAATACGAGATTACAGGCCGCCATGCTAGGTTGCGCGTGGCGGGATCGGTCCGGTCGCGCCCTATGGCAATTTCGCCAGACGAGGGAGGAAAGTTATGTTTGCACGTATTACTCAATACAAAATGAAGCCCGGTTCGCGTGAGGCGGCGACGGCGAAACTGAACGCATTGAAGTCGGAAATCATGGGGATGCCCGGTATACACAGTTTTACGAACGCGATGAATGAGGACGGCTCGGGCTTTGTGATTTCGGTGGTGGAAAGCGAGGAGACCTCGAACGCGAATGCTTCCAAAGTGGCCGAGATCTGGGGTCAGTTTGCGGAATATCTGGAAAGCCCGCCAACGCCGGTCGGGTATGATGTGGTTGCCCATTGGGATAAGGGGTGATCGGCGGGGCGGGGGTTTCCCCGCCCTTTTTTGTGGTGTGTAGGATGGGGTTTTACCTCATCCTAATGCAGTTGGGTGCCGAAGTGATGGCTTGGAAATCCATCCTACGCTTGCGTGTCGTCCCATACTCATACCTTGTTGAGGCGGCAAGCTACGCTTAAGTTTCAAGTATCATTTTGACTTAAGTGGCTTTTGAAGCAATGCGATACGTTTTTCTGGTTGATGAAAGTGGTGATCAAGGCCTCAAAAAAATTAGAGAAAGTGTCTCAGATCGGGGTGCGTCACCATATTTGACTCTTGGCGGTGTTTTGATCCCAGAAACGTACATAGAAGCGACTTTAAACTGGTTAAATGACTTGAGTAGTCGTTTAGGGAAGAAGCTTCACTGCGCTGATTTGAATCATTTCCAGACGGCGGCGTTTGCTCGCGAAGCCGCTTCAATCAAGATGCTCGCATTCGGTGTTATTTCAAAAAAATCCACGCTGGGTGACTACTTAGATGGCACGCCAGACGAAGATATTGCGCAAGACTACTACAACAAATGCTCACACTATTTGCTGGAGCTACTCGGGAAGTTCATGTCCCACCACGACGTAAAGAGTGAAGATGTAAGCATAGTCTTTGAGCGTAAAAACCACGACTACCAAAGGTTGAGATCTTACATAAGCGCCATCCGAAAGTCTCCAAAGGACCGTCGGGCGGCTTTCTTACAGAGCATTGATCCGCTTGGGATAACGGATCGCTCGAAAGACGAGGAACCGCTGCTGGCTTTGGCAGACTTGGTTGCATTCGCAACGTTCCAAAGTGTGAATGAGAGCCAACGCAACTATGGGCTGCCCGAAGAAAGGTATATGCGCGAACTTCAAAAAAGGTTCTGGCGTTGCCCCGATACTGGACAGGTGGCGCACTTTGGACTGAAATACATCAAAGGGCCTGTGACTATGGGATTGTCAGGCCAAACGATGTCTTTTGCCATGAAGGCCTACAAGAAAAAGGAAAGTTAGGCAGACTATTACCTCTTCCTCCGCTTCACATTCCCACCCCGCTGCCCCGGCCTCCCAGCCGTTGACCTCCCGCGCGACTTGACCGCGTCCTCGGACGCTTTCTCGACCGCCCATTGGCGCGCCATGGGGTCGTCGGCGACGGCCAGATCGACCGCTTCCAGACGTTTGATCTCATCGCGGATGTTGGCGGCCTCTTCGAATTCGAGGTTCTCGGCGGCTTTGCGCATCTTCTCGCGCAGGCCGTCCAAATGCGCCTCCAAATTCGCGCCGTGCATCGGTTTGTCGATGGTGGCGGTGACGCGGTTCATGTCCACGTCGCCTTCGTAGAGACCGGCCAGAACGTCCTCGACGTTCTTCTTCACGGTCTCGGGCGTGATGCCGTGTTCCTGATTATAGGCGAGCTGTTTGGCGCGGCGGCGGTTGGTTTCGCCCAAGGCGCGCTCCATGGAACCGGTGATCTTGTCGGCGTACATGATCACCCGTCCGTCCGCGTTGCGCGCGGCGCGGCCGATGGTCTGGATCAGCGAGGTTTCCGAGCGCAGGAAGCCCTCTTTGTCGGCGTCCAGAATGGCCACGAGCCCGCATTCGGGAATGTCCAAACCTTCGCGCAGCAGGTTGATGCCGACCAGCACGTCGAAGGCCCCCAGCCGCAGGTCGCGCAGGATTTCGATCCGTTCCAGCGTGTCGATGTCCGAGTGCATGTAGCGGACTTTTATTCCCTGCTCGTGCAGGTATTCGGTCAGGTCTTCGGCCATGCGTTTGGTCAGCGTCGTGACCAACGTGCGGAACCCGTTGGCGGCGACTTTGCGCACCTCGTCCAGCAGGTCGTCCACCTGCATCGAGACCGGGCGGATTTCGACCTCGGGGTCCAACAGGCCCGTGGGGCGGATCACCTGTTCGGTGAAGACGCCGCCGGTCTGTTCGATCTCCCACTTCGCGGGCGTGGCCGAGACAAAGACGGATTGGGGGCGCATGGCGTCCCATTCCTCGAACTTGAGGGGGCGGTTGTCCATGCAGGAGGGCAGGCGGAACCCGTGTTCGGCCAGCGTGAATTTGCGCCGATAGTCGCCCCGGTACATGCCGCCGATCTGCGGCACGCTGACGTGACTTTCATCAGCGAAGACGATGGCGTTGTCGGGGATGAATTCGAACAGGGTCGGGGGCGGTTCGCCCGGGGCGCGGCCGGTGAGGTAGCGCGAGTAGTTCTCGATCCCGTTGCAGACGCCGGTGGCCTCGAGCATTTCAAGGTCGAAATTGGTGCGCTGCTCCAGTCTTTGGGCTTCCAGCAGTTTTCCCTCGCCCACCAGTTGGTCAAGCCGGATGCGGAGTTCCTTTTTGATGCCGATGATCGCCTGCTGCATTGTCGGTTTTGGCGTCACGTAGTGCGAGTTCGCATAGACGCGCACATGCTCCATCGTGGCGGCGCGTTCGCCGGTCAACGGGTCGAATTCGGTGATCTGCTCCAGTTCCTCGCCGAAGAAGGACAGCTTCCACGCGCGGTCCTCAAGGTGGGCGGGCCAGATTTCCAAGCTGTCGCCGCGTACCCGGAAAGATCCGCGCTGAAACGCCTGATCGTTGCGGCGGTATTGCTGGGCGACCAGATCCGCCATCACTTGCCGCTGATCGTATTCGTGCCCCACCTTCAGGTCCTGCGTCATCGCCCCATAGGTCTCAACCGAACCGATACCATAGATGCACGAGACCGAGGCCACGATGATCACGTCATCACGTTCCAGCAGCGCGCGGGTGGCCGAGTGGCGCATCCGGTCGATCTGTTCGTTGATCTGCGATTCTTTTTCTATGTAGGTGTCGCTGCGCGGGACATAGGCTTCGGGCTGGTAATAGTCGTAGTAGGAGACGAAGTATTCCACCGAGTTCTCGGGGAAGAAGCCTTTGAACTCACCATAGAGCTGCGCAGCCAGCGTCTTGTTCGGGGCAAGGATGATCGCAGGCCGCTGAGTCTCTTCGATCACCTTGGCCATGGTGAAGGTCTTGCCCGTCCCAGTCGCCCCAAGCAGAACCTGATCGCGATCACCATCATTCACGCCGCCTGCCAGTTCCTTGATCGCCGTTGGCTGGTCGCCTGCCGCATTGAACTCGGTATGCATCACGAATTGCTTGCCGCCTTCCAGTTTCAGGCGGGCGCGGACGTCTTCGGCGGTCAGCTGGGTTTTGTCGGAATGGGCATAGGGCATCGGTGGGCTCCGGGGATCAGGCCCCTACATTTGTTCTTATTTTGTCCATCTGCAAGGGGTGATCGGGCATCAGGCGGGCTGCATCTGCGAATCCGCCTGCACTTTCGCGGCAAGCGCGGTCAGGTTTTCGCTCAGCACCCGGCCCATCATCATCTTCAACAGCGTTTGACCCATCAGCCAGCCGAGGGGGCCGTATTTCATCCGGTAATCCATGCTCCAAGTCGCGCGGGTTCCGGCGTCCGTTGGGGCAAGCGCGATGGCGGCGCAGGCCTCGCGCAGGGGCATCGCCATTTCTGACAGCTTCACGGTATAGCCCTTGTTGGCCTGCCAATCCGTGACGTCCTCGACCAGAGAGGTGCCGTTTGCAAAGTGGCAACGCCGTTTCGATCCCACCCCGTCATCGCCCGTGGTCAGGGCATCCACGGATGTGACCTGTGGGGCGAACTCGTCGATCCGCATGAAACGACTGAGGATGGCCCAGACCTGTTCTGGACGGGCATTGATGATGAGGCTGCGTTCGTGGTGAATCATGGGGCTGTCCTGTGTTTGATTTGCGCCCGGTCTAGCGCGGGCTAATGACAGCTTCTGACATCAGCGCACCGCGACATTTGTCATCTTGTCCCGGCGCGCTCTGTGGCGCATAAACGGGCCAAGCCAAGTGAGTACGGAGAGGCGACATGCGCGCACGGATTTACCAGCCTTCGCGAAACGCGATGACCTCGGGGATGGCCAAAACCCGGAAATGGGTTCTGGAATATGCCCCGGCCTCGTCGCGCGAGGTTGATCCGTTGATGGGCTGGACCTCGTCGTCGGACACGCAGACGCAGGTGCGGTTGAAATTCGACAGCAAGGAAGAGGCGCTGGACTACGCCAAGGACAATGGCATCGACGCACAGGTCGTTGCCCCGCACAAGCGCAAGCCGAACCTGCGCGCGGGTGGCTATGGCGAAAACTTCGCCACCAACCGGCGCGGTCCCTGGACCCACTGAATGATCGACATCCGTGAGGTCGACCCGGGTAACGAGAACATTCGCCCCATCATAAAGGCTCACCTTGCCCATAGCTGGGAGGCGACGCCGCAAACCTCGAACCATACTCTGGATGTCGAGTCTCTGCGCGAACCCGGAATGCGGTTCTGGGCGCTTTATGAAGCTGGCAGACCGCTGGGGTGCGGCGCTCTCAAGGCGTTGCCGGATGGCTCGGCCGAGGTGAAATCCGTTCATATCCTTGCTGCTGCGCGCGGGCGTGGTTTGGCGCGCGTGATGATGGCCCATCTGGCTGATCTGGCGCAGGCCGAGGGGATTTCTGCACTGGTTTTGGAAACCGGCGCGGCGCATCTGTCCGAATATGACGCCGCGCGCGGGCTGTATGAATCGTTGGGCTACAGCTATTGCGGCCCGATCCATGGCTACGCACCGGACCCCAACAGCGCCTTCATGCGCTTGGCTCTTGAACCCCGCCGCTAAAACCAGCAAGAAGGGCGCAAGCGGTCCCTTAGCTCAACTGGATAGAGCAGCTGACTTCTAATCAGCAGGTTGAGGGTTCGAGTCCTTCAGGGATCGCCATGTTTCCCGCAATTGGGCCGTGTCACTTCTGCTTGCGCCAGGGTTTGTTATGTTTGGTGCCGTTCAGCTTCCACATCTGAAAGGTGCCGGGGGCGAGCTGTTCGACATTCCAGCATTCGCTGCCGCTGCCCCAATCCTCGCACCACTTGTTGCCGTCGACATACCATTTCGATTCAAAGATCGAGCCGTCGTAATTCCCGGCGATCTTCCCCTTCTTCTTGCCGCCATTGGACGACGCATAGGCCTGCGCCCATGGCACGCCCTTCTTGTCCTTGCCCTGCAGGGTTGATCCCGGAATGGCCAGCAGCAGCTGTTCCTGAGTCATGAATTGCTGGGCCGAGGCGCTGCCTGGTGCTGAACAGGTGACGAAAAACGCAGCGGTGAGAACAGATAGAGCCTTGATGTGCATGAAAAATTCTCCTGTTTGAATGCGAAGGTAATAAAACTGCTCAAATATCAGCGCGGCCAGCATAGCATATTTCGCCTCGATTATGCAGGGTGCTAGGCCGGGTGCCGGTATGGCGACTGCTGTTCGGGGCGCCGTCTTTCCTTGGTATGAAGTACTTCGTGATATGACTGAGCCATCTTGTTCGAGATGCTTCGTCTGTATTGCTCGGCAAGGATGACCAGATACTGCCTAGCTCGGGTCCTCTTGATGGCCAAACGCTCGCGCAAAAACAAGAAAGCTGTTTGAGTTTCGATCTAGCTTTTGGACCCGCAAAAAAAACACCGCAGCAACCCTATCATCTCTTGTTTTTCCGGTGTTTCCTTGACGCGCTCCATCAATAGATGCCCAAACAAGAAGGTCGCGCAATGCTGATGCGCTTGCTTCTAAATGCCCGGCTTCGGCAAGAACTATTACTCGTTCCAGTTCCATTGCAGCATACTCACTGTGGTCTGCACTGACATACTTCGAGAGCGTCGTTCTGGATGCCCAGTTGCACGCGGCCATCCTGCTGTGAATATCAATGTCCGTGTTCATGCAACGACCGGCCAAGATTGATGAGCTAAATCCTACAGCCCAAAAGGCTAGGAATACTGCCATCAAGCAGCTGAAAGCTATAGTCTTCTTGGCCATAAACAGGAGTTCTCCTAGATGCGCAGAAACCGTCAGACAAATCCGACCAGTGTCCGCTTTGTCTGCTGCAAACGCTCAAGTCAAAAGGTCTTAATCTCTGATTACGTCAACGAGCCAAGCTAAAGGCCCAAACTATCGGTGCTAGATTGAGCGGTATTGGGACGCGCAGCAACCCAAGATGTTTGAGTAGCTCAGCTCACGCCACCTGATGACCAGAAAGCTCTTTGCGTATTGAAACGAATTTCAGCCGCGACCCCCTGCTACATCCGCTTGATGGGATTTGTGACGCAATGGAACAAACCCCGCGAAAGTTGGCAGCGCTGGCTGCCCTTTTTTGGTTCTGCAGGATCCGTACTGGGCAGAAACCGCGCGTGCGGGGCCTGATGTCGTCTGACACATTGTTAACAAAACCTAATTTGGATAATGCGCCCGGCCTTCCCACATAGGGTTCAGGCAGACAGGGAGGGTTCGCAATGCCAGATGGTCAGAGCATTTTCACCGCCGGAGGTTACGCCGGCGACGATGCCATCAGTCGGGTCGGCAAGCTGACCATGACCTCGGCCATGCGCACGGCCGAGCTGGTCTTCGACATGCCTTGCGGCAGTGGTGCGGTGCGGATGTATCTGCCCGCAAACCTGTCCGCCGCGCAGCGGGCAGAGATGTTCGACCAGCTTGCCGCTATCGAGCGTGGCAAGGCGTGCGGATCATAGGGCCGCGGTGCCCTGTTCATCCTCATCGCCGACGCTGTCCTGACGAATGCGGGGCGGGTCTTTGCCAAGCCCGCAGGTTGGCCCTGACAATGCTCTGGGTCGTCCGACACGGTTTTGGGCTTTCGATTCCCCTACAATCATCCTCAAATAGTCTACAAGTTCTCGTTACAAGACCCTGAGAAAACTATTGAGAATGAAGGGGATGGTGGGTGATGAGAGACTCGAACTCCCGACATCTTCGGTGTAAACGAAGCGCTCTACCAACTGAGCTAATCACCCGTGAGGGGTCATGTAGCCAAGCCCGTGCGCAGGCGCAAGAGGGTGGGGCAGAATTTCTTGCGTTATCTCATGTCGCCCTCAGACACCCATGTCCTTGAGCGCGGCCAGTAGCTGAGCGACCTCATGTTCGGTGTTGTAATGGCACAGCGATATGCGGATGCAGTCGCTCAGGCCCAGCGGGTTCAGGACATTGCCGCTGTAGTGGTCCGCCTTGCGGGTGTGGGTGCGGATGCCCTGTTGGTTCAGGCGGGTCACCACGTCGGCGGAGGGCGTACCTTGCACGGTGATCGAGACCAGACCTTCGCGGGCGGGATTGTCGGCGCCAGCCAGAATGGTGATGTGGTCCATGTCGCGCAGGCCGGGCAGGTTGCCGGTGCCGTTGATCATGGCGTTGGTCAGGTGGGTCTCATAGGCATGGATTGCGCGGCCGGCGGCGCGGATGCGGTCACTGCGATCCGCCTCGTCCGAGACCTGCCCGCCCAGCCAGTCGAAATAGTTGATCACGTCAGACATGGTGGCGTAAGCGCCGGTGTCGCGGGTGCCGAATTCCCACCCTTCGATGGGGGCATCGATCAGTTGATCGTGGGGCAGGGCGGTGAAGCGGTCTGAAATCCAGGCGATGCCATATCCGTGGCGTGAGAACACTTTGTAGGGCGAGATCGCATAGCCATCGACGCCATAGCTGTCGATATCCATCTGACCGTGGGCGGCGTGCTGGATGCCGTCGACGATGATGAAACACTCGGGCGCGACCGCGCGGATGGCCTGCGCGATGGCGGCCACGTCCATGCCCATGCCGGTTACGGGTGAGGCGTGCAGGATCGTCGCCACCGCTGCATCCGGGGTTATGTGCTTTGCATAATCTTCGGCAGTCACCAGTCCGGTTGCGTCGTTGTGGGGCACGTTGATGTAATCCAGCCCGGCGATCCCGGCCCAGCGGCGGGCGGCGCTGCGGCTGGCGGGGTGCTCGATTGAACTTCCGATCACCTTGCCGCCCGCAGGCGCATTCACGCAGGCGGTGCGGATCATGCGGAACAGCAGCTCGGTGCCGCTTTCGCCGACGAAGAACTGCCCAGTCGGCGCGTTCATGAAGATCGACAGGTCCGCCTTGGCGCGGTTGATGATCTCGACCAGCGCGTGGCTGGCCGCGTTGTCTCGCCCCTGATTGTCCGGGATCGCCGCGAATTTGGCCGAGGTTTCGACCACCGAGTTCAATGTCAGCGCGCCGCCTGCATTTTCAAAGAAGATGCGCGGCCCTTGAAACGGGCAGGCGTCCACATGGGCAAAGCGCGCGCGGATTTCGTCGATAAGGCCGGGGGTCTGGTGCAACATGGGGCGGGTCCTGTCTGTGATCGGCTCAGCATCGGCCCGAAGCGGGGCGGGGATCAATCCCAATTGCGACACAATTGCGTGCCGTTGGGGTCGCATCGCCGGTCGGGCAGGCAAAGGGCCTTGCCTGCCCCGTGCCGCCTCCGATATGCCCAGAGGGATTGCAACCCTCTGAACCGGAGGCACAAGATGCGCTGTCTGATCGCAGCCCTGGCCTTTTGCACGCTGCTGGCCGTCCCGGTTCGGGCCGAGGGCGTTCTGGTCTTCGCGGCCTCCAGCCTCAAGACCGCGCTGGATGCGATCGCGCCCGGGTACGAGGCCGAGACCGGGCACAAGGTTACGGTATCATACGCGGCTTCGTCGGTGCTGGCGCGGCAGATACAGGCGGGGGCTCCGGCGGATCTGTTTATCTCGGCCAATGAGGATTGGATGGATGTGCTTGAGCAAGAGGGTCTGCTTGAGTCCGGTTCGCGCGTCGATCTTTTGGGCAACGGGCTGGTCCTGATTGGCGCGCCGGGCGCGCAACACGCCGAGGTCGGGTCGGGTTTCGATCTGACCACCCGGCTGGGCGACGGCTATCTGGCCATGGCGCTGGTGGATGCGGTGCCTGCGGGGATTTACGGCAAGGCGGCGCTGCAGGGGCTGGGTCTGTGGGATGATGTGCAGGGCCAGATCGCGCAGACGGACAACGTACGCGCGGCGCTGGCGCTGGTTGCGGCGGGCGCGGCCCCGTTGGGGATTGTCTACCGTTCGGACGCGCGGGCCGAGGATCGGGTGGCGGTGATCGGGGACATCCCGGCGGATCAGCATCCTCCGATCATTTATCCGGCATCTCTGACCGTATCTGCGAAGCCAGAGGCTCCGGCGTTTCTGGCCTATCTGCAATCGGACGGGGCGCGGGCGGAATTTCTGAGGCAGGGTTTCTCCCTGCCCGAAGGTTAAAGCGATGGGCTGGCTGGGACCGGCAGAAATAGAAGCCCTGCGCCTGTCGCTGCGTGTGTCCTTCTGGGCGACGCTGGTGACGCTGCCGTTTGGGATTTTCGTGGCCTATGCGCTGGCGCGCTGGCGGTTTCCAGGGCGGCAGGTGTTGAACGGTCTGGTGCATTTGCCGCTGATCCTGCCGCCGGTGGTGACCGGTTATCTGCTTCTTTTGACCTTCGGCATTCAGGGGCCGTTGGGCGGGCCGCTGGCCGAGTTGGGCATTGTCTTTGCCTTTCGCTGGACCGGCGCGGCGCTGGCTGCCGGGATCATGGCATTCCCTCTGATGGTGCGTGCCATCCGGCTGTCGATTGAGGCGGTGGACCCCAAGCTGGAACAGGCCGGGGCCACGCTGGGCGCCTCGCGCCTGATGGTTTTTGCAACCGTGACGCTGCCTATGATCCTGCCCGGGGTGATCGCAGGGGCCATTCTGGCCTTCGCCAAGGCGATGGGAGAGTTCGGGGCGACCATCACCTTTGTCTCGAACATCCCGGGCCAGACGCAGACGCTGCCTTCAGCCGTATACGCGTTTCTGCAAGTACCGGGCGGCGAGGCAGCGGCGACGCGTCTCGTGGTCATCTCGATCATCATCGCCATGGGCGCGCTTCTGCTGTCGGAATATGTGGGTCGCCGCGTGGCGGATCGGGTGGCAGGGTCATGAGCTTGTCTGTCCGCCTGCAACACCAGCTGCCTGGGATCGCGCTGGAATTGGATTTCGATGCGCCATCGGGTGTGACGGTCCTGTTCGGGCGCTCGGGCTCAGGCAAGACCACAGTGGTGAACGCGGTCGCGGGGCTGTTGCGACCCGAGGCTGGGCGCGTCGCGGTCGATGACTGGGTTCTGTTCGACACCGACCGGGGGGCATGGTTGCCGCCGCATCGGCGGCGTCTGGGCTATATCTTTCAGGAAGGCCGCCTGTTCCCGCATCTGACCGTACGCCAGAACCTGAACTATGGCCGCTGGTTCGCGCCGCGGGAGGCGCAGCGTGAAAAACCGGATCGGGTGATCGAGATGCTAGGCATCGGTCATCTGCTGGACCGCCGCCCTGCGATGCTGTCGGGGGGTGAAAAACAGCGCGTCGCTATTGGCCGCGCGCTGCTGGCCAGCCCGCGCCTTATTCTGGCGGATGAGCCCTTGGCGGCGCTGGACGATGCGCGCAAGGCCGAGATCCTGCCCTATTTCGAACGGCTGCGGGATGAGGTCTCGGTCCCGATCCTGTATGTGACCCATTCGGCAGCCGAGGTCGCGCGGCTGGCCACCTCGGTCGTGGCGCTGCAGGATGGGCGCGCCGTGCGCCATGGCCCGGCGTCCGAGGTGCTGGCCGACCCGTCAGTGGCCCCGGCGGGTATCCGGGCGGTGGGGGCGCTTCTGCAGGCGCGGGTCGTCCGCCATCACGATGACGGTTTGAGCGAGATCGACGCGAGCGGCACCCGCCTGTTCCTGCCGCGCCTGCCGCACCGGGTGGGCGACGCGCTGCGCATCCGCATCCCGGCACAGGATGTGATCCTGTCCAATCGCAAGCCCGAGGGTCTTTCGGCGCTGAACATCCTTGCGGGCACCGTCGAGGCGATCCGGTCAGGGGGGGGGCCGGGGGCCATCGTGTCTGTGCGTACCCCGGCAGGTGTGGTCCTGGCGCGGATGACGCGCCGCTCGGTCGCGGCGCTGGGGTTGCAGATCGGCGGCCCGTGCCATGCGGTGATCAAGACCGTGGCGCTGGCCCCGCAGGATGTGGGCGGGCGGGTCGACCTGCCCTGACGCCGCCCGGCCCCGCAGCATGGACGTTGCGTTGGGGCCGTTTATATTGTCATGTTAGGTCAATGGCCTGCCTCGGGCGTTGCCCGCCAGGGGATATGGCGCGTAAGAGGTGTATGGATATGCGATTTCTGAAACCAGCCTGCCTGTTCCTGATGGCTCTGACCCCTGTTGTGGTGCAGGCGGCGGGCTTTGGCGTCGGTTTGCGTCCCGGGTTCAAGACCACGGTGACACCTTTGCAGGACGGCACTTATGAGGTTTCGGCCAGCGGGACCTCGGCCCCCGTCGCCTATTGGTGCGGGATCGGAGACTACGCAATCCGCACCCTGCGGACCTCGGCCACGCAACGTATCTATATCTCGAAACCCTATGAGCGGGGGGTGCGGACCGTGCAGTTTTCGCTGACGCCGCCCGAGGGGGGCGATACGTCCGAGACCTATTCGGTCACGGTCAAGACTGTCGGGGCCAATATGACCGCCGCGACGGCGCAGGGGTATTGCTATGACAACCTGCTGGATTTCGGGTTCTGAGGCTCAGACCCATTTCGCCAGCGGCGGCAGGCTCATGAGCACCGCATCCGGGTCATGGCCGGTTTCCAGCCCGAATTTCGTGCCCCGGTCATAGACCAGATTGTATTCGGCATAGAGCCCGCGATGAACAAGCTGGGTGTTCTTGTCATCGTCCGAGAAGCCCTGCACCCGGCGCGTTTCGACCAGCGGCAGAAAGGCGGGCAGGAAGGCGCGGCCAATATCCTGCGTCAGGGCGAAATCCGCCTGCCAATCGCCGGTGCAGTAGTCATCCATGAAGATGCCGCCCACACCGCGCGCGCGTTTGCGGTGGGGGATATAGAAATACTCATCCGCCCAATCCTTGAGGCGCGGGTAGTGGCCCGGTCCGTGCGGGTCCAGATGGGCCTTTTGGGTGGCGTGGAAATGGGCGGTATCGGCGTCATATTCGATGCAGGGGTTCAGGTCAGAGCCGCCACCGAACCACCACGCATGAGGGGTCCAGAACATACGCGTGTTCATGTGGACCGCAGGCACGTGCGGGTTCTGCATATGTGCCACAAGACTGATGCCCGAGGCCCAGAAGCGTGGGTCATCCTTCATCCCCGGAATGCCCTTGCGCGCCGCCATCGCGGCCTGCGCGCGATCACCCAGCGTGCCGTAGACGGTCGAGACGTTGACGCCCACTTTCTCGAACACGCGGCCCCCGCGCATCACCGACATCAGCCCACCGCCCGCGTCCGAGACATCGTCGGATTGCCGCGTGGTTTCCTTGACCTCGAACCGGCCCGCTTTGGCGTCCGAGAAGGGTCCGGTATCGTGGCTGTCCTCCAGCGCTTCGAAGGCCGTGACGATTTCATCGCGCAACTGGCGAAACCAGGCGGAGGCGGTGGATTTTTCGGTGTCAAACATCGGGATCAATGCGCCGGGGCTGCGACGGGGTCCAGCAGGGTGCGGCCACCGTCGATGGTCAGGATCTGCCCGGTCATGAAACCCGCCGCGTCAGAGGCTAGGAATTGTGCGGTTTCGACCAGTTCGTTCGGGGCGGCGATGCGGGCCAGCGGCGTGTGTTTCTCGATATCGTCGCGGAAGTCGCGGTTTTCTTTCAGGGTGGATTGCAGCGAGGCGCTCATGACCGAGCCCAGAGCGATGGAATTTACGCGGATGCGGTTTGGGGCCAGCGCCACGGCCAACGACCGGGTCATCTGGTCCAGCGCGGCGGTCGACACGGAATAGGCCATCAGGTCGGGATGGGTGCGCCGGGCGGCAATCGACGACAGGTTGATGATCGAGCCCGCAGGGTGCTCATCGTTGTCCCCTGCCTGCTTGATGAACCGCTTGGCCACCACCTGGCTAAGCCGCAGCGCAGGCATCAGGTTCTGGTTCAACAGCGTGCGCACTGAATCATCGTCGGCGTCCAGCGGGTCCGAAGGGATCACCTGCCGCGCGCCGTTGATCAGGATATCAACCTGATCGAACGCATCCAGCGTCGCCGAAAGCAGGTTGGCAATCGTCAGCTTCTCGCGCAGGTCGCCCGCGAAATAGCGGATGTTGCTGTCGTCGGCCTGTTCGCCCAGTTCTTCGGCCAGACGTTTTTCGTCCATATCGGCGAACATGACGTTGGCGCCTGCGTCGGCAAAGTGCCGCCCGATGGCCAGCCCGATGCCGCTGGCGCCGCCGGTAACGATTGCGGTCTTGCCCGCGATGGAAAACGACATGCGAATCCTCCTGAGGTCTGGCGCAGGTTAGCGGGGGTTACGCCCGAGGGCGAGAGGCATGGAAGACCTTGAACCGGTTGTCCCCGGCGATCTCCTCGACGCGGGCGAAAGTCTCGGCCAACGTCGCCTCGTAGGGCAGATGGCGGTTGGCAACCATCCAGAGGCTGCCATTGCGGGTCAGATTGCGTGCAGCGCTGGCGATAAAGCCTTGACCCAGTGCCGGATCGGCGCTGCGGCTGGTGTGGAAGGGCGGGTTCATGACCACCATGTCCAGCGGCTCGGGCGCGGTCCATGTGGTGGCGTCGGCCCAGTGGAACTGCGCGCGCGGATCGGTGACATTGGTGCGGGCGCAGGTGAGGGCGGTGTGGTCGGCCTCGACCAGATGCAGGGTGTGCAGCTTGTCATGGGCTAGGTTGGCGGACAGAAATCCCCAGCCCGCGCCCAGATCGGCGATGCGGGTGCCGCGTTTGGCGGGCAGCGACTTCAGCAGCAGGGCTGAGGCCGGATCGACACCATCAGCGGAAAACACGCCCGGTGCGGTGCGGAAGCCGTCGACCATTTGGGCCTTGGGCGCGGCCCAGTCGGCAAAGGCCTCGGCGTTGGATTGGAACCAGAAAATCTTGCCATGCGCCTTCGAGATCGGCCCTTCGACCGCAACCCGTTTGCGGATGTCTTTCAGCAGGCTGTCGACGCCATCGGTTTTGGCCCCGTCTACCACGACCACGCCGCTGGCGCGGGTGCAAGCCTGATGCACCAGCGCCCGGGCCAGTGCCTTGGCGCGAGGCAGAAAGACGATGACATCCTGACAGGGCGCATCCGCTTCGGGCGTCGCGTCAAAACCTTGGGCGGCGAAATGATCATGAAACGGCTTGAACGGTTGCACCACCTGCGTCTCGTGCGGCAGGTCCGACAGGTCGTGATCAATTGTCGGGGCCAGCACGCTCAGCGGTTGCGACAGGCAAAGCCCGCTGTTCAAGGCAAGATCAAGGCGAGGAGACATAGCCGCGCGTTATTCTTCGCGTTCCATGGTGCATTGCAGCGGGTGCTGATGGCGGCGGGCGAAGTCCATCACCTGTCCGACCTTGGTCTCGGCAATTTCATGGCTGAAGACGCCAACCACCGCGACACCTTTCTTGTGCACGGTCAGCATGATCTCGAACGCCTGTGCGTGGGTCATGCCGAAAAAGCGTTCCAGCACATGCACCACAAACTCCATCGGCGTATAGTCGTCATTCAGCAGCAGCACCTTATAAAGCGGCGGGCGCTTGGTCTTGGGACGCGTTTGCAGCAGGACCGACGTGTCGTCGTCCTGATCGTCCTTGTCAGACATGATCCACTGGTGTTCACGCATTGCTGTATGAGAATCCGATTCATGCTTCGGGTTTGTTTGAGGGCTTATATAACGTCACCATGGCCAGAGAAAAGAGCAACGAGTCGGAATTGCGATGCAGGACAAACTGACCACAATCGGGTTCGATGCCGATGATACATTGTGGCATAACGAGCGGTTCTTTCAACTGACACAGGATCACTTTGCCGCGCTGCTGGCCGATCATGCCGAGCGGGATCATCTGATGGAACGCCTGTTGGTCGCTGAAAAGCGCAACATCCGGCACTATGGCTACGGGATCAAAGGCTTTACCTTGTCGATGATCGAAACCGCCATCGAAGTGACCGAGGACCGGGTTCCGGCGCAGGTGATCCGCCAGTTGATCGAAGCGGGGCAAGAGATGCTGGCCCATCCCATCGAATTGCTGCCCCACGCCCGCGAGGCGATTGAGGCGGTGGCCGCGACGCACCGGGTTCTGCTGATCACCAAGGGCGATCTGATTGATCAGGAGCGCAAGCTGGCGCAATCGGGGTTGGGAGAGCTGTTTGACGGGGTCGAGATCGTCTCGGAGAAAACCGCACAGACCTACAGCACGATTTTCACGCAGCACGGGGATGGCCCGGCGGCGTCGATGATGGTGGGCAATTCAATGCGTTCGGATGTGGTGGCCCCGATCCAGGCCGGGTGCTGGGGGGTGCATGTGCCCCATGGGCTGGTTTGGGAGATCGAGCAGGCCGAAGCGCCGGAGACGAATCCCCGGTTCCGCGAGTTGCGCGATCTGGGTGATCTGGCGGCGCTGGTGGGCGGGATTTCCTGACCTGTTGCCGTTTCGCCGCAGTTTCCCGAAAATCGAAGGTGTCGCCTGCCTGAATTTTGGCGCAATCGCTGGTATTGTGTGTGTCGCGTTTTAACCCACCAGATATAGGGTTGCGCGGGCGAGAAATATGATCCCCGGTCACGCAGCTTTCAGTTTCTTTAAGGGCGTCTCTGTGCTAGCCTGAACGATATTACAATAAGAATTGCTGACCGGGAAAACCCGGCGGCGCGAGGCAGACAGAGGCAAAGATCGTGCAGATTCGGCGGACAGTTCCGGCCCGAATGGGCTTATTCCTTATAGCATTTCTGTGGTTGCTTTCTTTTGCACCACTTCCCGGCATCGCGGCCCCCTATGCGGCCATGGTGATCGACGCGCGCACCGGTGAGGTGCTGCATTCGCGCAATGCGGATTCGCGGCTGCACCCGGCCTCGCTGACCAAGATGATGACGCTGTATATCGCGTTTGAGGCGGTCCGGAATGGTGAGATCACGCTGGACACGCAGGTCCGCATCACCAAGGCAGCCGCGGCCGAGCCGCCCTCGAAACTGGGTCTTCGGGCGGGACAGACAATTGCATTCCGCTATCTGATCCGCGCAGCGGCTGTGAAGTCGGCCAATGACGCGGCTACGGCCATCGGCATCACGCTCAGCGGGTCCGAGGCGGCATTCGCGCGCCGCATGACCCGCACCGCCAAGGCGATGGGGATGAGCCGCACCACCTTCAAGAATGCCCATGGCCTGACCGAGTCGGGCCACCTGTCGACCGCGCGCGACATGACCACGCTGGGCCGTCATCTGCTGTATGATTACCCGCAATACTACAACCTGTTCTCGCGCCAATCGACTCATGCCGGGATCAAGACGGTGCCCAACACCAACCGCCGTCTGCTGGCCGCCTATCGCGGCGCGGACGGGATCAAGACAGGGTATACCCGCGCGGCTGGTTTCAACCTTGTGGCCTCGGCCAAGCGCAAGGATGAACGCATCATCGCCACCGTCTTTGGCGGCAAATCGGGTGCCTCGCGCAATGCGCGCGTTGCTGAACTGCTGGATATGGGTTTCCGCCGTGCCCCCTCGCGTGCGCCGATCCGTAAACCAGCACGGCCAGCCTATGCAGGGAATACCGGCATCGGCGGGACCGTTCAGGTCGCGCAAGCTGGTCCGCCCAAGTCCAGCCTGCGCCCGGTGCTGCGTCCCGCCCCGGCAGTACAGGTTGCCGGTTCGGTGGCAGATACCGCCGAGAAGAACGGCGCGCGGATCAAGGACGGCATCGCCGCAGCCATCGCCGCGGCGGATATTGCACCTTCCGATGCAACCCGCCCCGAAGCGCGGCCCGACGAGGTTGTTCTGGCCTCGGCCCAACCTGCTCCGCAGCCCGAACCCGAGCCCGAGGTTGTCACCCGCCTGTCCACATCCGGCGGGCATCTGTGGGGCGTGAATGTGGGTCGCTATACCACGCGATACGAGGCCGAAAAGATTCTGTTGAAAACCGCCCTGTCGGAAATGACGACGCTGGAAGGCACGCTGCGCAAAGTGAACCAGAGCGCGCGCGGCTTTGATGCGACATTTCAGGGCATGACCCGCGAACAGGCCGATCTGGCCTGCCGCAGGCTGCAGGCGCGGAATGTCACCTGTTTCATGATCGGGCCGTCATAAGACCCGGCATATTCTCTCCTGGATGGGCCTGGGCTGCGATACTCTCGCAGCCCATTTTTTATGTCTGATCAGTCGAACACATGACCATGCTGGTATTGCTCATCCTGCCCGGCAGCAGCGGTCAGGGCGGCGACATTGTCCTTGGTGAAGAAGCCGTCATAGTGGTGACACCGCTCGATATACTCGGTGATTAGCAGCGTATGTTTCGAGTGTTTCGAGAAGATCTGTTTCAGGTTCGGATCGTCTTTGCACTCGCCCACGACATGCGCGAGGAACGGCACGCCTTTGTCCTTGAGTGTATTGACCACGAAATCGACGTTCTTCTCACCTGCTCCATGATCGCCGTCCTGAATCTCAACCGCCATATGATGCAGGCGGCGCCCGAAATTGCGCACGAAATCCTCGGTGGGCATCGGCAGCTTGGCGAAGGAATTCACGAACGAGGGCGTGTTGTTCGCCGTGAACACCTTGGCAGGCGATTTCTTGTCGTCATCCACATTCGCGTTGCGGTTCACGTTGGTCGACGAATTCATGTCGAAGATGTTGTACGCCCCCCAGAAGTAATAGGGCACCATGGTCAGAAATTCGAGGATCGCGTCCTCGCGTTCCCCCGCCAGCACGCGGGTTGCCAGATGGTCGATGCCCAGCATCAGCGGCGCAATCTTGCTGTCTGCGCCAAAGGCGGCGGCCTGATCGAGCCGGGCTTGCTCGGCATCGCTTAGCAGCACCCGGTCGCCCAGACCCAGACTGTCGGTGTCGTTGAAATCATGCGTGGAATAGCCAACGCGATTGCAGGTGAAATCCGACGGAGTGGTGAAGCGGAATCCCTCCAGCGTATAGAACGGGTTTTCGGTGTCCCCAGAATATTCGAACCGAATATTCTGATCCTCCAGTGCCCCGGTCAGCGCCTTCAGATCGGAGGCCCCGTAAATCTCGCCCACATAGCGCGTCTGCGGTGTACTGCGCGCCAGCGGGTACATGCGGTTGATGCGGGGGATGAAATCCTCGAACGCGGGGCTGAGCGGGGCCATCACGATCAGCGCCGGGTAGTCGGGATGCGAATGCAGGACTGAGAACTTGTGCGTCCGCCCCAGATAGCTGGCCGTGTGGCGGTAGGGCGTCATCACATATAGCTCGACCAGCGTGTCAAACAGCGAGCCGGGTTCGACCTGGATGACAATCGCGCGCATCGCACCGACCTGATCGGCGATGCCTGAACTGGTGCGGCGCTCGTAAATCCTCGGCAGGTATTCGGTGAAAAAGTCCGAGTTCTTCTTGTCGCCCCGGGGTTCATAGGACATCAGGTCGAATGACATTGGCTCATCTCCATGCGCAGATTTGTGGCAGTCAGAACATGCACTTGGCCCCATGCTAGGCGCTTGGGCCTGCCCGGGCAACACCCCGGACATGGGGCGCGCAGGTTAGGCCCGGATGATCAGCGGATGAATTTGGTGACCTCGACACCGCCGTCGATCAGGTTTTCGCGCACGGACCGGGCGATCTGAACCGCCGTGGGGCCGTCGCCGTGCAGGCAGATCGTGTCGATCGAGGTCTCCAACCGCTTGCCGGATTCAGTGATGATAGCGCCTTCTTTGACCATGTTCAGGATACGCGGACCCGCCAGCGCCGGGTCATGGATCACCGCGCCGGGCAGGGACCGGTCCACCAGAGTGCCGTCGTCGTTATAAGCGCGGTCGGCAAAGATCTCGCCCACCCAATTGCAGCCCAGCTCGCGCACCGCCTCTTCCTGTTTGGTGACGGCGAGCACCATGATGATGATGTCCGGGTCCACGTCCAATGCACCCTGATAACAGGCCCGCGCCATGTCGATATCGACCGAACACATATTGGCCAGCGCCCCGTGCAGCTTCAGGTGACGTACTTCGGTGCCGACCGCCTTAGCCATGCCCATCGCCGCGCCCAATTGGTAACGCACCAGATTGCGCAAGCTGTCATGGGGCACCTTCATATTGCGTCGCCCAAACCCCTGCAGATCGGGAAACCCGGGATGCGCGCCGATCCCCACACCGTTTTCAGCCGCCAGAGCCATGGTCTGCGCCATCACATCCGGGTCACCCGCATGAAAGCCGCAGGCGATATTGGCCGAGGTGATGATCTTTAGCAGGCTTGCATCATCGCCCATCTTCCACGGGCCAAAGCTTTCGCCCATATCGGCGTTCAGATCGACGTGAGGCATGGGCGTAACTCCTTATTCGGTGGCAGAGATCATTCCGCTGATCAATTGGTAGGACAGAAGGTCGGGGATGTCATGGGGGTCGCGAACCAGAGGCTCGACGCGGCCCGGCAGACGCGCGAGTTCGGCGTCAAACGCAGCCTGCAAAGCGATGGCTTGGTCCAGCGAGACGAACTGAAACCGCACCTGCCCGCCCGCGGGCGTCTGCGCCGCGCGGGGCAGGTCGCAGGGCAGGACGGTTGCGATGCGGGGATAGCCCCCGGTGGTCTGGCATTCGGGAAGCAGGATGAAGGGCGCGCCGGTGCCGGTCATCTGGATATCACCGGGGGTGATAACCTCGGACAGGATGTTGAGCTGACCCTTTGCGGCAAACCCCTCGCCTTTGCTTTCCAACTGCATCCCCATCCGGTTGGCCCGCGCGCCGCGTCGGAAATCGGTGTCCGTGAAACGTGTCAGCGTTTCGTCATCAAACAATGACGTCTGAAAACTGGCCACCATCCGCAGCAGCCCGCCCGAGAACCGGTCGTCTGCCCGCAACTTCAGGCCCGTTTTGCCGGTTCCGACCGCGGGCAAGGTATCCCCTACCTGCACCGCGCGCCCGATTCTGGCGGTTAGATGTGCCGAACGGGAGCCCAGCACCATCTCGGCCTCAATCCCGCCGCCCAGATGCAGATACCCATAGCCGCCCTGCAGCACCGATCCAATCTCCAGCCGCTGCCCGGCCTCCATCTGATGCGAGGCGTTCCACATCACGGGGCTGCCATCGATGCTGGCCTGCATCCGCGCGCCCGTCAGCGCTATGGCTGTCGGGGCGGTCGCCTCGAAGGTACCGCCCATCCCCGCCATTTCCAGTGCAGCGCAATCCGGGCTCTGCCCCAGCAACGCCGCCCCTTCGTGCAAGGCCAGAACATCCGTCGCCCCCGAGCGCGACAGCCCCTGAGCCAGATACCCGGTGCGCCCGTGATCCTGAATAGTGCAGGCCGGGCCGATGCGGTGGACGATCAGGGTCATGACGCGATCTCCTCACAACGCGCGCCGCCGGTGCCATCGGTGCAGGTTGCTCGGATCTCGTCCAGCGCATTGCGCGAGACGGGGATGAACTGCATCTCATCCCCGGGGTTGAGCGCAAAGCTCTGCTCCATATCGGGCCGAAAGCAGCGAAATGCGGTCTGGCCCACATGCCGCCACCCGGTCGGCGTTGGCCCCGAGAACAGCACGAATTGCGAGATCGCTAGCACCAGAGCCCCCTCGGGCACCATCGGCGTCAGTTCCTTGAGGCGCGGAATGTTAAACTCAGGGCCCAAAGGGCCAAGATAGGGCTGCCCCGGCGCAAAGCCGATGGTCAGAACCCGCACTCGCGTCTGGCTCAGCCGTTCGATGGCCTGCGCAGGTGTAAGCCCGGCGGCGGCTGCGGCGTCCTCAAGCTGCGGCGCAAGATCGGTGCCGTAAACCGTCGGCACCCGCCAGAACCGCCGCCCGGCGGGCAGGGGCGCGTTGTACCAGTCGCGACTGTCCAGCAGCTGGGTAATCCGGGCCTCGGCTTCGGCATGAGGCAGCCTGAGCGGATCGAACCTCATATAAGCCGACGCCAGCGAGGCCGAGGTCTCAAGCACACCGTCCATCTGCAGTTCCTCAACCGCGCCCCGAAAGGCCAGTGCCGCGCGGTTCGAGGGTTCGGTCATGGTGTCGGCAAACGTGATCAGCAGGCCATCAAGACCGACAGGGCGCATCAGGGGAAAGGGATCGGCTTGGGTCATCATCGTTCCGCGTCGGAGGCTTTGTGCGACCTGAACGTATCCGGCGGCGATGCGCAAGACTTTGAAGTGGTCTCACCCGCCGCAGAATCGCGGGTTTTCCCTCGCGCAGTGTGAATCGCCCGCCCCGATCCGAGTCGGCGCTGTTGTGGGCGCGCCATGTTACCTTACTATATCTGGTGTTGGCGCCGTATCGGGCCGGGGGTATTGGTATGTTCCTGCATATGGAGCGCCCCAGAGGTGGGGTCTATTGTGGCGGATGGTCCGGGTTAGATGTTTGATAAATATAGGTAAAATCGTGATCGGCAAAAAAATTGCACATTTTGTGTTTTTCTTCTTGCGGAGGCAGACAGTAAACCTTAGAACGCCCTTCACCGGCGCAGCTGAGGTTGTTGTTGGGACGCTGGAGACGGCGGGGACGGACCGGAGAGACGGTTGAGACGCATCGGAGAGACGGT